>JAFAAN010000064.1 GCA_023426545.1 Pseudomonadota bacterium
ACGCAGTGCCGTCGCCGGAGGGCCGCATGGCCCCGCGCCCCCCGCCAGCGAGTCCGGCACGGACCCGGCGGCGCCCCGAGGTGGGCGCACCCTCCCGGGCCCGCTGGGGCCACCTTCGAGGCATCCCCACCTCGACAACCGGGGCTCAGCGGTTGCGCTCCGCGTCTTCCTCCTCGGGGACCTGGCGCTCCTCGGCCTGCTCACGGCCCCGGCGCTCGCGCTCCAGCTCATCCGCCTCGTCGATGGGGCTGCGGACGTCGGGGACGTGGCCGCCCACCTCGGCGTCGCTGTCGAGCGCGAACTTCTGCTCCCGCGTATCGCGGATGGAGTCCGCGGCATACAGCGGCAGGGTGTCATCGGCTTCCAGCCCCCGCTCCACGCGGTCCGGAGCGTAGGGGGGCTTGCTGGCGGCCTCCTTGCCTCCCGTGTACGGGTCGTACTTCCTGTTGGACATGGCTCCCTCCTCGTCGAATTGGGTGCTGCTCCGAGCTTCAATCTCGGAGCGCGCTCCCGGAGCACCAAGGTCCCCACGGCACGCCGTGGGCATGCCCGGCCGCACGGCTCACGAGGGAGGCGGGGGCGCACGCAGACATCCCCAAGTTACCCACAGGCGGCGCTCCTACGCGCTGGCCCCGTCGACGCCGCGGAGGCGCAGCAGGCGCAGCGTGAGCGCCATCGCGAGGAACAGCACGCTGGCGCTCACGGTGACGAAGCGCAGGCCCAGCCGGTCCGCCAGCGCGCCCAGGCCCCACACGCCAGACGCATACGCGCCGCCCAGCACCATGCTGTACAGGCTGCTCATCCGCGCCTGCATCTCGTGGGGCACGCGCGACTGGCAGTAGGCGTGCATCCCGCTCATCAGCATCATGTAGTTGGCGCCGAGCACGAAGATGACGGCGGCCGCCACCTGCAACGTGGGCGACAGCCAGTAGAGCGTGGACACGCCGCCAATGGACGTCGCCGCGAGGCCCAGCAGCCTGCGCTGGCCCAGCCGGTCCACCAGGGTGCCCACCAGCAGCGCGGCCGTCACCGCGCCCGCGCCCTGGCAGGTGACGAGCAGCGACGTGGCCCCCGCGCCCTGACCGAAGACGCGGATGGCGAACACCGGCACCAGGCCGATGAAGGGCGCCACCAGGCCCGCGGTGAGCAGCGTGCCCCACAGCATCAGCGAGATTTCCGGGTCGCCGCGCGCCACCGAGAAGCCACGGGCAATCTGCTTCCAGAGGCCCTGTCCAGCCTCCACCACCCCGCGCTTCAGCGACTTCACCTGCGCCAGCGCCACCAGCACCGCGACGAAGGACAGCGTGTTGACGAGCAGCGCCCAGGACGTCCCGCCCATGCCCAGCACCAGCGCCGCGAGCGCCGGGCCGATGATGCGCCCCAGGTTGAACTGCGCCGAGTTGAGGCTCATGGCGCTGTGCAAATCCCTGGGCGGAACGAGCGCCGCGAGCATCGCCGAGAAGGCCGGGTTGATGAGCGTGTTCGCGCAGCCGTGGAAGAAGGAGATGACGCCCACGACGGGGACGCTGAGCCGGTGCGTGAAGGCCAGCAGCGTCAACACGCCCGCGAGCACGAGCTGCACCACCGTGCCCACGGCGACGTAGGTGCGCCGGTCGAACCGGTCCGCGAGCGCCCCGCCCACGGGGGACAGCACCACGGCGGGCAGGAAGGTGAGGGCGACGATGCCACCCGTCCATTCGGCGCGGCCGGTGGCCTCGGTGACGTACACCCCCATGGCCACCGTCTCCATCCAGGTGCCGATGGTGGACACCAGGGCTCCCACCCAGACCGCGAAGTAGCCGGGGTGCTCGAAGGCTCGAAGCGAGGAGAGGCGTGGCAGTCGGAGTGTGCGCACGGCGAGGACTTTTGTAGCCCGGGGCCGTGCGACATGCCTGTAGGGGCCGTCAGATGCTTTGAGCCGCTATGACGGAACCTGGGATGCACCCAGCAGCCGCGCTTCACCCGGCGGGCATGGCGGGGCTTCCCGGCTTCACGCCACGAGCGGCGCACCTCGGCCTACCCGCGTGCGAAGCGCCGCGCTATCGCCGCAGGTCCAGCGAGGAGACGGGCCGCCCGCCACGCACCTTCACGGCACCGTCCTCGGAGATGCGCGCGCCCGTCTCGGGGAAGTCCGCCTCGGTGAGCTCGCGCACCAGCTTGATGGCGGCGCCCTTCGGGTCCGGCATGGCGATGCCCCTGTCCACCTGCTTCGTGGGCAGGATGCGGCCCGCCGTGAAGTCGCCGTCGCGGTTCAGCTCGACCTCCAGCACCATGCCCAGGCCCTGCGGCCCGCGCAGGTTGAAGCGGCCGTAGGTGGCGAAGTTGCCCAGCGAGTAGGCGATGAGCCGGCCCTTGTAGAACTCCATGCCGCGCACCACGTGCGGGCCATGGCCGATGACCAGGTGCGCGCCGGCGTCCACCACCGCGCGCGAGAAGGCCCGCAAGTCCCCCCGGTCCTCCCCGAAGAACTTCTCCCGCCCCTTCGGCACGTGCAGCGCCTTGCTGCCCTCCGCGCCACCGTGGAACGACACGACGACGATGTCGTGCTCGGCCGCGGCGACGCGCACCAGCCCCGTCGCGGTGGCCAGGTTGTTGAGGTGGTTGCACGAGGGCGACGTGTGGAACGCCACCATGCCGATGCGCAGCCCGTTGCGCTCCACCGTGGCCACCGTGCCCGGAGCGCCGCTCCACGCGATGCCCAGCGCGTCCAGCGTGGCCTCCGTCGCGCGGCGGCACTCCTCACCGAAGTCACCCGAGTGGTTGTTGGCCGTGGACGCCAGGTCCACCCCGGCCTCCTTCAGGTACTGGCCGTACTCCGTGGGCGAACGGAACGCGTAGCAGTTGTTCGACGAGCGGCACTTCTTCGTCTCGCCCGTGTCGCACAGCGGTCCCTCCAGGTTGATGAAGGTGAGGTCCGCGTCCTCCAGCAGCGGGCGCACGCCGGCAATCACGCTGCCCGCGCCATCGGGGGGCAGGTGGCCCTCCGGCACCGTGGTGCCCAGCATGACATCCCCCACCGCGCGGATGCGCACCTTGGCGTCGGCCGGCGGGGGAGGGCGGTTGAGGGCCTGCGGCTCCTGCGACAGCTTCGCCTGGAGCATGGCCTGCCCGCGGGCCTGGGCCAGCGCGGACTCGAGGTCCGGGTGGTCCGGCTGGAGCTTCTGCACCTCCGTCCACTGCGTGAAGGCCTCCGTCCACTGGCCCTCCAGCGAGTGCGCCCAGCCCAGCTCCCAGCGGCAGTCCACGCGCGAGGGCTCGGCCTCCACGCACGCGGACAGCGCGGCGATGGCGGTGGGGGTGTCCTTCGCCTGGAGCGCCTCGACGCCCCGGGCGTAGCTCACGTCCGGATCGGCCAGCGGAGCGCGCGGGGCAATGCTCCTGCCCATGGCCAGGGCCGCGGCGCCCACGGCGCTGGCGCCCGCGGTGGAGAGCAGCCCCGCGGTGGAGACTTGCGAGGAGGAGACGCGCGGAGCGGAAGCAGGCTCACGCGCCGAGGCGGCACCCGGCGTGGTCGCGAGCGCCATCAGGAGGAAGACGGACGAGGGCATGTCCCGCCATTCTAGAGGCCCTCCGGGGATTCTGTGACAGGGGAGACGCTCTCGCCCTGGTAGCAACCGGACAGGCGGCACGCACCTCACCGCTCGATGTGTGCCGCGCCCGGGGCCCAGGCTGGGGGCTCAGCCCAGCGCGTCGAGCAGCACCGAGCCGCGGCGCTGGCGTGGCAGCAGCCGCAGGCGCCGCAGCTCCCTGCGCTTCACCTTGCGCTCGATGGCGCCGTGCACGGAAATCGGACCGGGGCCCCGCAGCAGCAGGCCGAGCGCGATGGCCCCCAACGCCAGGTTGAACTCGTAGCCGCCCTTCGTGATGTCGAAACCCTTGGAGCCGTGGACCTTGGCCACGGCGACGGCCTGCGTGACGAGGATGGCCAGGGCGGCGGGCCGCGTGGCGATGCCGAGGATGGAGCTCAGCCCGGCGAGCACCTCCGCCACGCCGGTGGCGATGACCCAGGGCTTGCCCGGCTTGATGCCGACCTGCTCGAAGAAGCCCACATTCAGCTCGGTGCCCTCGCGGCGGAGCTTGGTCACGCCGTGCACCACCATTGTCGACCCGAGCGACAGGCGCGGCGGCAGCAGGGCCGCCGCCTTGAGGATGCTCGGTTGCTCGGTCAGGGTCGCCACGTTCATTCCTTCCACTCCTTGCAGAGGGCCTGGGGCCAGTGCTGGGAACCTGGATAGGTTGGGCCCGGGCCGGGCGCGTGGCACGCCGCGGCGATTCCGCCTCCCTCGCCCGGTGGGCATACTGGCGTCCTCGCCGGTCCGGCTTCCACGGCGTGGCGGCGCCCCCTGCCTCTGGCGCGGGCCCCGCGTGAATACCCACTGGCACGAGGCTGTCACCTCACCATGTTCCTCCGCTGGCCATTCCTGTCCCTGTCGTTGCTGCTGTCCGCCCCCGCGCTCGCGGAAGACGGCGTCGCCGTCCGGGTGCGCTGCACGGAGAAGTGCACGGTGGTGCTGGACGGAAAGAGTGGGTTCCGGGTGGATGACGCCACCTGGGAGTTCAAGGGCATCGCGTCGGGCCCGCGCCGCATCGATGCCACCGGCCTGCTGAACCGGCCGCTCGCCGGCAGCTTCGTGGTCATCCCGGACGTGGCCACCGCGGACATCTTCCTGGCCAGCAACAAGCGCGTCATCGTCGAGCCCGGCAGCACCCCCATGCCCGGCACGCCGGAGTGGGCCGAGCCGAACCCTCCGCAGCCGCCCTCCACGTCGAAGGCGCCGAGCGTGGCCATCGTGAAGTGCCGGGACGCCTGCACCGTACTGCTCGACGGGAAGCGCGGGCTCCGGCGGGACACGCGGACCTGGGAGTTCCGGGACGTGGCCCCCGGCAACCGGCGCGTGGAGGCCACGGGTGGCCTCTTCGACCGGCAGCAGTTCGTGGGGTACGTGGACGTTCCAGGGGGCGCGGAGGTCACGATTCAGGCTGACGCCAAGGGGCGCGTGCTGCTCACCGAGCAGAGGGAGCGGACCTCGGCGGAGACCTCTCTGCTCCACGTGCGCTGCCCGAAGCCGTGCACCGTGATGCTGGATGGGCAGCGCCGGGGCACGAGCAACGCGGCGAACCTGAGCATCCGCGACGTGCCGCCGGGCGCGCATGCCCTGGAGGTGGACTTCACGGTGGGCGGGGAGGTGCGGCGCTCGACGGTGGACGTGCCCGCGGGCCACGAAGTGTTCGTCACTGCGTCGGAGGACAGGGGCGTGCAGGTGACGAACTCGAAGCCGCTCACGGACCCGCTGTAGCTCCACGCCGCCGAGGCGACTGGCTCAGGTCCTTTCCGCGAGGGGCGGCTCCATCAACGCGGCCACCTCGGCGGAGTAGCCACCCGGGCCCTCGCCATGGACGATGAGGGGCGAGCGCACGGCGAGCCCCCGGCCCCGGTCCCTCAGCGCGTGCACCAGGAAGCGCGTGGCGGGTGCGTCCGCGCGCGCGTGGACGAAGCGCAGCACCGTGGGATGGAGCTTCGCCTGGGAGAGCAGGCCCAGCACCTCGGCCACGCGCGCCGCCGGGTACACCAGGCTCACCCCGCCCCCGGGCGCCAGCGCGTACCGGGCCGCGGCCACCACGGCCGGGGCGTCACACGCCACCTCCGACTTGGACAGGGCGCGCTCGTCATCCGGGCTGCGGACGCCAGCGTCGGCCAGACGAAACGGCGGGTTGGACAGGACGTGGGTGTACTGCCCTCCGGGCACGAGCTCGCGGATCCGCCGCAGGTCGCCCAGCAGGGGCCTCACCTGGGCCTCGCAGGCATTGAGCACCACGGCCCGCTCCAGCCGCGCGTGCACCCCGGGCTGGAGCTCCAGCGCGTCCAGGGGCCCCAGGCCGAACTGCTTCACCAGCAGGAAGGACACCACGCCACTGCCCGCGCCCAGCTCCAGCATCCGCCCCGGAACAGGGGCCCCCTCCGAGGCCGCGAAGTGGGCCAGCAGCACCGCGTCCAGGGTGAAGCGGTAGCCCGTCCTCCGCTGGAGCACCCGCACCCCCGCCGTGCCAATGGAGTCGAGCGTTTCGTCCGGACCGGGCCCGGCAGGGGTGGGTTCAGGCATGAGAGGGAGGATTCCTACCCAACGCGCGTCCCAGGCCCAAGCGCTGCGGCAGGAACCTCGTGAGCACTGCATGGCAGCCCCAATCGGCTGCCTTCAGGGCAGTGGATCTCCTCAAAAGAGCGACGAAATCGGCCCCGTAGCGGTCAGCCACCCCCGAATTTTCATGTGATATCAGCTAGTTAGTCAGAGATATCACTTAGCGATATCACTCAGCGATATCTTCACGAATCTTTTCAGGAATCTGTTCATGGCGACTCTGGACCAACTCCTGGCCGTCCTCGGACGTCAGGCCGAAATGCGAGGGAGCGAGCTGGCAGGACAGCTTCGGGTGTCCCGCCCGACGGTGTCGCGGCTCCTTGCCTCCGCGGGCCCGAACGTCTGCCGGATGGGGCAGGGGCCAGCCACGCGCTATGCGCGGACGCGGACCATCGCTTCCCTGGGGACGGAGATTCCCCTCTACCGGGTCGATGAAGCGGGTCGTCCCCACGCAGCAGGGGCCCTCCATCCCCTATGGAACGGTGGATGCTGGATCGCGCAGGAAGACGGCTCGGGCGAGCGGTTCGTCGGGCTCCCGCCCTTCGCCGCCGACATGAGTCCCCAGGGATACCTGGGCCGTGGCTTCGCGAGCCGTCACCCGGAGCTGGGACTTCCGCCTCGCATCACCGACTGGACGGAAGACCACCAGCTCATCGCGCTCGCGCTGCGAGGTGATGACTGCGTCGGGGACCGAATCATCGGCGCGGCGTCCCTGGATCGGTTCCTCGCAACCCCTCTCCGGCCGGCGACCCAGGCGCGGTACCCGGAGCTCGCCCGCTCCTCGATGTCGAGCGAGGCAGGCTCCTCGGCGGGAGGCGAACAGCCCAAGTTCACGGCGTACACCGAAGGGCGTCATGTGCTGGTGAAGTTCGCGGCAGGCGACGACAGTGCCGCCGCCCAGCGCTGGAGAGAGCTGCTCGTGTGCGAGGGGCTGGCGCTCGATGCGGTCCGCGCGGCCGGAATTCCCGCTGCAACCACGCGCTCCCTCAACGTCGAGGGCTACCAGTTCCTCGAAGTCGAACGCTTCGACCGCATCGGAGACAGAGGCCGCAAGGCACTGCTCTCACTCAGAGCCATCGACAACGAGTACCTCGGTCATGACGGCAAGGGGAGCACCTGGACCAGCGCGGCGAGGTACCTCCTCCAGAGCGGCTGCATCAGCGCCGAGGATGCGCAGAGGATTCGCTGGCTCGACACCTTCGGACAACTCACCGGCAACACCGACCGGCACTTCGGCAACCTCTCCTTCTTCGTAGAGGGACCGAAGCGATTCAAGCTCGCGCCGGCCTACGACATGCTCCCAATGCTGTTCGCCCCGGTGGGCACGAGCATCATCGAACGCACCTTCGAGCCGCGGCCTCCGACCTCGGAGACGCTCGACGTCTGGGCCGACGCCGCCCAGCACGCCCTGGCGTACTGGAGCCGGCTGGAGCAGGTGCCGGAGCTGGGCACCGAGCTCCGGGAGCGCTGTACACGGTGTAGGGATGCGCTCGCGGCCCTCATGAAGCAGGCGCCGGTTTGAGCCAGCGCCCACCTCGATCCAGCGGGCGCGGCGCTACGGCGTATAGACGACCGTCAGCACCGCGTTCGCGCCGTCCCGAACGAAGAGGTACTGCGTCGCCGCCTGCGCCTGGGTGAAGCGCAGCCGCAACTGTGTCTTCCCCAGCTTGTTGATGGCGGAGAGCCCCTCGCTGCTGAAGTCACCGGAGCTCTTCGTCCCGGCGCTGAACCGGTCGATGGCCGTGACACCGTCCGCCGTGGCGGAGGCCGCCCAGTCCGCCGCCTCCGTGTTCGCCGCGTTGAACGTCCCCGTCTTCACGTCGATGACCAGCGTGTTCCCCGCAGGGGTCGACCACGGGTCACCCGAGCCGGACGCGTAGCTCACCGTCAGGAACGCCCGCGTCACGGTGGCGCCGTCCGGCAGACCCGACGTGTCGAAGGAGAGGAAGGAGCGGTTGTACTTCCCGTCCGTCCCCCGCCCGAGCGCCAGGTTCGTCATCAGCCCCAGCGCCGCGCCAGCACCATCCGCGCTCGCCTTCAGGTAGCCGTCCTCCGCCGCGATGCTGGTGAACTGCACCGTCACCGGCGCCGGTGAACCGCTGTTGCTCACCGTCACCACCGTGTCGTTGTCCGTCGCCTGGTTGCCCGCGGCGTCGAACGCACGCGCCCCCAACGTGTGCTGTCCGTTGGACACCGCGGTGGTGTTCCACGCGAACGCATACGGCGGCTGCGTGTCCGTGGCCACCACCTCGCCATTCACCAGGAACTCCACCCGGGTGACGCCCACCGCGTCCGCCGCGTCCGCGATGATGTCCACGGTGCCGCTCACCGTCGCCCCGCGCACGGGCGACGTCACGTTGACGGTGGGCGGCGTGGTGTCCCCCGTGGGGCCCCCCTCCTCCGTCAGCCCGAAGAACCGCGCCTGGTGGTAGACGGAGCAGAGGTTCACGTCGCTCAGGTATGCGCCCACCGCTCCACACGCCGCGGTGCCACCCGGGAACTGGAACTGCGCGTCCATGGCCACCGCGTGGCCCATGCCGGTGAGCTCCCACGTCTCCACCAGCGCATGGCCCGCCTCGTCCCGGTACACCTTGTGCGGGAAGCCGGACACCGTCTCCACCGTGTCCGGCGTCTGGTCGATGCCGTGGACGTTCGTCCACTGCTCCATCGCCTCGGTGAGGTTCATCACGTTCACCGTGTAGTCACTGGTGCCATGCCAGAGGGTGACGCGCGGACGCGGGCCCGCGTAGCCCGGATACGCGCTACGCACCAGGTCCCCCCACGCGGCCGGCGTGCGGTTCACGCCAGGGCTCATGCAGCTGAAGCCCTCCGTCATCGAGGAGGCGCACCGGTACGGGCCACCGGAGTGGATGGCCCCGCCGGAGAAGACGTCCGGATACGCGGCCAGCAGCGCCGGCACCATGTATGCGCCCGCCGAGAAGCCCGCCACGTACACCCGCGCCGGGTCGATGGAGTACGTGGCCTTCATCGTGTCCACCATCTGCTTGATGGACAGCGCCTCGCCCCGGTCCCGGGTGATGTCACCGGGCTCGAACCAGTTGAAGCAACTGGTCATGTTGTTGCCGCTCTGCTGCTGCGGATAGACGACGTAGAACTTGTAGACGTCCGCCGCCGCGGACCAGCCGCTGCCCTCCATGCCCGCGGCCTTCTGCGTACAGCCGTGCATCACCACCACCAGCGGCGCGTTGGCTGGCATGCCGGACGGCACGTGGCGAAACATCTGCAGGTTGCCGGGGTTGCTGCCAAAGCTCGTCACCTGCGCGAGCAGGGAAGCGTGCTGCTCGGCCAGCGGCGCGTCGACGGCCGCCGGCCCGTCCTCTGCCGGGCCACAGCCCGCCATGGCCACGGACACTCCCGCGGCGAGGGACACTCCGGCGAACCGCGACCAGGGCCAGGAACGGCGGAGGCGCTGCTTGAGCATGAGGTGACTCTCCCCGGCCGCCGCGAGTGGGGGGAGGGCGGCCGCGGCCCAAGACCTGACTCCTCCGGGAGTCACGGATTCAAGGCGCGTCGCGTCGCATCGCGATGAAACATGAACCAGGATTCATTGAGAGCGGCGCCGCGGGGCCACGAAGCCCGGCGTCAGGGGACACGGCTCGCGGCGCGCTCGGCGACGAGCCGCTCCGCCAGGTCCAGCACCTCGGCCTCAACGCACACGTTGTCCAGGTGGTTCGCCTCCACCAGGCCGGTGGGGCTCGTCACGTTGACCTCGGTGAGGTAGTCGCCAATCACGTCGATGCCCACCAGCCGCAGCCCGCGCCGGCGCAGCTCCGGCTTCAGGCGCTCGCAAATCTCCCGGTCCCTGGGCGTGAGCACGGCCTTGCGGGCCACGCCGCCCGCGGCCATGTTGCCGCGGTGGTCGTCCTCCGAGGGGATGCGCAGCACGCCGCCCACCGGCTCACCGTCCACCAGGATGATGCGCTTGTCCCCCTGCCGGCTCTCCGGGATGTAGGCCTGCGCGACCACGGCCTCGCGGCCGCTCCGGGTGAGCAGGTCCACCGCGGAGCGCGCGTTCCGGTCCGACGGGGACAGGAAGAGGATGCCCTTGCCCGCGAAGCCGTCCACCGGCTTGATGATGGTGCCCGCCGGGTTGTTCGCGATGAAGTCCAGCAGCAGCGGCATCTCGCCGGTGATGCGCGTGTCCGGCATCAGGTCCGGGTAGCGCAGCGCGAAGAGCTTCTCGTTCGCGTCGCGAAGGCCCGCTGGCTCGTTGATGAAGACGGGGGGCGGCCGCGTGCCGTTCAGCTCCACCAGCTGCGTGGCGTGGAGGAACTCCGCGTCCACGGGCGGGTCCTTGCGCATGAAGAGCACGTCCAGCGAGGACACGGGGTGGGGGGCGTCGTCATGGATGTCGAAGTGCCGTCCCAGGTCGCGGCGCACGGTGACGTGGCGCATGCGCGCCTCCGCGCACGTCCCGTTGAAGCGCAGCCAGCCTTGCTCGAAGTAGCGCACCTGGTGGCCGCGCTTCTGCGCCTCGAGCATCAGCGCGAACGTGGAGTCGTGGTCCACCCGCACCGTCTCGAGCGGGTCCATCAAGAAGCCAATGGTCAGAGGGGCCATGCAGTCCGGAATCAAGGGGGGAGCGCGAGGATAACCAAGTGCCCCCCCGCGGCGCCCCTCAATCACCGCGTGGTTGTTCAACGCTCGGGGATTTCCGCCAGCTTCAGCCGGAACTGGGCCGTCTCTCCCGGCTCGATGGGCACCGCCAGCATGCGCTTCTTCCCGTCAGGGCCGATGATGGTCAGGTCGTGCTCGCCCGCGGGCATCGCCACGTTGAACATGGGCGTGCGGCCCAGCTTCTTCTTCCCGCGAAAGACGTCCGACTCCGGCAGCACCACCAGCGTCAGCTTGCCCCTGCCCTTCGCCGAGCGGGGGCTCGCCACCTCTGCCTTCTGCCGGGCGTCCTCCTCGGAGGGTGCCGCGGGAGCTTCCGCCTTCGCCTGCGCCTCGCGCCCCTCCGAGCCCGGCCCCAGGTGGACGGGCATCCTCGGGTCATGGGAGGGCAGCGTGCGCAGCGTGCGCGTGTCCTCTTCCTCCTCCCCGGCCCCGTTCAGCACCTGCGACAGGTACCACGCGGCGTAGCCGCCCCCCACGAGGATGACCGCCAGCACCAGCCCCCACGCCACGTTCGAGAAGCCGCCCTCGGATGGCGGAGGCGTGCTCGCGTCGCCCGGCTTCCGGGGCGCCGCCGCGGGCACCTTGCGCGAGGGCTTGCGCGGCATCCCCGCCACCCCCTGCCGGGGCGTGACCTCGTCCTTCCGCTCGGGGAGGTAGGGCCCGTCGTCGCTGCGGAGCGCGCGCTTCGCCGACGCCAGCATGACGTCGCTGGTGGTGCCGTCCGCCGACTCCAGCATGACGCGCGTGGCGGACATGCGCTCCGCGAAGAGGTCCTGCATCAGCGCGGCGCGGTCGTGCGCGTCCATCATCATCTTGTTGCCCGCCACCGCTTCAATCGCGCGGGCCATGTCCCGGCCATTGGCGAAGCGCTTCTCGCGGCTGCGCTCCAGCGCCTGCATCACCACCTTGGACACCTCTTCCGGCACGTGCGGCGCCACGAGCGAGGGCCAGGGGATGGGCGCCTCCAGAATCTTCATCATCTCGTCGCGCTCGTTCCTGCCCGCGAACAGGCGCGCGCCGGTGATGAGCTCGTGCATCATCACGCCCACGGAGAACAGGTCGCTGCGCCCGTCGAGCGCGTCGCCCCGCACCTGCTCCGGGGACATGTACCCGGTGGTGCCCTTCACCGTGCCGACGCTGGTGCGCTCCAGGCTGTCCTTCGCCTTCGCGATGCCGAAGTCGAGCAGCTTCACCACGCCGTCGTACGTCACCATGATGTTCTTCTGGGCGACGTCGCGGTGGATGACCGGGCTGGGCGCGCCGGAGGGGGAGCGGTAGGTGTGCGCGTAGTGCAGCGCCATGCAGACGTCGCGCGCCACCGACAGCGTGAAGGCCAGCGGGAGCTGCTCCTTGCGGCGCAGGCACGCGCCGGTAATCTGGTTCAGGTTCTGCCCGGCGATGAACTCCATGGCCAGGTAGAGCCCGTCGTCCTCCTGCCCCAGGTCGAACACCTGCGCGATGTTCGGGTGGTTGAAGGCCGCGGTGATGCGCGCCTCATCCAGGAACATGCGCTCGAACTGCGCGTTGTCCCGCGCGTCCGGCAGCACCCGCTTGATGACCACGAACTTGCGGAAGCCCCCCGGCCCGGACGTGAAGCCCAGGAACAGCTCCGCCATGCCTCCCACGGAGAGCTGCGTGACGACCTCATACTTCCCGATGCGCTCACCCCGATAGAAGTCGATGGGGAAACCCTCCGCCGGCACCCCGCTGTCGGGGCACATCTCCGCCCAGACGATAACAGGCATGTACGGGGCGGACGTCTCGTGAGAATTCGCTGGGACGGGGGGTCTTCCCTGCCTCCACTGCGATGCTGTGGATGGCCTGTGGACAGCGGGGGAGTGGCTGTGGAGAACCCCCGCCGTGGATCAACACCTGTGGGTTCCCGGGGATAACCGCCAATTTACCCACATGTAGCACATCCGAAATTCGTGAGGATTCTCGCGAGGTTGCTGACTTGTCCCCAAGTCCACGGCCCCTACTACTTCTACCAATAGATCAATACCTCTATGAACCTTTAGAAGAAGCCGTCGGCGCTGGGGATGAAGTGCCTGTGGACTCCGAGCGCCGGTGCCTCAAGCCAACGCGGTGCGCAGGCGTTCGAGCAACGCGGGCAGCCGGGCCATCAGCTCCCGGTCCAGGTCCTCCAGCGCGCCGCGGAGCCCGGCCAGGTCCTCCGGGGGCTGATCCGCGGTCACTGGGTGCTGCAGGATGCGCAGGCGCTGGTTTCGCAGCACCAGGCGGCCCAGGATGTCCTCCAACTCCGCGGAGAGGGACGCTCCCAGGTCCAGGTCATGGCCAATCAGCTCCCGGAGCTGCTCCACCAGGTACGTCAGGTCCCAGGATTCCGCGTATTCGGCACGGCGCGACATCTCACCCTTGTCCGTGGCGCATCGCCGGGCTCATTCCAGCGGAGGGGGCCTGAGCAGGCCCGAGAGGGTGAGGCGCGAGCGGGATGGGGACAGCTCCACGCTGACCAGACAGCCGGCGACGTCCAGCCGCAGGGTGTAGGGGCTCCCAGCGGGCAGCTGGCCCTGTTCCTGGCGGGCCAGGGCGGCCAGACGGAACAACTCGGCGAGCAGCTCCTGGCGGCTCTCCGCCGGCAGCCCGTCCACGGCCGCCTGCAGGCCGCGTGGAATCAGCACGGTGAAGGCCTGCGATGACGACGGGGCGCATTCGGATGCGGCAGAGGTCATGCCGTACCCCCGGTGCCAGAACCGTACCTTTCTGGCACTCAGCCATTTCGAGGGGTTGCAGGCTGTAGCAAGGGAACGGCCTGTAAAAAACACGGCCCCCGTCACCGCCGACCCTGAAGTGTTGGGAGGTGGGAGGCCGCGCCAGGGCGCCCGGCCGGGCCTGCTCCGGGCGGGCTATACGCGCCAGCGTGGGGGGACACGCCATCATGGCGCACGCGACGAAGGCAGCCGGGGAGGGGCGGTGGGGTGGCGTCCTGTGGGCGCTGGTGCTGGCGCTGGGCGCTGGGGTGGCCTGCCGGGAGGCGCCGTTGTCGGGCGCGGTGGGGCGCCTGCGGCTGTCGGCGCAGCGGGTGGACTTCCCGGCCGCCTACCCGGGCTCCCAGCGGGAGGCCGAGGTCCGGGTGGTGAATGGCGGCCGGGCCCCGCTGGAGGTCACCTGGACGGACGTGCCGGCGCCCTTCTCGGCCGTGGACGCGCTGCCAGGCCATGTGCTGGCGGGGGACGTGCCCGTGCGCCTGCGCTTCGCGCCCCGGGTGGAGGGGCGCTTCGAGGTCACCGTCACCGGGACGGCGTCGGACGGCGGCCGGGTGGAGCTGGTGCTGGCGGGCGAGGCGAGGCCGGTGCCGGAGTGCTTCACGCCCGTGACGTGCGCGCAGGCCACCTTCGACATGGCGACGGAGCGGTGCGTGGAGTCGGTGCTGCCGGACGGCACCGCGTGCGACCCGGGCAACGCCTGCCTCGTGGGCGCCACCTGTCAGGCGGGGCGCTGCCGGGGCGAGGCGCGCGCCTGTGACGACGGCGATGCCTGCACCACGGACGTGTGCCATGTGCTGGATGGGTGCCAGTCGGTGCCCGCGCCGCCCTGCCCGTCGGACGGGCCGTGTCAGGTGGGCACGTGCGATCCGCGCACGGGGTGCGCGACGGCCCCCGCGCCGGACGGCACCCTCTGCGGCGCGGGCCGCGGACGCTGCGAGGATGTGGAGGTGTGCCTGGACGGGGCCTGCGTGCGGCGCGACCTGCCAGAGGGCTTCGTCTGCGAGGCGGCCAGCCCCTGCCAGGAGGCGGGGCACTGCCGGAGCGGCGTGTGCGAGCGGCCTCCGGCGCGCCCCCTGGGAACGGACTGGCGCTACGACGCCCAGGCGGAGGGACAGCAGCTGCAGGACATGCTGGTGGGCCCCGAGGGGGACGTGACGCTGTCGGGCTTCTATGGCACGCCGCTGCTGGACGCGGCCGGCGAGGCGCCGGTGCGGGCATCCGCGCGGGCGCGCCGCTGCATGCTGTGGAATGACCGGCTGCTGTGCATGGACATGCCCGCGGACGGGACGGTGTCCCTGCTGGAGCGCGACACGGGCTCGCCGCGGTGGACCTTCACGCTGGGCGACGCGCGGCCGGACTTCCGGGCGCGGACGCAGACACTCTTCCTGGCGCGGCTGGCGGTGATGGCACCGGACCGGCTGGCCGCCCTCTTCGAGTCCTACCCAGCGGGCCAGCCGCGCGACACGTTGTGCCGCGGCTACTTCCTGGTGGTGCTGGATGCCTTCGGGCGGATGGTGTCCGCGCAGGAGCTGACGGATCCGTTGCTCGACGAGTGCAACCACCCGCACCCCTATGGCCTCGCTTCGGACGCGGTGGGCGACCTCTACATCGCCTTCGCGCGGACGATGAACGTGGGGGCGCCGCTGGCCTCGGGCACGCCCACGCTGCTGCTGGCCTTCTCCTCGGACGGGGTGCCGCGCTGGCGGAGGACGGAGCCCATGCGCGCCGGAGAGCTCGCGGTGGTGGACGGGCTCCTGCTGCCCGAGTGGGGCCTCCAGGCGCTGAGCACGCGGGATGGGTCGCCTTCGGGGACGTCCATTCCACAGCCGCTCGGCCGCGTGGTGGCCACCCGTGACGTGGTGGTGCCCAGCGCGCCCGGCACCACGGTGAACGCGGGCGCGGACGCGTGGCGCGCCACGTCCACCGCGATGCAGCTCAGGGGCTTCCGCCTGCCGGACCTATCCCCGGCGTGGACGTATGCGCTGAAGGCAGGTCAGCACCTCGCCACCAAGGAGCTCCGGCTGGCCACGTGGCCGGGCGGTGGGGCGGGCCTCTCACCGGAGACGCTGGTGCTGACCCAGGCGGTAGCGGAAGACGACAGGCCGCTGCTCGTGGGGGTGCGTGCGCGGGACGGGAGCGAGGCCTTCCAGTGCCCGCTCGACTATGCGCCGCGCACGTTGCCGCAGTCGATGGAGCTGGCACCTGGTGCCTTGTTCCTCATGGATGGCGCGCTCAGCTGTGGCGAGTGCGACCCGCCCTTCGCGAACAGCCAGCCCCGCTTCCTGCGCTTCACCTTGCCGGGGCTGCTGCCCGCGCGCGAGCCCTGGTCCGGCACCTTCGGAGGTCCGGGGCATGGACACCACGAGCAGCCGCAGCCCTGAGCGGCGAGGCCTCTCGCGCTGTGGAGAACTTGTGGGCGTCTCAGTCTGGAGGCAGGCGGCGCACGTCGAGGATGCGGCCCTCTCGTCGCCAGCCTCGCGCATCCACGGCGAGCGGCGCGTTCACGTCGGCCACTCCACCGGCCTGGGGACGCGTGAGAAGGGGTCCGTCAGGTCCCAGCCCATGAAGCGCATGGTGCTCTCGAATACGCATATATCGACGTAGCGGTTTTCCGCATATCGCGCTGCTTCCAGCCGAGCCCTGAAAGGAATTCAGGCTTATCACCGACCTCCCATACTCCTCGTGAACGGGCCGCTGCGATGGGGCCACACCCCATCCGGCCTGCCACGGTGCTTGTGGGGGTCAGGACCCGGCGGGTGGACACGCCCGGCGCAGCCGATATTCTGCGTCCACCGTAGCGTTGGAGTTCGTGGACGGTATTCCACGGTGCCCATGCGCAGGCCGCCCGGGAGGCACCCCCTTGTTCCCGGCGCTCGCGTGGAAGAAGTGCGGTTGCCCGGACGACCTTGGAGGTCCGGCGTGCGGCGGCTTCGTGGCATCGTGGGGGGCCCGCTCGGGCCCCGGGTGGAAGTCCCCGGGGCCCGAGAGACCTCGTCTCGCTCCCCTACGGCTGCCGCGCCTCCGCCGTCGGAGCCGCGTCGGCGGGAGCGAAGGACAGCAGGTAGGTGGGCTCGTCGCGCAGGCTCGCGCGCAGCAGCGCTTCCGCCAGTGCATGCAGGGGCCACCGGTCCATGGCTGCCTGCCGGAAACGGGCCACCGCGGCTTCCAACGCGTCGAGTTGTATCAATGCCTGCTCACGCCTTGTTTCATCCCCCATGTCTTGCGCGCCGCCGCGCAAGAGCTGGAGGCCCACCATGCGCTCCATCATCGTGGGTTGTTCGGCCATGCGCGCGCCGATGTCGCGGGTGATGCGGCCGAGCCGCTGGATGCCCTCGGGCGAGAGCGTGCCGCGCGTGCCCACGTTGCGCGTGCGCAGCACCCAGGAGCCCCGGTCCGCCACGCTGCGTGAGGCCACCCTCATCGCCGTGGCGCTGACATCCGGCACGCCCGAGGATTCCAGCAGCCCCCTCGCTTCCTCGAACGTGCGGGTGAGGGTGCCCTCCCGCCACAGGGGCAGGGCGGCCACCTTCTCCAGGCTGTCGAGCTCCGCCGCGCTCATCTCCGAGCCCGGCTCCGTGTCACCCAGCAGCAACAACAACTGGAGCTGCATGACGCGCGGATGGGCGGCGGCCAGCGCCTCCAGCTTCTGGCGGAAGGTGGCGCGTGCCTCCGCATGCGCGGACTGTGGCAGCGCCTCGCCCCGGAGCGCATCCATCACCGCCACGAAGAGGGCCGGGTCCTCCAGCCGGGGCACCTGCCCCAGCAGGAAGAGCGCCTGGTCCGCCTCCAGACGCCAACTGCCCAGGGCGAGCATCAGCCGCACGTCATCCGAGGGTGCCTTCTCCCAGGCGGCCTTCACCGCGTCCGCCACGGCCGGGTCGGGGGGGAGGGGCGTGGCGCCGGGCAGCAGCGCGCTCTGCTGGAAATCCGGCCGTCCCAGGGCCACCCATGCCTCGCGGAACGCCTGTTGCCAGTCCATGTCCGGCGCGCGGCGCAGCGTGTGCAACCGCTCCAGCAGCCGCGCCTCCATGCTGCCCGGCGCGGCGGCGTCCAACTGCTGGAGCGCCTCGCGAAGCTCGGCGTCGTTGTCTTCCTCCAGCGCGAGGCAGGCCCTCACGAGGAGCGCCGGGGCGTGCTTCGGCGCCTGCTTCAGCGTGGCCGCCAGCAGCTCGCGCGCCTTTGCCCGCTCACCCGTGGCGGCGGCCCGGGCGGCGCGGTCCGTCTGGACCAGCACCTCCAGGGGGACCTGGGGTTTCGCCAGGGGTTTCTCGTGCGCGTGCGCGTGTTTCGGGTGGGCTGCGTCGTGGGCCTCATGCGCGTCAGGCGCGGGCCGCTGCTGACTCCAGACGAAGAACCCTCCGGCCAGCAGCGCCGCGCCGACGCCCACGCCGCCCCACAGGCGTCTTCCACGGCGCTTGGGCGGTGGTGCGTTTCCGGGAGGGGCGGTGGCGGGAGGCGTCATCGGGCGGGAGTCTCCGCGAGGGGTGGGGACGCGCATTCCAGCCGCCCCGGCCCTCGGGGAGCAAGCCGGCCTCCCGCCCACGTCAGGCGTTGTCCGGTTCACCCCACCCGCATGTCACTGGACCCGTGCATCAGCGCTTGTAGATGACGCGGGAGCCACCGCTGGTGCGCACGTCGCTGCGGGCCGGTTGGGACACCAGCTGGATGATGCTGCCGCCGGAGGCCTCGCCGGTGATTCGATCGGAGGCGTCCGCCTCCACGCGCGAGCCGCCGCTGGCCTCCGCGTCCAGCGTCTTCACGCCCCGGACGTCCAGGGCGCGCACGACGGAGCCACCGCTGGCCTCGACGTCGACGTCCATTGCCCGGCCGGACAGCGTCACCTCCGAGCCACCGCTGACCTCGGCCTCCACCTGGCGCGCATCCACGCCGCGCACGATGACGATGGAGCCGCCGCTGGCCCCGACATCGAACTCACTCGTGCGGGAGGCCTCGGCCTCCACGCGGCTGCCGCCGCTGGCGTGGATGCCCTCGACGCGCGGGTTGGAGACATACAGGCGGATGCCGCTGCCACGGAACCGCTCGAAGAAGCGCTTGTCCACCTGGGTGCGGAGCTTCCCGTCATCCACGTGCAGGTTGACTCGGGACAGCAGCTCCTCCGGCCCCTCCAGGCGCACCGACTTCGGACCGACCTTCACCTCGGCCCGGATGCCGTGGCTCACCGAGACTTCGTCGAAGTCAGCCACCTCCCGGGTCTCCCCCCGCCGGCTGGTGGAGGCAGCCGCGCTGTCCTGGGGGGCCTCCGCGTGGGCACAGGCGGCGAACAGGAGCAACGAGGCGACAATCGACAGGCGGGCGGGGGACATATGGGCACGTTCCAAGGGAAAGAGGGGCCATGATGACCCCGGCATGGCCAAGGTACGCCCGGGCCCGCCGCCCATTGCCTGCCCCGCGGTTCAGGGGTCCGCTAGCAGGCTCAACGGGCCGCGGACGGAGGTCGTCTCCCCGGACTTGATGTCCACGGGCACCTGGTGCGCCTTGTCGGTGGCATCCACCAGCTTCAGGGTGTGTTGTCCGGCGGGCAGCTTCACATTGAAGAGCGGCGTCTTGCCCAGGTCCCGGCGGCCGAGGAACACCTGGGCCTTCGGCTCGGTGACCAGGGTGAGGAACCCGGGCTCGCTCGCCGGGGGAGAAGACGTGGCCGTATCCTTCGGGGCCTGGGGCTTGCGGACCGGCGTGGCGGTCACCTTGTCGCGCTGCGACCCACCTCGGACGCGCTTGAAGGTCCTGGGCTCCCTGACGGTGGCTTCGTCCCCGTTGGCGCTGTCCGGGGCTCCCTCGTTCAGAGGCTGGAGGACCTGGGCCGTGGCCTGATCCGTCAGGGCGACAGGGTCCACGTCTCCCGCGGGGACCTGCTCCCGCGCGTCCGTATCCGTGGAGTCCGCCACGCTCGACGCGGATCCGGCCGCCGTCGTGTCTGGGCCCATCGCTGCATCCATCCTGGGGGCCCCACCCACCGTGTTCCCCAGCCGGGCCTGAGCCTTCGGTGGGGGCGCGGCCTGGCCCAGCAGGGGCTTCAGCCGGCCGGAGATGGCGCCGCCGTCCCATCCCAGCATCACTCCCGTGGCACCCAGGGCCAGCACGCCCACCACTCCCACGGCGGCCACCCTGGCCCAGCCACGGCGCCGGGGGGACCGGCCCTCACTCGGGAGCGTGTGCTCGGACACGCCGCTCCGGCCGTCCAGCGTGGACGCGTCATCCTCTTCCTCCACCATCGCGTCCACGGGGACCGGCGGGAGGGTGCGCTGCTCATCCGGTGGGGGGCTCTGGCGGCGGCGGGGCGGGGGGGAGCGGCGCGCCGGGGGTGTCACGGAGACGGTGTCGCCGCCGCGCTCGGGAGGCCCCACCGGCATGCGAATCATCGCCGTCTGCAGGTCGCGCTCGGCGGGCGGCGGCGGGGCTGCGGCGGCGCGGAGGCCGTCCACGGTGCGCGTCGTGCGGGACCGGGCCTCGGCGCGAGGCACGTCGGCCGAGGCCGCCCGTGCGCCCTGCCGCGGGGCCAGCTCACTGGATGCGGGAGGTGGAGCCCCTGGGTCCTGGAGGGAGGCGGGCAGCTTCGCGCGGACGGTGTGCTCCGGAGGGAGCGCCGGCAGCCCTGGTGCCGTGGGGGCGTTATGCCTCCCGGGCTCGGGAGGTGGCGCGGACAGCGTGTCGGCGGGGGGCGGTGGTGGCTGGGGCGTCAGCCGCTTGCCCGGAGGGGCTCGCAGCACGGGGGTGCGGACGGGCTTCTCCACCACTGCCGCGCTGGGCACGCTCGTGGTGGCGCGCCGGGGGGGAGGGGGTGGCGTGAGGGCCTTCTGCGGCGAGGGCTTCGGCGGCGCATCGGCGGACTCGGGCCCGCTCATGGCCATCACCTTGGCCAGCTTCACCACGCCGGTGGTGTCCTCCGCGTCGCTTTGTCCGCTCAGCAGCAGCTGCCGCGTCTGCTCGCGCCGGTCGGAGAAGAGGCGGAGCATCAGCTCGCTGCTCTGCTCGGGGTGCCAGATGAGCGGCCCCACGGCGCGCTCGATGGCGCGGGCGAACTCCAGCGTGGTGGCGTACCGGTCCTCGCGGCGGCGGGCCAGCGCGCGCATGACGATGGCGTCCAGCTCGGGCGGCACGTGCCTGTTGGTGCGCGAGGGGGGCGTCACCTCGCAGCGCAGCACCGCGTTCATCATCGCCTCGGCCTGCTTGGCGTAGAAGAGCCGCATGCCGGTGAGGCACTCGTGCAGCACCACGCCCAGGCTGAACAGGTCGCTGCGGGCATCCAGTGGGTCGCCCATGATCTGCTCGGGCGACATGTAGCCGCTGGTGCCCTTCACCGTGCCCACGGCGGTGCGTCCCGCGCGGGCCAGGCTCTTGGCGATGCCGAAGTCGAGCAGCTTGGTGACGCCTTCGTACGTCACCATGATGTTCTTCTCCGCCACGTCCCGGTGGATGACGGGCGAGGGGCGGCCCAGCGGATCCGTGAAGGTGTGCGCGTAGTGCAGCGCCACGGCGGTGTCGCGCACCGCCATCAGGCTGTAACCCATGGGGATGGGTGTGTTGGCCTGCCGGCACGCGCGCGCCACCTCCACCAGCGTGGCGCCCGGGACGAACTCCATGGCGAGGAAGAGCTCGCCGTCCGCGATGTCCAGGTCATACACCTGGGCGATGTGCGGGTGGTTGAACGCGGCCGTCACCTTGGCCTCGTCCAGGAACATCCGCACGAACTCCTCCTCGCCGCGGATGTCGGGGAGGATCTGCTTCAGCACGACCGGCTTGTGGAAACCCGCGAGTCCCCGCTGGGACGCGAGGAAGATCTCCGCCATCCCGCCCGTCGACAGGCGTCCGAGCACCTCATACTTGCCCAGCGAACGCGCTTCCTGCGCGAGCGGCAGCCTGTTCCCACTCATCGAATGGCGGCGAATGTACACCGCGAGCCAGAGGGACGCGAAAGCCCTGACTCCCCAGGGTTTGTTATCGGACCCGGTGACCTCCCGGGTCGGGTGGAGTTGAAGCCGGATTCAGCGGGGAACCGTGGGCGGCGCCGGGCTGTCAGGCGGGTGGGTCCGGCTGCGTCCACGGCGCCAGTCCGCCCTCCCTGGCGGCACCCGTTGAAGCGGGCCCGCTGCTGGCCGCGCTCCGGGGCTGACACTTTTCCATGCGCGTCCGCATCGCCCCTCGTGGGAGTGGGCTAAGACGCGCCTCAAGGTTTGTTCCATGGATACTTCCGTTTCTCCCCGCACCGTCACCGGCCGTCTCGACGTCCACCCCCGTGGCTTCGGCTTCCTCACCGTGCAGACGCCCGGATCGCCCGAGGTGCTGTCCGCCTTTGTCCCGCCGCCCGACCTCAACCCCTACTTCGCTGGAGACCTCGTCACGGCGACGGTGACGGCGGGCGCGGATGGGCGCTGGACGGCCAGCAACTTGTCGCTGATGGAGCGCTCGCGCGCCCAGGTCTATGGCGAGGTGGTGCTGCGCAAGGGCGCGCCGCTGCTCCGGGTGGACCGCGAGGTGGCCAACGCGGACTGGGCGCTCGACACCGCGGGGACGCCGGTGCAGGCCGGCGACGCGGTGGTGGCGCGCATCGACGACGGCAAGGTGGTGTTGCTCTACCGCGTGGGGGCGGGAGCGGACCGCTCGCTGGAGCGGGTCATCGCGCGGCATGGGCTGCGCAAGGACTTCTCCGCGGAGGTCCTCGACGAGGCGCGCGGTGCGCGCGCGGTGCCGCATGTGCTGGGGGCGCGGCGAGACTTGCGGGACGTGCCCACGGTGACGGTGGATGCGCCGTCCACGCGGGACATCGACGACGCGATCTCCGTGCTGCCGGCGGGACCAGATGGGGCGCTGCGGCTCATGGTGTCCATCGCGGACGTGAGTGAGTACGTGAAGCAGGGCTCGGCGCTGGACGCGGAGGCGCGCGAGCGGGCCACCAGCGTGTACCTGGCGGGGCGCGTGCTGCCGATGCTGCCGGAGGAGCTGTCCTCGCACTGGCTCAGCCTGGTGCAGGGCGAGGAGCGGCTGTGCCTGACGGTGGAGCTGCGCATCGACCCGCAGGGGCGGGTGACGGCGGCGGACGTGTACGAGAGCATCATCCGCTCGTGGGCGCGGCTGGACTACGACGAGGTGGCGGCCTTCCTGGACCGGGGGGACGTGTCGGAGGCCATGGCGCCGGTGCGGGACGTGATGCCGTGGTTCCGGCTGGCGGCGGCGCGGCTGGCGGTGGCGCGGGCGGCGCGGGGCGGCATGGAGTTCGCGCGGGACGAGGCGCGCTTCACCTTCGACCAGGCGACGGGCGAGCTGTCCGGGCTGGTGAGCGACAAGCCGACCTCCGCGCACGCGATGATTGAGCGCTTCATGGTGGCGGCGAACGAGTCCATCGCCGGGTGGCTGCTGGCGCGCGGGCTGCCGGGGGTGTACCGGGTGCACGAGCAGCCGGACCCGCTGCGGGTGGCGGACCTGAATGCATTCGCGGAGACGTCGGGCTTCGCGGCGGGCTTCGGGCGCGAGCTGACGCCGCTGGCGCTGGCGGCGTTCGACCGGCAGATTGCGGGCGCGGTGGCGGAGCCGGCGCTGCGCTCGGTGCTCCGGCGCTCACTGGGCCCTTCGCGCTACACGGTGAAGCCGGGGCCGCACTTCGGGCTGGCGGCGCCGCTGTACCTGCACTTCACGTCACCGATTCGCCGGTACGCGGACCTGGCGGTGCACCGGACGCTGAAGGCGTACCTGCATGGCCGGCGGGACTTCGTGGACGAGGACCCGGAGGTGGAGGCGCTCGCGGCGCACATCAACGCGAAGGCGCGCGAGGCGAACCGGGCGGAGAATGACAGACACCGGGAGCTGGAGGCGCGCTGGATGGCGGGCCACGTGGGCAAGCAGTTCCCCGCGCGTGTCACGCGGGTGCGGCCCTTCGGCCTGGTGGTGCAGCTGGACGGCATGCTGGTGGAGGGCGTGGTGCCCACGGATGCGCTGTCCGGAGGCCCCTTCCGCCCGGATGGGCGCGAGCTGTCCCTGGTGGGCAGGGAGCGGAGCTTCACCGTGGGCATGCCGGTGACGGTGAAGGTGGCGTCCACCGACGAGCAGCTCGGCCGCATCGAGCTGGCGCTGGCCGGTTAGGTTTTACGAAAGCGACCCTGAGGGACGTCAGGTCTGGGTTCGCGGCCCTTGGCCCGCCATCCAGTCGTCCACGAACACAGCCATCCCTGGGCACCTTCGCCGCTGTCATCCAGTTCGACTCGGACTGCCACGTCATGAAGCTCGTTCCTCATGCGAACGAACAGCAGCCGGGTGAGGTCTATCTCCGTAAGGGGAAGACGTGGGCGAATAGGAGAAGGTCATGAAGCGTCTTGCCCTGTTGCTGGCAGCGGTCGCGCTTTCCGGCTGCGCGCTTTTTCAGCGCCCCTTTCGTCCTGAGCATGCGCCCAAGGAGGAAGCAGCGAAGCTGCCTTACCCCCTCTGGCTCCCAGCGGAAGGAAAGGTGCGACTACCAGCGAACATGGCCGCCGCCATCGAGCTCGCCATGGACGACATGCTTCCGCGGGACAGCAAGCCTCCCAGGGATGCGACGCCGGATGACGTGTGCCTCCATCGTCGAGACGCCTATGACGTCGAGGCGGCCCCATTGAACGAGGAGGTGATGCTCGTCAGGTTCCTCGTCAAGGAAGGCGCATGCCGCAGTGAAGGGGCCACCGCCACCGAGGCAGCCACCTACGCGGTGGATGTAAAGGCGTGGCGCATCCTCGCCGTCCAGCGGTAGCGGTCGCCCTTGATGCGCCGCTCAACCCGCGAGGGGCAGGCCGTCGGTCTTCTCCATCAAGTCCTTCGCCGTGGCCCACCCGAGCAGCCCCGTGGAGGACTTCACCAGGTAGAGGTAGCCCTCCCCTTTGCGGGCCAGCGGCGCGGCGGCGAGGACCTGAATCGTCGAGCCCTGGGCCAGGGTGGCGATGACGCTCTTGTCCGTGCGGCTGCGGGCCAGCGGGAAGGACTGCTTCACCTGGGCCTGGACGCCGACGGCGTACAGGTCCTGCGGCACCTCGGTCACCTTGCCCGCCTTCGTGTCCACGACGTACTTGTCGCGCCGGTTCCAGAAGCCCTGCCACGAGTCCGACAGGATGATGCCGTTGCCCCGGGCCTCGGTGAGCGCGGGCACGGTGCCCATCAGCTTCAGCGACTTGCCGTCGAAGCCGTAGATGTACGAGCGCTGGTCATAGGCACTCTGCCCGGTGTGAACGACGAGCTCCTTGCGCTTGTCCCGGCTGTCGAGGTCCACGATGAACACGCCCTCGGGCGCATTGTCGTCGCTCGGGCCCCTGGCGGTGGCGCCGCCGGCCTTGAGCACGAACTCGTTCTTGCCCTCGTCGAACTGGAGGGAGATGGGCTCGGGCGTCCCGTCGCCGTTCAGGTCCACGGCGCCGGACTTGATGGGCCCTTCGATGTCCGCGAGCGCCGCCGGCGCCATCAGCAAGGAACAGGTCATCACGGCCAGCACGGGCGCCTTCGTCTTCATCGCAGTCCTCGAAGTGGCACGGAGCCGCGGACGGGCGCGGCCCGGTTTCTCGCCCCTGCATCGTAATCGCAGGGGGTGGGCGGACGCCCGGGATTCACCGCGGCGCCGCGCTCAGTCTCGCCGTCTGAAGCGTCCCCGGAAGTGCCTGTCCAGATAGCCCTCCGCGCGCTCGTAGGTGGCCTGGGCCTTCTCGGACAGCGGCCCCCCGTGCTCGGCCAGGCGCGCGCGGCGGGCTCTCTGCAACACGGCGCGCGGCGCGCCCGCGGGGCTGGGTGCCAGCGTCAGCGCCACGGCGGCCACGCGGGAGTGGGCCTCGTCCACCACCGCGAGCGCCTCCTCCAGGGAGACCTCCTTCTCCGCCACCGCGGAGAAGAGCTGGCACTGGTAGAGGCGGCAGCTCGCGGGCCGGTCCGTGTAGACGGTGCAGGCGCGCTCCTCCAGGGCCGCGCAGTGCTGCGTCAGCGCTGGGCCGCCATCCGCTCGCGAGCCGATGGGCAGTCCCCGCTGCTGGAGCTCGGCGGCCTCCTCGGGCTGGAGTGACACATGGGTAAAAAGCGTCCCGTCACAGCACATGCCGCAACGAAGACAGAGAACGTTGAGCGGCATTGTCCCCTCCCCCCTAACCCGTCCGAGCTGGGCATTCCACCCCAGCGAGCCAGCGCCCGGGCCGCCCTCCTGTCCGCCATGCCACACGGTCCCACCCCGTCACCCTCCAGGGCCACGGGGGTGTCGGGAGACCCGATAGGAGCAAAGCGCACATGCCCTCCGATTCGTGACGTGGGAGGCGTCTTGGTGACATCGCTCCGAGTGGAAAACAGCCTTCGCCCGACACTTGGAATGTCAGACCTGCTGGCTTGTCCTGGAGAACAAGTTACTCGCGGCTCGGCCGTGTCCACGGTGCGTGTGAGAATTCCAAGGTCTTGCACCTCCGAAGCCGTACAATCAGTGCCCTTCAGAAAACGGAGCTGTCATGCAGGCGGACACGCTGGAAGGTTTGAGCGGCCGGGCGTCGATGCTCGGCTACCGGATGGGGACGGAGCTGACGGCGGTGGCGTCGTTCGGGAACCTCCAGGCACCGTGCCGGCTGGTGCAGCTCTCGTTGGAGCACCTGACGCTGAACCTGGGCACGCAGACGGCGCCGAAGCCGGGGCAGACGGCATCGGTGGTGCTGGGCCACGGCGAGCGCTGGGCCACCGCGCTGGACGCGGAGGTCATGGACGTGCGCGGCGCGCCCGAGGTGAGCCTGCGCTTCCTGGCGCCGCCGCTGGACGCGGGCCGGCGCATCGTCTCCGTGCTGGAGGCCCTGCGGGACAACGGCCTGCTGCTGCCGCCGGAGACGCGGCCGGTGTGGAAGGAGCGCATCCAGCACGCAGACCGCGTGCGCCGAATCTGTGACGCCCTGGTGGGCCGGCAGGCGCGCGGCATGGCCCGGGCGGAAGGTGGCCGCAAGGTCCCGGTGACGGCCGCGCACTTCGACGCGCGCGAGGGCGTCATGGGCTGGCGCTTCGAGGGCGAGGTGCCTACGCGGCCCTTCACCCTCGAGGCCTTCGGCTACAGCAGCGTGGTGCACCTGGACGTGCGCGAGGCGCGCGAGGAGGGCGGCCTGCTGCTGATGCCGCTGCCCCAGGAGCTGGTGCGCTACCGCCACCGCTGGCTGCGGCGCGCGCCGCCGAGCCGCCCCTGCACGCTGTCCTTCGACCACCCGCTGTGGCCGCAGGTGCACGTGCGGCGTCAGGTGTTGGACCTGTCCTACGAGGGGCTCGCCTTCCTGACGGAGCCCGGCGAGGACCTGCTCTACCCGGGCCTGCGCCAGCCGGTGCTGGAGGTGGTGACGGAGGGCATGGCGCCGGTGCGGCTGCGCGCCGAGGTGCGCAACATCTCCAGCACCGCGGCGGGGCGGCGGTGTGGCATGTCCGTGCGTCCGCTGGACGCGGCGGGCGCGCAGGCGTGGCGCGCGCTGGTGGAGGCGCAGATGCACCCTGCCACCCAGGTGGAGGGTGACTGGGGCGAGGCCACCTGGAAGCTCTTCGACGGCTCGGGCTACTTCCGGCTGCAGGGCAAGTCACCAGAGGACTTCGAGGACTCGCACCCCCGCTTCGACGCCACGCTGGCGCGGCTGGAGGGCCGCACGCGTCTGGGCTACCGGGTGGTGCAACCGGAGGGCGAGGCCGTGGGCGCCACGCTGTCGGTGGTGAAGCCGTATGAAGGCAGCTGGATGGCGCACCAGCTCGCGCGGCAGCCGGTGAAGGGCAGCCGCACGTCGGCGCGCGAGGCGCTGCGCGACATCTACCTGCGCGGCTATGAGCCCACGCAGGTGGACCCGGAGGTGAAGTGGTTCTTCGCCTTCTGCGAGGCCAGCGTCCGCTGGGTTCGCTTCACCAAGTTCGACTTCGCCACCTGGTACGAGCACACGGGTCAGACGTGCCTCGTGCCCTTCCAGTTGATGGAGGCGGAGGTGGACGGGGCCTGGGAAGTCCCCGCGGGAATCGAGGTGGGCGTGCCCACGGAGGCGGAGCGCCAGGCCTTCTTCGAGCAGGTGGAGCGCACGCGTCCGCTGGCCTACCGCGAGGCGCTGGACCTGGTGCCGGACCGCTTCGACCTGAAGCGCGCGAAGGAGCGCTGGGGCGAGGCCGGGCTGGGCCGCGAGCGCGAGCTGGTGGTGGCGCGGCACGAGGGCAAGCCCGTCGTCCTGGCGGTACTGGAGACGGCGCAGCCGGGGCTCAACCTCTTCAACGTGCTGGACGGCGTGCGGCTGGTGCCGCTGGTGGACGACTCGCGCAAGGAGGCGCAGGACGCCATGGTGGCGCTGCTGGCCCACGCGGCGGACTGGTACCGCGCGCGCGAGCGCAAGGTCTTCATCCACTACGTGGAAGCGGCCTGCGTGGAGTACGTGGAGCGCGCGTCGCTGGCCGACCTGGGCGAGGGCAAGCTGTGGGTCATCTCCGCCAGCCTGCTGCCCGAGTTCCTCGAGCACCTGTTCGAGGCGACCACGCCCCCGGCGGGGGCGCGGCCGTAACACGGAGGCCCGCGAGGGCGGGGACGCTCAGCTCTCGTCCTCGTCCGGGTCCGGGTAGGACTCCAGCTCGTCGTCGTCCTCGGCGTGCGCGGGGCCGCGCCGCTTGCCCTTGCTGTCTCCGCCGCCGACGTCGAAGTCCGTCGCCACCACGTACCACTGGCGGCCCTGCTGGATGCGGCGCAGCAACCCTTCCTGCTCCAGCGCGGCCAGCAGCCGGGCGAAGGTGGAGAAGCCGTGCTCGCGCTCGTCGAAGTCGGGCTCCTTGCGGACGATGGCTTCCTTGATGAGGGACGGGTTCACCGGCCCGGTGGCGCGCGCCAGCATGCTCTGCACCACCTCGCGGGCGATGTCCGGCACCTCCGTCTTCGACTGGGCCTTGCCGCCGCCGTGCGCCGCCTTCTCCTTGTCGCTCCGGCCCTTCTCGTCGCGGCCGTGGCGGCCACCGCGCTTGCCGTGCGCCGCCTCCTCGGCGGCCACGCTCTGGCGGCCCTTCTCCTTGTCACCCTTGTCGGAGCGGGACTGGCGGGGACGCAGGTAGATGAACTCGTCGCACGCCTTCACGAAGAGGGGAGAGGTGGACTCCTTCACCGCGAGCCCGATGACGGTGCGCCCGTTCTCACGCAGCTTGTAGGCCAGCGGGCAGAAGTCGCTGTCCCCGGAGCCGATGACGAAGGTGTCGATGCTCTCGCGCGCGTAGCACAGCTCCAGCGCGTCGATGACGAGGCGCATGTCCGCGCCGTTCTTCCCCGCCCGGGTGGAGGGGGGCACGTCGATGAGCTCCACGCCGAACTCGTGCAGGCGAATCTTCGCCTCCGCGAAGCGGGACCAGTCGCAGTAGGCGCGGCGGAAGACGACCTTGCCCTTCTCCAGCAGCCGGTCGAGCGAGGGCTGCAAGTCGAAGCTTGCGGAGCTGATGCCCGTGTTGGTGACGAGGTTCTCGAAATCGATGAAGAGAGCGATGCGGTGCTCTTCGTTGCGACCGTTCACGTGCGGCCTCTGCGTGGTGCCACCGTGGGGGCGGCGGAGAAAAGGGTCCGGGCGGGATGGCGCACCCTAGCCCTTTCCCATGCCCTTAAGGTGCCTGTTCATCCGGAGTCAACACTTCGCCTCGGCTCGCCAGTGCATCCCAGTCATGGGCCCGCCGCGTCGCATGAGTCACGGCCCTCGGGGCGACGGGACGGCTCGTCCAGAGGGCCACGGCCTCGGGACAGGGCCTAGCTTGTCGGCAACGGGGCCCAGGGCCCCTTCTGGAGGAGGACTCATGAAGCGACTGAACACGGGGAGCTGGCGAGCGGCGGCGGCGGTGGTGTGGATGGCGCCCATGGCCGTCCTGGCTCACGAGCCTGTCGACCCCTCGAAAGAATCCATCGACCCGCTGAACATCTCCCTGGGGGAGGGCATCAACCGGAACTTCACCAACTTCGGCGCGTCGATGTCCATCAGCCGCTCCGGCAGCGGCAGCCAGCGCACCCTCCAGGTCGGCCCCCAGGCCGCGGGTGTGGGCGTGCCCATCCGCGAGGTGACGCCGGACCAGGACGAGATGAAGCGCCTGTCCGGCAAGGTGCTGAAAATCAACGGACAGATGCTCTACCTGGAGACCGAGCCGGGCGCCGTGGTGCCCCTGGACCTCAGCGCGCTGCGCATCCGCAAGCAGCCGGAGAAGGGCCAGCGCGTCGTGGCCGTCTACCAGGTGGAGAACACGACGGAGAACGTCGCGCTGGCGCTGGCCGGCGAGGTGAAGCCGAAGGACTGACGCCCGGAAGGACGCTCAGTCCTCCGGGTGGAGCTGGACGAGCGAGGGCAGTTCCGCTGCCCTCGCCCGCAGGCGCGGCTTGGGGCGGATGGCCACCGGCACCCGGGAGGCCGCCAGCAGCTCCAGGTCGAACACGTTGTCGCCGAACGCGGCGTAGAGCGGCTGGGAGGTGCGCTCGCGCAGGCAGCGCACCTTCCCGGCGGCGTAGGGGAGGGGCTCGATGATGCCAGGCAGCACCGTGCCGGCCTCCGTGCGCGGCGTGCAGGCGAGCACGTTCGCGGCGTCCATCCCCAGCTCGCGCACCGCCGCCTCGACGACGGCGAGCGGCGAGGCGCTCACGACGTAGCAGCCGATGCCCTGGCCCTGGGCCCACTCCACCACGCGCCGGGTCTCCGGGTGGATGCGCCGCCGCAGCTCGCGCCGGACCACCACATCGCTGGCGAACTCGCGCACCGCGTCCACGCGCCAGCCAGCGAAGAGCCAGGCCACCATCGCGTAGATGTCCTTCTCCGGTATCCGCCCTGCCTCGAACGCGGCGAAGAGCTGGTGCGCCAGCTCGCGTGGGGGCACGCCCGGCGCGAAGCCATGCGAGGCGGCCAGCCGCTCCAGGGCCTCCTGCGCCTCGGGGCGGATACCCCCGTGCTCCAGCAGGGCGAGGAAGAGGTCGTCCCCCACGTCCCCGCTCCACAGCGTGCCGTCCCCGTCGAATGCCAGCACGCCGCCAGGGGCGAGCTCGGCCTCCCTGCGGATGCGCTCCAGCGTCTCCTCCACGCGCTCGGTCCTCATGGGCGCGCATCCTCTCCCGGTGGCGGGGCCACCGTCATCTCCGGTGTGCCGCATCATGGGTCACCTCGCATTGGCTGCTCGTGCCTCGTCCAGGAGGCTGAGGTCCACCAGCCCGTCGATGTTCGCGTCGGTGATGAAGCCCAGCGCCTTCGCGTGCTCGGCCGCGGTGGCGAGCGCCTGGGGCAGCGGGTCCAGGCTGGGCTCCAGCCGCGAGAAGGCCTGCTGAAGGATGCCGGGCGGCAAAGGCTTGCTCGTGAGGCGGCCGTACGCGGCGTTGGCGGCGTGGGTGAAGCCGGCGGGGTCTGCTTGCCAGCGCCGGGTGAGCGTCACGTGCGCGCGCAGCAGGGCGACCACGCGGGGACGCTGCGTCTCCAGCACCTTGCGCGTCGTCACCAGCACCGTGGTGGGGAAGCGCCCGCCGGGCCACAAGTCCCGCTCATCGACGAGGATGCGGCCGTGGCCCTCGGCCACCAGGCGCGCGCCCCAGGGCTCCGGCACCCACGCGCCCTCAATGCCGCCGCGCAGGAACTGGCCGAGGATGTCCGGGTTGCTCAGCGGAAAGATTCGCACGTCGCCCGTGCCGTCCAGGTGGGTCGTCAGCCCCTGCTGCTTGAGCCAGTAGCGCAGGGCGATGTCCTGCGTGTTGCCGAGCTGCGGCGACGCCAGCTTCTTGCCCTTCAGCTCCGCGGGCGTCTTCACGGTGCGCACCACCAGCACCGCGCCGTCGTTCACCGCGCCGGCGATGACGCGCAGCTCCCGTCCGGCCTTGAGGAACGTGTTGATGGCCGGGCCGCTGCCCACATAGGACACGTCCAGCGAGCCGGCCACCAGCGCCTCCATGGCGGCGGGGCCCGCGTTGAACTGCATGACCTCCAGCCGCCCCACGCCCGGCTGCGAGGCGAAGGTGCCCTCCGCGTTGCCTACCAGCGCCTGGGCGTGGGTGATGTTGGGGAAGAAGCCCAGCCGCAGCGGCGCGTCGGGGCCGCGCGCGGCGGGCTCGCGCTTGCAGCCGGCGCCGAGCACCGTCAGTCCGGCGGCGACCAGGAGCAACAGGGAGCGGAAGGCACGCATGGCGGCTCAAGGGTGTGACACGGCGGCGGAATTTCAACGCCGCCCGGAGCCAAGCGTCAGCCGCCGCACGGCGGCGTGTCTCACGCGGTGACGGTCAGCCCCCAGCGCCGCCGCAGCCGCACCTCCACCGTCTGGAAGAGGACACGGTCCACAGCGGTGCCGATGACGACGATGGCCACCATGACGGCCATGACCTGGGGCACGTCCATCAGCTCGCGGCCCACGGTGAGCAGCTGGCCCAGGCCGCCCGAGACGAAGAGCAGCTCGCCGGCCAGCAGCGCGCGCCAGGCGAAGCTCCACCCCAACTTGAGGCCGGTGACGATGCCGGGCAGGGCGGCGGGCAGCAGCACGCCGAAATGGAAGCGCAGGCCGCGCACGCCCAGGGTGCTGGCCACCTGCGTGAGCTGTGGGTCCACGCCGTTGACGCTGTCCTCGGTGGCGATGGCGATGGCCAGCACGCTGCCCATGACGACGACGAAGAGGATGGCGCCGTCCGTCAGGCCGAACCACAGGAGCGCCAGCGGCAGCCAGCAGATGGAGGGCAGCGCCTGCAGTCCCATCACCACGGGCTTCACGGCGTTGCGGAAGAAGGGGATGCGGGAGATGAGCAGTCCCAGCGGTACCCCCAGGGCCACCGATATCAAGTAGGCGCGCGCCAGCCGGCCCAGGGAGCGCCCCGCGGCCCCCACCAACCGGCCATCGGCGAGCATGGCGGCCAGGCTCCGGGCCACCGTCATGGGCCCCGGCAGCAGGTGTGGAGACCAGATGCCCAGGCGGGCCACCAGCTCCCAGAGCCCCAGCAGCAACGCCACCAGGAGCAGCTTCTGTGCGTGGTGTTTCATGACTTGGATTGCCTCTATGGGCCGGGCAGCGCCCTCGGCTGGAGCGTGATTGGCGCGGGGGCTCGCGCGGGCGCCTGCTGGAGCGTGGGCGTGTGCGGGCGCCCCTCCACCTCGCGCAGCAACCCCCTCACGTGCCGCACCATCTCATTGAGCCCCGCGTCCTCGGGCTGGCGCGGCATGGGCAGGTGGACCTCCAGGTCCCGCACCACGCGGCCCGGCCGGGGGGCCATCAGCACCACCCGGGTGCCCAGCATCAGCGCCTCGTGGACGTCGTGGGTGACGAACACCACCGTCTTCCCGGTGCGCATCCAGATGGATTGCAGCAGCTCCTGCATGTGGATGCGCGTCTGCGCGTCCAGCGAGCCGAAGGGCTCGTCCATGAGCAGCACGGCCGGGTCCACGGCCAGGGCGCGGGCGAGCGAGGCCCGCATCTTCATGCCGCCGGAGAGCTGGTGTGGCAGCGCGTCCTCGAAGCCCGCGAGCTGGACGCGGCGGATATACGTGTCCGCGCGCTCGCGGCGCTCGGCGCGCCGCACGCCGCGGGCGGCCAGGGCGAAGGTGATGTTGCCGCGCACCGTGAGCCACGGGAACAGGGCGGCTTCCTGGAACATCAGCAGCCGGTCCGGCCCCGGACCCTGAATGGGCTTGCGGTCGATGGACACCGAGCCCCCCGTGGGCACCACGTGCCCGGCCAGCGCGTACAACAGCGTGGACTTGCCGCAGCCAGACGGGCCCAGCAGGCACACGAACTCGCCGGAGCGGACGTTGAGGTCCACGTTCTGCAAGGCGACCACCTTGTTGGCGTACTGGTGGTCGAGCTGCGCGACGCTGATTTTGGCGCGCTCCGCGCCGACATGCGCCGGCTGGAGCAGGCGCAGGGAGCTCCTCCATCGACCGAGAAGGGCGCGCAGCATCGCCCACAATCTAGGCACGTCGGGAGAGGTGGGAAGGGGAGCGCGCGGGACGCCCATGAGGCTCCCCAGCCCGCTCGCTTGCCTTATGCCCCATCAGGGGCCTCGGCGCCGGAGCCCTGACCGTCCCGGTGTGCGCCCCCCTCCAGCCAGAACGTAGTGACGGTGTCGGCCGCCGCGCTTGCCGCCTGGCGGCCTGCATGGGACGGCAGGGCAGCTCAGGCGGCGCGGGCCGCCTGCTCGGCGCGCAGGTGCGCCCGCGTCCGGAGCGCCAGCCAGCCGGCGAAGAGGAGCAGCAGCACGCCCACGCCGGTGAAGGCGCCCCCCACGCGCAGCGAGGCGCCGCGGTCATCCCGGACGACCTCCAGCGGCGTGTCGCCGGGGTTCGCGAGGAACTGCTTCACCTGGGCCTCCACCCGCGTGGCCTCCGACTCCTCGGTGGCCCACTGGTAGAAGAGCGGGTACTCGCCGTACGCCGTCACCAGCGCGGGCCGGAAGATGGGCACGCTGCTGCGGCGGGCGCTGCGGGTCCGCTCCACCTTCACCCCTTGCACATCCTTCACCGCGAAGCTGGCCACCTCCTGGCGGGATAGCCAGCTGCTGTGGAACAGCAGGCAGACACCGCCAGGCTGGCAGCGCAGCTCGATGCGGGCCTTCGCATCCAGCAGATAGGGGCCCAGGACGAGGAAGGGGAGGGCGAGCAGCACGCAGGCCACCGCGGCGATGGTCGTGCTCCGGCTGCGGCGCGGCTCGTCATTGAAGTAGGAGGACTGGGGCTCGCTCACACCCTTCCTCTTAGACCCGGGCTGGCCGGGTGGGCAGCGGTTTCGTGCATGCACAGCGTTGACCCCTGGGCAACGCGGCGGCGGCCGCTGTTCACCAACGGGCCCGTCACGCGGCGGGCCGCGAGTCCGGAGGGCGGCCGCTCCCTGCATGCACCACCGTGTCAGGTCCGCGCCCGGGCCGCGTGCCAGGGCGTGCCGCTTCAAGGAGGGCTGTATGAAGGCCGTGGCCGTCTTCCCTCACAAGCGCGAGGTGCGTGTCATCACCGACGCTCCCGAGCCCCGCCTCCAGTCGCCCACGCAGGTGAAGGTGCGGACGCGTGAAATCGGGGTATGTGGCACGGACAAGGAAATCGTCGAGTTCGTCTACGGCTCTCCGCCGCCGGGCTCGGACCACCTCATCATGGGCCACGAGTGCCTGGGTGAGGTGGTGGAGGTGGGCGAGGCCGTCCGGGGCCTGAAGCGCGGAGACTGGGTGGTGCCGCGCGTGCGCCGGCCGTGCCCTCATGACACGTGCCCTGCGTGCCGAGGGGGCTACCCGGATTTCTGCATCACCGGCGATTACACGGAGCGGGGCATCAAGGGCGCCCACGGCTTCGCCGCCGAGCACTTCGTGGAGGACGTGGCCTACCTGCACCGCGTCCCCGACGCGCTGAAGGACGTGGCGGTGCTCACCGAGCCGCTCACCATCGCGGAGAAGGCCCTCCGCCAGGTGGAGCGCTTCCAGGACCGGCTGCCGTGGAAGGCGGGGCCGGGGCGCGCGCTGGTGCTGGGCGCGGGGCCGGTGGGACAGCTGGGCGCCATGGCGCTGCTGCGCCGGGGCTATGCCACCACCGTGTACTCGCGCAGCCCCAAGCCCAACGCGAAGGCGGCGGCGGTGGAGGCGCTGGGGGCGCCCTACATCTCCTCGAAGGAGGTGCGGCCGGAGGAACTGGTCCGGAGGGCCGGGACGGCGGACGTCATCTACGAGGCCGCCGGCGTGGCGAAGGCGGCGCTGGAGACCCTGAAGGCGCTGGGGGCCAACGGCATTTGCGTGCTCACCGGCGTGCCGTCGAAGGAGGAGCCCTTCGAGGTGGCGCCGGTTCTCAAGCAGGTGGTGCTGGGCAACCAGGTCCTGGTGGGCACGGTGAACGCCGCGGCCGCCGACTTCGACATGGCGCTGGAGGACCTGGGGCACTTCCGGGCGCGCTGGCCCGGCGGGCTGGAGCGGCTCCTCTGCACGGAGCACTCGCCCGAGGATTTTCGTGACGTCGTCACCGGCAAGAAGGCCGGCGGCATCAAGGATGTCATCCGCTTCATCTGACCGCTTCGGCGAGGAGTGACTCATGGCAACGGGGAGCAGCGGCCTTGGCGGGGCGGGGAAGCCGGTCGCCATCGAGGACCACGGCGTCATCGGGGACCTGCGGACGGTGGCCCTGGTGGGCAACGAGGGCACCGTCGACTGGTTCTGTTTTCCGCACTTCGACAGTCCCAGCGTCTTCGCCGCGCTGCTGGACGCGGAGCGCGGGGGGCACTGGAGCATCGCCCCCGAGCCGAACGGGGTGATGACGCGGCAGTTCTACTGGCCGGACACCAACGTGCTGGTGACGCGCTTCTACACACCGGACGGCGTGGGCGAGCTGGTGGACTTCATGCCCATGGCGGGCAGGAAGGGGGTGAAGCACCAGCGGGAAATCCTCCGGCGCGTGCGGGTGGTGCGCGGGGCGATGAGCTTCCGCATGGAGTGCTACCCGGCCTTCAACTACGCGCGGGACACGCACGAGACGAAGCTCATCCCCAGCGGGGCCACGTTCTCCTCGCGGCTGCTCCAGCTCACGCTGTCCTCGTCGGTGCCGTTGAAGAAGGCGGAGCGGGGCGTCACCGCCGCCTTCACCCTGCATGAGAACCAGTCCGCGGTGTTCTCCCTGCACCCCGGCGCGCGCACGTCCTGCGAGGCGGTGGTGCACAACCACGAGTCCTCGGAGGAGCTCTTCCGGGAGACGGTGGAGTACTGGCGGCATTGGCTGTCGGGATGTCAGTACACCGGGCGGTGGCGCGAGACGGTGCAGCGCTCGGCGCTGGCGCTCAAGCTGATGACCTTCGAGCCCACGGGCGCCATCGTCGCGGCGCCCACGTGCAGCCTGCCCGAGTCGCCGGGAGGCACGCGCAACTGGGACTACCGCTTCTGCTGGCTGCGCGACGCGGCCTTCACGGTGTACGCGTTCCTCCGCATCGGCTTCAAGCAGGAGGCCGCGTCCTTCATGCGCTGGGTGGAGGCGCGCTGCGCGGAGTACGACGAGGGGCCGCTGCCCTTGATGTTCGGCATCGACGGCAAGCACGTCCCCGAGGAGCAGGAGCTGCTGCACCTGTCGGGCTACGGCGGTGCGCGTCCGGTGCGCATCGGCAACGCGGCGGCGGACCAGCTCCAGCTCGACATCTACGGCGAGCTGATGGACTCGGTGTACCTGTCCAACAAGTACGCGGCGCCCATCTCGTATGACTTCTGGCGTCACCTGCGGCGGCTGGTGGACTGGGTGTGTGACAACTGGGAGCTGCCGGACGAGGGCATCTGGGAGGTGCGCGGCGGGCGGCGGCAGTTCGTGTACTCGAAGCTGATGTGCTGGGTGGCGGTGGACCGGGCCATCCGGCTGGCGGACAAGCGCAGCTTCCCGGCGGACCGGGCGCGCTGGCACAGGGTGCGGGACGCCATCTTCGAGGACATCATGGAGAAGGGCTGGAACCCGGAGCGCGGCGCCTTCGTGCAGTACTACGGCGGTCACGCGCTGGACGCGGCGAACCTGCTGATGCCGCTCGTGTTCTTCCTGTCGCCGGTGGACCCGCGCATGCTCCGCACGCTGGACATCATGCGCAAGCCGCCGTCCCAGGGTGGGCTGGCGTCGGACGGGCTGGTGTTCCGCTACGACGTGGAGGCGACGCTGGATGGGATTTCCGGCAGCGAGGGCACCTTCAACCTCTGCAGCTTCTGGCTGGTGGAGGCCATGACGCGCGCGAGCGTGGCCAGGCCCGACCTGCTGGAGGAGGCGCGGCTCGTCTTCGAGCGCATGCTGGGCTACGCCAACCACGTGGGCCTGTATGCGGAGCAGACGGGCATGTCAGGCGAGGCGCTGGGAAACTTCCCACAAGCCCTGACGCACCTGTCGCTCATCAGCTCCGCGTACAACCTGGACCGCACGCTGGGGCGGCGGGACTGAAGGGCGGACCCTCGTCGTCCAACTGCCACCCTCCGGCGCCCTACACGCCCACGAACTCGGGCCAGGCGCCGGGCGTCACCACGCCGATCAGGCGGACGCCGAGGTCTTCGGGCCGACGGACGATGTCCAACGCATCCAGCAGCCGGGGGTCGTTCGCGAAGTGGCGGCGCTTTCGCTCCACCAGCAGCTCGAAGTCGTGGAGCAGTATCTCCCGGACGTCCCGGGGCATCCGCCTCAGCGTTGCGCGCGCCCGCTCCACCCAGCCCTTCTCCGGCTCCCACGTGTCTTGCACCACGGCGTTCCACGCGCTCAAGGCCAGCGCCAGGGAGGTGAAGAGCTCGGCCTCCGGGTCCTCCGACTCCTCGATGCCATCCAGGATGGGCTTGGCGAACTCGAGCAACGTCTCGGAGACCTTCCGCTTGGGGAGCTTGCGTTTGGGCGCGCGCTTCGCCTGGGGCCGCTGGGTGGCCAGCGACAGCAGGTCGAGCTCTCCGACGTACCGCCCCGTCAGCAACGGGAGGGGGACCTCCATCAGCGCCCGGACCTGGAGGTCTCCGATTTTCAGCGTCACGTCCACCTCACGCTCCGCGGGTCGCGCCAGGGCGAGCGCTCGGGCCACCGCCGCGGCCAGCACCAGCTCCTCGGTGTTTCCCATGCGCGGCGTGTTGCGCTGGACGCGCATCACATCGGGGACGAAGGGCAGTCCGGTGACGTCCTTCACCGCCTTGGTCACCCAGACGGGCTCGTCCTCCAGCGTCACGCCCAGCGAGTCCGGGATGAGCACGTCGACGTTGCCGCCCGGCAGGCCGGACATGCTCACCCGCTCCACGGAGCCGGCCCGGTCGAAGAGGGCGAAGCCGAACTCGCTGCCCCCGCTGCCCATGACGGACAGCTCCCGGGTGCCTCGCACGGCGCCCTCCAGGTGTACGGTGAAGACCTCTTCGTTCGTCCACGCCTCCCAGGGCTCCGCGCGGATGAGCGCCGCCGTGGCGTCGAGGAGCGCCTCCGTCACCTCGGGCATCACTGTCGAGCCTGGCTCCGCCGAGGCCCAGTACATCTGGAGGGCCAGCGCCGCCCGGAACCGGTTGATGGTGTCCGGTATGGGCCGCGCCGCGAAGCCGTGAGCGGCGCCCGCCCGCGCCAGCCGACTCTCGCAGTAACGCTTGAGTCCGGCGTGAGCCCGCGCCAGGGACTCCAGTCCCTCTGCGTCGCGGCGCCCGAAGACGGGCGGCAGCGCCTCGCCCTCGGACGTCATCGCGACGTAGACGTGGGTGCGTCCGTCCACGCCGACGTCGATGGGGCCCAGCTTGAAGGCATAGAGGCTCCCGGGTTCCAACTCCGGTGCCGAGGCCTTCCGCCGAGGCTTGCGCCGGGCGGCATCCTGGAAGGCCCGGCGGCGCGGGAACGGCTCCAGGGGAGTGTCCTCGGGGAGCTCGGGGAACTCGGCGGTGGTGAGCTCCGCGCGGACGGGCTCGAGGCTCGGGGCCTCCTTCGCGGTGTACACCTGGGTCAGCGGGATGCGTTCGTCCCGCGACAGGCCCAACTCCGCGTACAGGTCATCCCAGAGCAGGTCCGCGGCGTCGGAGAGGTGGGACACCTGCGACTCCCAATCCTTCAGCCATTCGAGCACCTGGGCGCGGCCCTCGGTGGAGCGCATCAGGTCGCTGGCACTCCTCCCACCCCAGGCGGGGACTCCACGGGACAGCTCCTCCCGGGCCTGCTGCGCGAGCATCAACGCGAACGCGTCTGCCAGCTCCGGTGGCGCGTCGTCTGGCAGGTGGGGTGCGGGCGCTCCTCGGACGGACTGCGCCGGCCCCAGCAGGTCCTCTTCGTGCTCGGCCTCCGCGCCCAGCAGCTCCGCCAGCATGGCCTTGCCCTGCTCCAGGCGCTGCGCGGAGTGGGTGGTGAGGACCAGCGCCTTGCCCTTCACCGTGAGGGAGCCCCACACCGCCGGGTTGTTCGCGGGCGCCACCCGCTGGAGGCCCTGCCACGTGTAGTGCCCTTTCTCCTCGCGGATGAAGCCATCGTGCTGGCGCAGCAGACCTTCCACCTTCGCGGGATGGCGGATGCGGAAGCGCGCGGTGCACAGGCGCATCGGCTCGCCCTCGAGGTTGAGCAGGGGGCGTTCGGTGGTGAACAGCTCCAGCACGCGCGTGAAGAGGAGGGGCGCCAGCCGCCGCGCCTGCCTGCGGCGGCCGGCCACGTCCTCGACCGGTGGTTGCTGGGCGGCGAACGCGTGGCGCGCGGCGACGACGACGTGCTCCCGCAGGGGGCGGGGAATCGCGACGACGCCCCCCACCAGCTCCAGGTGGTCCTCGGCGGGCATCACCCAGCTTGCAATCAGGTCATGGCGGGTCACCTGCGTGGTGAGGCTGCGCTCCTTCACCTCCAGCACCTCGTCGAGCACGAGGTCCCTCAAGCGCAGCCCTTGGCCGAGCCGCACCTCCTCCACCTCGAACACCGAGCACCACGACGCGGCCAGGGCCGACAGCAGGCCGCGCTCGGCGCGCGACAGGCGTTGCCCTTCCTTCAGGCGCTGACGGTCCGCCGCGGTGTGGCCCTCGGCGTCTTCCCGCCCGTGGAGGGTCCACGCCATCAAGGCGGCGTTCATCCAGGGAAACCGCTCGTCGTCCCACGTTGCCGGAAAGTCGGCACGAGCGCTCGCGGACAGCTCCGGCTCGGCGTTGGCGAAGGCGCGCAGCGATGCGAGTCCGCGGACGAAGGCGGTGGGGCTCCAGGTTGCCATGGAGGTAACTTATCCACCGAGGAGGCAAGCCTGTACCCGTCATCCGGTGGGAGTGTCACCTTGGCGGCCCAGCAGCCGGGCTCCCGCGCGCGTGAGCCACTCCGGATGCTGGTTTCGCAGGGGGCGGGCCTGCGCACGCTGGACCTGCGTCCATTGACGTGACTCCACGAGGAGCGCGCCGCCACTGCGCAAGGCCACCTCCCATGCGAGCGAGGGACGCCGCCGCAGAGGCTCGGTCTCCAGGGCCCTGGCCAGCACCTCCACGGTGAGAGGCGTGCCACGCAGGTAGCGCGTGCCTTCCGTGAAGCCGTCGCGCCGCCGGGCCCACCAAGACTCCACGGCCTGGGCGTCCACCTCGCCGGGGAGCCCCCGGGGCGCGGGGAGCCAGGCCTGGAGGTCCTCGGCCTCCTCCTCGGAGCCCTCATCCTCCTCGTCGGCGGGGGCTTCCACGAGGAAAGGAGGCGCCATGGGGAGTCCGGTGATGGCGGCGAAGGAGGCCGCGGCCAGCGGGCCCTGCGCCTCCTCGCGCAGCAGCGGCAGCAACGCCTCGGCCGCCAGGCGCCTGCCACTGAAGCCCACGGCCCAGATGACCTCCGCCGCTGGGGAGCCGCGCTTCAGCCGCGCGACGAGGTCCGCGAGGTCCTTCGACTCACCCACCACGGCGAGCGCCAGGAGCGCGGCGCGCGACGCGGTGCCTCGGGCGCGCTCCCAGGCCGCGCGCGAGCCCAGCAGCAAGCCGGTTTCCAGGGCGGCGGTGCTGACGGTGGGATGGGCGTGGCTCAGGGCGCGTGAGAGCCGGGCATCCCCTGCCTGCGTCCCGGGAACGAAGGGGAGGGCACGAAGCGCCTCGGCGTGCAGGACCGGGTCGGACTCCCAGTCGAGCTTGCCGAGCGCTGCGCTCGTGTCGAGGTGCTGGATTCGTGCGGCCCGAAGCACTCCCGCCTGGAGGGCGGGTGGGAGCGTCGGCAGCTTCTTCAAGAGCAGAGCGTGGAGGTCCGGCCGGTCGAGCAGCTCCAACGCGCGGAGGAGGCCTGGACGGGTCGCTTCGGGACCCTGCTCCAGGTGATGAAGCACGGGCTCGTGCCAGTCGGCGTCCTCGGCGGAGAGCAGCGCCCAGGCCGCGGCGGCCACACGCGAAGGTTCCTCGGAGGCCAGCGCGGGCAGCAGCAAGCGGGAGGCGACGGCGCTGCCCCCGAGCACCAGCGCGTCCAGGTGGGCTCGCAGGCGCCCTTCATCGCCCTCGGCCAGCGAGGACAGGGGGCGCTCCGGGCTCCAGAGGCCGTGCTCCCACTGGGTCCACAGGAACTCGGCTTCTTCGAGGTGGCGCTCCAGGAGCTCCCAGCGGACGGTGGGGCGGCGTGGCGGCAAGGGCGTCACAGCTCCTTTTCACAGACGAGGCACCTGGCCTTCGTGTCGCTCTTGCCGAGCGCGATGACGGGCCCCTGGAGCAGCGGCGCGGGCGGGGTGTTCTTGTCGTTGTGGAGCATGAGGTCGAAGGTCCGGGCCACGCTCTTGCCCTCGAACTTCACGTCGAAGGAGTAGTTGACGAACTCGGCCTTGCCCTTCGTCTTGCCGGAGATGACGCCGCCGCCCGCGGTGCCCGCCTCGTCACCGGTGCTGGTGCTGAAGTTCGAGTCCTCGACGCACACCGGCTTGCCGTCCACCGAGACCTTCGTCGTGCCCTTCGCCGTGTCCGAGGACATGGCGACGTTGGGGTAGGGAATGGGCACGGGACCGGCGGGGCTGGGCGTCTTGCAGACGTCCGGGAAGGCGATGGTGGTGCCTCCGGTGTCCTTGTGGACGACGGACAGTTTGTTGACGCCGACGGTCGCGCTCATGCGGGTGGCTCCTCGTCCTGGGAGTGTATCGCTCCTGGCCTCGTGGCACGAGGCAGGCTGATGGCTCGTTGTATCGTGCAGTGGAAGGCTGTCCCTCCGGAGTAGGAGGCTGTGTCGCGCATGTTGGGATGGGTCCAGGCGGTGGGAATGGCGTCGTCGCTGGGGGGGCTGGTGCCTGCCTCGGCGGCGTTCCGTGCGGGGATGTCCTGGCCCTCGGCGGCGCCGGACTTCGAGGTCTTCCTGAAGGGCGACGAGGCGCCGAGCCCCGTCACCGTGCACGCGGCGGGAGAAGCCACGCTGGGGTTCTCGGGCGTGGGGCGGCTGGTGGCGCTGCTGGCGGAAGCGCTGGTGGACCTGGGGACGCGGGTGGACGTCGCGGCGCTGGGGCCCGGCGTGGGGCTCTACCTGGTGCTGCCCGACCCGGAGGCGCGGGGCTTCACGACGGGGAAGGACCCCTACGAGGAAGACCCGGACGACGCACGCGAGCGCATCGCGCGGTTGGTGGACCGGCTGGCGAAGGGGACGTGGCAGGCGCTGGGATGGCCTGCGTGGAAGGGACAGGTGCGCGCGTTCCCCACGGGGAACGTGGCCTTCGCCCAGGCGCTGGCCGCGGCGGGCGAGGACCTGCGGGCGTCCAGGGTGGAGCGTGCGCTCCTCTGCGCGGTGGACAGCTTCATCTCCCCGGAGACGTTGACGTTGCTGCACCAGCAGCAGCGCCTGAAGACACCGGGCCGGCCCACGGGGTTGATGGCGGGAGAGGCCGCGGTGGCCTTGCTGCTCACGCGCGAGGAAACCGCGGAGTCCTCCATGGCCGTGGTGCGGGTGGCGCAGGGACGCGACGCAGCGCCGCTGGATGGGGAGCAGCCACCGGACGGGCAGGAACTGGCGCGGCAGGTCCTCGCGGCGTTGGGGCCCTTGGGACAGGACGCGTCCGCGCCGTTGATGGTGTCGGACCACGACGGGCAATACGCGCGCGCCTTCGAGTGGGGGATGCTCCAGGTCCGGCTCAGGGAGACAGACGCCCGCTTCGAGCAAGGCGCGGTGTGGATGCCGGCCAAGAGCTTCGGACACACGGGCGTGGCCTCGGGCGCGGTGGCCACGGCGATGGCCTTCCGGGGGCTGGCGCGAGGTTACGCGCCCAGGTCGTCGGTGCTGGTGCTCTCCTCCGCGGAAGCAGGGGAGCGCGCCGTGATTCACCTCACAGTTCCAGGCCGTTCCAACCCTCGGCTGCGTAGACCTTGAAGCCGGTGAGGCCCGCCTGGACGAAGGCGGCGTGCACGTCCTCGCGGATGAGGATGAGGCGGCGCTCCATGGTGCAGCGGAACAGCTTCGCCTGCGGGGAGATGGCGTCGTACTTCAGGGCCAGCTTCTTCACGCGGCCAATCTGGTCCTTGGCGATGGCGTTCATCCTGTAGATCGACTGCTCCATATCGATGGCGTCTTCGGCACCCTGGAGGTTGAGGAAGGCGTAATCGGGACCCACAACGGCGCCTTGATGGTCCTTGACCACGACGGGAAGCCATTCCGCGTTGGTGACCTCCAGGGATTCGATGAGCTTGCGCGCGCGGCCCGAGACAAGCAGGCCACTCATCAGGTTCGGTTGAAAATCGTAGACAGTCCGGTCGTCTGGGTAGTTCCCGGAGAAAGAGACCTCACCACCCACAGGGAACTGTTTGATGAGGCTGATGCCTTTGTCGAACTTCCATTCGGTGGGACTTCCACGAGGGTAGGCATCAATGAAACCTGCCTCTTCTGCCCTGACCTTGAACACGAAGTAGTTCATGGGGTATCGGTCTCCTTGGGCCCGAAAGGCTCTCAGAGTTCCACTCCGTCCCATCCCTCGGCGTCGTAGGTTCTGAAACCCGTCAGTCCCGCGCGTTGGAATGCCGCGAGGGTGTCTTCGCGAACGAGGATGAGCCGACGATACGTCTTGCATCGGAACAGCTTGGCATGGGGGCTGATATTGTCGGGACTGAGGACCAGTTGCTCGATAAGACCGAGCGAGCCATATCGATGGCGTCTTCGGCACCGAGGAGGTTGAGGAAGGCGTAGTCGGGACCGACCACTGCACCTTCGTGGTCCTTGACCACGACCGGAAGCCATTCGACATTGGTGATGCCGAGCGATTCGATGAACTGACGCGCACGTCCCGAGATGAGCAGGTCACTCATCAAGTTCGGCTGGAAGTCATAGAGGTTCCGGTCGTCAGGGTAGTTGTCGGAAAAGGCAACCTCGCCACCCTTTGGATAATCCTTGGCGAGACTGATGCCTTTTTCGAACTTCCAGTCTGCTGGGCTCCCATGCGGATAGGCATCAATGAATCCAGCTTCTTCCGCCATGACCTTGAAGACGAAGTACTTCATGGACGAACCCCATCCTGAATGAGGTGCCCGACCCGCCGCTGGTGACGGTGCTTCATGATTCCTCGTCGACCTCGCCGTCCTCCTCAAGCCAGCGCAGGAAGCGCGTGGCACCGACCAGGGCGAGCACCGGCTCTCCTTCCTCGTCCAGGAAGCGGATGGCGTCCCTTTCATCAGACAGGCTGACCTGGACGCAGTACATGGCCATGTCCTTACCGGGACGGACCAGATCCTTCATCAGGGCGCTGATGACGCGTGGATGCGCCTCCATCACCTCTGTGTAGACCTCGTCCAGGGGCACCAGCACTCCGCGGACGCCCTCGCGTGCGGTGACGAAGCATGGAGACTGTTCTTTCACGACTCGAGCAACGATGTCGGCGGGCTGCTCTTCCATGCAATTGGCTTCGAACATGATGGCTATAGCTCCAGTCCGTTCCATCCTTCTGCTTCATAGACCTTGAAGCCGGTCAGGCCCGCTTGCTCGAAGGCAGCGTGGACGTCTTCGCGAATGAGGATGAGACGGCGCTCCTTCGTGCAACGGAACATCTTGGCTTGCTCATGGATGGAGTCATATTTGAGCGCGAGTTTCTTGACTCGGCCAATCTGATCCTTTTCCAGGGAATCCATCCGGTAAACGGAACGCTCCATGTCAATGGCGTCTTCTGCACCCTGGAGATTGAGGAAGGCGTAGTCAGGACCGACGATATTTCCCTTGTGATCCTTGACGGTGACGGGAAGCCATTCCGCATTGGAGACCCCAAGCGACTCAATGAGTTTGCGCGCCCGTCCAGAGACGAGAAGGTCGCTCATCAAGTTGGGTTGGAAGTCGTAGAGGTTCCGGTCGTCAGGGTAGTTTTTGGAGAACGAGACCTCCCCCCCCATGGGGAACTCTTTGGCAAGACTGATGCCTTCATCGAATTTCCATTCTGCTGGACTGCCGCGTGGATATGACTCAATGAAACCTGCCTCTTCTGCCATGACTTTGAGAACGAGATATTTCATTCCGTCTTCTTCCTAGTAAAGGGAGCCCCATTCGTAGCGGCTCTTTGCTTTTTTGTCTTTCGGAGCGTATCTGACTAGCGGGTGTTTGTATTCTTTTCCAGCTGTAATAGAAGCGACAACGGCCCTACTTAGGCTGACGAGGAAATCCCAGTAGTCGTCTTCCAGATTCTTTAGCTGAGTGAAGACCTCTGTCGTCAGCGCCTTGTGGTCCTTCTGTTGATCAATATCTTTTTGGAGCTTCTTGGCGATGGTCCTCATTTGACGCATCACCCGCTGCGTATAGATGGGATGGTCGCCTGGATGCTGCAGCAGCGCGTGGACGGGCACGGCCCAGGCCTGATCCGGCAGCATGATGATGTTGTGGCCGTGGTTCAGGTTGTAGTCGGACTGGAGGATGAGGCGGAGCTGCCGGTATGTGAAGACCGGGCCGTCCTCCAATTCGTAGTAGAACGCCGAGCCCGGGAGGATGTGGTGTGCCTCCCACGCGTACGGGTACTTCTGGAGCGCGGGCTTCTTGTCCTTGTCCTTGGCCCTCGGGTTGAAGTTCTCCGGTGGTCCCCCGGGAAACTCAGCGGCCTGCTTCACCAGGTCCCGGATTTCATCCAGGTAGGAGTGGTCGAAGACGCGGTACACGTCGCGGCCATCCAGGGACGCGATGTAGTCAGAGCCGTTCTGCGCGTAGTCGCTGTCCTTGCCGAGCACTCCCCGGGGCACCGCGCTGTCGTCCACGTGGTCGGTGTCGTCCGCGGCGCTGGCCGCGGGCTTCGGCTTCTTCTTCTTCGCCGCCTTGGCCGCGGCGTACTTCCGGTCCCGGCTCCGCTCGAAGATGGCCAGGAGCCGCTGCGCCAGCTCCGTGTTCATCTCGCTCGCACTCAGGTTGCTCATGCGCGCACCCACCTCTCACGTTGTATGGTGCCCGAACGCCCCGTTCCAGGCTACGCTCACCCGCACCTCCCATCATGGCCCGTCTCATCTCCCTCCGTGTAGATGCCGCTGACTCCCTGGGAGAAAGGCTGAGCCGGTTCGACCCAGGCGCGGACCGCTCCAGCATTCTCGCGGGGTTGGACGCCATCACGCTCGACCTGCACCTCATCGCCGTGGCCACGCTGCTGGTGGATGGTAATCCCCAGGGGTTCTTCCTCAACCTCTGCCGGATGGCGGAGAACGGCCGCCGGGTGCAGCGCCTCCTCGCGGACCGGGGCCTCCCGCCACCGCCCGCACGGCGCAACACGCCCATGCTGGGCGCGCTCGCGGCGGGCCACTTCTCCCTCGCGGAGGCCGTGGCCGCGAGCTCCGCCACCCAGTGGCAGCAGGGCGCCGAGTACGAGGATGAGTTCCTCTGGGCCGCCGCCCTCCAGCACCTCACCCGCACGCCGTCCGCTCCGCTGGAGTCCATCCTCGTCCCGCTGGAGAAGGTGGGCCAGGAGTCCTACGTCAGCCGGGTGGCCATGGCCCGGGCCCTGGTGTCCAGGGACGCCGCCGCCTTCGCCGAGGACTTCGCCGCCGCCTGCCTGGACCACGGCATCGTCACGGAGAAGCGCGCCCGCTCGCTGGCCACACCTGTGACGTCCTTCGCGCCGCACCGGTTCGTCTGGCTCGAAGGACTGGCCCTCCTGCGCCTCGCCGAGCGCGCCAACATCGCCCCCGAGGACACCGGCTTTCGCTACTGCCCGCCCCTGGCCCGCGTCCCGATGACCGCGACGTACTCGGGCGACTGGGCCGTCGACACGGCGCCGACCCGATAGCCCCGTCAGTCCGTTCCGACGGGTTGCCCCGGTTCCAGCGTCTCCGCGCCCTCGCACGTCACCTGGATGGAGCGCAGCTCCGTGGGCTCGCGCTGCAACGCGAAGGTGCCGCGCCACACGAGGAACAGCTTCATCGCGTCCGTGTCCAGGACCACGGTGTCCAGCCGCAGCGCCCCCTCCAGGTCATCCAGGCCCCGGGCCCTGGGCGCGAGGACCTCGGGAGACGGCAGCGCGGGCACCCTGAACGTCAGCGGCGCACCCGGCGCGACGTGCTTCAGGAGCACCGGCTCTCCCCCTCGCAGGTATCCCGGGACGAGCTGGTCCCGCGGCGCGCCGTTGAGGAAGCGCCGGTCGAAGTCCTTTGGCAGCAGCGGGCTGCGCGACTTCTTCCATGCGTCATCGTAGGTGCCCGCGTAGGCGGCCCGGGGCTGCCAGTGGGGTTCGATGAACCCGAAGCCCATGGGCGGTGGACGCTGGCCCCAGGACTTCAGCGGCTCGGTGGAGGACTCCAGGTTTGGCAGCCGCAGGCCCTCCTCGAACCGGCTGCCCTTCTCACGGTAGCCGGTGCCCAGCGGGTTGCGCGGCTCGAAGGTGTCGCCGTCCTCCCCGCCAAAGGCGCGCTCATAGCGCAGCGGGATGCGCTCGAAGGGCAGGGGCTGCGTCACCCCGATGCCGCCCATGCTCTTGAACCACGTGCGGTCCCCCAGCACGCGGACCTGCTTGTGCACCGGCCCGACATGTAGCTCTGCGAGGAGCTCGCGAGTCCCCGCCGCGGGCGCATGGGCATGCCCCACCAGCACCACGTCCGTGGCGGCCTTGAAGAAGGCTCCCTCGGGCTCCAGGCGGAGGCTGGCCGTCTCCCCGCCCTCCCAGCGCTCCCCCCCGGGCAGCAGCGGCGCCTGCTCCGCGGCCAGCACCGGCGCGCCCCGGGGCCGCAGGTCGAACGTGGCCTTCAGCACGGGGACGAACAGGGGCCGCAGCGCCTCGTCGGTGAGGAACAGCGGCTCGAAGGTGAAGGGCGTGAGGTTCTCGGTGGAGGGGTGCCCCATGAAACACCTGTCTATCAGCCCCTGCCCGTTCGGAACACGGGGAGCCAGCGGCCGGCTGTCAGCCCACGCCCCAGGCCCCCGTCCACGCCGGGCCCTCACACAAGGACACGGCCATGGGAGACCCACGCAATCCGAAGCGGGCGCACGAGCGCTGGAACCCGGAGCGCCTGCGCGCCTGCGAGGCGGAGGTGCGCGCCCTGGCGCCCTGGGTGACGGTGTCGGGCGGCTGGGCCTGGCACTTCATGGCCCCGCCGCACGAGGAGCTGAAGCGCTTCCACGACCACAAGGACGTGGACCTCTTCGTGGAGCCGTCGCGCTTCCCGGAGCTGATCGCCGTGCTCACCGGGCGCGGCTACCACCGCATCTGGACGCGCTTCGACGCCACCTCCACGCACTTCTACCGCTACGCCCGGCACGACACGGGCGGCAAAATCCTGCTGGATGTCTTCGTCCGGCGCGTGCCGTCCGTGGACGCCGGCGGGATTCGCGTGGTGGACCCGGCCACGCTGCTCACCTTCTACGGAGACATCCACAGCACGGATGACTGCGTGTCGGTGCTGGCGGCGCGGCGGCTCCTGGCGAAGGGCCACAGCCCCCTGGGCCGCGCGGAGCTCGTCACGCGGGCTCACTGAATGCCCCGTGGG
>JAFAAN010000089.1 GCA_023426545.1 Pseudomonadota bacterium
CTCCTGCTGCGCCCGCGAGGCGGCCTCCTGCCGGGCCCTGGCCGCCTCGGCCTGCCGCTGGAGGGCGGACTCCGCCTCGGCCAGGGCGCGCGCCACCCGCGCCGTCTGCTCCTGATGGGCGCGCAGCAGCGACTGCATCTCCGAGCCGGCCTGCCGCCGCGCCAGGAGCGCCGCTTGACGGGCCTCCAGGGCCCTCACGCGAGGCGCCTCCACCTCCAGCGCGGGCACCGCGGCGAGCTGCAGCCGGGCCGCCTGCTCCCCCAGCATGGGGTCCGCGCCGGGCGCCTGGTGCGCCCTCGCCAACGCCTGACGGGTCTGCTCCAGCCGGGCGGCGAGCGCGGAGGCCTCCGCGTCGGCGTGGGCCAGTTGTTCATGGAGCCGGGCCTCCAGCGTGGACAGCTCGCTCTCGGCGCGAGCCAGCTCCGCTTCACGGGAAACAGCCGGGGGCATGCGGACGGCAGGGGACGACGAAGTCATTCTCTAGGGACTCCAGGGGCGCCCACTGTAGCGCCCCCCCAGCGGTGTCACGAGCCCCACGCGCGGCGCTGGAAATGACCCGGGGCCCGGCCGCCCCGCCGGGAGCAGGCAGGCGGCCCCGGCCGGGCCGCCGCCGCTCAGTCCGCGCCCTTGATGCAGGCCACCGGCTTCAGGCGGTGGGCCACCCGGGCGAGCCCGGCCATCTCCACCGTCTCCAGGACGTCGTCCAGGTTCTTGTAGCAAGGCCCGGATTCATCCAGCGGCGTCTGCCGGGTGTTGAGGAGGATGCCGGCCGCGGCCATGCGCTTGTCGGTGGCGTCCTGCTCCAGCACGCGCCGTGCCTCCCCGCGCGACATGCGCCGGCCGGAGCCATGGTTCACCGAGTAGATGGACTTCTCCGCGCCCGGCTCCGCGAAGAGGATGGCGCTGCCCGTCTCCATGGAGCCGGGGATGAGGATGGGGTGGCCCGTCTTCTCCCACGGCGTGCCCTTGAGCGCGGGGTGTCCACCGGGGAACGCGCGCGTGGCGCCCTTGCGCGCGACGAACTTCCCCGCCTCCTTCTGGATGAGGTTGTGGGAGATTTCGTAATAGACGCTGGCCGTGCCGCCGAAGACGTCCTCGAGCGCGGCGCACACCGCCTCGCCGATGATGAGCCGGTTGGCCACCGCGAAGTTGGCCGCCATGTTGTGGAGGTTCCAGTAGTCGCGGCCCAGCGGGCTGTCCGCGTCCAGCCAGACATGGTCCTCGCTGTGGCGCTTGAGGCCCAGCAGCGCGGCGCCCTCCACGAAGAAGTGCTTGGCGATGTTCCACCCGAAGCCGCGGCTGCCAGTGTGCAGCATCACCCACACGCGGCCGTCCTGGTCCACCTGCATCTCGGTGAAGTGGTTGCCGCCGCCCAGGCTGCCCAACTGCTGGCGCTTGTCGAAGGCGCGCTCGGGAATGTCCACCCGGTCGTCCTCGACGGGGATGTAGTCACGCTCCGTGACGGAGGAGCCCCGGCCCAGGGCCTTGGCGCCGTGGCGCACCACGTCCCCGAAGGTGCGGTCGGTGACACGCCGCTGCTTCTGCACGCGGCTGGCGCCCACGCCCACGGCGATGCGCTTCGTCACCTCGTCAATCCAGCGGCGGCGCTTCGCGGGCTCGGCGATGTCCTCGGCCATGAGCGTCGTCTGGAGCTGCACCATGCCGCAGCCGATGTCGTAGCCGGCGGCGGTGGGCAGCAGGATGCCGTCCGTCTCCACCACCGTGCCGATGGGGACCCCGTAGCCCAGGTGACAGTCGGGGGTGACGGCCACGCGGGTGACCCCCGGGAAGGACGCGGCATTCACCACCTGGTCAAAGACCGAGTCCTCCAGGCCGGGTTGCTCGGGGCCCTCCCCCCACAGCAACTTGTCGGACAGGAACAGGTCCGCATCGACCTTCATGCTCCGGGTCTTCGACAGGACGTAATGCCCCTCCGAGACCTTCTCCAGCCGCTGCTTCCAACTCATGACTTGAATCTCCCAGATGGGACGAACACGCGGCAGCGACGGAAGCGTCCAGGGAAGCTGACGCCAGGAGCCGGAAAGCCGAGAACAGGAGAAGAGGATGCTGTGGGCACAGGCGGGAAGGCGAGCGGATTCGGAGCCGCGCGCGGCGGAGGCTCGCACCGGCACGGTGGGACGAGCGTCCGCTCGCGAGCGGACGGCGAGGCTCCGATCGGCGCGGGACTTGTCACGTGCCGATTTCATTCCCATCCATTTCACAGCATCCAGGTAGGGGGTGGGCGATGGGTTTCCTTGGTGGGATTTTCCTGGCGATGGCGTTGCAAGCGGGACCCGTGGAGAAGGCGCGGGAGCAGAAGCCGGTGGAAGTGGCGGCCCCCGTGTTCAATCCATCCACGTGCGCGAAGAAGCGGGTGGACCCCTGCGGCTGTCACCATGTGTACGGAATCCGGCACTGCCACCCGAACCGCAAGGGTGACCACTGCGAGGCGCCGGTGAAGGCGGAGGTCGAATCCCCGCGCAAGCGCCAGGACACCTCGAAGAAGCCCGACACGCAGGCCCGGGCGAGCGGCTCCGAGAAGAAGCAGCTCGACCCGAACAAGTCCGTGTCCATGTAGGGCGCGGGGCGCGCGGGCACGGTGTGACGTGGGCCCGCGCCTTCGCGAGCGCAGAGTGGAAACGGGGGGAGGGAACGGGTAACAAGGCGGGCGGGCCGCGCCGCTCCCGGCACGTGCCGTGTCGAGGTGCGCATGCGAACGCAGCAGAGCCGCTCGCTCGTCTTCCTCCAGCAGCTCGGCCCCGGGGCATGTGAGGGCTATGCGGACCTCCCCGGGCTGGAGGACACGCTGGCGTCGCTGGACGCCGAGGCGCGACAAGCGTGGCCGGGCGTGACGCTGGCGGAGGAGGACTTCCTGCGCCACCTCGCCGGGTGTCTGCCACGGGACGAGGACCCCGCGCGGGTGCTGGCCACGGTGCACGCCGCCGACCTCTATCTGGCGTGCGCCTGCGCGCGGGGGGACGTCGCGGCGCATGCGGCGCTGGAGCGTCACGTTCTTCCCAAGGCGGCGGCGTCCGTGGCCCGCTTGAGGGATACGGGGGTGGACCCCGCCGAGGTGCTCCAACAGCTGCGTGAGCGGCTGCTCGTTCCGGAAGGTGACCGGCCCGCGCGCATGGCGGAGTACCAGGGCACCGGTCCGCTCGCGGCCTGGCTGCGGGCGGCGGCGGTGCGCACGGCCCTCAACCTCCAGCGCTCGGAGCGCCGGAGGGCCCACGCCGAGGAGGAAGCGGAGGCGCTTCCGCTGCCCACTGGAGCGGGTGTGGCGGACGTCGAGCTGGACTACCTGCGCAAGCACCACCGCGAGCACTTCCAGGCGGCGCTCTCCGACGCACTGAATGCCCTGCCCACGCGGGAGCGCACCGTGCTGCGCTTGCACGTGGTGGAGGGGCTGAGCCTGGAGCGCATCGGCACCATGTACCAGACGCACAAGTCCACCGTGTCACGTTGGGTGGCCCGCGCCCGGGAAGCGGCGTTGGAGGGCACCCGTCAGCGGCTGGCGGAGCGGCTCCGACTCACCTCCGGCGAGCTGCACAGCCTGATGCGCGTGGTCCAGGGAGAGCTGGACCTGAGCCTTCCGTCCCTGTTGAGCACCCCCGGGGCTCGCTGAGGGGCGCGGACTTTTTTCGCGGCCACGTGCAACGCTCCAGCATGGCCGGTGTCATCCCGGTGAAGGTGGAACACCCCTTATCGGAGGACACACACCATGCATCACGGAATGAAGCTGGCCCTGCTCGCGCTGACGTTGGTGGGAACCCCTGCGCTGTCGTCGGAGGGAGCGAATCCCTCCCTTGCCGCCGGGGCTTCGGCCGCCACCGAGGAGACGGTGGCCGTGAAGAAAGGCAACCATCACGACCTTCGAATCCCGGGCATGGTCCGCATCGCGATTGACAACCCGGAGGTCGCTGACATCCAGGCGCTCGGCAAGGGGGTGCTGCGGGTCACCGGAGCGAAAACCGGCGAGACAGTGATGCTCGTGTGGGTGGGGCCCGAGAACAAGCGGAGCAGCTACCGCATCGTCGTCAGCGATTGACGCAGGGCATGGGCGGATGGCCACCGCCTTCCTGCCGGGTGGGCTGTTCGGCGCGGGTTCGGGCTGCGATGATTCGAGGCACGCCATGAACTCGCTGCACCCTCCTCCGAAGTCCGCATGTCCTGACGAGAATCTGCTCGCGGCATTCGCCAGTGGCTCGGCGCCCGTGGGGAAGGTGGCGGTGGTGGAAGCGCACCTCGATGGTTGCGTGGATTGCCGGGCGTTGGTGGCGGCGGTGGCGGCCAGTTCCTCCCTGCCAGGAGCCGCCACGGACGCGAGTGACGCGGAGGCGCCCACGCGGTGGGACACGGGCGCGGCGACGTTGACGGACGCGGGGGAGGAGCCGGTCCTTCCACCGGGGACCCGGCTGGGAGCCTATCTGCTGCAAGGCGTGCTCGGCATGGGCGGGATGGGCGTGGTGTACGCGGCGGATGACCTGAGGCTGGGACGGCGGGTGGCGCTCAAGGTGTTGCGGCCGCTGCTCGCGGGCGCGGAGGACCAGGGGCGGGAGCGGCTCCTTCGCGAGGCCCGGGCCATGGCGCGTCTGTCACATCCCAACGTGTTGCCGCTCTTCGAGCTGGGGACGGCGGAGGGGGGCGACTTCCTGGCCATGGAGTGGGTGGACGGCACGACGCTCGCGGATTGGCTGCGGGAGCGGGAGCGTCCATGGCGGGACGTGTTGGACGTCTTCCTGTCCGCGGGAGCGGGGCTGGCCGCCGCCCATCGCGCGGGGATGGTGCACCGCGACTTCAAGCCGTCCAACGTGCTGGTGGGGCGAGATGGCCGGGTGCGCGTCACGGACTTCGGCCTCGCGAGGCACGGCACGGGGACGGCTCCAGAGGCGGACGTGGAGGTGAGCGAGGGCCCATCGAAGGCGGCCTTGCTCACGAGGTGGGGGCAGGTCGCCGGGACGCCCGCGTACATGTCTCCCGAGCAGCGCGCGGGCAGGGCCCTGGATGCCCGCAGCGACCAGTACAGCTTTTGCGTCGCGCTCCACGAAGCACTCCACGGCGAGCGCCCAGGCGGCCTTCCTGCCTCTGACGCACCGCGGACGTCGAGCCGTGTGCCGCGGCCGCTTCGCGCCGCCCTGGCGAGGGGGCTCGCGAGCGCACCGGAAGACCGCTTCCCCAGCATGGAGGCCCTGATGGCGGCGCTCTCCCAGCCGCCCCCGGTCTGGCGGCGTCGCGGCATCCTGGCGGCGGGAGCAGGTTCCCTGGTGGTGTTGTGTGCGGGGTTGGGTGGGCTCCTGTGGAAGCAGGCCGAAGGGACCATTGCCCTCCGTATCGGTGAAGCCCACGAACTCGCCGTCCCGGGACTCAACCGTATCGCGGTGGGGAACCCGACCCTCATCGAAGTCGAGACGCCGCGCCAGGGCGTGCTGCGGCTGACGGGGAGGGCAGCGGGCAGCACGAAGCTGGTGACGTGGGCCCACGACACGGTGATGACGTCCCATGCCGTGGTCGTCTCCGAGCCCTGACGTCAGCGTCCACCGGGCGGCCTGCGCGCCTGGCGTGGGGTCTCCTGGCCCAGCAGCCGGTACGCCTGTTGCCGGTGCTGGCGCAGCGTGGGCAGCGTCTCGTCGAGCAGCGACTTCAGGCCAGCGTTGCTGGAGAACTGCTGCTGACCGGCCATCACCATGGCGATGTCCGCGTCATGGTCCGCCACCATGGCGGCCAGGAAGGCGCGGTCGAACGCGGGGCCCTGGAGGGACTGGAGCTTCGCCGTCGACGCCTGCTCGGCGCGCTCCATCGTCTTCTCGAAGTCGGTGGTGGCCTTGGGCTCGGCCAGCGTCATGTTCTTCGTTTTGGCGTAGGACATGAGGCGCTGGTCCGCTTGCTGGTGGTCCTTCACCAGCCGGGCGCCGTAGTCCTTCACCCCCTGGGATGCACCTCGCTGTTGGGCGAGCTGGCCCATCTTCACCTCGTGCTGGTTTCCGTGGTGGAGCACGTCCAGGAAGGCCTTCTCGTCGGTGGGGATGGGCAGCAGGCCCTGCTGCATCAACGCCGCGCCGCGGGCATCGGGTGAGGCGCCCTGGGGGCCGGAGCCGCCCGTGCCCTCCATGGCGGGCTCGGGGGCCTGTCCCTGGTCCATGGCCTCCGGCCGGCCCATGCGGACCATGCTCTCGGAGTCGTCCGTCCCGTTCTGCGTCGTGGAGGGGGGCCCCTGCTGCGCCAGCGCCGCGCCGCCCAGCGCGAGGGAACCCGCAACCATCCAGCCCATCCATCGCTTCATCGCCTGCCTCCAGTGTCCCGAGCGTCATGCCGAAGGTGGAGGCGGGGCGTGGCGCGTGGCAGTGGGGGCGGGCGGCGGAACAGGCGCCCGCGCCCCGGAGCGGCCGGGACGTGGGGACAGCTTGCCACCGTGCCGTCTACGGCTCCGACAGCAGGAACAGCGCGTGCGCGCTGGCGATGGGCCGCGTGCGGTCGTCCTGCCACGCCTCCACCCGGACGTTGGCCACGCGCCGGCCCTGGCGGGTGATGAGCGCCTTGGCGAAGGTGTCCTGGGGCTTGCCCGAGCGCAGGAAGTCCACGGTGAGGGAGATGACCTTCGGCACGCGCTCGGTGCTCGTCTGGAGGAGCAGCTCGAAGATGGCCGCGGACTCCAGCAGCGCGCCGAGCGTTCCGCCGTGCAGCGCGGGGATGAGGCTGTTGCCGATGTTCCTGGGGCTGTACGCCATGCGGCAGAGCATCTCGCCGGCGAGGTTCTCCACGCCGATGCCCATGAAGCGCGTGTAGGGGATGGCGTCGGTGAGGCGCTTGTACTCGCGCGACTTGCGCACCTGGCGCACCAGCTCGGCGAGGGGAGGTGGGGTCGGGGTGTCGCTCATGGCCGTCATTCCTCCGTCCGCATGAAGGTGCCCTGGGCGGAGGCCACGGGGCGGTCCCGGTCGCCCTGGTGGACGAGCGCGCGCACGAAGGCCACCTGGCGGGTGAGCCGGTAGCACTTGGCCACGCAGGTGAGGGCGACGCTTGGCCGCGCGGGGCGCAGGTAGTCGATGCGCAGGTCCAGCGTGACGAGCGGGGCGAAGCGGTTCAGCTTGAGGAACACGGCGGTGCCGCACGCGGCGTCGATGAGCGTCGTCACCGCGCCGCCGGCGATGACGCCCGTCTCCGGGTTGCCGACGAGGTTCTCCGCGTAGGGCAGCTCGACGGTGGCCTCGGCGGCGCCGACGTCCACCAGCCGCAGCCCCAGCGCGTGGTTGTGGGGCACGACGTCGGTGTAGAAGACAGCGCAGCGCTCCAACCGCTCTGGCTTGTCTTCGGGAAGCGAGAAGTCGTCCGACATGCGCATGTGATAACAGAATCACCTGCCCATGGCGCGGTGCGTCTGGCTCGCCGCGGCGTGCCCGCACGCACCGGGTGTGCCGGCGGCTTCCCCCTCCGTGCAGGCGGGGGAGCCTGGGCTACGCGGCGGCGGGCGGCGCGCTGGAGAGCTGCTTCCACGCGCCGGCGAGCGACGCGCCGATGTCGCGCATCACCCCGTCATCCGACCAGTAGAAGGGATGGACCAGGGGCGTCCACGAGAAGAGCGGGCCCGCCACGCGCACGGGCCGGTCCTCCACCGCGGCGCGGTAGGCGTCGCTGAGCGGCTGGAGCGGCCAGGCGAAGACGTCATCGTCGTCGTGGAAGTTGATCCACCGTCCGCCCAGCCCCGGGTGATGGCGCGTCAGCTCCGGGGCGGGGACGCGCACCGGCTGGTCGAGCCCGGCGTGCGGATAGCGCAGGCTCCACAGGGCCATGGGGCTGCCCAGCGTGAAGAAGTGGCTGAGCGTCTCGCCGCGCTCCAGGGGTGAGCCGCCCTGGGCCGCGCGCACCGTCTCCTCGATGATGTCGCGTCCGGCGAGCCGCTGGACCTGCAGGTCATAGAAGTAGTTGCTGGCGATGACGCTGCCCAGGCTGTGCGCGATGACGCAGAGAGGGGCTGTGTCCCCGGCCTGCTCCCGCAGGCGGCCCAGGGCCTCGGCCACCTGGCGGTGGATGCTCGTGTAGACATCCGGGTCGGCGGGGTTCGTCTGGTACGCGATGATGTCGCCCACGAAGTGGACCAGCATCCAGCGCAGGCCGGGGTAGCGCAGGTCCATGCCGCGGAGGGATGGCCGCATCATGCGGAGCATCAGCGGCACGAGCGCGGACTCGTGGCCCTGGTTCACCGCGCGCACGTTGTCATAGAGGGACTCCCAGTACGTCTCCGCGCCGGCGGGGCCGTAGCGGGCCAGCAGGTCCTTCTCCGCGCGCTCAAGCACGGAGGCCCAGTTCACCGTCTCGACGGCGAGTGCGTCCGGCTCGACGCCCGCGTGCCCCGCGAAGTGCTTGCGCAGCAGGCGCACGGCGGTGTCGAAGAGGCCCGGGTCATCCACCTCGATGCCGTGGATGACGAGCACGGCGAGCTTCTTCGCGCCGGGCCCGGACGAGGAAACGTTACGCGTCTGCATGGGAGCTCCCCCCTGGGAGTCGATGGTGCTCGACGGGTGCGAGCTTACACGGCCCGGAAGAGGATCGCCTGTCCGCCTGTTCATGGCCGGCATCCATCGGCCCCCTGGGGCCGGATAGTCTCCGCCACCCGACACACGGTTTCTCCCTCACTGAGGACTTCTGGTGAAACGACTGACCTCCTCCCTCCTCGCCGTGCTGCTGCTGCCCGTTTCGCCGCTGGCCGCGCAGCAGGCTCCGGCGAATCCTCCCGCGGCCCGCCAGGACCCGCCGCGGCCGGCTCCCGACACGAAGGACGCCGCGCGCGACGCGGCCCGCGCCGCCGAGGTGGACGCGCCCCCTCCGCCCTCCGGTGAGGCCGCGCAGAAGGCGGAGCAGGAGGGCGCGGACGCCTGGAAGGTGGACGCGCCGGGCTTCCCCGCGCGGGAGGTGCGCATCGACGTCACCGAGGGCACGTGGATGAACGTGGACGTGAGCCCGCGCGGAGACGCCCTCGTCTTCGACCTGCTGGGCGACCTCTACGTGCTGCCCATCGGCGGCGGCGAGGCGAAGGCGCTGACGTCCGGCGCCGCGTGGGACATGCAGCCGCGCTTCAGCCCGGATGGGAAGCACATCGTCTTCACCAGCGACCGGGGCGGCGGCGACAACATCTGGGTCATGGACCGGGACGGCTCGAACGCGCGCGCGGTGACGGAGGAGAAGTTCCGCCTGCTCAACAGCCCCGCGTGGAGCCCGGACGGGCAGTTCATCGTGGCGCGCAAGCACTTCACCGCGCGGCGCTCGCTGGGCGCGGGCGAGGTGTGGATGTACCACCGCTCCGGCGGCGAGGGCGTGCAGCTCACCGAGCGCACCAACGACCAGAAGGACCTGGGGGAGCCCGTCTTCTCCCCCAACGGGCGCTACGTCTACTTCAGTCAGGACGTCACGCCGGGGAAGTCCTTCGAGTACAACAAGGACCCCAACGGGCAGATCTACGTCATCCAGCGCCTGGACTTGGAGACGAGGGAGATCGACCCCTTCGTCACCGGGCCGGGCGGCTCCATCCGTCCCACGCCGTCGCGTGACGGCAAGCAGCTGGCGTTCGTCCGCCGCGTGCGTGGCAAGAGCGTGCTCTACGTCACCGACGTGGCGTCCGGCGCCGAGCGCCCGCTGTACGACGGGCTCGACCGGGACATGCAGGAGACGTGGGCCATCCACGGCGTGTACCCGGGCATGGCGTGGACGCCGGACGGCAAGGCGATTGTCTTCTGGGCGGGCGGCAAGCTGCACCGGGTGGACGTGGCCACGAAGAAGGTGACGCCCATTCCCTTCCACGTGCGAGGCACGCGCACGATTTTCGAGGCCGTGCGCAGTCCGCAAGCGGTGGCGCCCGAGCGCTTCCCCACGAAGATGCTGCGCTGGGTGCAGGTGTCCCCGAAGGGGGACCGCGTGGTGTACCAGGCGCTGGGCAAGCTGTACGTGAAGGAGCTGCCAGCGGGCACGCCGCGCCGCCTGACGAAGCAGGAGGACCACCTGGAGTTCTACCCGTCGTTCTCCCGGGACGGGCGCTCCATCGTCTACACGACGTGGGATGACGAGAAGCTGGGCAGCATCCGCGTGGTGCCCGCCACCGGGGGTGAGGGCAAGGTGCTGACGAAGAACCCGGGCTACTACGTGGAGCCCGCGCTCAGCCCGGACGGGAAGACGCTGGTGTACCGCGCGTCGGGAGACGGCTACCTGATGCCCGGCCAGTGGAGCCGGGACACGGGCCTGTTCGCCATGCCCGTGGGCGGCGGCGCGCCGAGGCGCCTGGCGCGCGACGGGGAGCAGCCGCACTTCGGCGCGCGCCCGGACCGCGTCTACTTCCTGCACGTGGAGCACAAGGAGAAGGAGGACGTCCGCGCGCTGAAGAGCATCGGGCTGAGCGGGGGCGAGGAGCGCACGCACCTGACGAGCGCCGAGGCCACCGAGCTGCGCGTCTCTCCGGACGAGCGGTGGGTGGCATTCCGCGAGAACTTCAACGCCTTCATCGTCCCCTTCGCGCTGGGCGCGAAGTCGGCCACGGTGGGGCCGAACGCGAAGGCGCTGCCGCTGGCGAAGGTGAGCCGGGACGCGGGCGAGTACCTGCACTGGTCCGGCGACAGCCAGCGCTTGCACTGGGCGCTGGGGCCCGAGCTCTTCACGCGCGCGCTGAAGGACAGCTTCGCCTTCATCGACGGTGCGCCGGAGAAGCTGCCGGAGGCGCCGGAGAAGGGCGTGGACCTCTCCTTCCCGGTGAAGGCGGACGTGCCGGAGGGCACGCTGGCGCTGGTGGGGGGCCGCGTCATCACCATGAAGGGGGACGAGGTCATCGAGCAGGGCGTGGTGGTGGTGCGGGGCAACCGCATCATCGCGGTGGGGCCGACGGGCAAGGTGCAGGTCCCGTCCGGCGCGAAGGTGGTGGACGTGAAGGGCAAGACGTTGATGCCCGGCCTCATCGACGTGCACTGGCACGGGGCCATGGGCATGGACGGGCTGATGCCGGAGCAGAGCTGGGTGCATGCGGCGTCCCTGGCCTTCGGCGTGACGACGCTGCACGACCCGTCGAACGCGTCGGAAGAGGTGTTCGCCGCCAGCGAGCTGGCGCGGGCGGGCGGCGTGGTGGCGCCGCGCATCTTCTCCACGGGCACCATCCTCTACGGCGCGTCCGGCGCGGGGTACCGGGCGCCCATCGAGACGCTGGACGACGCGCGCTCGCACCTGCGGCGGATGAAGGCCATGGGGGCCTTCAGCGTGAAGAGCTACAACCAGCCGCGCCGGGACCAGCGGCAGAAGGTGCTTCAGGCGGCGCGCGAGCTGGGCATGCTGGTGGTGCCGGAGGGCGGGTCGCTGCTCCAGCACAACCTGACCATGGTGGTGGACGGGCACACGGGCGTGGAGCACGCGCTCCCGGTGGCGCGCATCTACGCGGACGTGAAGCAGCTGTGGAGCAAGAGCGGCACCGGCTACACGCCGACGCTGGGCGTGGCCTACGGCGGCGTCTGGGGTGAGAACTACTGGTACCAGAAGACGAACGTGTGGGAGGACGAGCGGCTGCTGTCCTTCGTCCCGCGCCGGGTGGTGGACGCGCGCAGCCGCCGGCCCATGCACGTGCCGGACGACGAGTTCAACCACTTCGCCGCCGCCACGGTGGCGCGCGAGCTGGGTGACGCGGGGGTGAGCGTGCAGCTCGGCGCGCATGGTCAGCGCGAGGGCCTGGCGGCGCACTGGGAGGTCTGGATGCTCGGCCAGGGCGGCATGAAGCCGTTGCAGGCGCTGCGCGCGGCGACGCTCAGCGGGGCGCGCTACCTGGGGATGGACGGGGAGCTCGGCTCGCTGGAGGAGGGCAAGCTGGCGGACCTCATCGTGCTGGATGGCAATCCCTTGCAGGACCTCAAGCACAGCCGCTCCGTGCGCTACACGATGGTGAACGGGCGCCTCTACGACGCGGCCACGCTCAACGAGGTGGGGACGCGGCAGCGCACGCGCGCGAAGTTCTTCTTCGAGAAGGACGGCAACGAGGGCTGGAGCCCGAAGGCCGCGGCGCATACGCACACGCACCTGTGTGACTGAGCGTCGAGGCAGCCACCCCCGGGGCGGGCTGGCGGTAGCGCCGGCCGCTCCGGGGAAGCGCGCGCGCTGGACCTGATGCGTCAGGTCCTGGATGTGGAGGCGGGCGCCCTCGACGTGAGCATCATGCGCTACCGGCGCTGATGCTCCGCCCGGGGACGGCGCAAGGATTCGTCATGGGGCCTAGGCGCCCCGTTGTCCGGTGTCAGACCCAACGGCTAATTCTACTTTTGCCTCGAATCCATCGAGGCGATCCGAATCGGCCAGGACGACAACGGGAATAGACCTCATGACGAATCGACCTAGTGGAGTTGCATTTGCAGGTAAGTGGCGTTGGAGTGTGGCACTGCTGACCGCGGTGGTGGGCTGTGGCGCGCCGGAGAAGCCGGTCGACGCCTCCGAGCAGGAGACGCTGGTCGAGGCGGAGGCGCAGGCGGCCCTGCTGACGCCGCCCGCCGGGTGTACCGAAATCACGATGAGCGAGCTGGCGAACGGCGTCGAGCTGACGCCGGTCATCTACGGCTCGCAGCCGACGTATCGCGGCACGTTCTCGAACCAGGGGGACCCGTCCATCACGGACCTCGCGCGCATCCGGCTGGACGTGAACTCGGCGCCGGGCGTCTACGACTTGTCGGCCGGCGGCGCCAACCTCTTCGCGTGCGACCAGTGCGTGTGGGGTGTGCAGGACGCTGGCAGCTCGGCGCAGAAGACCTTCGTGGCGGAGTCGGGCTCGCTCCTGCTCGCGCTCAAGGTGTCACCGCAGCAGACGATTGGCGCGCTGTCCAACGTCACCCTGCGCGAGACGGTGGACGCGCCGCCGCTCTACGCGCCGTACACCGGCACCGCGCCGGTGGCGGGAGGCGAGTGCCGGTGGATTCGCTTCGCGACGTGGAACACCGTCCGCCAGGGCGGGTGTGACCCGCGCGAGGGCTCCCTGACGGCGAACATCCCCGGCCACACCTGCGTGGCCACCAACCGCGCCGCGGATGACGGCACGCTGGAGCGGTCGCTCGGCACCAAGACGCACGGCGAGGCGTGCACGTACACGGCGGCCACCAGCGAGTATGCGCTGGCGACCACGGACTGCGCGGAGGGCTTCGCCTGCACGTCCGCCTGGGGTTCTCCGAGCACGTGCATGGCCACGTGTGACTTCATGGCCGCCGACCCTGGCTGCCCCACGGGCACGGTGTGCGGCGTCCAGGGCCTGTGCCAGGAGCAGGCCGTGCAGGTGGCCTCGGGCTTCGACTTCGATCCGGCCCTCATCGGTGAGGAGTGCAACCTGGGCTACGCGGAGTTCTGCGGCACGGAGGGCGCGCGCGGTGTGTGCCTGGACCTGAACGGCACGGGCCGCGGCACCTGCTTCCCCTACGCCCGTGCGCGCTCGGACTGCGGCCCGGGTGAGGAGCTGGGCTACGTGTCCTACCCGCTCGCGGGTGGCGGCTACGACCGCACCTACGGCTTCTGCTACCCGGACGGACTCTGAGTTGGCGGCGCCCCCCGTACCCGCGGCGGGGGCGGGAGCGGGGGGGGGGTGCGACGCCGTGGG
>JAFAAN010000127.1 GCA_023426545.1 Pseudomonadota bacterium
GCCAAACGCCGGTCCCCAGTCGAGCGGAACGTCTCCTCCAGTTCCGCTCGCGCCTGCTCGCTTAGTATTAGCCCCGCCATACCTGGGTAACACCCAGGTCCTGCAGGATTCTTCCGCGTCCTGAATGAGGCGAGCGGGAGGAGAGAGCAGAGGCACCTCTCGTTCGGCTCGGTGTGCGCTGGAGACCTGAGAACGAGAAGGGCCGGAGCAGCAAAATTGGGCGTGGCGCTCTCGGCTGGCGCTGCGCCCATCGGGCATGTACGCCCCCAGCCCATGCGTCGCTCCCCTCCCCGGCCTCATTCGGGAGAGCGCTGACGGCGGAGTCAGCGCTCCTTCGCGGACCCTGGCGGAGGCACCACGGCGCCCCCCACTGTTCGCGCCGCCACCACTTCACTTCTCCGGGCTGGGAGGGAAGTGCGACAGCAGCTTGTGGACGGCGTCGTTGATCTTCTTCTGGAGCGCATCCGGCGACAGGTTCCGGTGGAGCTCGGCCTGGGCCGTTCCACGCCAGACCAGCCGCTGCGCATGGGCGTCCACCCCGTCGAGGATGAGCGTGCCCACCTCGTATTCCCGCACGTAGGTGCGCGGCCCTCCCACGCCATAGGGATAGCCGTAGGGCCCATAGAAGGCGCTCCACGGACTCCAGTAAGGCCCCCAGGGATAGCCATAGAAGGAGTCCACCGATTCGACGGACAGCTTGGTGTTGACGGCGCCCTGCCACCCCACGAGGAAGTCCGGGTCGTCATTCATGTCCACGCGCTGATAGCCGCGGGCCTGGAGCTCCCGGTCCACCGCCATGCGCACCCGCACGTCGATGATGTCGTTGTAGACGCGAGGGTCCTTTCCCTGGGGCTGCGGCAGCCAGGCGTAGCGCTTGAAGCGCTCGATGCGCTCGACCGCCGTCGGATCGTAGTTGGTATTGACGCGGATGCCCGAGCAGGCCGCCACCGCCAGCGCCAACAGCACGGGAGTCATCCGGAACATCAAACGCATGAGGGCCTCCTGGATGCGGGAGCGCGACCACGACGCGGCGCCGGCTCAGGAGAAAGCTAGGCGTCCGGCACGCGGACCTCGGGTATGGCCCGCCCGTCCGGCATCGGGGGGAGAGCGGGTCCAGGCGGAAGGTGCGCCTGCCCGGGATGAAATGGACGAATCCGCTGTTCCAGCCGCGCCTTCGTGCGCCAGACCGTCTATATCCCGGCCCTTGGCCGTTGACGGCGACACGCCGCCACGGCGGTTCGGCACACCCCTGTTCCAGGAGCCACCCGTGACACACCTCTATCGACGTCTCACCGGCGCCAGGCATGTGCTGGTCTCCGCTTGCGCTTCCGCACTGCTGACGTCCTGCGCCGCCTCCACCTCCGCCGAGAAGGTGGAAGCGCCCGTCCCCGCGCCCGAAGCGCCGCCGGCGGCGCCCAGGCCGAAGCCCACCTATGGGACGTTCGGGTTCGACCTCGACGGCATGGGCCACAACGTCGCGCCGGGAGACGACTTCTACGGCTTCGCCAACGGGACCTGGGTCCAGCGGACGGAGATTCCGCCGGACCGCTCCAGCTACAGCATGTTCACGACGCTGGCGGAGCAGGCGGACCAACGCAACCGCCAGCTCATCGAGGCCTCGCTCCAGGCGCCCGAGGGGAGCGAGGAGCGCAAGGTGGGCGACCTCTTCGCCAGCTTCATGGATGAGGCCGGCATCGAGGCCAGGGGTATCGCGCCGCTCAAGCCGGAGCTGGACCGCATCGCCGCCATCAGCCAGCGCCGCCAGCTGGCCACGATGCTGGGCGCGACCCTGCGCTCGGACGTGGACGCGCTCAATATGGGTGACGTCACCACGGACCGGCTCTTCGGCCTCTGGGTCGCCGAGGACCTGAATGAGCCGTCGCGCTACGCCCCCTACCTGCTGCAGGGGGGGCTCTGGCTGCCCGACCGTGACTACTACCTGGTGGACAACCCCCGCTTCGCGGAGCTCCGCAAGCACTACCAGGCGCACATCGCCACCCTGCTGAAGCTGGCCGGCTTCGACGACGTGGAGGCCCGCGCGGGCCGCGTCTTCGCGCTGGAGCGGAAGATCGCGCAGGCGCACTGGTCGCAGGTGGACACGCGCGACATCTCCAAGGCGAACAACCCCTGGCCCCGCGCGGAGTTCGCGAAGCGCGCGCCGGGCCTGGCCTGGGACGACTTCTTCAAGGCCGCCGGCCTGGGCGAGCAGGCGCACTTCATCGTCTGGCAGCCGAGCGCGCTCACGGGCCTGTCGAAGCTGGCTCAGAGCGAGCCTCTCCAGACGTGGAAGGACTACCTGGCCTTCCATGCCGTGGCCCGGGCGGCGCCGTACCTGCCGAAGGCGTTCGTGGACGAGAGCTTCGCCTTCAACGGCAAGACGCTCACCGGCACGCCCAGCCAGCGCGAGCGCTGGAAGCGCGGCGTGGACTTCACCAACCACGCCATGGGTGAGGCCGTGGGCAAGCTGTATGTGGCGAAGCACTTCCCGCCGGAGGTGAAGGCGGAGGCGGACGCCATGGTCCGCAACATCATCACCGCGTTCGACAAGCGCATCGACGCGCTGACGTGGATGTCGCCGGAGACGAAGGCCCGCGCGAAGGAGAAGGTGTCCACGCTCCAGGCCAGCATCGGGCACCCGGAGCGGTGGCGTGACTACTCGGGGCTCGAAGTCGTGCGCGAGGACACCTATGGCAACGCGGAGCGCGCCAGCCTCTTCGAGTACCACCGCAACGTCGGCAAGCTGGGCAAGCCCGTGGACCGCCAGGAGTGGTACATGGTGCCGCAGCTGGTGAACGCGCTGAACTCGCCTCAGCAGAACTCCATCATCTTCCCGGCCGCCATCCTCCAGCCTCCCTTCTTCGACGCGAACGCGGACCCGGCCGTCAACTACGGCGGCATCGGCGCCGTCATCGGCCATGAAATCGTCCACAGCTTCGATGACGTGGGCGCCAAGTTCGACGCGCGTGGCAAGCTGAAGAACTGGTGGACGCAGGCGGACGAGGCGAAGTTCCAGGCCGCGGGCAAGGCGCTGGCCGCCCAGTACGACGCCTACCGCCCGCTGCCGGACCTCGCGGTGAATGGCGAGCTGACGCTGGGAGAGAACATCGCGGACATGGCGGGCGTCGCGGTCGCCTACGACGCCTACCAGCTGTCCCTGGGCGGAAAGCCGGCCCCCGTCATCGACGGGTTCACCGGAGACCAGCGCTTCTTCCTCGGCTTCGGACAGGTGTGGCGGAGCAAGTACCGCGAGCCGTTCCTGCGCCGCATCCTCATGACGGACGGGCACTCCCCCGGACAGTACCGGGCCGCCACCGTGCGCAACCTCGACGCCTGGTACAACGCATTCAGCGTCCAGCCCGGGCAGTCGCTCTACCTCGGCCCCGACCAGCGCGTCCGCATCTGGTGAGCCCTGCGTGGGGGGTGTGCCAACCACACCCCTCCTCTTCTGACGCAACCGCTGTTCCCGCCAGGCGGCCTCCACCATGGCCGCCTGGCGCGACACCCCGTGAGGAGTCACTTCCTGGAGGTCACCCGTGGCATCCCCTGTCCCCCTGATTGAAACACCGCGCCTCATCCTCCGGCCGCCAGTGGCCGCAGACTTAGATGGCTTCGCGTCACTGATGGCGGACCCGGCATCGGCGCGCTTCATCGGAGGCGCCCAACCGCGCTCGACCACGTGGCGGAGCCTCTGCGTGATGGCGGGCGCCTGGGCGCTCCACGGCTTCGCGATGTTCTCCGTCCTGGAGAAGTCCACGGGCGCCTGGGTCGGCCGAGTCGGCCCCTGGCAGCCGGATGGCTGGCCGGGGACGGAGGTCGGTTGGGGCCTGCTCCCGGCCTACTGGGGACGGGGCTATGCCACCGAGGCGGCGGCGGCCACCATCGACTGGGCCTTCGATCAGCTCGGGTGGACCGAGGTCATCCACTGCATCGCGCCGGAGAACACGGCGTCCCAGCAGGTCGCGCTCCGGCTCGGCTCACACCTGAGAGGCCCGGGACAGCTTCCGCCGCCGCACGAAGCGCTGCGCATCGACGTCTGGGGACAGAGCCGCGAGGAGTGGCGTGCCCACCGCGCCGATACGCGCGGCGCCAGCCGGGACCGAGGCACCTGAGCACCGGAAAACCCGCCGCGTTCCACAGGGGCCCGGCCGCCCGGCCCCTGGGGTGGCTGGCACCCAAATCGCCAGGAAAGACGGGAAGTTGAGGGACCGGCCAAGCGCGTGTTACGACCGCCGACGGCCAGTCCCTCCTCCCCCGCCCTGGCCATTCGGAGCCGGCCTTCCATGAGCGAGCGCAACGACGTCCCGAGGACCACTGTTCCCGTGGCCCCCCTGCCCGTGTCTGGCGCGTCCGTGAGCCCGAACGCTCCGGCCACGGAGACGCTGGCCCAGGCCGCGCCCCACCTGCCCACGGCCACCGCCAACACGCGCGCCGAGGACGAGGCCCGCGAGCGCATCGCCTCGCTGGAGCGTGAGGCCAAGGCCCTCAGCGGCTCGGAGCCGCACACGGCGGCGCTGCTCTTCCACGAGGTGGGCCTGCTGTGGGAGGAGCCGCTCAAGAATCCTCGCAACGCCGCCGTCGCGTTCCAGAACGCGTACAAGCTGGCGCCGCGCTACCTCGTCAACATCCGCGCCGCCCGCCGCCTCTTCTCGGACGTGGGGAACTGGCAGATGGTGTTGCAGCTGATGGACGCGGAGCTCGCCGCCACCGAGGACACGCGCCACCAGGCCGCGCTGCTCTTCGAGAAGGGCATCATCCTCCAGGAGCGGCTGTCTCGTGACGAGGAGTCCGCCGCCTGCCTGCGCCAGTGCCTGGATCGCCGGCCGACCGATGTCGTCGTGCTGACGCAGCTCGAGTCCGTCTACGCCGCGCGCAACGATGCCCCGGCGCTGGTGGAGGTCTACCGGCTGCTTGCCGCCGCCGTGCTGCAGCCGTCGCTGCGCGCGCACTACCTCACCGCCGCCGGCCTGCTGCTCGACGAGCGCCTGAAGCAGAAGGACGCCGCCGCGGCCCTGTTCCGCGAGGCCTTCGCGCTGGACCGGTCGGACCTCCAGCTCCTCGCCGCGATGAAGCGGCTGGCCGAGCGGGAGGGCCGCGTGGACGAGCTGCTCGCCGCGCTGGGCGCCGAGGCCTCGGCCCTGGGCGCGCAGGCGGCCCCGGCGTACCTCCAGATCGCCAAGGTGTACGAGCGCAACGGCCGCAAGGACGACGCGCTGGCCGCGCTGCTCGCCGCGCGGCAGGTGGCGCCCAACGAGCCGCTGGTGCTGAGCGAGCTGGCCGGCATCTACGAGACGCAGGGCCGCTTCGAGGAGCTGGCCGACGTGCTGCTGGCGCGCGTGGGCTCGCTCAACGACGAGAGCGAGCTGGTGGCCACCAACCTGCGGCTGGCCGCGCTGTACGAGGAGGTCCTCAAGCGCGAGGCGGACGCGGCGGCGCGGTACCAGGCCATCGTCGCGCGCATCCCCGGTCACGCGGCGGCCCTCGCGGGCCTGGGCAAGCTGTACTACCGCATGCAGAACTGGGAGGGGCTGGTCGGCGTCTTCGACGCGGAGGTCGCCGCCGCCGAGGACGCGAAGCAGAAGGCCGCGCGCATGTACAAGGCGGCCGAAATCCTGGAGGAGCGGCTGGGCCGGCAGGAAGAGGCCATCACCCGCTACAACACCTGCCTCCAGCTCCAGCCCGGCTACCTCCCCGCGCAGAAGGCCCTCACCCGGCTCTACGAGCGGCAGGGCCGCTTCGCCGAGCTGGTGGCCATGTACGAGCAGGACCTGATCCAGACGAGCGACCGGGACCAGCTCATCACCACGCTGAACAAGATGGCGGTGGTGTACGAGGACCGGCTGAGCGACCTGGACCACGCCGTCGAGTGCATGAAGCGCATCCTCGACCTGGCGTCGGACCACCTGCCCACCATCCGCAACCTCGCGCGCCTGTACGAGCGGGCCGGACGCTACCGCGAGCTGCTGGACACGCACGACCTGGAGGCGTCGCTCGCGGGTGACACCAAGCAGGTGCTGTCGCTGCTGCACCGCAACGCGGAGATTCTCGACGAGCACCTCAAGGACCGGCCGGGCGCCATCGCCGCCTATGAGCGCGTGCTGGCGCTGTCCCCGTCCTACCTGCCCGCGCTCAAGGCGCTGGGCCGGCTGTACGCACAGGATGGCCGCTGGGAGAAGCTGGTCGACATGTACCGGGCGGAGTCGGAGAGCTCTCCCTCCACCGAGCAGGCCGCCGCGCTCATCTACAAGATTGGCGAGCTGTACGAGCAGCGGCTGAACCAGGACAACGAGGCCATCGCGTCCTACAGCGAAGCGCTGATGCTGGCGCCCAGCTACTTCCCGGCGCTGCGGGCGCTGGCTCGCATCTACCGCGCGCAGGCCGCGTGGGAGAGCCTGGTCGAGGTGCTCCGCGCCGAGGCCGCCAACCGCACCGATCCGCTGGAGCGGGCCAACGCGCTCTATCAGGCCGCGGCCATCTGGGAGGAGCAGCTCCTGCGCCCGGAGCTGGCCATCGACACGTATCAGGAGGTGCTGCGCCTGACGCCGGGCCACGCCGCCACCCTGCGCGCGCTGGAGCGGCTGTACCTGGCGCAGGACAACGTGAAGGAGCTGGTCGGCATCCTCGACCGCGAGACGCAGGTGGGTGGCACGCCCGCGGCGAAGGTGACGGCCTACCTGAAGCTGGCGCGGCTGTACCTGGACCGCTTCCAGGAGCCGTCACGCGCGGCCCAGTGCTGCGAGGCCGTGCTGACGCTGGACGCTGGCAACCTCACCGCCCTCACGCTGCTGGAGCGCATCCGCGCCTCGGACCGGCCGCGCCGCGCCGAGCTGCGCCAGCGCATCGCCGAGCGCGTCACCGACCCACGGCTGGCCACCGCGCTGCGGCTGTCCGCGGCGGTGGACCTGGACCGGAGCCCCGCGGAGGGCACGCTGGAGGCCTACAAGCGCGCCTTCGAGGCGGACCCGGGCGACGCGCGGCTGGCCTTCGTGCTGGAGCGCGGCCTGCGGCACGCAGGCGACGCCGCGGGACTGGCGCGCCTCTACACCATGCGGCTGGCCGCCGCGCAGGACGTCGACGAGGCCCTGGAGATGCTGCTGCGGACCGCCGAGCTGGCGGACACGCGCTTCAACGACCTGGAGCGCGCCGCGGCCCTCTACCACCAGGCCCTGGAGCTTCAGCCGCAGTGCCTGCCCGCCTTGCAGGGCAAGCGCCGCGTGGCCCTCAAGCGGGGGGACTTCGCGGCGGCCCGTGGCGCCCTGGAGGCGGAGGCCCACGCGAGCAAGGACCCTCGCGGCGCCATCGACGCGTTCATCGGCGCGGCGAAGCTGGCCGTCCACCGGCTGAATGACCCCGACGGCGGGGCGGCGCTGTACCGGCTGGCGTTGGATCGGGATCCGCTGCACGCGGGCGCGCAGGCCGGCCTGGAGGAGCTGCTCGCCCAGCGCGGCGGCTCCGCGGACCTGGCGGCGCTCCATGAGCGGCGCGCCGAGGCGAAGCTGGCGCAGCGCGACGGGCTCGCGGCGGCCACGGCCTTCGTCAGCGCCGCGCGCCTGCACCACGGCGCGTTGAATGACCGGGTCAGGGCCCTGGCCCTGCTGGAGAAGGCGCTGTCCGCGCAGCCGGGCCACCCGGATGCGCTGGAGATGCGCGGCGCGCTGCTGCTGGAGGACCGCCAGTACGCCGAGGCCGCGGCCATGCTGGGCCAGCGCGTGCAGTTGGGCGGTGACCCGCGCACGCTGGCCCAGTTCCACCTGACGCTGGGCAACCTGTACGCGACGCAGCTCAACGAGCCGAGCCGCGCCGCCGCGCACTTCCAGACGGTGCTGGCCACCCTGCCCCGCCACCTGGAGGCCCTGGAGCGGCTGGCCGGGCTCCACTCGCAGGCGCGCAACTGGGCGGGCGCGGTGGACTGCCTGCACAAGCTGCTCCAGCAGGAGCTGCCCCCGGAGCCCCGGGCGCGCTTCACGCTGGAGCTGGCGCGCACCTATGACGAAGGCCTGGGCGACGCGGGCGCGGCCACGCCGCTCTACCGGCGGGCGCTGGAGCTGTCTCCGGGCAACCCCGCCCTGGTGGACCGGCTGGTGGTGCTCTACGAGCGCGCGCGCAACCTGCCCGAGCTGGCGCAGCTCCTCGAGGCGCAGGCCACGGGCCAGCTCCCCGTGGACCCGACGCGCGCCGCGACGCTCCGGATGCGGGCCGCCGACCTGTACGCGGGGCCCCTGTCCGAGCCCGCTCGCGCCACCGCGCTGTACCGGCAGGTGGTGGATGGAGACGGCGCCAACCTCCAGGCACGCGCGGTGCTCGCGGACCTGTACGCGCGGGACTCGTCGTCGGTGCCCCTGGCCATCGAAGAGCACCGGCAGATTCTTCGCCAGGACCCGACACGCGTGGACAGCCTGCACGCGCTGTTCAAGCTCTGGGAGGGCCTGAAGCAGCTCGACAAGGCGTTCTGCGCGGCGGCGGTGCTGCACTTCCTCCGCTCGGCCAACGAGGTGGAGCTGGCCTTCTACATGGAGGCCCGCACGAGACTGGCGCAGGAGGCCCGCGAGGCGCTGACGCAGACGGACGTGGACGCCGTGCTGCTGCACCCGGGTGCCCGGAGCCCGCTGCTGGAGGTGCTCCGCGCGATGGGCGAGCACCTGGAGAAGGTGTACCCGCCGAACTTCGACATCGTCGGCGTCAACCCCAAGGCGGACCGGTTGAAGCCGGACTCGGCGGTGCACAAGGCCATCCGCGCCGTGGCGCAGGTGTTCGGCGTGGAGAGCTTCGAGGCCTACCAGGCGCGGCGCGGGCTCACGGTGCTGGAGACCACCGAGCCCATGTCGATCTGCATTGGCCAGGACGTGGTGCGGCGCTTCAACGCGCGCGAGCAGAAGTTCCTCCTGGGCCGCGCGGCGCTGGGCCTGCTCAACAAGGCCGCGGTGCTGGAGAAGCTGTCGCAGGGCGAGACGGCGGACCTCTTCGGCAGCGCCATCCGCATCCACGCGCCACAGTTCAGCGCCCTGGGCCGGCGCAACGACGAGTCGGTGAAGCAGCTCAAGCGGGCCTTCCCGCGCAAGGCGCTCAAGGCGCTGGAGGCCCCGGCGATGTCGCTGGCGGACGCGCAGAAGGTCGAGCTGGCGCCGTGGCTGGAGGCCATCGACTACTCGGCGGACCGCGCGGGCTTGCTGATCTGCGGCGACGTGGCGGTGGGCCTGGGCATGGTGCTGCGCGAGGACCCGAACTTCGCGGGGGCCCGGCTGGACACGCCCGAGCCCATGCTCCAGGCCGTGCGCGAAGGCGAGCGCCTGCGCACGATTCTGGCGTGGACCTTCACGGACGACTTCTTCCGGCTGCGTCAGCGGCTGGGCCTGGGGCTGTAGCGGAGCCGGGGCGCCGCGGGCCCAACACCCCCCGCCCCCCCCCCCCC
>JAFAAN010000011.1 GCA_023426545.1 Pseudomonadota bacterium
CGTGCGGGCCTACCTGCGCGTCGGGGACGACGGCAGCGGCGCCACGCCCTGGCGCCGCGCGGGCGAGGGCACCACCGCGGAGGGCGGCGTGCTGCGGCTGCCCGCAGCGCCGGGCGACTACCTGCTCTCCGCACACGCCCCGGGCCACGGCCCCGCGCGGCTGGAGGCCACGCGCCCCCAGGGTGAAGCGGAGACGGCCGTCGAGCTGCACCTGCCCGGAGGCGCGACGCTGCGGGGCCAGACGGTGGCCGAGGGCCGCGGGGAGCCGGTGCCCCTGGCGACGCTGACGCTGCGGCCCTACCCTGGCATCCCCACCGCCTGGGCCACGCCCACCGGCCTGCCCGAGGAGACCGCGGAGACGACGAGCGACGCGCAGGGCCGCTTCGCCTTCTCCCAGCTCGCGCCGGGCCGCTACGAGCTCACCGCCGAGGCGCCGGGGTTCAGCCGCCGCACGCTGCGCCTGCTGCAGGTACCCCAGGGCCGGGACCTCGTCGTGGGGCTGTGGGGCGCGAGCACCCTCGAAGGCTTCGTCGTCGACGCGAAGGGCCAGCCCGTCGCGGACGCGGAGGTGACGGCCTCCGGCGCGTCCGCCCCCCTGCGCACCACCTCCGGCGAGGAGGGCGGCTTCGCGCTGGAGGTGAACGCCGGGACCTGGGTCGTGTCCGCGCGCCATGGAGCGCAGGTGGGCCGCGTGGCCGGGTCGCTCTCCGTCGCCCCGGGCGAGACGCTGCGGGGGCTGGTGGTGACGCTGGGCGCCGCCAGCGGACTGGCCGGCGGCGTGTCCACGGTGGACGGCGCGCGCGTGCCCGGCGCGGTGCTGGTGGCCACGCCCGCTGGCGGCGAGGGCGAGCTGGGCCGGGCCACCTCCGGTGAGGACGGGGCGTGGCGCCTGGACGTCCCCCCGGGCGAGTACGACGTGACGGCGCGCGCGGCGGGGATGACGGGACAGCGGCTCGAAGCCGTGGTGGTGGACGTGGGCCGGTACACGCCCGTGGACGTGCGGCTGGAGCCCGCGACGGCGGCGCTGGAAGGCCTGGTGGTGGACGCGGAGGGGCGCCCCATCGAGCACGCCCAGGTGCGCGCCGAGCCCCTGTCCGGCGAGGCCCGCGCCACGCGCACCGACGCCCAGGGAACCTGGAGGCTGGAGGCGCTGGAGGCGGGCCCCACCTCGGTGCGCGCCCGCCGCGAGGGCTCGCAGCGGTGGACGTCGCGAACGGAGACGCTGAAGGCCGCGCTCGTCACGCGGGTGGACTTCACGCTGGCGGACTCGGGCTCCGTCTGGGGCCGGGTGACCCTGGCCTCGGGAGGCCCTCTTGGCGAGCCCGCGCTGGTCCATGCCGTGCCCCGGGGCGGCTCGGGGACGGCCTCCACCGAGACGGACGCGCAGGGCCAGTTCCAGTTGGAGCTGCCCGCGGGCGTGTACCAGCTCGTCGCGCTGCCCCACCAGACACCCGCCATCTACTTCCACCTGGAGGGCGACCCGTCGGTGACGGTGCCACCGAGTGGCACCGTGCGGCAGGACCTCGTGCTGAAGGAGGACGCCGTGCTGTCCGGCGTCGTGCTGGAGCCCTCCGGCGTGCCCAGCCCCCTGGCCGTCGTGGCCGCCATCCAGGGCGGGGACTTCCCCATGACGCGCACGGAGCGCGCGGACGAGGCGGGCCGGTTCAGGCTGCCCCCCCGGCCCCAGGGCGCCCAGCCCCTGGAGCTGGTGGCGCACAACGCGGGCCGCGTGGGCCGGCTGTCCGGCGCGCACGAGGACCAGGCGCCGCTCACGGTGCGGCTCGAGCCCGCGGCCACCCTGCGCGGGCGCGTGGTGGCCGGCAGCGGCGCCACGCCGGACGGCTTCCACCTGGAGCTGCGCGAGGCGAGCGGCGAGGACCTGCCCTGGGCGGCGGCGTGGCCCACCACGCGGCGCTTCCCCGGCAGCACCTTCACCCTGCCGGACGCCCCCGCGCAGGCGCTGAAGGTGGTGGTGCGCACCGACGACGGCCGCACGGGCGAGGTCCAGGTGACGCTGCGCCCGGGGACGGCGGCGGACGTGGAGGTGCCGCTCACCGGGGGCGTGGCGTCCATCTCCGGGCGCGCGGTGTGGAGCCGGAACGGAGGCCCCGCGCCCGGCGTGGCGGTGTTCCTCGACAAGGCCGTGGGCGCGCGGCCGGACGCCCTCACCGGGCCGGAGGGCCGCTTCCGCCTGAGCGACGTGCGGCCCGGCATCCACACCGTGCGGCTGCTGCCCCCGGAGGGCCGCGTGGAGACGCGCACCGTGAAGGTGGCGGAGGCGGAGGCCACCGACCTGGGCGACGTGACGGTGTCACCGCGCCGGGCCACCCCGGGCACGCTGGGCGCGGGCTTCAGCGAGGACCGGGGCCACGTCGCCTTCGCGTGGCTGACGCCGGACGGGCCCGCGGCGCGCGCGGGCGTCAACGTGGGGGACCGGCTGGTGGCGGTGGACGGGCACGTGGTGCGCGACAGCACCGAGGCCGAGTCCCGGACCCGGGGCACGCCCGGGACGCCCGTGCGGCTGCACGTGCAGCGCGCGGGCGGCGAGCAGGAAGTCCTCGTCACCCGGGCGGAGTGACGGGCGCTACACCCGCTCCAGCACGCGCGACAGCACCTGCGCGGTGAAGTTCACCAGCGGAATCACGCGCCGGTAGTCCATGCGCGTGGGACCGATGACACCCACCGTGCCCAGCACCTGCTCCTGGTTGCCGTAGGGGCTGGCGATGACGGTGACGTCGCCGGCCGCGGAGAAGTCGCTCTCCGCGCCGATGAAAATCTGCATCTCGTTGGCCACCTGCACCCGGTCGAGCAGCGACAGTAGCTTGTGCTTCTCGTCCAGCGCCTTGAAGAGCGCTCGCATGCGCTCCACGTCGGCGAACTCCGGCTGCTCCAGGAACGAGCCCGTCCCCTGGATGAGCACCCGCTCCGTGCTGGCCAGGTCCGTGGCCGCCGCGCCCAGCTTCAGCGCCTTGGCCGTCAGCGCGTTGTAGAGCGCCTGCTCCTGGTCCATCTCCGTGCGGATGCGCTCGCGGGCCTCCTCGAGCGGGACCTCGCGCAGCAGCTCCGACAGGTAGTTGCTCGCCTTGAGCAGCTCGTCGGAGGTGAAGGGGAAGTCCACCGTAATCGCCTTGTTGTGGACCTGCCCGCTCTGCCCCACGAGGATGGCGAGCACCCGGTTCTCCCGGAGGCGGACGAACTCGATGCGCCGGAACACCGCCGACTCCGGCCGCGGCGTCACCACCACGCCCGCGTGGCGCGTCAGCGAGTGGAGGATGCGGCTGGCCTCGCCCAGCATCTCCGCCAGGTCGGCCTCGTGCGCGAGCCCCGCGTGGATGAGCTCCCGGTCCCGGGGCGTCGGGTCCTTCAGCTTCACCAGCGTGTCCACGTAGAAGCGGTAGCCCTGGTCCGTGGGGACGCGCCCTGCCGAGGTGTGTGGCTTCTCCAGGAAGCCCAGCTCCTCCAGGTCCGCCAGCACGTTGCGCATGGTGGCGGAGGACACGTCGAACCCCGGCCTGCGCGTGAGCTGCTGGCTACCCACCGGCCCGCCCGTGGAGATGTACTCCTGCACGACGGCGCGGAGGACTTCCTTCTCACGTTCACCCAGCTCTTCGGACATCCCTGGCGCTCACTCCGGAGCCACGGTGCGGCGGCACCCTCCGCCCTGGCTCCCTACGGAAAGTCTAAGAAAGCAGCCCCGGGCATTCAATCCACGAGCCGCCTTGTCCTGACGGGCAACCGAGCGCGACATTCCCGACGACCCGGAGCAACCGGCCTGCCAGGCGCCCCGGCGCATGAGCCTGCGGCCAGGCACTGTACTCTCCACGGAAGGGCCCGGCTGTGAGGTGTGGCAATGCCCACATGGCCGACGAAACACGGCGGCGCTACAAGCCGCGCCGTGCCCGCATCGCGCACCGCGACCCTCCCCGCTTCACCGACAGCCCCCGCCAGCCTGCCCTCCGGAGCCCCACTCCCAGGAGGCGCCCATCGCGGGTGGCTCGTCGCCAGCCTCCTGTCCCTGTACGTTATTTGGGGCTCCACCTACCTGGCCATCCGCTGGGCGCTGGAGGGGGGCATGCTCCCCTTCCTGATGTCGGGCGCGCGCTACACGCTCGCCGGAGCGCTGCTCTTCGCGGTGCTGTGGTGGAGGGGCGCTCCGGTGCCCACGGCCCGTCAATGGGGCGCCAGCGCGCTGGTGGGCGCGATGCTGCTGGGCGTGGGCAACGGCGGGGTCGTCTTCGCGCAGCAGTGGGTGCCCTCGGGCGTGGCGGCGCTGGTGGTGGGCAGCCTCCCCCTGTGGACCGCGCTGTTCGGAGGGCTCTTCGGCCAATGGCCCGGGCGCGCGGAGCGCTGGGGCCTGGCAATCGGCTTCAGCGGCATCGTCCTGCTCAACCTGGGGAGTGACATGGGCAGCAGGCTGCTGCCCACGCTGGTGCTGCTGGTGGCGCCCATGAGCTGGGCGCTGGGCTCGGTGTGGAGCCGCCGGCTGCCCATGCCTCAAGGGCTGATGTCCACCGCGGCGCAGATGCTGTGCGGCGGCGCCGTCCTGCTGGGCTTCAGCCTGCTGGTTGGAGAGCGCCCGGCGGCCCTGCCCACGCCGAAGGCGATGCTCGCGTTCCTGTACCTCGTCACCTTCGGCTCGCTGGTGGGCTACAGCGCCTATGGCTACCTGCTGCGCCACGCGCGCCCGTCGCTGGCCACCAGCTACGCCTACGTCAACCCGGTGCTGGCGGTGTTCCTGGGCGGGCTGCTCGCGGGGGAAACGCTGACGCCCACGGCCTGGCTGGCCATGGGCGCCATCCTTGGCGCGGTGGTGCTGCTGACGCGCAAGAAGTGAAGCTCAGTTGACGAGCAGCACCTTGCCCACGCCGCTCTGCTCCGCGAGCTTCTGCGCCTCCCTCACCTGCTCCAGGGGGAAGCGCTTGGTGACGGGGATGACCAGGTCCCCCTGGGCGACGCTCTGCGCCAGTTGCTCCAGGCGGCGCGAGTCCAGGTGCGTGAGGATGGCACGCACGGTGAGCTGCCGGCCCTTGGCCTCCGGCGGCTCGCCCAGGACGCTGCCCAGGGTGCCGCCGGGCTTCACCTTCTCCAGCACGCTGGCCACCACCTTGCCGCCCACGGTGTCCGCCACCGCGTCCAACATGGGCAGCTTCGCGACCTCCTCCGGCACGTCGAGCGCGAACACGCCATCCACGCCCAGCTTCTGCGCTTCGTCCTTCTGACGGGCGCGCACGCCGGCGAGCACCTTCGCGCCCCGTGCCTTCGCCGCGAAGACGGCGGAGCGGCCCACCGCCCCCAGCGCGCCGGTGACGAGCACCGTGTCCCCCGCCTTGGGGTTCACGCCTTCCTCCATCAACTGCACGCCGGTGAGCGTGACGAGCGGCAGCGCGGCGGCGTCCTTGAGGTCCAGGGACTGGGGGACCTTCGCCCAGGCCTCCGCGGGCGCGACGACCTTCTCCGCGTAGCCGGCGTTCACCACGCCCATGACGCGGTCGCCGGGCTTGAAGCCGGTGACGCCCGAGCCGACCTCCATGACCTCCCCGGCCACGTCCCGTCCCAGGATGGTGGGGAACTGCAGGGACATCCTCGCCTTCATGTCCCCCCGGCGAATCTTCCAATCCACGGGGTTGATGCCCGCGGCGGTGACGCGGACCTTCACCTCGCCCGGCCCCACCTTCGGCTCGGGCATGTCCTGGATGGCCAGCGCATCCACATCTCCATAGGACTTGAGCACCACGGCTTTCATGAGCGCCTCCTCGACGCGAGCGGACTCCGCGTGTCGCGCGAAGGGTAATCACCCGTGGCGGCCGTCAACCGCGGCGCCTGCCCGGCCCTGCCTCCCCTATGCAGGAGAGGCAGCCGCCTGATGGTGGGCAGGCGGGCGTCACGAATGGAAGCGCGCTCACTCGTTCGGCCGGCCCACCCTCAGCCCGTTGTACTCGCTCCACACAATCACCGGCTTGCCCTGCGCATCCAACGCCAGACTTGCAGGCAGCTCGAGCCCGGCGCGGACCTGCTCCCGCCTGACCTGGTCATCGGACCGCCACGTCGTGAAGAGGCCGGGCTGCGAGGAGCCACCGCCGAGGAACGTCAACACCACGCGGCCAGCGCCATCCACGGCGACCGACAGCCAGCGGCGCGTTTGCGTGTGGAGGCCCAGGCCCAGGCCCTCGGGCTTCAGCGTCCAGTCCGTCCCCGACCAGCGCGCGACCATCAAATCCTGCGGCAGCCCATCCAGGCGCCACTCCGCCCAGACCACCACGGGGCGCCCGTCCGAGTCCGTGGCCAGCGCGGGCTCGGCGGCGTGCTGGGTCCGCGTGGCCTCGAATTCATAGACGAGCCTCCCCCCCATCGGCTCCCACCGGGTGCCGTTCCAGTGCCGGACGTACATGCCCGCGCCAGCGCCCTGGGACACGGCCTCGGCCCAGGCCAGGAAGACACCTCCGGCACCATCCGCGCTCAACGCGGGCGCATCCGCGGACACGGTGCTCTCCGGCCCCGTGCCCTCCCGCTGGACGTCCCCCAGCGGCGCCCATTGCTCCGACTCCCAGCGCCGGACGTGAATGCCCTCGGCGGAGCTCCACGCGACGACGGGCCGCCCTTCGCTGTCGATGGCCAGGGCGGCGTCATGGAACCCGCCCTCCCCGGGCGCGTTCAGGCGCGAGCCGAGGCGCTCCCAGGTGGAGGCCGCGGTCCAGCGGAAGACATGCAGCGCGGGCCCCTCGTCCGAGGAGGGGTCGCGTTGCTGGAATGCCACCACCGGGTGGCCGTCCGCGCCCAACGCCAGCAAGGGCGAGGACACGCGCGTCCACCCGAACACCCCCGACCCCGCCGCGTTGAACGGCGCGCCCAGGACACTCCAGGTGCCGCCATCGAGCCGCCCCACGACGATGTGGCTCCCCGACTCGGATTCGGGGTACGCCACCACCGCCTCGGCATCGGCGAACGCGACGACCACCGCGCCACCGGGCTCCACGGCCAACGCGGGCCGCCCCGCGACCCGGGCCGGGGCGCTCGCCTGGGGAGGCCGGGGGAACGAGAGCTCCGGCGCCACCGTGAAGGCGGGCAGCGTCCAGGTCCAATGATACCTTGGCCCCATGTAGGGATTGAACGGCGCCGGGTTGCCCGCGAGGTCCGAGATGCCCTCCACGCTGAACGACGCCTTGCCGGAGACCGGCAGCGTCCAGTACGCGGCACTGACCGATGCGGTCAGGGTCCGGTGGTCGTCGCTCAGTGTCAGCGGGTAGCTCGAAGGATCCCAGGCGTTGACCTCGTGGTCGACCCGCAGTTGCTGCCCGTCCTTGATTCGGACGGGCTCCGAGAAGGTCACTCGCAGCGCGGAACTCTCCCCCAGGGACACGTTGGCGCCGGAGGGAAACACCTCGATGACCGAGGGCCCGGTCCGGTCCACCGACACGGGATGCTCCTCGCTCTGGAAGGTGTGGCCCTTCCAGCGGGCGCGCGCCCGGAGCCGGTGGATACCCTCCTCCACCACCGTCGTGTCCCAGGTGAACTGGAACGGCGGCAGCATCGTCGCCAGCAGCCTCCCGTTCCGGAGGAGCTCCACCCTGTCGGGCGTGCCGCCCTCCGTCTGCACCGTGACGAGGAGGGTGCCATTCACATGCTCCAGGCCCCGCGAGTTGTTGATCTCCAGCAGGAGCGGCGTGACGGGCGGGGGCTGTTGGGGCGTACCGTCGGAGACCGAGCCGCAACCGGACACGGCCAGCGCGGCAGCGAGCATCATGGGACGACAGGCATTCAAGAAGGGCGCGTGTGACATCGAAGTTCCTGGCAGGACGTGACGGACTCCCTTGAGACACGCGAGCCCGAGCGGAATGGGAACCTGGCGTGTCAGAAGTTCCAGCCCAGCCCCGCGCCCACGCTCGCGAGCGGCGTCAGCTCGGCGCCCTGGGGCAGCGGCATCACCGCAGCGCCCACGGCGCCCGTGACGACCAGCGACACCCGCTCGACATCGAGCCACGCGGACGCGCTCACGCCCCCATAGGGCGCTGTCCCCGCCCTGGACGTGCCCGCCTCGCGTTGGAAGAGCAACAAGGCGCCCAGCTCCGGGCCGACCGTCAGCGCGCCCATCGAGCCCTGGAAGCGGCGCCCCATGCCCAGCCGCAGCGACCACTCCGTCTGGCGGATGCCGCGGCTCACCACGGACGCGCTGGCGCGTCCGGCGGCCGTGCCCCACACCACGTCCACCAGCCCCGGATGGATGGGCGCGTTGAACAGCGCCTGGAGCTGCCCCCCCAGGCTCGAACCAAAGTGGCTGGCGGTCCGCGTCGCGAAGGCGCCTCCCAGGTGCACCGCGACCCGCCAGCCCCTGGGCCCCTTCTCCCGCAACGCCACCCATGTGCCCTTGCGCAGCAGCGCCTCATCCACCAGCACATGCCCCTGGTCGGGCACCGCGACCCGCAGCTCCAGCCACGAGGCCTCCCGCCGCGAGCGCAGGCGGTAGCTCCCGGGAGGCAGGGCCAGCATCACCGGGCCGCTGCCCTTGGAGAACACGCCCATCACCATGCCGTCCTGCTCCGAGGCCACCACCCACTCCCCCGGCTCGGGCACGGTGATGAGCAGCCGGCTGGGCGCGAGGACGGGCTCGGTGAGCACCAGCTCCCCCTGCCCCTTCAAGTCGAAGTGGAAGTTCGGGTGCTGCGTCCCCGCGCGGGTGAGGAGCGTGGACTCCACCGTGCGCCCGTACGCGTAGGCATAAGACTCCTGAATCGTGACGCGCCCATCCCGGTTGAGGTCCCCCGCGCCCCGAAGCCCCGCCAGCAGGTGGTGCGTGAAGAAGGAGCCCTGGAGGTCATCGGCCTCCTGCGACGCCTCGTCCGCGCTCGACGACGTGACGATGACGCGCCCCTTGATGGCGGGCGTGGACCACTGGACCCGCCGCTCCTCCACCGGCTCCAGCCCCTTGACGCGGGTGGCGGCGCCCGAGCGGCACGAGTCGATGAACATCACCGCCACCCCCACCGGCGACTCCTCCATGAAGCGCACCAGCTCCGTCACCGGCAGTCGCGTCCCGGAGAGGTGCAGCGACTCGCCGTCGGCGTGGCTGGACACGTAGACCAGGAGCTGGTCGCCCGGCGTGGCCTCGCGGGCCATGCGTGCGCGCAGCGAGCCCAGGGCCACCTTCACGCGGCTGGCATCCGCGCCCAGGACGACCTGGGCGTCCTCCGGCTGGAGTCCCCCCGCGTCCCGGAACAGCGTGAACATGCGGCGCGCGTCCGCATCCGCGAAGCGCAGCAGCTCATCCGTGGGCAGCCCCCGGTTGGCGCCCACGAGCAGCGCGTAGCGCCTGGGAGGTGGTGCCTCTCCAACGGGGGACTGCGACAGCAGCGCGGCGGACAGCAGCGAGAGCAGCATCATGGACCGGAGCTCACGGGGACGGCGAGGCGGTGGTGGTGCGCCGCGCCGTCCAGCGGCGCTGGGGGCTGACAGTCCGGGGGCAGCTTCCGGGCGGCGCACGCGGCGGCCCGAATCGCCAGGGCCACCCGGCCCGGTTCGGCGGGCAGCGGCGCATCCGAGAAGAAGGCATCGAGCACGAAATCACCGGGCGTGACGATGAACGTGGGCGGCAGCGTCAGCGTGGCCGGGTCTCCCGACTGCGTGCCACGCGAGGGCCACAGGAGCGACACCCTCCCCGCCGTGTCCGTGGCGAACACCAGCACGTACCGGTAGGGCGCCGTCTTCAACGAGAGCGTCACCACGTCCCCGGGAGACAGCGGCCCATCCACGGCGCCATCCGCCTGCCGCACCACGGACACGAAGGGGCCGCCCTTGACGCGGACCGCCGCCTGCTGCTCCCGCAGCAACACCACCGGCGCCAGCCCCAGCGCCAGGGCGAGCGGGAGGGCCCACCGCCACCACCCGGGCAGCGGGCGCGAAGGTGCGGACCCGGTGCTCCGGGACAGGACGCGCGTCCGGGTCCACGCGAACTCGGGCGCTTCACGCGCTGCGCCCGCCGCCTCACGGAGCCGCGCCAGCCGCGCCTGACATTGCGCACACGAGGCGAGGTGGGCCGGAGGGGACGCGTCGCCCACGACCAGCTCATCCAGCGCGAGCCTCGACAGGTGCCCGCTCATACCCGGGGCTCCAGCGCGAGCTCGCGCGCGCGGGCGCGGACCTTCTCCAGCTCGCGCCCCACCGTCTTGCGCGACAGGCCCACCACCTCCACGATTTCCTCCTGGGTGAGCGCGTCCACGAAGTGGAGCGTCGCAATCTGGAGCGCGCGGTCGTCCAGCTCGCGCGCCAGCACGCGGAGCAGGTTGCGGGCCTCCACCTCTTGCGGGTCCGCGCCCGCCACCTCCTCTTCACGGGGGGCCTCGGCGGGGACGTCCTTCAGCGCCCGGCTCCGCAGCATGTTGAGGCAGACATGGGTGGTGACCCGGAAGACATAGGTCATGGGGCGTGCCTCCGCGCGAAACGCCCCACCGGACTGGAGGAGCCGGCAGAAGACCTCCTGCACGGCGTCCCAGGCATCCGAGTCGCGGCCGAGCAAGGTCCTTGCCCGCCCGTGGACGGTGGGCGCGTACTTTTCATAGAGGGCGGCGAGCTCCGAGGCGCCTAGTCCCCGAGCCATGGATTCTCCACGCACATTGGACACGCGACCGTGCCAGCGTGGGAACCTCGCCCCCAGAAAAATCGCGGCTCAGTTCGCGGAGCGGGTGGCGGCGTCCGGGGGCGCGGTGACGCTGGGCGCCTCCGTCTCGCGCGGCAGCCACACGTGGAAGGTGGAGCCCTCCCCTCCGATGCCAGGGGACTCCACCCAGATGCGGCCGCCATGCTGCTCGACGATGCCCTGGCTGATGGTGAGCCCCAGGCCCAGGCCGCCGTACTTGCTGCCGTGGGCGCGGCCGAAGCGCTCGAAGATGAGCGCCTGCTTCTCCTTGGGGATGCCCACCCCGGTGTCCGTCACGGACAGGTGGACGCCCTCGTCCCTCTCGCCGTGGAGCCGCACCCACACGGGGCCCCCCTCGGGCGAGTACCGCAGCGCGTTGGACAGGAGGTTGGTGAGCACCTGGTCCAGGCGGCCCCGGTCCCACGTCCCCTCCAGCCGCTCGGCGGCCTCGACGTGGATTTCATGGCCCTGGGACAGCACCGCCATGCGGTCCCGCGTCTCCAGCGCCAGCTGGCTCAGGTCGAAGCGCTCCAGCTCCAATGACAGGCGCCCCGCCTGGAGCCGGCTGATGTCCAGCAGGTCCTCCACCAGCTTGGCCATGCGGTCGATCTGCCGGTTGATGATTTTGAGCGACTTGCCCGGCCCTGCCTCCGTCTCGCCGCCCAGCTTCAGCAGCGCCAGGTGCGCGTGGCCCTTGGCCGCCGCCAGCGGCGTGCGCAGCTCGTGGCTCGCCGCCGCGAGGAAGGCGTCCTTCGCCTCACTGGCTAGCCGCAGCGCCGTCTCCGCCCGCTGCCGCTCGGTGATGTCGCGCGCCACGGAGATGAAGCGCCCCGGGCCGCCGTCCGCGGCGATGTATTGGAGCACCACCTCCACCGGCACCTCCGAGCCGTCCCGGCGGCGGTGGTTGGTGGAGTATGTCTGGCTGGGCAACGTGCCGCTCACCAGCGGCGCCAACAGCTTGCGGAAGCCCGCCTCGTCGAAGGCACCCTCCACCTCCAGCACCGACAGGCCCATCAGCTCATCGACGGTGCTGGCGAGCTGCTTCGCCGCGCCCGCGTTGGCGTAGGTGAGCGTCAGCGAGTCCGGGGAGAACATGAGGACGCAGTCCAGCGTCGCGTCCAGCGTGGCCTTGAAGCGCCCCAGCGCCTCCTCCGCCCGGCGCTTGTCGTCGATGTCCGTGGCCACGGCAATCCAGCCCGCCAGCAGCCCGTGCTCATCCCGCTCTGGCACCGCGCGCGCCAGGTGCCAGCGGTACACACCGTCGAAGCGGCGCAGCCGGAACTCGCGCTCCACGCGCTGCCCCATGCGGATGGCCTGCCCCCACGCGGCGCGCATGGCCTCGCGGTCCGCCGGGTGGACGAACTCCAGGAAGGTGTTGAGCGACAGGGGCTGCTCCGCCTGGATGCCGGTGTAGTCGCGCGCGGCGCGGTTGGCGTAGGTGAAGCTGCCATCCGAGCGCGCCGCCCACATCACCTCCGGCAGCGACTCGGTGAGGCGCAGGTGGCGCAGCTCGCTCTGGCGCTCCAGCGCCTCCCGCTCGCGCTGCCGCAGCAGCGCCGCCTGCCGCTGAATCTGCTGCTCCTTGAGGAACAGGTCCACGAAGACGCTGACCTTGGAGCGGAGAATCTCCGGGTCGAACGGCTTGAGCAGGTAGTCCACCGCGCCGTGCGCATACCCCTTGAAGACGTGCGCCGCGTCACGGCTGAGCGCCGTCAGGAAGATGATGGGGATGGTGCGCGTGCGCTCGCGCTGCTTGATGAGCGTGGCCGTCTGGAAGCCGTCCAGGCCCGGCATCTGCACGTCCATCAGGATGACGGCGAAGTCCCGCTGTAGCAGGAACTTGAGGGCCTCCTCACCGCTCGTCGCCTTCACCAGCTCCTGCCCCAGCGGCTCGAGGATGGCCTCGAGCGCGAGCAGGTTGGACGGATGGTCGTCCACCATCAGGATGCTCGCCCGGGGCTGGGAGTGCCCTTCCTGATTGCGATCCGCGGGGTTGTGTTCGCTAGGCGTCATGGGAGTCGGCGGAGAAGCAGCTTGGCCCCGTTTTTTCTCAAGCTGAGAGAGGCTAGGCGCCCCCCTGCCCGGACCCAAGCCCGGAAGCGGGGCGCCGTGCGGTAACCATCAATCAGCGCATCAAGCCGTCACCCAGAGACGGATGAGCTCCAGCAGCTTGTCGGTGTCCACCGGCTTGGGCAGGTAGTCGCTCGCGCCGGCGGCCATGCACTTGTCCCGGTCATCCTTCAGCGCCTTGGCCGTCACCGCGATGATGGGCAGGCTGGCGTCCTCGGGGTTCTTGCGGATGGCCCGCATCGTCTCGTAGCCGTCCATCTCCGGCATCATCACGTCCATGATGACGATGTCGACGTCGCGGTGCTGTTCGAGCGCCTCGATGGCCGCGCGCCCGTTCTCCGCGAACACCACCTGCATGCCGTGGTTCTCCAGCACGCTGGCGAGGGCGAAGATGTTGCGCATGTCGTCATCCACCACCAGCACCTTCCGTCCGGACAGGTCGCTCTCCTTGTCGCCGCGCTGGGCCAGGGCGGCGCGGGCGCGAGGCGGCAGGTTCTGGTCCAGCCGGTGGAGGAACAGCGCCGTGTCGCTGAGGAGCTGCTCCGGGCTCTTCGTCCCGCTCTTGAGGATGACGCTGCCGGTGTAGCGGCGCAGCCGGGCCTCGTCCTTGGGCGTCAGCTCCTTGCCCGTGTAGATGACGATGGGCAGGTCGCGGAAGCGGTTCTGCGTCTTCACCTCCTCCACCAGCTTGATGCCGTCGGTGTCGGGCAGCATCAGGTCGATGACGACGCAGTCGAACTCGCCCGTCTCCAGCTGCTGGAGCACCTCCTCGCCGGTGGCGACGGCCGTCACCTCGACGTCCCCGCCGTCGCTGAGCAGCTTCACCAGGCTGTCGCGCTGGACGTCGTCGTCCTCCACCAGCAGCAGCCGGCGCTCCTTGCGCTCCAGGAAGCTGGCGAGCTGGTTGAACACCCGCTCCAGGCCCTCCTTGCTGACGGGCTTGGTGAGGTAGCCGAAGGCGCCCTGCGCGTTGCCCTGGGTCTTGTCCATGACGCTGATGACGTGCACCGGGATATGGCGCGTGCGCGCGTTGCGCTTGAGCCGGTCCAGCACGCTCCAGCCGTCCACCACCGGGAGCTGGATGTCCAGGGTGATGGCGTGCGGCTGGAACTCGTTGGCCATGGACAGGCCGGTGTCACCGCGCGTGGCCACCAGGGCCTTGAAGCCCTTCTCCCGCGCCATCTGCACCATGATGCGGGCGAACTTCACGTCGTCCTCGATGATGAGCAGGACGCGGTCGCCCTCGCGGATGTGGTCGCGGTCATCCTCCACGGCGACGGGCGTCAACAGCGACTCGATGGGCGGCGGAAGCGCCGCGTCCAGCACATGGGAGGTGTCCGCCACGGGCGGCGCGGCGGGCGCCTCCATGCTCGGCAGCTCCACCGGCGTGGACAGCCCCGGCATCGGCTCCAGCGCGGCCGGCACGGGAGGCAGACCCTCCTCCTCGAGGCTGATGTACTCGGGCGGCAGGTAGAGCGTGAAGGTGCTGCCGCGCCCGGACTCGCTGGCCACCTGGATTTCACCGCCCAGCAGCCTGGCGATTTCGCGGCTGATGGACAGCCCCAGGCCGGTGCCGCCGTACTTGCGCGCGGTGGAGCCATCCGCCTGCTGGAAGGCCTCGAAGATGAGGCGCTGCTTGTCCCGCGCGATGCCGATGCCCGTGTCCATCACCACGAAGGCGAGCACGTAGCGCGAGCGCCGGAGCACCTCGTGGTCGAAGTGCGTGCCCGGCTCGGCCAGCTTCACCTTGAGCTGGACGCTGCCCTCGTCGGTGAACTTGAAGGCGTTGGACAGCAGGTTCTTGAGCACCTGCTGGAGCCGCTGCGGGTCGGTGCGGATGTGCCGCGGCGTTCCGGGGCCCACCTCCACGGTGAAGGACAGCCCCTTCTGCTCCGCCACCGGGAGGAAGCTGCGCTCGATGAACTGGTTGAGCTCGGTGAGGACGATGTCCCGCGGCTCCACCTGCATCTTCCCGGCCTCCACCTTGGACAGGTCGAGGATTTCGTTGATGAGGCTGAGCAGGTCTCCGCCGGAGGCGTAGATGGTGTTCGCGTACTCCACCTGCTTCGGGTTGAGGTTGCCCTCCTTGTTGTCCGACAGGAGCTTGGCCAGGATGAGCAGCGAGTTGAGCGGCGTGCGCAGCTCGTGGCTCATGTTGGCCAGGAACTCGCTCTTGTACCTGGAGATGACGGTGAGCTGCTCGGCCTTCTCCTCCAGGCTGACGCGGGCGCGCTCCACCTCGTTGTTCTTCTCCTCGACGCGGCGGTTCTGCTCCTCCAGCAGCGTCGCCTTCTCCTCCAGCTCGATGTTGCTGCGCTTGAGGGCCTCCTGCTGCTGCGTCAGCTCGTTGGACTGGCTCTGGAGCTCCTGCGTGAGGTCCTGCGACTGGAGCAGCAGCTGCTCCGTGCGCATGTTGGCGATGATCATGTTCAGCACCACGCCAATCGTCTCGGTGAGCTGGTCCAGGAAGATTTGGTGGATGGCGCTGAACGCGTGGAACGAGGCCAGCTCGATGACGGCCTTCACCTCGCCCTCGAAGAGGACGGGCAGGACGATGATGTTGAGCGGCGCGGCCTCCCCCAGCCCGGAGGAGATGGTGATGTAGTCCGCCGGCACCTGCGTGAGCAGGATGGTCTTCCGCTCCAGGGCGCACTGGCCCACCAGCCCCTCACCGAAGCGGAAGCGGTTGGCGATGTGCTTGCGCTCCCGGTACGCATAGGTGCTGGTGAGCTTGAGCAGCGGCGTGCCCCCTTCGGTGCCGTCCACCAGGAAGAAGGCGCCGTGGTGCGCGGAGACCAGCGGCGTCAGCTCGCTCATGATGAGGCGGCTGACGGCGTCCAGGCTCTTCTGGCCCTGCATCATGCCGCTGAACTTCGCCAAGTTCGTCTTGAGCCAGTCCTGCTCCTGGTTCTTCTGCGTCGTCTCCCGCAGGTTGACGATCATCTGGTTGATGTTGTCCTTCAGCGCGGCGACCTCACCCTCGGCGACCACGGTGATGCTGCGCGTGAGGTCCCCCTTCGTCACGGCGGTGGCCACGTCGGAGATGGCGCGGAGCTGACTCGTCAGCGTGCCGGCGAGCTGGTTCACGTTGTCGGTGAGCTGCCGCCACGTGCCGCGCGCGCCGGGCACGCGGGCCTGTCCGCCCAGCTTCCCCTCGATGCCCACCTCGCGGGCCACGGTGGACACCTGCTCGGCGAAGGTGCCCAGCGTGTCCGTCATGTTGTTGATGGTCTCCGCCAGCGCGGCGACCTCGCCCTTCGCGTCCACGGCCAGCTTCTGCTTCAGGTCGCCGTTGGCCACGGCCGTCACCACGCGCACGATGCCGCGCACCTGCGTGGTGAGGTTGGAGGCCATGAAGTTCACGTTGTCCGTGAGGTCCTTCCACGTGCCCGCCACCCCCGGCACGCGGGCCTGTCCGCCCAGCTTGCCCTCGGTGCCCACCTCGCGCGCCACGCGCGTCACCTCGGCGGCGAAGCTGTTGAGCTGGTCCACCATGATGTTGATGGTGTCCTTCAGCTCCAGGATTTCGCCCTTGGCGTCGACGGTGATTTTCTTCGACAGGTCGCCGTTGGCCACCGCCGTCGTCACCAGCGCGATGTTGCGCACCTGCGAGGTGAGGTTGGAGGCCATGCTGTTGACGTTGTCCGTCAAGTCCTTCCAGGTGCCTGCGACACCGGGCACCGCGGCCTGACCGCCCAGCTTGCCCTCGGTGCCCACCTCCTTCGCGACGCGCGTCACCTCGGCGGCGAAGGCGCGCAGCTGGTCCACCATGGTGTTGATGGTGCTCTTCAGCTCCAGGATTTCGCCGCGCGCCTCCACGGAGATTTTCTGGGACAGGTCACCGTTGGCCACCGCCGTGGTCACCTTGGCGATGTTGCGCACCTGGTCCGTCAGGTTGCCGGCGAGCACGTTCACGTTGTCCGTGAGGTCCTTCCACGTACCGGCGACGCCGGGCACCGCGGCCTGACCGCCCAGCTTGCCCTCGGTGCCCACCTCCTTCGCGACGCGCGTCACCTCGGACGCGAAGGCGCGCAGCTGGTCCACCATCGTGTTGATGGTGTTCTTGAGCTCCAACACCTCGCCCTTCACGGAGACGGTGATTTTCTGGGACAGGTCGCCGTTGGCCACCGCCGTGGTCACCTTGGCGATGTTGCGCACCTGGTCCGTCAGGTTGCCGGCGAGCACGTTCACGTTGTCCGTGAGGTCCTTCCACACGCCGGACAGGTCCTTCACGTCGGCCTGACCACCCAGCCTGCCCTCGGTGCCCACTTCCTTGGCGACGCGCGTCACCTCGGCGGCGAAGGCGCGCAGCTGGTCCACCATGGTGTTGATGGTGCTCTTGAGTTCCAGCACCTCGCCCTTGGCGTCGACGGTGATTTTCTTCGACAGGTCCCCGTTGGCGACAGCCGTGGTCACCTCGGCGATGTTTCGCACCTGGGCCGTGAGGTTGTTGGCCAGCAGGTTCACGTTGTTGGTGAGGTCCTTCCACGTGCCCGCCACGCCCGGCACCTCCGCCTGGGCGCCCAGCTTGCCCTCCACGCCCACCGTGCGCGCCACGTCCGTCACCTGCTGCGCGAAGATGGACAGCGTCTGCGTCATCGCGTTGATGGTGTCCGCCAGCGCGGCAATCTCTCCCTTCGCGTCCAGGGTCAGCGTCTGGTTCAGGTCGCCGTTGGCCACCGCCGTCACCACGCGCACGATGCCGCGCACCTGGGTGGTGAGGTTGACGGCCATGAAGTTCACGTTGTCCGTGAGGTCCTTCCACACGCCGGACACGCCGCGCACCTCGGCCTGACCGCCCAGCTTGCCCTCGGTGCCGACTTCCTTGGCGACGCGCGTCACCTCGGCGGCGAAGCTGTTGAGCTGGTCCACCATGGTGTTGATGGTGCTCTTGAGCTCCAGCACCTCGCCGCGCGCGTCGACGGTAATCTTGCGCGACAGGTCACCCCTGGCGACGGCCGTGGTCACCTCCGCGATGTTGCGCACCTGGTCGGTGAGGTTGTTGGCCAGCAGGTTCACGTTGTTGGTGAGGTCCTTCCACGTGCCCGCCACGCCCGGCACCACGGCCTGGGCGCCCAGCTTGCCCTCCACGCCCACCGTGCGCGCCACGTCCGTCACCTGCTGCGCGAAGATGGACAGCGTCTGCGTCATCGCGTTGATGGTGTCGGCCAGCTCGGCCACCTCGCCCTTGGCCTCCATCTTCAGGCGCTGGGTGAGGTCGCCGTTGGCCACGGCCGTCACCACCTTGGCGATGCCGCGCACCTGGGTGGTGAGGTTGACGGCCATCACGTTCACGTTGTCCGTGAGGTCCTTCCACGTGCCGGACACGCCCTTCACCTCGGCCTGACCGCCCAGCTTTCCGTGGGTGCCCACCTCGCGCGCCACGCGCGTCACCTCGGACGCGAAGCTGTTGAGCTGGTCCACCATGGTGTTGATGGTGTTCTTCAGCTCCAGGATTTCGCCGCGCGCGTCGACGGTGATTTTCTTCGACAGGTCCCCGTTGGCCACCGACGTCGTCACCAGCGCGATGTTGCGCACCTGCGTGGTGAGGTTGGACGCCATGTAGTTCACGTTGTCCGTGAGGTCCTTCCACACGCCGCCCACGCCCTTCACCTCGGCCTGACCGCCCAGCTTGCCCTCGGTGCCCACTTCCTTCGCGACGCGCGTCACCTCGGCGGCGAAGGCGCGCAGCTGGTCCACCATGGTGTTGATGGTGTCCTTCAGCTCCAGCACCTCGCCGCGGACGTCGACGGTAATCTTGCGCGACAGGTCGCCCTTGGCGACGGCCGTGGTCACCTCACCGATGTTGCGCACCTGCGCGGTGAGGTTGGAGGCCATCAGGTTCACGTTGTCCGTGAGGTCCTTCCATGTACCGGCGGCGCCCGGGACCTGGGCCTGCGCGCCCAGCTTGCCCTCCACGCCCACCGTGCGCGCCACACTGGTCACCTGCTGCGCGAAGACGTTGAGGGTGTCCGTCATGGCGTTGAGCGTGGCGCCCAGCGCGGCGATCTCCCCCTGCGAGGGCACCATCAGCTTCTGGGTGAGGTCGCCGTTGGCCACGGCCGTCACCACCTTCACGATGCCCCGCACCTGCGTGGTGAGGTTGGAGGCCATGAAGTTCACGTTGTCCGTGAGGTCCTTCCATGTGCCGGACACGCCGGGCACCGCGGCCTGACCGCCCAGCTTGCCCTCGGTGCCCACCTCGCGCGCCACGCGCGTCACCTCGGAGGCGAAGCCGTTGAGCTGGTCCACCATGGTGTTGATGGTGCTCTTGAGCTCCAGCACCTCGCCGCGCGCGTCGACGGTGATTTTCTTCGACAGGTCCCCGTTGGCCACGGCGGTGGAGACCTCGGCGATGTTGCGCACCTGGGCCGTGAGGTTGTTGGCCATCAGGTTCACGTTGTCCGTGAGGTCCTTCCACACGCCGGACACGCCGCGCACCTCGGCCTGACCGCCCAGCTTGCCGTCGCTGCCCACCTCGCGGGCCACGCGCGTCACCTCGGCGGCGAAGCTGTTGAGCTGGTCCAGCATCGCGTTGACGGTGGTGCCGATGCGGAGGAACTCGCCCTTGACGGGCTGGCCATCAATCTCCAGCGCCATCTTCTGGGTGAGGTCCCCCTGGGCCACCGCCACCAGCACGCGCGCCACCTCGGTGGTGGGCTGCACCAGGTCGCCGATGAGCGAGTTGATGGACTGGATGCCGTGGGCCCAGTCGCCGCGCAGGTCGCCCAGCGACACGCGCTCGCCCATGCGGCCCTCGCGGCCCACCACGCGCTCCACCCGGACCAGCTCCCGCGTCATGGTGGCGTTGAGCGACACCACGGTGTTGAAGGTCCGCGCAATGTCCTCCATCACCGGATCCGCGTGCTCCTCGGGGAGCCGCACGGAGAAGTCGCCGCCCTGCACCGAGCGGAGCGCGGCGAGCAGGGAATCCAGCGGGTGGCTCTCACGCCCCCGGCCACGCAGGGCTGGGACGCGGGCTCCGGAGGCACGGTCGTTGCGGCGGGGGGAGCCGGACGCGAGCGCCTTGATGGGGGATGGCGCGGTAGCGCGGGCAGCCGCCCCCTGTCTGGAAGCTCCGTTCCCCGCGGACTTTCGCGCGGCGGAACGCTTGCGACCCTTCGAAGGGGATTGAGGAACCTTGATGTCGTCCACGCGAGAAACCTCTGATCGGGATGAACGCTGCTGGCTGCACTGAGCGGCGCCCGAGCCGGGGTGAATCTCCAGGGAGTTCGCGGGCTTGTCGATTCAATGCCAGCGCCCGACACACCCCGGACGTTCGCCAGTGAACGCAGTGCGCGGAAGGCTCGGACACCCCGTGTAAAGACATGAGACCCCGCGCCTCCTTCCAACATCTCAGGGGGCGGGAGCCGTGCACGGAAATCCGTCGCAGCCATGCACATAGAGGGGCCGTCCGAGGAGCCTCCGAGCAGGCATCCCCAACGGGCGCTTCGCCGGCTCGTACCGGGACGTGCGCAGGTCCAGCGCGAAGGCGTGCTCGGCCGGCGAGGCACAGCGCACCAGCACGCGCTCGGGCCGCTCGAGCCACCACAGGCCCTCCGCCGCGCACGGCGCCTGGACGGGGAGCGGCGTGAGCGTCCGCGCCTCGTAGAACTGGAGCGCGTCCCCGGTGAGCACGGCGGCGAAAGCACCTTCCGCGCCCACGGAGAGGCGGACATTGGCCTCCGGCGGCACGGCCACCTGCCCGAGCACGGCGCCATCGGGCGACACCGAGACCAGCTGCCCCTCCGCGTCCAGCGCCAGCACCCCGCTGGTGTGGCTGGCGAGCGACACGGGCGAGAAGTCCCCCATGCGCATCGCCGTGGCGCCATCCTCCCGCCAGAGCGCTCCCGGCTGGGACCACCAGAGACGGCTGTCGCCATCGAAGGTGACGGCGCGCACTCCCGCCAGGGGAAGGGTCCGCGCGCCGCCCGCCCGCGTACAGACCGCCACGGCCTGGGAGCCATAGACGGCGGCTCGCGAGCCATCCGGTGAGACGGCCCAGCCCAGCAACGGACCCTCCAGCAGGCCCGAGAGACAGTGGTTGAGGGTGCCGAAGTTCGGGTCCGACGTGGGCGCGGAGATGAGATAGGGCAGGCTGGTGGTGGCGACGTAGACGAGCAACCCGAGCGCGGCGGCGATCGCGATGGTGAGCGGCCATGGGCCGGCGCGGCGCACGCGAGCCTCCTTGGCGGAAGCGCGCGCCGCCTTGCCTCCTGACACCGGACTCTCCCGTCCACTCACGGCGGCGGCTCCTCGCGGCGGTGTGTTCTCGCGTCACGGAGCTTCCGGGTGGTGTCCTCGCCTGCCCGGCCCCGCATCCCAGCTCGTCTCTCCAGGACAGCACAGAACCGGCCCGAAAGGTGGCCGTGTCATGGCGGCGTGGAGAGGAGGCAACGTATGCATGGAAGGGAACAGAGCGCTTTGAATCGCGGTGGTCGCCCTGGCCACGCTGCTGCCATCCGGTTCAGCGGTGAATCCATGGAGTGCCATGCGCCGTGGCGACGCGTGCGGCACTGCTGGCTCTGGCCGTCGTCTCCACCCTGCTTCGGCCATCATGTGTCGAGCGATGCCTGGAACCCCTGGGCAGCGCAGCGGTGCGCACCCAACGGCGGCGCGTCTCTCATGCGGTCATCCTCCTGGCCGCCCGCCCGGCTCCAAGCTTGCCGCCTCGCCCCTGGTCCTCACCTTTGCGAGGCAAAGGGAAAGGAACCGACCATGCGACGCGCCATCACCCATGCCGCCCTGACCTTCAGCCTTCTCTCGTCATCGGCCGCGCTCGCCCAGACCGCGAGAGGCGGCTCGGCTGGCGGGACAGCGTCTGACAGCACCCAAGGCTCCACCCAGCCGCAGGAAACATACGAGCCGGGGAACTTCACGCCTCCGCCGAGGCTGACGCCAGACACATCGGGAGGGACCCCGATGGGGACGATTGAGACCGACACGGGCGCGGAGCCGCCTGCCGCGCCTCCAGCGGGCGCGACACGCGGGACTCACCTCGAATCAGGCACGGGTGGCGGCGGACAGACCGAAGCACCCGCGAACAACACCGACGGTTTCGAGGAAAGTGGCAGGTACGCCCCGTCCAAGGGCACACCGGGCATGAGCGGCACTGGCGGGGCAGGCACCACGGACGGAAGCGCGAACATGGGAGGCGGTAGCGGCTCGGCCACGGGCGATGGTGGAACAACGGCCGGAGCGACGACGGGCGGCGGCAGCGCCACTGCCACGGGCGGTGGTGGAACAACGGCCGGAGCGACGACGAGCAGCGCGGGCGGTGGCGGCAACACCACGGGAGATGGCGGCACGACCGGCGGTGGCGGCGTCACTTCGCCAGGGCCAGCGACGGGTGGAACGGCAGGAGGCCCGTCCCATGCGACGGGGCAGGAAACCTCGACCGGTGGCAGTGGCACCGCCCCGGAGAGCACGGCGCAAACGCCCCCTGCCAGCACTGCCGAGACTCAAGCCGCGGGCGCCGCGCGCCCCGAGAACCTCGAACAAGAGGTCGCGCGACTCCGCGAGGAAGTTCAGCGGCTCGAACGTGAGGTGGGCTCGTTGCAGCGCACCCACACCGGCACGGGAGGCTCGGGCACCGAGGCCGCGGCGCCTCGCGCGGACACGGCGTCGACGGTTCTCGCCAGCGTCGTCATGGAAGGACGGGTGGCCTCCGTCGGGAAGGACCACATCGTGGTCCGGGACGCCGAGTCCGGCGGCACCTTCAACCTGCTCGTGACCAACACCACCCGCATCAGCGCCAACGGCAAGCGCGTATCACCCCAGCAGCTCTCCGAAGGCACGCCCGTCCAGGCCGCGTTCAACTACATCGCGGATGGCGACACCTACGCCACGCGGATTCAGGCGTATCCCACCACCCGGCGCTGAGCTCTCGCTCACCTGTCACTCCCAGGCGAGGAGCCCGAAGGGGCCGGTGACCAGCGCCATCTGTTGCCGCGCGGAGCTGTTCACCGGATGCACGCGGACCCGTTGTGGAACGCAGCCACGGCTGACTCCCCGCGGGTCCGCACCTCGCCACCGTGACGCGACCCCTCCATGCAGGCCAGCGCACCTCATCCCGGCACGAAGGCGCATGGATGCGGCCGCTCACGCCGCGTGAGGCTCAAGAGTCCTTCAGCGCTCTCCCTCTCCAGCCCCCTCCGCCAGCTTCCTCAGCCTCGCAGCGAAGGGGCTCTCCACACCGGCCCGGAGTGTCCCGCCCGCCATCCGCTGGCGCCGCGCCATCGCGAGCGGCCCCTCCGCGGGCCCCTCCAGCGCCTCCTTCTCGAAGCGGTCCTGCCCTCCGAGGGCGCGCCCCACGGGGCGAGAGGCTCTGACACGACGGTTCGTATCCACGGACATGAGGGCACCTCTCGAAGTGGTGCCCCGGATGCTACTCCACCCCCGGCCTGCTCGCAGCCCCACCACCCGCCTCCGTGGCCGTGCCCCAGGTTCCTTCGGGGTCCTCTAGCGAGGCGCCGATGTGGCGCAAGACACGTGCGGCGTCCTCCACACCGATGAGCCGGGCATCCCAGGTACACGTGAGCGTCATCACCTTCCCGGGAACCAGCGCGCCGGCTTCCAGCACGGGCTCGGTCCGCACCGCGCCCGGCGCCAACAGCAGCGGCACGCGCGTGTACGGAACCAGCGCCACATAACCACGCTCCAGCCCCAGCGAGCCCAGGCTCGTCACCGCCACCGAGCCGAACGGATTCCACGGCATCCCCACGAAGCGCAGGTCCACGTTCAGCGTGAACCAGACGAAGGACAGCAGCCGGAGCGCCAGCCCCATCAGGAAGCCGGGGATGCGGTACGAGCGACGCTTGCCCCGCTCGATGACCGCGTCCCTGCGCGCCCGGACCGCCTCGATGCGGGAAGCCATCACCTCCGCGAAGGCACCCAGCGACAGCGCGTCGGCGCCATGCACCGTGGCCGTCGTGAGGTCGGCGCGCCCGGACGCGCCCGGCTGCACCACCAGCACGCAGACGCCCACCTCCCGCCGCCGCCAGGGCCTGTTCCACCGCAGCAACACGTTCGCCTCCGGGCAGCGGCCCAGCGCGTCCGCGGCGGCCTTGGCCACCAGGTGCGTCACCGTGAGGCGCTGTCCCGTCCGGGCCCTGTGCGCTTCGAGGAACGCGAGCGCCCGCTCCATGCGCACCTCCACCGCCGCATAGGCGCTGGGGTCTCCCGGTGAGCGCCACGTCCCCAGGGCGAGCTTGCGAAAGGCCCCGGGTGGCGGTGAAGGCTGAAGGTCGAGGTGCACGCGCGGCGTCCGGCTTCGCACGGAGCAGGCGCCCCTGCAACTCCGGCCTCGACGAGGGCCTGCGCCCGGCACGACACCTTGTTAGACAGGAGCGTCCTTTTCCGAGGCCACGACATGACGCCCATCGCCCTGGCCCTGTCCCTTGCCCTCCACGCCGCTCCCGGGAACATGCCCACGACCGCCGCTCCGACCGCTGAAGCCCTGAACGCCTCCACTCGCGAGTGGCATGAGCAGCGCATCGAGCGCCTCCAGGCGGAGGACGGCTGGCTCACCCTCGTGGGCCTGTACTGGCTCGAAGAGGGCGAGCAGTCCGCGGGCTCCGCGCCCGGGAACGACCTCGACTTCCCCGAGGGGACACCCGCGAAGCTGGGCACCTTCACGCGGCAGGGGAAGACCGCGCGCTTCCAGCCCGCGCCGGGCGTGGCCGTCACGCGCAACGGGCAGCCCTTCACCGGCGGCGCGCTCCAGTCGGACGAGCAGGGCGCCCCGGACGTCCTGAAGCTCGGCAGCGTCAGCTTCCAGCTCATCCTCCGCGGCGACAAGCTGGGCGTGCGCGTGAGGGACAGCCACTCCCCGGCGCGCAAGCAGCTCCACGGCATCCCCACGTACCCGGTCAGCTCCAAGTGGCGCATCGAGGCGCGCTTCGAGCCAGCGGAGACGCCTCGCACCATCCAGGTGCCCAACGTGCTGGGCACCGTGGAGGCGATGAAGGCCCCCGGCACCCTGGTCTTCACCGTGGATGGCAAGGAGCACCGGCTGACGCCCGTGGAGGACGGCTCGGACCAGCTCTTCATCATCTTCGCGGACGAGACGAACCGCGACGCGACCTACGGCGCGGGCCGCTTCCTCTCCGCGGACATGCCCAAGGACGGCCGCGTGGTGCTGGACTTCAATCGCGCCTACAACCCGCCCTGCGCGTTCACGAAGTTCGCCACGTGCCCGCTGCCGCCGCGAGGCAACCGGCTGCCCCTGCGCGTGGAGGCTGGCGAGAAGCGCCACGCCGCCCCCTGAGCACCACCGACGCGCGGCGCACCCCGCACACGCGTCTGCCCCTGGACGCTCCAGGCCCTCGATGCTGGCGCATGGGCGCACGCGCGGACATAAATCCAGACATGCGCGCCTCCCTCTCCCTGCTGCCCGCCCTCGTGGTGCTCGCCATGTCTACCTCCGCCTGCCGCAAGAGCCAGGCGCAGGGCACCGCCTCTCCCCAGGACTGCATCCTCGTGAAGGATGGCTGGGGCCAGGACGGCACCGTGCCCTTCGACGTCGAGGTCATCGCCCGGGGGCTTGAGACACCGTGGGGCATCGCGTGGCTTCCCGGAGGTGACGCGCTCGTCACCGAGCGGCCGGGCCGCATCCGTCTGCTCAAGGGCGGCGTGCTCCAGCCCCAGCCCGTGGCGACCGTGCCGGTGGCGAACGCCGCGGAAGGAGGGCTGCTCGGCATCGCGCCCCATCCGGACTTCGCGAGCAACCGCCAGTTCTACCTCTACGTCACCACGGACGCGGGCGGCACGGAGGAGAACCGCGTCGAGCGATGGACGCTGTCCGAGGACCACACCACGGCGGCGCTGGACCGCGTCATCTTCGGCGGCATCGCCTCCGCCACGTACCACGACGGCGGGCGGCTGCGCTTCGGCCCGGATGGCATGCTGTACGTGGGCACCGGCGACGCGAGAGACCCCAACCGCTCACAGAACGCGAACGACCCCGCCGGCAAGCTGCTGCGCCTCACGCCGGAGGGACAGGTGCCGCGGGACAACCCCTTCCCCGGCTCGCCCGCGTTCCTCACCGGCCTCCGCAACCTCCAGGCCTTCGACTGGCGGGACGCGTCCATGCTGTATGTCGCGGACCACGGCCCCAGCGGCGAGACACTTCGCCGGGGGCATGACGAGGTCAGCGTCGCCCGCCGGGGCGACAACCTGGGCTGGCCCGGCATCTACGCGTGTGAGACGCGCGAGGGGCAAATCACGCCCTCCATCACCTACAAGGACGCCATGCCACCGGGCGGCGCCGCCATCTACACCGGCACGGCCATCCCCGAGTGGAAGGGCTCGCTGCTCATCGGCACGCTGGGCTCCCGCCACCTCCAGCGCGTGGAGTTCGCCCCGGACTCCAGCCGCGTGGTCCGCCATGAGGTGTACCTGCGCAACACCTACGGCCGGCTGCGCGAGGTCATCATGGGCCCGGATGGCCACCTCTACGTCACCACCAGCAACTGCGACGGGCGCGGGAACTGCGGACCGGACAAGGACGTCATCCTCCGCCTGAAGCGCTGAGCACCGGGGCGAGCCGCCGGAGCGTCCCCGCCCTCGGCGGCAGAGCCCGCGCCCGGGAGGCGTCAGGCGCCGAGCTGCTTCAACAGCCGCTCCGCCTGCTCGCGCACGTCCTCGGCCCCCAGCGCCTGCGCCTGCTTCGCGTGGCGCGCGGAGGCGGCCTTGTCGGACTGGAAGGTCCCCAGGGCCATGTTGAGGTGCGTCCCGGCATCGTTCGGGTGCGCGGCCAGCACCGGGGCCAGCAGGGCGGGGACGCGCGCGTGCCCGTTCTCCTGCATCAGCACCACCGCCAGGTCATTGGTGGGCCCGGGGTCGGTCGGCACCGCCGCCGCGGCCTCCTCCAGCAGCTTCAGCGCGGGAGCGCGCTCCCCGAGCGCCAGGTGCATCTGCGCCAGCGCGTGCTGGGCCTGCCAGCTTCCGGGGGCCTGCCGCAGCACCTCCGCGAAGAGGTCCCGGGCCTCGGTGAAGCTGCCGGCGCTCATCATCGCCAGGCCGTGCAGATAGAGGTAGTTGAGGCTGGAGGGCTCCTGCTTGCGCAGCTCCAGCGCCGCGCGCTTGGCGCCCTCGGGGCTGCCAGCGGACAGGTAGAGCTTGAAGAGGTCCTCCAGCACCGCGCGCTGGAGCCCGCCCTGGGCCTTGTCCAGCGCCTGGGTCCCGGCCTGGATGGCCAGCCCGAGTTGCCCACAGGCGGTATGCGCCCGCGACAGCATCAGCAGCGGCATCGCCTCGTTCGGGGCCCCTTCCGCGGCCCGCATGAAGTGGGACACCGCGCCGTCGGGCTCGCCCTGCTGGAGGCGGATGCGCCCCAGCTCGAAGTGGGCGTGGGTGCTGGCAGGCGCAATCTGGAGCACGGACTCGTAGGCGGCGCGCGCGCCCGCCAGGTCGCCGCGCTCGAACAACAGCGAGCCCAGGTTGAAGCGCTCGAAGTAGCCGGCGGACGGCGCGGCGGCCAGCGCCTTGAGGGACTCCAGGGCCTCCGGGTTGCCCGCCTGGGCCCGCAGCATGGCGAGGTGCGCCTGCCCCTCCGTGTGGTCGGGCTTCACCTTCAGCAGCCGGAGCACGGCGGCCTCCGCGTCCGCCGCGGCCCCGGTGCTCAGGTACGCGCGCACGAGCCCCAGGAGGCAGTCCACGTCATCTGGGTCGATGGAGAGCCCCTTCTGGAAGCTCTTCACCGCGTCCTGGGTCAGCCCCATCTGGAGGGAGCGCCCACCTTCCCGCGCATGCGTCGATGGCATGCGCCAGGGTCTACCACGGGGTGGCGAGTCCCGGCAGTTCGCGGAGCAGATTGCCCGCGTGGACCTTGCCCGCGAGCTCGACGCCCACCCCCACACCGACAGCGGCGTAGGCCTTCGCCTTGAAGTGCGTGAGGCCCGCCTCGAACTCGGCGCCCGCCATGGCGCCCGCGGCGAAGGTCACCTTGGCGTCCGCGCTGGCCACGTTCCGGCCGTTGATGCCCACCTCGATGTTGCCCGACAGGCTGCCCTGGGCGCCCGCGAAGCCCTCGGCGCCCGCCTTCACCTGCACGCCGTCCTTGCCCACGTGCAGCTTCAGCTTCAGCTCGCCGTTGGCGCCCACCTGCCCGTCCGCGCCCAGCTTCACCTTGACGGTGATGTCCTCGCCCTGCACCCGGACCTTGAACTCCTTGGTCGCGCTGGCGCCCGCCTTCACCAGGTTGGCGTCAATCTTCAGGTTCAGGTCGATGTCGATGCCCTTGAGGCTGGCCTTCGCGGAGGCGTTGCCGTCCACCGAGAGGCTGGGCCCCTGGACGTAGGCCTCCGTCTGGATGCCGCCCGGGCCCGTACCCTGGACGCGCCGCTCGCTCGCCCCCCACTGCTTGCTGAGCGCCGGGGAGTTGGCCTCGAAGAGGCTGACCTCACCCTTGCGGTCGACGCCCTGGGACTTCGTCTCCTCCGTCCGGGGCTTCTCCGTCTTGGTGATTTCCCGCCCCGAGCGGCTGGTGCGCGTCTGCGTCTTCTGCGTGGTGGTCGTCTCGTTGTTGGCGCGCGTCACCGTGGTGGTCGTCCGGGGCCGGTTCGGCTTCGGCATCTCCCGGGTACGGCTCAGCTCCACACTCTGGCTCCGGCCAGCGCTGCGGGTGGAGTTACGGCGGTCGATGGGGGCCATTTCACACTCCGGACGATAAAGAGAGACTCACGGCGATTATCGCGAAATCCTGCCAGAAGTTGCTTCCGAGCCGCCCGAGGGCGCTCACCTCCGGAGGGCCGCCGCGGCGATGCCCGGCACCTTCAACCAGGACGGATCCAGCTCGAAGGCCACCAGCCGCTTCGCCAGCTCCAGCGTCCCCCGGTGCCCCGGCACCCACGGCGGGGCGGGCAGATTCGTCAGCGGCGCCCGCAGCACGGCCTTCTCGATGGACTCCAGCATGGAGGTGTTGTGGACCCACCCCAGGCCGCTCTGGATGTCACGGCGGTGGGAGGACGGGTGCCCACCCCAGGGGAGGGACACGAGGGCATACCCGGCGGCGGGCCAGGTATTCACCGCCACCGTGCCATAGCGCAGCTCGCGGATGGCGCGCTCCACCGCGGCGCTCGCGGCCGGATCCGCCAGCGTCTTCGGATGGACGATGAGGGTCGCGTTGAGGGTGCCCCACACCTGGGTGTTGAGGAAGGGCACCACCTGCTCCAGGAAGGCCACCGGATCATCGGTGCCCGGTAGGCCTGTCTCCGACAGCACGGTACACCAGGGCTCCTGGCGGAAGACGCGGTCCTCGGCCTGGGCCGGGTCCACGTCCGCAATCAAGGCGTAGGGCAGCTCGCCCTCGCCGGGCGTCCCCACCTGCCGCAGGTGTGGGCGCCCCTGCGTGAACTCCCGCCAGCGCTGCTCCGCGCCCGGGTAGTACGCCCGGCGGACGGCGGCGCGGCCCAGGCTACCCTGCACGCCGTCCAGCACCTGCCCCCGGCGTCCCCAGCCCTTCGGCTGCACCAGCAGCTTGGCGGAGTTGCAGTTGAAGGAGGCGTTGTTGGCCACCATGCCGGCGATGTTGTCCGCCTGGAAGCGCAGCTCCCCGTCCGAGTACGGGCCGGGCACGACCACCACGGGGGAGATGTTGCCCAGCTCGCTCGTGAAGGGCTTGGTGAGCAGCGGCTCGTCGCGGGCGCGCCGCGCCTCCGCCTCGGGACCGGGCGGCCCCCACACCAGCGCGTCATGCGTCCGGTCGCTGCCGGTGACATGCACCTCGTCCACGGCCGGGTGGCTCACCAGCGCGGCGCCCTCGTCGCTGCCGCCATACACCACGGCGAACACGCCGAGCGCCGAGAGCGGCGCGAAGGCCTGCTCCAGGAAGGGCCCGAGGTAGGCGTTGACCGGGTTCATCTTGAGCACGCAGGCGGTGCCTTCGACGAAGAGCTTGTAGAGGCAGTCCGCGGGCGGAATGGAGTTGACGTTGCCGCCGCCCAGCACGGCGCACACCCGGCCCGCGTGGGGCTCGCGGTAGAAGGACGCCTGGTGCTGGCGGAGGTTGGCGGCCGTCACGCCGGGCTGGAAGTAGACCTCGCCCACGTTGCGCGGCAGCAACATGCCGTCCAGCGCGTCCTTCGGATAGATGCGCGCCGCCAGCCGGCCGTCCTCCAGCGTGCGCAGGCGTGAGGCGGGGATGACCGGCACGCCGTGGCGCTGGATGTCCTTCAGCGCGTCCACCAGCAGACGCAGGTTGCGCAGCACCACCAGCGGCCCGGCCAGCCACTCCTCACCCGCCAGCGGACTGTCCGGGTCGATGCCCTTCGCCTCGCACGCGGCGCGGACACTGGGCTCCGCGATGGCGGCGAAGGCGCGGCGCAGCGCCTCCAGCACGGCGATGCGCTCCGGGAGGCCCCGCTTCACCCACCCCCGCGAGCCCTCCTTCACCCGCTGAATCACGGCGTCGAGGGTGCTGGCGGGCGTGGGCGGGGGAACGGCGGCGACGCGCATGGGGACCTCCGGTGGCGGGAGCGCCCCACGTTAGAGGGGCTCTGGGGCCGGCGTCACGAGGCCCCTCCCGCCCACCGTCATCAGGTGGGCATCGGCTGGCCCAGCCCCTTGCGAAGGGCCTCGTCGATGAGCCCCTGCACCTTCCGCTCCGCCTCCCGTGCGCGGTCCTGGTGCTTCGCGCTCAGCTTGACCTGCTCCTCGTGCAGGGCGTGCTGCTTCTCGCTGAGCTTGTGCTGCTCCTGGCTCAGGGCATTCATCTTCGTGGCCACCTCCGCCATCTTCGACTCCAGCGCCTTCATCTCCTGCTCGATGGACTCGCCCTGCTTCTTCAGCTCCGCGCGCCGGCGCTCGCGCTCGGTCTCCGGCAGGATGTCCAGACGCGGCGCCTCCTGGTGCAGCACCGACTGTTGATAGGCCAGCTCCCCGAGCTTTCGGCCCAGACCGCCCTGCTCGCGGCCCATGGCCGCCTGCTTGCGGCCGAGGTCGGCCTGCTGCCGTCCCAGCGCGCCCTGCTTGTCCCCAAGCTCCGCCTGGGCCTGGCCCAGCTCCCGCGAAGCGGACAGCGCCTCGCGCACGGCCTTGAGTGTGGCCCCGTCGCGGATGATGAACGCCTCGCCTTTACGGCGGACGAACAGGAGTTCCTTGCCCTTCTGCTTGAAGGTGCGCGCCAGCTCCAGGTCCACCGTGCTGCCGTTCATCATCGCCACCCCATCAGCCAGCAGCACGTAGCCACTGTCCGGGTCGCCGGGTGGCGGCGGAGCGGGCGGAGCGGGAGGTGTCGTCGGTGTGACGGGTGTCTTCGGTGTGACGGGTGTCGTCGGTGTGACGGGTGTCGTCGGCGTGACGGGTGTCGTCGGCGTAGTGGGTGTGGTGGGCACCGCGCCGACGTGCATCGACGCCCCCACGAGGTGCCGACGGGAGACGACGGCGACCCGTGGCGCGGCCGGCGCCGGCGAGACTGCGGGAGGCGTCACCTGCGGCGGCACGGGGAGCCCGGGCACCGCGGGCACCGCGACGACGGGCTCGGAGTCCGGGATGCTCACAACCGCGGAGGAGGGCGACTCCTGCGCCTGGGACACAGCCCCGCTCGCTTCCCGAGCGACGACCTGGAAGGGCGCCAGCGCCGCGACGCCCAGCGCGGAGAGCGCCGCCTTCCACAGGCGACGGGAACGGATAGGGACGGCATCGACGTGCTCCAACATGCTCAACCTCCTGTGCAACGCATCAACGTGAGAGGACGCCCCCAGCGCAGCGGCGGTGCCGGGAGTCCTGGCGATTCCAAAGGCGAGGAGCAGCTCGCCGTAGTCGGCGGGCTCGGCGCCCGTGAGCCGGAGGGCCTCCGCGTCGCAGGCCTCCTCGCGCGCCAGCGCGTACTCACGCGCGGCACACCGGGCGAGCGGATGGAAGAAGAGCAGTGACTCCGCCAGCGCCGGAACCCAGCCGAGCCACAAGTCGCCCCGCCGCAGATGCGCCAGCTCATGCGCGAGCGCCATCCGCAGCGCCTGCACGGGCAGCCGCCGCGCCGCCTTCGCGGGCAACACCACCACCGGCGAGCGCAGGCCCGTGGCCAGCGGGCTGACCACCGCCTCGGAGACCAGGAGCCCGGGCACGCGCCGCAGCCCCGCCGCGGCGGACAAGGCGCGCACCTCCGCCTCCAACACCGGGTGCACCAGCGGACGCGCGGACGCGCGCAAGCGGCGCACCGCGAGCCCCCCCCTCACGAGGCCCAGCGCCTGCCAGGACACGCCAGCGCCCCACACCACCAGGAGGAATCCCACGGCGGCACGCCCCCAGGGGAACGCGCGCTCGGGGAGGCGCGGCTCCGCGGCGGCGAGCCCCGGAGCGCCCGTGCCCGCCACGTCAGCCCCGGAAAGGCGCGCCCGCGCGGCCTCCACCACGGACACCTCGGCGTCCGCCCTCGCGCCTGCGACGCCCGGGGCCCTGTCCTTCGCGAACGTCATGGCCGGTGACGCGCGATGCGCCGTGGCCTCGTCCCACCGCGCCTCCAGCCGCGACCACAGCGAAGCCACCGGCCCGGGCAGCACGGGCAACGTCACGGAGGGGAGCCACCCCAGCGCCACCAGGAACTTCAGCGCCACCAGCCACCAGAGCCCCGCGCGCAGCGACGCCGGCAGCTTCGGCCACGCCCGGGACACGCCCCACGCCAGCACGGCGCACAGCGCCCCCTGCCACGACGCCCTCCACAAGCCCGAGGACGTCCACGCTCCCACGTGAGACAGCCAATCCGCGCCCATGGGTGCCTATCCCTTCTGCTTCTTCGAGCGCAGCCGGGCCACGACGTCCTGGAGCTGCGCCAGCTCCTCGTCGGACACGTCCTCGGCCTCGGACAGATAGGCGGCGAACGGCGACAGCGAGCCCGACAGCGAGCGCTGCACGAAGTCCCCCACCACGTCCCGCAGCAGCTCCGATGCCGGCACCGGCGAGGCGTACTGATACACGCCGTCCACCTTGCGCCGCGTCAGGTACCCCTTGAGGCGCAGCCGCTCCATCACCGTGAGGATGGTGGAGCGCGCCAGCCCCTGCGGCTCACCGAAGCGCTCGGCCACTTCACCCACGGTCGCCGGGCCGTGCTCCGCCACGTACCGCAGCACCGTCAGCTCCTGCTCTCCCACCGGCTTCTTCATGGACCTTCCCTTGACGACAACTGTAGTCACAGAGAAGGTACGACTGACTACAGCCGTAGTCAAGCCGGGTGCGGGGGCGTCGAGCTCAGCCCCGCGGGGCCGTCAGCGCGCTCACCGCACCGCTCAGCGCTGGAAGTCCACGCCCACGCCGACGCCCGCGGTGACGCCACGCCCGAGCGTTCCATCCGCCTGTGGGAAATGGACCGTTCCGCCGGAGCCCCAGGCGTAGAAGTGGTTGAGGAGGCGCTGACGCACCTCCAGTCCCACCGAGTAGCGCGGTGTGTCCCCCAGGCCCGTCAGCACCGCGCGCGCCAGCGCCCGCGTCCTACCGCCCGGCAGCTCGAAGCCAGCGGACACGTCCACGTCGGCGCGGCCGAAGCCGAAGTACTGCGCGGCCAGGCTGCCCAGCAGCAGCAGCTCATTGGGGTTCCCCTTCGCGACGCTCAGCTCCAGGTAGCCGGCGAAGCCCGAGGGCAGCACCTCGTCCGCGATGGGCGTCCTCGACAGGCCGACGCCGGAGAAGCGCCCCAGCTCGTAGTCAGGGCCGAACATGCCGAAGCGGAAGCGATCCCCCTGCTTGCGGCCCTGGACGGTGACGCTGAGCTGCGTGCCGCTGTCCATCTGCCCCTCGAAGGCCACGCCGAGCAGCCCGCCGAAGGACGGCGTATGCGCCTGCGTGAAGCGCGCGCCGCCGCCCAGCAGGGCCCACGCGCGCAGCCGCTCACCCTTGTACAGCGCGATGTCGCCACCCACCGAGGCCAGCGTGAGGTTGGGCGTGGTGCCGCCCGCGCGGCCCGCATCGTGCGCCGCGGACAGCCGCACCAGGTAGCGGTCGAAGTGCCGGGCGTCGTCATTGGCCATGCGGCCGATGTCCAGCAGCGCCTCCCCCGCGAAGATGCGCGCGGCGAGCACGTCGCTGGCCAGAATCTCCGCGCGCACGGCGCCCTTCACGAACGTCAGCGTGCCGCCCGCGGGGTGGTAGTCCGGCGCCAGCGTGTTGCTGTAGCGGCTCACCAGATAGCCGCGCCCCAGCGTCTCCTCGGAGAAGGGCTCGATGCGCAGGTAGAACGGGCGGCCCTCCTGGCCGATGCGCAGCATGCGCACCACCTGCCCCAGGTCACTCAGCTCGTCCCAGTCCTCTCGGCGCAAGCCGCCGCTGTAGTCATCCGCGCGCTTCGGCTCCTCATCCACCATCCGCAGCCGCAGGTTGGCGCCCAGCCGCAGCACGAAGGTGTCCCCATGGGTGAGGCCCAGCGAGGGATACACGCGCGCGAAGAAGTCCTGTCCGCCGCCGCGAGGTCCCGACGGCAAACTCAGGCCGCCGACCTCGAGCTGTCCGCCGAAGCCGAAGCCCGGGCCTCCCGGGTGGGTGCTTCCCGGCGGCGCGGGCTCATCCAGCCGCGCCGCGGAAACGGAGGAGCCAGCCCCGGGCGCGGACGAGGAGACCTCCTCCGAGGACACCTCCTCCACGGTGGAGCTGGCCTCGTACTGCGTGGACACCAGGGCGAGAAGTGCGAAGAGGGGGGCGCCAGTCATCGTCCCCCAACTCTACCCGCCCATGGCGCGAGACGAAGCACACGACTGCGCGCCGGTGTGGGTGGCGCTACGGACCGTCAGCACACGCGCCCCTGCGATGCACGCACAGCGGCGCGGCCTTCACCGCGCGTCACCGGTCGCTGTCGACCTCGACCTCGTCGCTTCTCACTTCCCGGGTCCGCACGCCGCTGGCGTCGCGCTCCTCGACCTGGGAGTCGCCATCCTGGAGATTGCCCGAACCGCCCAAGCCGTCGTCGCGGACATCCTCACTCCGCTGACCGTCCAGGAGCGGGCCCTCCTGCACGTCGTAGCGCTCGCCCTCCGGCGTCGTCGCTGGCGTGCCCGCGTCGGCGTCGAGGCCACTGCCACCGGTGGCCTCGCCATCCTGAGCGGACTCGGGCGCCGCCGTCTCCGGACCCGAGCCGCCGATGGCGCTGTCATCCGCCCGCGTGCGCGCCGAGTTGCTCGAACAACCCCAGACAGCCAACGCCGCCGCGGCGGCCATGAGAGGAATCTTCATGGTGAATGCCCCCTTGCGTGAGAGAAGTCGTGCTCCCGACAAGGTGGCGACCCACGCGGCGGGGACAACCCGCCGGCCATGCGCGTGCCCCCGGGCCCGTTCCAGGGCGGGCGGGCGGCCAGGGCCCTGGCGCGCCGCAGCCTCCGCGCTCGGGCGGCTAGCCCTCGTCCTGGGTGCAGGGAAGGATGGCGCGGTGCGGGCGCTCGGTGCCCGTGCCCACCAGCCAGCGCGACAGCAGGCGGACTCCGGAGGCGAACAGCCCGTCTTCGGCTCGGTAGAGCGCCTCGAAGAGGGACTCGTCCAGCACCGACTCCTCCGGGTCGATGATGAGCTCCTCGGGCTCCAGCGACTTGAGCAGCGGGCTCTGGTCGAACACGGTCACCATGGGATGGGCGCGCAGGCGGCGCGTGCCCATGATGGCCAGGTCGTCCAGCCACCCCACCAGCCCGTCCTCCGCCGCCGCCAGCACGCGCAGCGCGGGCACCCCCGCCATGCCCGCGTGCTCCGCCATCAGCGACACGCGGATGCGGCGGATGGCGCGCATCGTCGCATCGTTCGGCGCCTCGGCCTCCCAGCTGATGTTCAGCTCCGAGTCCAGGCCCAGGCTCCGGTTGGTGGTGTTCGCCGAGCCCAGCGTGAGGAAGCGGTCGTCCACCACCATCACCTTCGAGTGGATGTATGTGTAGACATCCGCGCCGGTGCGCGCGTCATGCCCCGCGGAGCAGTACACGCCCAGGGCATGCCCCGTCTCCCGCGCCACATGCTCCAGCGCGCGCAGCAGGCGCACCTGGGCAATGCCCATGGCCAGCTGTTCACGCAGCGCCGCCGGCTGCTGGGGCAACACCAGGATGATTTGGAGCCGGCTCCGCCACGGCGAGCGCATGCGCCTGACGAGCGCCTGGAAGATGGCCCGCGAGGAGAAGTACTGGTTCTCGATGTAGATGAAGCGCTCGGCTGAATCGATGGCGTCCAGGTACAGCGCGGCCACCTCACGCACCGCCGGCTGCGGAGGCAGCAGCGTCTTGCCGAAGGTGCGGCTGATGGCCACCGGCCCCGGCGGCGCCGGCAGGCTGGGGGTGAAGTCCACGTCGTCCCGCGACACCGCGGGCAGCCGCAGCTCGCCGCCGCCCGCGTGCGCCCAGCGCGCCTCGAACAGCTCCGCCAGCCGGTCCACCACCGGGCCCGTCAGGACGGCGTGCACGTCATGGTAGGGACCGTGTGGAGCCCTGCCGCTGTCACTGCGCAGCTCCGAGCGCACCGGGTGGTCCCGGTCATCCCACCGGCAATCACAGACATCCATGCCCCCGGTGAAGGCCACCGCCCCGTCGACGATGACCAGCTTCTGGTGGTGCGCGCCGTACAGCGGACTGGAGGCGTCGAAGCGGAAGCGCACCTGGCCGTTCGCCGTCCAGTTGAAGATGAGCCGCTGCATCCACTCCCGCTCCAGGGCGAGCAGCAGGCTGAAGTCCCACGCCAGCACGTAGACACGCAGCTCCGGGTTGGCCCGGCACAGCGCGTCCAGCATGGGCAGCAGCCGCGCCTCACTCTGGGCCTCGCCCAGGTCCTCGCCTCGCAGCAGCGCGACGTCGCTGTCGAACTGCCAGCCGGTCATCGCGATGTAGCGCCGGGCCTTCCGCGCGGCCCGGTGCAGCTCCCGGTAGTAGGCGCGAGCGTCCACCAGCACGCCCGCGTCGCTCGCCTCCTCGACCGTCCAGCAATTCCGTCCGGGACTGATGATGCGTCTCAAAGGTGCGTCCCTTCCCGTCGCCGCCTCCGCCGCCTCCGCCGCCCCGCCTGGCGCCTTGCACCTCACGCCGCCCCCGGCGCCCCCCCGTCAGCCGACGAAGACGATTTGCTTGCCCGTGGCGACCGTCATGTCCCGGGACGACATCACCTGCGCCACCTTCTTCACCTCTCCGCCCACGGTGTCGAACGCCGCCGCGATGAGGTCCCCCAACGTCACCTGCACCTGCCGGGCACTCCGGCCCGCGCTCATCACCGCGCTCGCCGTCGACACCTTCACCCGCTGAGCCTTCCGACCGATGACCTGCTCACGCTTCGTCGTCTTCGCCATGACTTCGCCTCCAAGGGTGAGGGGTTCGCCTGTCCTGCTCCCGACCCGCCGCCGCCGTCCTGCACGCCCACTCTCTTCAGCAACCGCCGTGCCGAGCACCAACCCCTCGGAATCTCGAAGGCCGGCTGCCTGGCTGCCCACCCTCATGGCCGGACCTCTGATTTTTTTTCAGCCTTGTGTCCCCTGGCTCCGAGGGAACTTCTTCCGTCCGGGACCTCCGCGCGTCCGTGCGCTCCCAGAAGGCCCCGGGGCATGTTGCCCCGCCGGGGCATCCCGCCCCACCCCACGGCGTGGCGTGCGCCCGCTCGCCTGCCCCCGCGCGGAGCATGGCCGACCCCTACTCACAGCAAAGCCCAGGTCACCTGTCTCCATACCGACCGCGCGGGTCGTTATTGAGCCACGGGGAATCCCATATCGAGTTCCCCGGAAAATTACATACATGCAAGCCTATTTGAAAATAGAGAAAAAAGCCGCTTCAATACGTGTCACTCCCCACGAGGACGTTACCCGTATGGAATTGAAGACCCCCATCAGCGCCACGGCACCAACGCTTCAGCCCATGTCCTTCCAGGGCGTCGAAGTCATCGGCCAGTCGATTCTCGCCATCGTCAACGGTATGGAGCTCGCCCAATCCCGCGCGCTGCGCATCCTGGGAGAGAACGGCATCGCGCCGCTGAAGGCGGACGTCTGGTACCCCATGCCCGCCCTGCTGAAATCCTTCCAGCTCGTCTTCGACAAGATTGGCCCGAGCACGGTGCGCACGATTGGCCGGAAGATTCCGGACAGCGCGCACTTCCCGGCGGACATCGACACGCTGGAGAAGGGGCTGCGCGCGGTGGACATGGCCTACCGGATGAACCACCGCGGGAAGGGAGGCATTGGCGGCTACCGCTTCGAGCCGGTGGACCGGCGCAATGCGCGCATGGTGTGTGACAACCCCTATCCCTGTGATTTGGACCTGGGGCTCATCGAAGCCATTGGCGACCGCTTCCGCCCCAAGGATTCGCTTTGGGTGCGTATTGAACATGAGGCCAAGGGTTGCCGGCGGCGGGGCGACGGTTCCTGCACCTACGCCATCAACTGGTAGCGGAAATCCGCCAGCGGGCCGGGGCGGTGCAACACCTCACATCAGCGGGAGGTCCACCATGAAGGAAGTGCTCCAACACATCGCCGTGCGCGAGGCGCGCTTCGCAGCACACCCCTTCTTCTCCGACCTGAGAATGGACCGCCCCATCGAACAGGTGATGGCGTTCGCGCCCCGCCTGACGTTCTGGGTGATGACGTTCCAGGACGTGCTGCGGCTCAACGCGCACTTCATCCAGGACCCGCACCTCAAGGCGCTGGCCACGCGGCACCACGCCGAGGAAGGCGGGCACGACCAGTGGTTCGAGGAGGACATCTCCGCGCTCACCGGCGGCTCGCTCAGCATCGGCACCATGTATGGCCGCGCCCACGTGAAGACGCGCGACGCGGCCTACGCCATCATCAGCGAGGTGTACCGCCCGGTGGATGACCGGCTGCGCATCGTCATGCTGTGGGCGCTGGAGTCCACCAGCCACGTCTTCTTCAGCCGCACCGCCATCATCAGCGCGGCGCAGGGCGCGGATGAGCGGCTGAAGTACTTCTCCGACCACCACATGCAGGCCGAGGCGCAGCACGCCATGTTCGAGCAGGAGCTGGCGGCGGAGCTGGAGGCCATGCAGCTCTCCCCCGAGGTGCGCGCGGACGCCCTGGCCATGGTGGACCGCATCTACGCGGCGTTCGACACCATGTTCGACGGGCTCCGCGTCAACCTGGAGCAGGAGCACGCCGAGGCCCCCGCCCCCAACCGCCAGGCGCCCACGCCCGACGAGGAGCTCCACCCGATGGAGCTGGAGGAGGAGCTGGAAATCCTCAGCCTGGAGGCGGACGAGGCACGCGCCGCTTGAGGCGGCGCTACCGCGCGGGCGGGGAGAGCACGAGGATGAGCTCCCCGCCCACGTACTTGCCCGCCTTCTGGTAGACGGCGCCCTGGCGGCCCAGCTCCACGTCCAGCGTGGGCTGGCGCGGGATGGCCACGCGCACCGTGGCGGTGCCGTCCTTGATGCCCTGCAGCTGCAGCGTCGCGTTGGCGCCGTTGGGCAGCTTCACCTCGGAGGCGCTCTTCGCGCTGACGGCGAGCACCTCCTGCGAGAGGCGCTTGAAGGAGGTGAAGCTGAAGTTCTGCTTCTGGAACTGCTCCTTCATCTTCTCCAGCTCGGGCGGGTCCACCTCGGTGCCCTTCTTCGAGGCGAGCACCACTTCAACCTGGACCTGGACCTTCTGGTCCTGCGCGCTGGCGGCCAGCGGCAGCAGCAGGCCCAGCCCGAGCACCGCCCACAGCATCCGGCCCGACGACACGTGTGTTCTCACAAGGAGCCTCCCGACGGCCTGGGGGCGTCGGGGGCCGGACGCGCGGGCACGCTGCGCCCGTTCCCGTCTGGCTGGCCGCCGCCCGTCTTGTCCTGCCGCTCACCATTCTCCACGCCGGAGGGCGGCAGGACGTCCGAGTCCTCGTCCACCAGCCAGATGATGGTGCCCCCATTGTCCGTCTCCATCACCACCGGCGCCACCTCGGCGTTGCGGTAGGGCTGGATGGACTTCACCGTCATGCGCTCGGCGGCGTAGCCCACCGGCGCCCTGTCGCTCATCAGCAGGGGCAGTCCCACCAGTACCAGCACGGCGGCCGTGGCCAGCGACGAAATCATCGCGGTGCGCTGGTAGAGGAACATTTCGGACACTGCCAGTTTCAGCCGCTCCATGAAGGGCGGCTTGTCCGGCGTCACCCTCGCCATGACGCGCTGGGTGAAGTCCTTGAAGTCCACGTCGTCCACCGCCATGTCCAGGCCCACCCGCAGCAGGCCGGATTCCGCGCGCAGGTCCGCCGCCCGCCCGGTGCAGTCCCGACATGCCGCCAGGTGCCGCTCCACGTTGACGCGCTCGGCCGAGCTCAGCTCGCCGTCGACGTACGGGGACAGCATGGGGACGAAACGCTCACACGCGGGATTTCCGGCCATTGGCTTTACCTGCTCCCTGGAAGGGGCTGCGAAAATTGTGACGGCAGGTCCCCTCAGATATTCGAGGCCCGCTCACTCACCGCCCACGCCGCTCTTCGCTTCGTCCAACTCCAGGTACTCACTGAGGATTTTCTGGACCTTGGCCCGGGCATGGAAAAGCCGGCTCATCACCGTGCCCTTGGGGATTTCCAGCGTGCGGGCCAGGTCGTCGTACGACATGCCCTCGATTTCCCGCAGCAGGAGGATGGCGCGGTGCTTCTCCGGCACCGTGGCGAGGGCCTCCTGGATCTTCTCCGCCAGCTCGCGGCGCAGCGCGCTCTTCTGGGGGTTGGTCCCCAGGCGGCTGCCCAGGGCGCCGATGCGGGCCTCGGACAGGTCCACGGCCTGGCTCTCGTCGAACTCCACGGCCTCGCCGCCGCCACCGCGCTTGCGAATCACGTCGATGCAGATGTTGACGGTGATTCGGTAGAGCCAGGTGTAGAAGGACGAGTCTCCCTTGAAGTGGTCCAGGTACTTGTAGACCTTGACGAACGCCTCCTGGGAGACGTCCATCGCTTCCTCCTTGTCCTTCAGCATACCCAGGGCGACTGCGTACACCTTGCGCTGGTAACGCTCGACGAGGAGTTTGAAAGCGCGCTGGTCGCCGCTCCGGACGCGCTTGACGAGAGTGAGGTCGTCGGTGGCCAATTGGGTGCGGCAACCTAGCACAGGCGGGCGAAAGCCAAGGAGTTTCGCACCCGCGGGGGCCCCGCCGCCGGGAGGGCGGGCCTAGAGGCCGGCGAGCAGCGCCACCGCCAGTGCGATTCCCAGCAAGGCCAGCAGGGCGCCGAACGTCACCCGCTCCCACTGCCCTTCCGCCACCGCCCCGTCCTCCGGCGCCGAGCGGAAGCGGTGCAGCACGTTCCACAGCATCCGCGCGCCCAGGCGGCGGTCCGTCCCTCGCTGGCGCCGCGCGTCCCGGTCCTGTGACGGCGCGTCCTCCTCCGAGTCCACCTCCGAGCCCACCTCGTCGCGCGGGCGCAGGGCGGGCATGACGGGGGCCTGCGGCGCCGAGGATGCCCGGGCTCCGGCCGCCTGGGCGGGCGCCTGCTCGACCGGCCGGGCGGCCACCTCCTCGGAGTGGCGCACCTCGGGAGGCGGCGCCAGTTGCACGGCGGCGGCCCGCGTCCGGGCCTCCGCGGGGGTGCGGGCCTCCAGCACCCACAAGCCCCGCGCCACGCCGTCCTCCCCCGTACGCGCGTCCCACAGCTCGGCGAAGCCCTGCCCCTCCAGCGCCTCGCGGAAGGCCTCGCGCGCCTCCGGCACCTGCGGGTGCTGCGCGGCGGCCGTCGCGTACGCCGTGTAGAACGCCCACAGCCGCGTGGCCCGCTCCGAGCCTGGGAGCTGCGGCGGCGCCAGGTGCGAGGCCAGCAGCGCCGCGTCCGACGCGAAGCGGCGCCCCAGCGACTCCGGGTCCGGGGTGTCCGCCAGCCCTGGCGGCACCAGCTCCGCCACGGACTTCACCGGCGCGCGCTCCTGGCCGCCCATGGGCGGGTGCGACGTGGGCGGCTGCTGGGGACGGAAGTTGTCCCTCGGCCGCGGCGGCGGTGCCGTGCGTCCCCAATCCCGAGGGCCCTTCGCGCCGGGGGCCTCCGGACGCCTCGGTCCGCCCCGGCCCAGCGAGCGGAGGGCGCGGTCAATCACGTTGGGGATGCGGAAGGAGGACATGCGCAACGCCTCATGCGGGCTTGGAGTCCCGGCCCCTTCATTCTCGGTGGAGCGCCGGGCCGGGTTGCGAGCCGGGCTACTCGCCCGGGCGCACCACCTCGATGGGGGTCGTCATTCCGTTCGAATCCAGACGCACGCGGTAGACGGAGTTCTGCCCGTCGCCATTGAAGTCCCCCCGGGCGATGCAGGACACCTCGGGCTCTCCCACGGGGCTCTCCTGCACCAGCACCTGGTACTGGAAGCGGACGCTTTCGCCAGGCTCGAAGCCGATGCGGTGGAAGGCCTCGTCCTCGGGGAAGGGCACGGCCTTGCCGCCGCGCGGAATCTCCTTCGGCGTGGGGCCGGCGGTGACATAGACGCCGTGCTCGTCGCGGTAGGCCTGGACGGCGTCGCACAGGGCGAGCACGTTGACGCGGGCCTCGGCGTCGCTGGGCGCCGCATGGCCGCGGGCGCCGCGGCCCCCGGCACATTCGAAGCTCCCCCAGGCCGCCACCGCCACCCCAATCATGATGGGGATGAGGATGGGGGGCGGCCTCCGAACCGCGCGATTCCAAGCCATCCGACGCTCAGCCTCCCTGGGCCCAGTCGCGCGGCTGGCGCAGCACCTCCACCAGGCGCGCCTCCGGCGTGCCGGGCTCCGGGTGGTGGTCATAGCGCCAGCGGACCTGCGGCGGCAGCGACATGAGGATGGACTCGGTGCGCCCGCGCGTCTCCAGGCCGAAGACGGTGCCCCGGTCATAGACGAGGTTGAACTCCACGTAGCGCCCGCGCCGCACCTCCTGCCAGAAGCGCTGCCCGTCCGTCACCGGCGTGTCCTTGCGCCGCTCGGCGATGGGCAGGTAGGCATCGAGAAAGGCCCGGCCGCAGTCCTGGACGAAGGCGAGCTCCTTCTCCAGCTCCCCGCCCATGTTCTCGAAGAAGATGCCGCCCACGCCGCGCGTCTCGTCGCGGTGGCGCAGGTAGAAGTACCCGTCACAGGCGGCCTTGAAGCGCGGGTAGTAGCCCAGGTCGTGCCTGTCACACGCGGCCTTGTGCACGCGGTGGAAGTGCGCCGCGTCCTCCTCATAGAGGTAGTAGGGCGTCAGGTCCGCGCCGCCGCCGAACCACGCCTTCCCGCCCTGGTGGATGAAGCGGTAGTTGGCGTGCACGGTGGGCACATGCGGGTTGCGCGGGTGCAGCACCAGGGACAGCCCGCCCGCCCAGAAGTGGCGGCCCTCGCCCTGGAGCTTCTGCGCGAACTGCTCCTCCAGCTCGCCGTACACCACCGACGTGTTGACGCCGGCCTTCTCCAGCACGGCGCCGTCCTCCAGCACGCGGCTGCGGCCTCCCCCACCGCCGGGGCGGCTCCACAGGTCCTCGCGGAAGCGCGCCGCGCCGTCCAGCCGCTCCAGGCCGGCGCAGATGTCGTCCTGCAGCGACCGGGTGAAGGCCGCCATCCGCTCCTTGAGACTCTCCAGGTCCACCGTCTTCATTCACGCTCCCAAGGCTCGGCGCCGCGGTGCCCGCCGCGGGCCTGCACGACTCCCAGGCCCCGGGGAGCGCTCGCGCGCCCTACGGTTGCATCGAGTATTCGTCCGGCGCCTCGAAGTCCACAGGCGGGACGGCCGGCGCCATCTGCCCCGCCGCGTCGAAGGCCTGGATGCGGGCCCGGTAGCTGCGCCCGTCCTCCATGGCGAAGGTGCCGCTACAGGCCTCATGGCCGATGAAGGCGGTGTTGTTGCTCACCGGCACCACGTACTGCTGGACGCTGGGGCCCGGGCGGCGCGGCTCCAGCTTCACCACCAGGTACGCCGGGCTGTCCTCCTTCAGCGCCAGGTTGAGCCGGACGAAGCGGGCGGTGCCCTGGGCGGTGCGGCGCAGGAAGCCCTCGGAGACGGCGGGGCGCTTGAGCCACTTCGGGGGCTGCTTGTCCGGGCCCTTTCCCGTGCGCCACTCGGGCAGCATGGTGCCCCGGCCATTGAGGAGCGCGACGCTGGGCAGCACCTCGTCCACGCGCAGCGAATAGCGCTTGTCCGGCTCCATCTGTCCGGCCGGCTTGAGGATGACGGTGACGCGGCCCAGGCTGCTCTCCCAGCCCCGCTGGGCGGATACCTCTACGATGTGGTCGTCCGCCACCAGCCGCAGCTTCTTTCCCACGAGCGCGGCGACCTGGGGACGCGCCGTCCCCACCCCCTCCAGCAGGAAGCGGGCGTTGGTGGGGATGATGGCGCCCGGTGTGGGGAAGAGCTGCACGCCATCCCCCAGGCACTGGGCCACGGCGGAGGAGGCATGGAGCGACACGAGCAATGGGAGGAGAAGTCGGAGCACCATGAGTCAAGTCTGCGCGCCACCGTCCCGGAAGGCCAGTGAAGCGCCCGGAGAAATACCCGGCGTGGAGGCCCGCCGGGCACTCAGTGCATGCCGCCATCCTCCTCGGGGATGGAGATGACGCCGAACTTCGCCTCGTAGCGCTGGATGTTGTCCTGCATCGCCGCCACCAGCCGCTTCATGTGCTTGGGGTTGGTGATGATGCGCGAGCGGACCCGGGCCTTGGGCTGCTGGGGCTGGACATAGATGAAGTCCAGGGTGAACTCGGTGTCCGAGTGGTTCACCAGGGCCATGTTCACGTACTGACCATTGGCCACGTCCTCATCCATCTGAATCTGCAACTGCATGTCCGGGGGCTTCGGAGTGTCCGCCATGAGGCAGGGGGCATAGCGCCTGCGCTCGCGCGTGGCCAGTGTCACGGCGTGAGCCCGCCTCCAGAAACCGCGGCCCTGGACCCGCGGAAGACGGCGCCCTTCGAGCTGGGACGGGGCGAGGATGTGTGCCTGCTCCTCCATGGCTTCACGGGGAGCCCCTGGGACGTGCGCCCGCTGGGAGAGGCCCTGGCGGCCCGGGGCCTGCGCGTGGTGGCCCCCCGTCTGCCGGGCCATGGCACCACGCCCCAGGCCCTGCTCCACGTCACCTGGCGCGACTGGCAGGCCGAAGCGGAGCGGGCCCTGCGAGACGTGGGCGGCCGCCGGGGCGCGTTCGTGGCCGGCCTCTCCGTGGGGGCGCTGCTGGCGCTCCGGCTGGCGGCGCGGCATCCGGAGGCCGTGCGCGCGCTGGCGCTGATGGCGCCCGCGGTGCGCTTCCGGGGGCCGCGCATGTTCCTGGTCCGGCAGCTCGCGCGCACGCCGCTGCTGGAGTGGACGCGCCCGTGGGTCGCGAAGACGGGCACCGACATCTCGGACCCGGAGGCCCGGGCGGAGGCGCCGGTGCTGCCGGCCTTCCCCGTGGCGCGGCTGAAGGATGTGTGCACGCTCCAGGCGCTGGCGGCTCGCGACGCGGCGCGCGTGCGCTGCCCCACCCTGGTCGCGGTGGCGGAGCAGGACCACGTCGTGGACCCGGAGGGCGGGCGCTGGCTCGCATGCCGCCTGCCCGCGGCGCCGTCGGTGCGCGTGCTCTCGCTGCGGCAGGGCTTCCACATCATCCCCCGGGACACGGCGGGGCCGCTGCTCGCGGCGGAGGTGGGAGACTTCCTGGCCCAGCGGCGGCACCCGTCCTGCTGGGAGTCCTCCTCGCCCGCCGCCGGCGCCTGAGCGGGGTGCGGCCGTGCACCGGCGGAGGAAGCAGCGCAGCGCGCGGCATCCGTGTATGGAGAGGCCCCCATGCCCGCGCCCGACTCCGCTCCCCTGGTCGAACTGCGCGATGTCACCAAGGCCTACGCCGAGGGCGACACCGTGCGCGAGGTCCTCTCCGGCGTCCGGCTCTCCCTGCGCCGGGGGGAGTTCGTGGTGCTGCTGGGGCGCAGCGGCTCGGGCAAGTCCACCCTGCTCAACCTCATCAGCGGCATCGACCTGCCCAGCCAGGGCGAGGTCCGCGTGGACGGGCGCGACCTGGGGCGGCTGAGCGAGCGCGAGCGCACGCTGCTGCGGCGTGAGCGCATCGGCTTCATCTTCCAGGCCTTCAACCTGCTCCCCACGCTGACGGTGGAGGAGAACGTCCGGCTGCCCCTGGAGCTCAACGGACACGGCGCCACGGAGGCCGGCGCCCGGGCGCGGGCGCTGCTGGAGCAGGTGGGGCTGGGCACCCGCGCGCGCAGCTTCCCGGACCGGCTGTCCGGCGGCGAGCAGCAACGCGTGGCGGTGGCGCGGGCACTGGCCCACGCGCCGCCGCTGCTGCTGGCGGACGAGCCCACCGGCAACCTCGACGAGGCCACGGGGCGGCAGGTGCTGGACCTGCTGGAGTCGCTGACGCGCGAGGGCAACACCTGCGCGCTCGTCGTCACGCACGAGCCCGGGCTGGTGTCGCGCGCCCACCGCGTCCTGACGATGGAGGGCGGCCGGCTGGTGGAGACGCCCCGGGCGCCCGCGCGGAAGGAGGCGCTGTGAGGGGGCTGCTGGTCCGCTCCAGCCTGCGCCACCTGGGCCGCCACCCCTGGCTGACGGCGCTGTCGCTGCTGGGCATCGCGCTGGGCGTGGCGGTGGTGGTGTCCATCGACCTGGCGAGCGGCAGCGCCCTGCGCGCCTTCGAGCGCTCCACCGACGCGGTGGCCGGGCGCGCCACGCACCAGCTCGTGGGCGGCGCCACGGGCGTGCCGGAGACGGTGTACCGCGACCTGCGCGTGCGCCCCGGCGCGCCGGTGGCCGCGCCCGTCGTGGAGGGCCACGTCCAGGCGGCGGTGGGCGACAAGCGCACGCTCACCGTGCTGGGCGTGGACCCCTTCGCGGAGGCCCCCTTCCGCGACTACGCCCGGAGCGAGGCGGGAGGCAACGTGAGCGCGCTGCTCACCGAGCCGGGCGCGGTGATGCTGAGCGCCCGGGCCGCGCGGGCGCTGGGCCTGTCCACCGGCGATACGCTTCCGGTGCGGCTGGAGGGGCTGGAGCGGCCGCTGCGCGTGGTGGGGCTGCTGGAGCCCGGCGACGAGGACACGGCGCGGGCGCTGGAGGCGCTGGCGCTCATGGACGTGTCCACCGCGCAGGAGCTGCTGGGCCAGGAGGGCCGGCTGACGCGCGTGGACCTGCGGCTGACGGGCGGCGACGCGCAGGAGCAGGCGCTGGCCGCCACCCTGCCCCAGGGCCTGGAGCTGCTGCGCGCCGCGTCTCGCGCGGGCACGGTGGAGCAGATGACGCGGGCCTTCCGCACCAACCTCACCGCGCTGTCCCTGCTGGCGCTCGTGGTGGGGATGTTCCTCATCTACAACACCATGACGTTCTCCGTGGTGCAGCGGCGCGGGCTGCTGGGCCGCCTGCGCGCGCTGGGCATCACCCGGCGCGAGCTCTTCGCGCTGGTGCTGGGCGAGGCCGCGGTGCTGGGCGCGGTGGGCACGGTGCTGGGGCTGCTGCTGGGCGTGCTGCTGGCGCGCGGACTGGTGCAGCTCGTCACCCAGACGCTGAATGACCTGTACTTCGTGGTGAGCGTGCGGCGGCTGGCGCTGGAGCCCTTCACCCTGGCCAAGGGCCTGACGCTGGGGCTGGGCGCCACGCTGCTGGCCGCGCTGGTGCCCGCGTGGGAGGCGGCGCGGTCGCCGCCGGTGACGACGATGCGCCGGTCCACGCTGGAGGACGCCTCGCGCGGACGGGCGCCGCGGCTGGCCCTGCTGGGGGTGCTGGTGCTGGCCGCCGGCACCGCGCTGCTCGCGTGGCCCACCCAGGCGCTGCCGCCCGCCTATGGAGGACTCTTCTGCGTGCTGCTGGGCGCCGCGCTGCTGGTGCCGTGGACCACGCAGGCCCTGTGCGCCGTGGCCGCGCCGCCGCTGGGCGCCGCCTTCGGCCTGCTGGGGCGCATGGCCGCGCGGGGCGTGCACACCAGCCTCAGCCGCACGGCCGTGGCCCTGGCGGCGCTGATGGTGGCGGTGGCCACCACCGTGGGCGTGGGCCTCATGGTGTCCAGCTTCCGGGGCACGGTGGCGGCGTGGCTGGACGCGTCGCTCCAGGCGGACGTGTTCATCTCCCCGCCGTCGCTCGTCGCGCGGCGAGGGGGCGCCACGCTGCTGCCCGGGCTGGCCGAGACGCTGCGCGCCACGCCGGGCGTCGCCGGCAGCAGCACCCTGCGCGTGGCCACCGTGCGCGTGGACGGCGTACCCACGGACCTGATGGCCGTCGACTTCTCGCGCACGTCGGCGCGGCCCTACACCTTCAAGCAGGGCGCACCGGAGACGGCCTGGCGCGAGCTGGAGTCGTCCCCGAACACGCTCCTCGTCTCGGAGCCCTTCGCCTTCCACCGCGGCGTCGGCGTGGGAGACCGGGTGCGGCTGGCCACGGACCAGGGGCCGCGCGACTTCCGCGTGGTGGGCGTGTACTTCGACTACGGCTCGGACGTGGGCACGCTGCTGATGCCGCGCGCCACCTACGAGCACTGGTTCGACGACCGGGGTGTCAGCGGCGTGGCGCTGTACGCCGCTCCCGGGCAGGACGTGGACGCGCTGGTGGCCTCGGTGCGCGAGCGGGCCGGAGACGCCCAGGCGCTGCTGGTGCGGGCCAACCGCTCGCTGCGGCAGGCGTCCCTGGACGTCTTCGACCGGACCTTCACCATCACCCACGTGCTGCGGCTGCTCGCCATCGGCGTGGCCTTCGTGGGCGTGCTGAGCGCGCTGATGGCGCTGCAACTGGAGCGCGCGAGGGAGTTCGCCGTGCTGCGCGCCACCGGCCTGACGCCGGAGCAGCTCTGGGGCCTGGTGACGCTGCAGACGGGGCTGCTGGGAGTGCTGGCGGGCCTGTTCTCCGTGCCGCTGGGCGTGGGGCTGGCCTACGTGCTGGTGCACGTCATCAACCAGCGCTCCTTCGGGTGGACGCTCCAGCTCGCGCTGACGCCCCAGACGCTGGTGCAGGCGGTGGTGCTGGCGCTGGTGGCCGCCGCGCTGGCGGGGCTCTATCCCGCCTGGAAGATGGCGCGCGCGAACGCCGCGCTGGCGCTGCGGGAGGAGTGAGGCATGGGCAACGGCCGGGGACTCGTCATCGGAACGGCGGTGGTGCTGGCGGGGCTGGCCGCCGCGGTGGCCCTCATCACCCACGAGCAGCCCCTGCCCGCGACGCGCCAGGGCGGCGGCGCGATGACGGTGGCCAGCGCCATGAGCGGCGGCACGGAGGGCTACGCGCGCGCGGTGGAGCCCCGGGACTTCCACTTCCCCGAGGACCACGGCCCGCACCCGGAGTTCCGCACGGAGTGGTGGTACTGGACGGGCAACCTGGAGACGGAGGACGGGCGCGCCTTCGGCTACCAGTTCACGCTGTTCCGCAACGCGCTGGCCCCCGACGCCGCGCCGCGAGCCTCCGCGTGGGGCGCGCGGGAGGTGTACATGGGCCACTTCACCGTGACGGACGTGGCGGGTGGCACCCTCCATGCCTCGGAGCGCTTCAGCCGCGTGGCGCTGGGGCTGTCGGGCGCCACCACGCGGCCCTTCAAGGTCTGGCTGGAGGACTGGGAGACGGCCAGCGTGGGCGAGTCCACCTGGCCGCTGCGGCTGCGCGCGCGCTCGGACGAGGTGGCCCTGGAGCTGCTGCTGGAGCCCGGCAAGGCGCCGGTGCTCCAAGGTGACCGCGGCCTGAGCCAGAAGAGCGCGGAGCGCGGCAACGCGTCGTATTACTACTCGATGACGCGCATGCCCTCGCGCGGCACGGTGCGGGTGAAGGGCCAGACGTACACCGTGACGGGCCACAGCTGGATGGACCGCGAGTGGAGCACCAGCGCGCTCGGCCCGGACCAGGTGGGCTGGGACTGGTTCTCGCTCCAGCTCTCCGACGGGAGCGAGCTGATGTACTACCAATTGCGCCAGCGGGACGGCTCGCCGGACGTGTACAGCGCGGGCCTGTGGGTGCCTCCCGAGGGCGCTGGTGAGCCGGTGCGGCTGCGCCGCGACGACATGCGGCTCACGGTGCTGGAGTCCTGGAGGAGCCCTCGCAGCGGCGGTGAATACCCGTCGCGCTGGCGCATGCAGGTGGAGCGGCTCGGGCTGGACCTGACGGTGACGCCGCGCCTGGCCGACCAGGAGCTCCCCGTCACCGTCGTCTACTGGGAAGGCACGGTGGGTCTGGAGGGCGCCCGCCAGGGCCAGCCCGTCGCGGGGCGCGGGTACGTGGAGCTGACGGGCTACGCGGACACGCAGGACCGCCGCTAGCGCGCGCTGGCCGCTCCCGACCCCAGGGCACCCCGTTCGCCAACTCCAGACAGCAGGACCTGGTGGACGGCCCGGGCAGACGCTTTGCCCCGGGCCTGGATTGCCCCGGAAACCTCCCCGGTGGCACGAAGCACACCAGGGCCACCTCACCGGCGCGTACCGGTGGGAGAGGGGGCGGACCGTGCAGCGGCTGCGAACAGGCTTCCTGGTTCAGGGCGCGGACGGCAGGCTCCGCCACGGGCAGGCGCGCTTCTCGGGCGTGGCGTACCGGATGGGGCGCGACGGGACGCTGGACGCGCTGGTGGCCGTCGACGAAGGCGTCCCCGTGGGCGCCTCCACGGACTGGCTCGCGCTGCCGGAGGACGGGCTGCGCGTGGACAGCGCCGCGCTGGAGCTGCCTGGGGACTACGGCCCCCGCCTCTACCAGGGCCGGCCCTTCACCGGCCTCGCCTACACCTTCACCCGCACTGGCTATTGCACATCCGAGGTCGAGTACGCGGGGGGCTTCGCCACCGAGGTGTGCGAGCGGCGATGGTACGTGACGGGGCAACCGAGGGTGCACGTGGACGGGGGCGAGTACACGGCCTGGTTCCCCGATGGGCGCATCCAGCACAGGGGGTGCAGGGGAGAGCTCGTCTATGGCCTCATCACCCGGGATGACGGCCACCTGCGGGAGCTGGTGCTGCGGGACGCCCGCTTCCTGGACCTGGGCCTGCTGTGCACGCTGACGCTGACCGACGCGTTCCAGCTGCTGGGCGCCGGGGTCGACACGGCGTTGCTGCGCACGCTCCAGGCCCGCACCGGCCTCGGCGGCATCCGGACGCTCCGGCTGGTGCAGACCCGGCTGGGCGCGGACGGCGTCGACGTCCTGGCCACCTTCGCCAACCTCCAAGAGGTCTGGTTCGACGGCAACCCGGGCCTGGGCGCGCGGGAAGCGCGGCGCCTCGAACAACTGCGTCCAGGCTGCGTGGCCCACTTCGTGGAAGCCGACGCGCCCGCGCCCATCCGGAGGGCGCGTGGAATGACCGCCGTCTCCAGCGGACACGCGGCACGTCTCCGGGACTGAGGCGTCCGCGTTCCCAGGCGAGGTCCGCGCGGCGCGTGCGCGCCCCTCGGCCTTCCCCACGCGCCTGCCCCTCCCCGCCCTTTCATCCCTGGCACCGCGCTTGCGTCTGAATTCAGGACGGGCGGCAACACGTCCAAAGACAGACGCCGGAGGCGGACCCGGGTATGAGTGGACTCGAACGAGGCAGGTGGTGGGCAGGGGTGCTTGGGCTGGCGCTACTGTTGAGCTGTCACGGAGACGACCAGCTCCAGTCGCCCCCCGCCGCGGACGACGGCATCGACGAGGGCACCGAGCCGCCCCCGCCCGAGCGTCCCGAGGACCCGCCACCGCCGGGCGACGGAGACCCTCCGCCCGTCGGCGGAGAGGAGCCCGACCCCGGCCCGCCGCCCCCCGCCGACGCCGGCACGGGCCGCCCCGACGACGAGCCGGTGGGCGGCGGAGAGCCGGTGCCTCCCGACAAGGCCAGCTGGCGCTTCCTGGGCACCGCCGAGGGCGGCCCCCGCGAGGTGCTGGGCGTCACACAGGACGAAGGGGGGAACATCTGGGTGGCCGGCGGCGAGGACGGCCTGTGCCTGCTGCGCCCCGGCGCCGCCAGCCTGCGCTGCTACACCCTGGCGGACGGCCTGCAACCGTGGGCCCCGTGGAAGGGCAAGGACCCGGCCCCCGAGGCGCGCTACCTCAAGGTCCTCTCGGTGGCGGGGGGCCCCGCGGGCACCGTCTTCGTGGGCTACGAGGGCCGCCCCAACTGCGAGAGCGAGTTCTACAAGGCGCCCGGCGTGTTCGAGGACCCCGCCATCTTCAAGAGCGGCGACGCCGACCGCGTGGAGCTCCAGGCGGACGGGACGCTGCGCGTGGTGCACTACGACATCCACTCGCCCGCGCACTCGGTGCCGGGCTACGGCCACCGGGAGAAGCTCTGCACGGTGAACCGCATCGTCTGGGACAAGGCGCGCAACAGCCTGTGGTTCGCGTCCAACCACGCGCTCGCCTGGGGCGAGCCCGACTACCAGGGCGGTGAGGCGTGCGCCAACACGGAGGTGTACGCCGCCAACGAGTGGGTCTACGCGGGAGGCGAGAAGCGCCAGCGCTGCAAGTTCGGCGTCATGGAGCACATCCACCCGGCCATCGCGATGAGCGACAGCAGCACGGCCGAGGACAGCCGGCTCGCGGGGGACGTCTGGGGCGTGGCGATACGGCCGGATGGCGACGTGTGGATGGGCACGCACATCCGGACCACGCGATTCAAGATCATGACCAACGCCGTGGGCCACGAGGGCACCGGCGCCCCGTGGAACTTCGAGGCGGCGCGCAAGCAGAGCGAGGAGAAGAAGCACATCGCCAACCGCATCGACATCTGGCCGGACGCGGTGGCCGAGCCCCAGTTCCCATCCCATGAGCAGCGCAAGGACGACCTGGTCAGCGACCTGGCGCTGATGGGGGACGGCACCCTCTGGGCGTCCAGCTTCGCGTGGGGCCTGGCGAAGCTGGAC
>JAFAAN010000031.1 GCA_023426545.1 Pseudomonadota bacterium
CCGGCCGGGCCCCCCCACGCCATCGGGGGCCGGGCCGGGACGTGTCCTCAGCCTACAGCGGGATCTCCGGCACCGGGCAGATCCTCCCAACGCAAGGCCGCCCGCAGTCGAACGGGCAACTCCAGCGGTCTTCGCCCAGGCCGCAGAGACCATCGCCACAGAAGCTGCCGCAGTCCAGGTGGCAGGTGAAGGCGTCCTCACCGCCATTGCAGACGCCATCTCCGCAGAGCGTGCCGCAGTCGGCGGGACAGGTCGAGGTGGTCTCGTTGTTGTTGCAGACGCCATTTCCACACTGCGCGGGACAGCCACAATCCATCGGGCAGCGGTCAACGGTCTCGGCGCCGCTGCAGATGCCGTCTCCGCACTGGCAGTCCGCCGGACAGGTTGCTTCATTCTCCCAGAGGCCACACCAACCATTCCCGCAGTACTCCGCAAATCCACAATCCTCGGGACACGTGAGGAAGTCTTCCCCCACACCGCAGACGAAATCCCCGCAGTAGCCCAGCTCAACAGGCCATTTCATGAGCGCCGTGCCCTGGGCCGTCTGGCTGGCGGCTTGCTCGTGAGGGTCCAGCGGACCACAGGTCTGCCCATCCTCGGCTCGCGCTGGCGTCAGCGCCTCCGCGTAGCAGGTCCCGAGCTTGATGAGGCCAGCGACACAGGGAGAGAAGGCCGAAGCCGGGACGAAGTTCGCGCAGTTTGAATTGCGGCCCGCGCAAGGATACTTGAAGCACCCATTGCTGAAGATTTGATAGGAACTGATTGAGTTCAGCATCGATTCGCGTGCGGCGTCGATGTATCCGCATTTGCGAGCCCATGCATTCCTGCCAGCCACCTGATCCGGCAGAAGCTTGTCATCGTCTCCACAGCGTGTGGCGACCTGCGCATCGGTCCTGATGGGAATGAACATCAGGATGCCCATCAACACCCATAGCGTTCTCTTCATCGTCTCCTCCTCGAGGCACGTCGAAGCGGATTCACGATGGGCGAACACAGCCACCACTTCAAGAAAACGATTGCATTCTCAGGCATCGCCAAAAGCTTGCTGAATGACCGTGTCGACGATCTTGGCGGAGCAGAGCACCGCCGGAAGTCCTGCTCCGGGGTGCGTCCCCGCCCCGACCAGGTAGAGGTGGTCGACGTCTTCGCTCCGCGCTTGCGCCCGGAGGAACGTGGTCTGCGTCAACGTGGGCGCGAAGCTGAACGCCGCCCCTCGGAACGAGCGCAGCTCGTCGCGGAAGTACTCGGGCGTCACCACCCGGGATGTCTCCAACTGCGCGCTCAAGCCCGGCAGCACGGTCCGGGACAGCCGCGCTTCCAACGCACGCCGGAACGACTCGGCCCGGTGCTTCCACTCCGAGCCCGTCCCCAGGTGCGGAACCGGGGCCAGCACGTAGAAGGCATCGTGCCCGGGCGGAGCCAGGGCCGCGTCCGTGGCCGTGGGCCGGTGCAGGTAGAGGAGCGGGTCCGCCGACGGCTGCCCGTGCCCCTCCAAGCCCGAGAACATGCCCCGGAAGTCCTTCCCGAACAGCAGCGTGTGGTGCGCCACCTCCGGGTACAACCGCCGCGTCCCGAAGTACCAGAGGAACGCGCTCATCGAGTACCGTGCCCTGGTGATGCGCTCGTCCGTCCAGTGCCTCCGGACGTGCCCCGGGAGCAGATAGCGGTACGTCCACGCCGCGTCCGCGTTCGACACCACCACATCCGCCGCCAGTCCCGAGCCATCGCCCAGCCGCACGCCCGTCGCCTTCCGCCCTTCCACGGTGATCTCCGTCACCTCGCTGCCGTAGCGGACCTCGCCGCCCAGTTCCTCCAGCAGCGCCAGCAGCCCCCGCACCAGCGCGCCCGTGCCCCCCGCCGGGAAGAACGCACCCCAGCGCCGCTCGACGAACTGGATGGACGTGTACACCGCGCTCGCGGCCGCGAATGGGCTGCCCCCGATCAGCAAGGGGTGGAAGCTCAGTGCCTGCCGGAGCCGCCAGTCGCGGACGTAGCGGGACACCCACCCGAACATCGTCCGGAAGGCTTCGTCCCGAACCAAGGCCGCCGTGAAGGGCGCAAGGCTCAGCACGTCCGGCACGGGCGTGCTCATCAGCGTGCCAATGCCCCCGTCGTACATCCGCTCCACGCGGTCGCACAGGGCCAGGAAGCCCGCTTCGTCCCGGGGGGAGAGCTGGCGCACGGAGGCCCGCATCGCCTCCGGATCGGTGTGGTAGTCGAACGTGGCGCCGTCCGGGAACCGCATCCGGTACAGCGGCACCACGGGTCGCAGCTCCATGTGGTCCGCGAGTCGCCGGCCCGCCAGCGCCCAGAGTTCCTCCAGCAGGTGCGGACACGTGATTACCGTGGGGCCCGCATCGAAAGTGAAGCCATCCTGCTGGAAGGCGTTCGCACGGCCGCCCGGCCCTGCTCGGCGCTCCAGCACCGTGACGCGCCAGCCGCGCGCCGCCAGCCGGATGGCCGCCGCCAGTCCTCCGAATCCACTGCCAATGACGAGCGCGCGCCCGCCGCCACGGCGCGCACCCAAGCCAGTCATCCCAGAGGGTCTCAGCACGGTGCAGACATCCATCGCACACGCGCGTGGCGCGCTCCACTCCCGCCAGCCGGGGCTGCGGCGCCACGACGCCGGACCTCTGTTGCGAGCCCTGGAGGCCAGGGCTAGCCTCCCCTGTTTCAACGGAGAGTCCGCCCCCGCGCGCACGGTTGGAAGCAATGATGGAAGTCCCCGGCTACCGGATCGGCAGAGCGCTCACCCACGCTGGCGCCTTTCAGCTGCTGCGCGCCACCCGCGACGACGACGGCGTCGATGTCATCCTCAAGGTTCCCGACGCCTCCCGCCCGCCGTCCGTCAGCGCGAGGCTCCGGCACGAGTGGGAGCTGACGAGCGCCCTACGCCCCGATGGCGTGCTGAAGCCGCTCGCCTGGGGCAAGACCGCTGATGGCGCGCCCGTGCTCATCCTCGAAGACTTCGGTGACACGACGCTGGCGCAGCGCCTGTCCCAGGGCCGCGTCGATCCCCACACGGCCTGCCGCATCGCGCTGTCCGTGGCGCGCGCCCTGGGCAGCATCCACGAGCAGGGCATCCTGCACCGCGACCTGACCCCAGCCAGCATCCTCCTGGGAACGGATGGAGCGTCCGTGAAGCTCACCAGCTTCACGCTCGCGACGCGCCGGACACGCGCCGAGGTCGCACCGCTCGCGCCCGAGCGCCTGGAGGGCACCCTCGAATATCTCTCCCCCGAGGGCACGGGCCGCACACACCGCAGCGTGGACTCGCGCGGCGACTTCTACTCCCTGGGCGTGGTGCTCTATGAGCTGCTCACCGGGCGCAGGCCCTTCGCGGACACCGATGCGCTGGGGCTCATCCACGCCCACGTCGCGTTGCCCCCGCTGCCGCCCATCGCCGTCGAGCCCGGACTCCCACAGCCGCTGTCGGACATCGCGCTCAAGCTGCTCGCCAAGTCGCCTGAGGACCGCTACCAGAGCGCCTACGGGCTCGTGGCGGACCTCCAACGCTGCCTGAGCGCCCTGGAAGGTCCCGGCCCCGTCGCGTCCTTCGAGCTGGGCACCCACGACGTCCCCGAGCGCTTCGCCGTCCCCGAGAAGCTCTATGGCCGCGAGGCCCAGCAAGCCGCGCTTCGCGACGCCTTCGAGCGCGCCGCGGCGGGCCGCGCCACCTTCGTCCTCGTCTCCGGCGCGGCGGGCACGGGCAAGTCCGCCCTCACCGGGACGCTCAAGCGCCCCGTCGCCGAGCGCCACGGGCACTTCGCGCGTGGCAAGTACGACCAGCTCCTTCGCGACACGCCCTACAGCGGCATCTTCGAAGCCTTCCGCGAGGTGGCGCGCGGCCTCCTGGGGGAAGAAGAGCAGGACCTGGCGTCCTGGCGGCACCGCCTCCTCGAAGCGGTGGGAGGCATGGGCCGGCTGGTGGTGGACGCGGTGCCACGCATGGCCCTGGTGCTCGGCGACCAACCGCCCGTGCCCGAGCTGGGGCCCGCGGAGTCGGAGCTCCGCTTCCAGCTCGTCCTGCGCAAGCTGGTGGCCGCGCTCGCCACGCCGGACCACCCTATCGTGGTCGTGCTGGACGACCTCCACTGGGCGGATGCCGCCAGCCTCCAGCTCCTGCGGCTGCTGCTGACCGACCGCGACATCCAGCACCTGCTCGTGGTCGCGGGCTGCCGCTCCGAGGAATTGGGCGCGGACCATCCGGTCGAATCACTCGCCCTCGCGCTGGCGGAGCACGGCACGCCCGTGCATCGCATCGAGCTGGAGCCGCTCTCGCCCGAGCATGTGACGCGGCTGGTGGCGGACGTCTTTCCTCCGGCCAGGGGCCAGCACGACGCACAGCTCGACGCGCTGGTGCTCTCGCTCACAGAGGGCAATCCCTTCCACGCCGTGCAACTGCTGCGCACGTTCTACGAGCGCGGCCTCGTGCGCTTCGACGCGGAGGGCGGCGGCTTCCGGTGGGATGCCAGCGCGCTGCGCCGCCAGGACTTCAGCGACGGCGTGGTGGCGCTGCTCACCTCGCGCATCCGGGAGCTGAGCTCGTCGGCGCAGTCCCTGCTCCCCATGGCCGCTGCGCTGGGCCACATCTTCGACCTGCGCAGCCTCTCCATCGTCCTGGAGCGCTCGCTCGAGGAGACCGGGCAGGCGCTCACCGAGGTGCTCGAAGCCGGACTGGTCGCGCCCATCGACGAGCCCGACGCCGAGTCCGGGGGCGTGTACCAGTTCACGCATGACCGCGTGCAGCAGGCCGCCATGGAGCTGACGCCCGCCGACGTCCACCCCGAAATCCACGCCCACATCGGCCGGCTGCTCCTGCGGCACACACCGCCCGAGCGGCTGGACGAGGGACTCGCCGAGCTGGTCAGCCACTTCCACCTCGCGCTGCCCGTGCTCCACGACGCCCAGGAGCGGCACCGGGTGGCGGAGCTGGACTTGCGCGCGGGCCGCAGCGCCAAGTCCCGGGGCGCCTGGTCCGGAGCCCTCCGGTTGCTGAGCACGGGCCTGAGCCTGCTCGGAGACGATGGCTGGAGGAAGGACCGGCGCCTCACCTTCGACCTCCACGTCGAGGCCTCGGAGGCGGCCTACCTCGCCGCGGACTTCGACCTGATGGAGCGGCTCGCGGCGGCGGCCCTGGCTCACGCCGCGGATGGCGCGGAGGAGGTGCGCGTCCAGGAGGTCCGCTTGCAGTGCTTCGCGCACCGGGGCGAGCACGCGCGGGGCGTGGACCTGGGCCTGGAGGTCCTGCGCAAGCTGGGGCAACCCCTGCCCTCGAATCCCAAGCCGCCCCACGTCCTGGCGGCGGTGGCGAAGACGAAGGTGAGCCTGGGCCTGCGCAAGCCCGAGGACCTCGCCCACCTCCCCGAGTGCACCGACCCGCTGCTGCTCGCCACGCTGCGGCTGATGGTGAAGCTGTCCTCGCTGGCCTTCATGGCCCGCCCCCTCCTCTTCCCGCTGGTGGTGCTCCGCATCCTCCAGCTCACCATCCGCCACGGCGCCACGGGCGTCGCCGCGTTCGGCTACGTGGGCTACGGGCTGATGCTCAGCGTCCACCTGGGCAACCCCGAGGAAGGCTTCCGCTACGGCCGGCTGGCGCTGAAGACGCTGGACCGCTTCCACGCGGAGAGCCTGCGGGCGATGGTGACCTTCGTCTTCAACCTCTTCATCCGCCACTGGAAGGAGCCGCTGTCCGCCTGCATCGACGACTTCTTCGCCGCCGCGCAGAAGGGCCAGGAGACGGGTGACATCGAGTACTTCGGCTATGCGTCGAGCGCCGGCTGCGCCACGGCCCTCATCGCCCGGGACGGACTGGCGGAGGGCGGCCCGCGCATGGACCGCTACCGGGACACCCTGGTCAGCCACCGCCACAAGAACGTGCGCTTCGTCGAGTACATGCGGCACACGCTCGATACGCTCGCCGGCACCTTCACGGGGGACGTGGAGGCCCGGGAGGAGGAGCTGATCGCCCCGTACCGGCAGCTCGACTACCGCAACGGCATCGCCACCTGCGACGTGATTCGCACCCTGCGGCGCTGGCTGTGGGGAGACCCACGAGGAGCCCTGACCAGCGCCGAGGCGGTGGACGCCCAGGTGGAGCAGATCGCTGGGCAGCTCTACCTGCCCTGGTACAAGTTCTTCCAGGGCCTGGCGCTCATCGCCGTCCACCCCACGCTGGGGCCGCTGGACCGCATGCGCTCGTCGCGAGCCATCGACGCCATCCGCAAGTCGATGCGGGGCTGGGCCCGTCTCGCGCCCATGAACTACGGCGCCCGCGCGGAGCTGCTGGATGCCGAGCGCGCCCGCCTGGACGGCGACGAGGATACCGCCGCGGACGCGTACGACCGGGCCATCCGGCTGGCGCGCCAGCACGGCCTCTCGCTGGACGAGGGCGTGGCGTGCGAGGCCGCGGGGCGCTTCCACCTGACCCAGGCCCGCGAGCGCGTGGCCCGCACCTACCTGGAGGAGGCCCGCGCCGCCTACCTGCGCTGGGGGGCCCCGGCCGTCGCTGCCCGGCTGGAGCGCGACCACCCCCGCCTGCTGCCGTCCCACCGGGAGCCCAGGCACTCCGACGAGCCCGCCGGCACGCCGCTGGCCGCGCTGGACCTGGAGTCCGTCATCAAGACAGCGCGCGCGCTGTCGGGCGAAATCGTCCTGGGCAAGCTGCTGCGCAAGCTGATGACCCTGGTCATCGAGAACGCGGGCGCGCGGAGAGGACTGCTGCTGCTCAAGCGCCCGGAGGGGCTGGTCATCGCGGCGGAGGGCTCGGTGGACAACGACGGCGTGGTGCTGGAAGCGCCCGTCCCCGTGGAGTCCTCCACCACGCTGCCCGCGTCCATCATCCACTATGTGGTGCGCACCGGGGAGACGGTGCTCCTGCATGACGCGGCGGCGGAGGAGCCCTTCTCCGAGGACCCCTATGTCCGCAGCGCGCGACCCAAGTCACTGCTGTGCAGCCCGCTGCTGAAGCAGGGCGCGCTCACCGGCGTGCTCTACCTGGAGAACGACGCCACGCGCGGCGCCTTCACCCGCGAGCGGCTGGAGGTGCTGCGCCTCTTGTCATTCCAGGCGGCCATCTCCCTGGAGAACGCCGGCCTCTACGCCAGCCTGGAGGAGTACAGCCGGACGCTGGAGCGCCGGGTGGAGGAGCGCACCGCGGAGATCCAGCACAAGAACGCGGCGCTGGCGGAGACGCTCACCCGGCTCCAGGACATGCAGCGGCAGCTCGTCGCCCAGGAGAAGCTCGCGTCGCTCGGCGCGCTCACCGCCGGCATCGCGCACGAGCTGCAGAACCCGCTCAACTTCGTGAACAACTTCTCGGACCTGTCCTCCCGGCTGGCGGGAGAGCTGGCGCAGACGCTCGGCGGCAACGCGGACCGGCTGGACGCCGAGACGCGCGAGGACGTCCTGGAGACCCTCCAGGACCTGCGGCAGAACGCGCAGCGCATCCACACCCACGGCAGGCGGGCGTCGGACATCATCAAGATGATGCTGCGCCACTCGCGCAAGTCCGAAGGCACGCGCTCCAAGGCGGACCTCAACGTGCTGGTGCGCGACAGCATGAACCTGGCGGTCCAGGGCCTGCGCAGCCGCCCGGGAGCCGCCAGCGTGAAGACGGAGACGTCGCTGGACCCGGCCGTGGGCATCGTGGAGCTGGTGGCCAACGATATCAGCCGCCTGGTCATCAACATCCTCGACAACGCCTTCCACGCCACGGCGCAGCGGCGGCAACAGGTCGGCGAGGACTTCACGCCCCACGTCCACCTGCACACCCGCCGCCTGGGCAACAAGGTGGAGCTGCGGATCCGCGACAACGGGCCGGGCATCCCCGAGGACATCCGCGACAAGGTCTTCAACCCCTTCTTCACCACCAAGCCCGCGGGCATGGGCACGGGCCTGGGGCTCTCGCTGTGCCACGACATCGTCCAGGAGCACCAGGGCGACCTCCGCGTCGAGAGTGAGCCCGGCGCCGGGGCCGAGTTCGTCATCACCCTGCCCGCCCCTGAAACGTGAAGGCCCCGCCTCCCAGGAGGGAGGCAGGGCCCGAAACACACGGAGATGCATGAACCGCTAGGCGGTCTTCTTCTCCTTCTCCATCACGATCTGGGGCGCCTCGTGCTTGGTGATGACCTGCTCGGTGATCCTGCACTCCTTGACGCCCTCGCGGAACGGCACGTCGTACATGATCTCCAGCATCGCGTCCTCCAGGATGGCGCGCAGGCCGCGCGCGCCGGAGCTCCGCCGCATCGCCTCCCGGGCGATGGCACGCAGCGCTTCCTTGGTGAAGGTGAGCTTCACCTTCTCCATCTCGAAGAGCTTCTGGTACTGCTTCACCAGCGCGTTCTTCGGCTGCGCGAGGATGATGACCAGGTCCTCTTCCTTCAGGTCGTTGAGCGTGGCGATCATCGGCAGGCGGCCGATGAACTCCGGAATCATGCCGAAGCGCATGAGGTCTTCCGGCTCGGTCAGCGCCAGCAGCTCGCCCACGCTGCGCTCCTCGCGGTGGGTGATCTTCGCGCCGAAGCCGAGGCCCTTCTCGCCCACGCGGCGCTTGATGACGCCGTCGATGCCGTGGAAGGCGCCGCCGCAGATGAACAGGATGTTCGTCGTGTCGACCTGGACGTACTCCTGCTGGTTGTACTTCTTCCCGCCGCGCGGCGTGACGTTGGCCCGGGTCCCCTCGATGATCTTCAGCAGGGCCTGCTGCACGCCCTCGCCGCCCACGTCGCGGGTGGCGCTGGGCATGTCGCCCTTGCGGGCGATCTTGTCGATCTCATCGATGTAGACGATGCCGCGCGAGGCCTTCTCCACGTCGTAGTCGGCGTTGTGGAGGAGGTTCTGGATGATGTTCTCCACGTCCTCGCCCACGTAGCCGGCCTCGGTGAGGCTGGTGGCGTCGGCGATGGTGAAGGGCACGTTGAGGAAGCGCGCCAGCGACTGGGCCAGCAGCGTCTTGCCGCTCCCCGTGGGGCCGATGAGCAGGATGTTGCTCTTGCTCAGCTCCACTTCCTCGCCAGTGGGGTTCTTCACCCCCGGGCGCGGCCGTGACGACGGCTTCTTCTGATAGATGCGCTTGTAGTGGTTGTACACCGCGACGGCGAGGACCTTCTTCGCCTGGTCCTGGCCGATGACGTAGTCGTCGAGGAACGCCTTGATCTCCGCTGGCGTGGGCAGGCTGACCTGCGGCTTGCCCTCCTCGCGCTCGTTCTCGTCCGCGATGATGTCGTTGCACAGCTTGATGCACTCGTCGCAGATGTAGACCGTGGGGCCCGCGATGAGCTTGCGGACCTCGCGCTGCGACTTGCCGCAGAACGAACAAGACAGGTTGACGTGGTGCTCCTTCTTCACTGCCGCCTCCGAGTTCGCCGGCCCCAGTCCCCCAGAGCCTCCTACGCCGTCCACCGCTCCCCTACCCGCACGGCCTGCCCACGTCTCGAACAGCCGTCAGGCCCGCCTACACGGGGCCCTGAACCACTATAGGGCCCTCCCCTTCGGGCAGGAAGCCCGGCGGTACAGGCCCGTTGCCGAGCGTACAGCCCCGACCCCGGGTCAGCGTTCAGTAACAGCGGCTCAGGCGTCCGTCACGCCTGAGGCGACATCTTCGATGTCTTCGGCCAGGGCGGCCGCCCGCTCGGCGACTGCGTTCGGAATCCGACGGCACCCCGCCAGCTCGCTGGCGAGCTTGCGGGCCATCTGCGCCAGCTTGCGCACCTGGGCGCTCTCCGGGGGAGGCTCCGGCGGGGGGCGGGGGAAGCGCTCGGCGAACTCCTTCTTCAGCTCGGTGGGGCTCTTCTCCGGGCTCCAGATGCTGTCGCGCAGGGACTTGTACTCCGTGGGCGAAAGCTGACCCCGCTCCTCGGCGTCCGCCAGCACTTCGATGACCTCGAAGGCGGGGGCGCGCTGGGGGAACTCCTGGGCCGTGAGCTCCTCCTCGGGCTCGTGCTTGGTGAGGAAGCTGAACGAGCGGGTGAGCTTCAAGGCGGTCTGCTTCTTGATGTGCAGTTCCTTGAGGCAATAGGACTCGAAGGAGGGGTAGCCCCACTCCTCGAACTTGGCCTCGTCGCGGACCTGGACGAGCAGCTTCCCCAGCTCGGCCCAGGTGGACTTGAAGCGCATGGCGGCCGTCAGCACGGTGTGACGGAAGGTCCCCGGGGGAACGCTCAGCGCCTTCTTGGCAATCTCGGTCTCGGCAACAGATGCGGCGGACATGCGCACGGTATCGGGCATGCCCGGGGTGCCGGCAAGAAAGTGACCCTACCCCCGCTTGCCGATGGTGAACGACAGGCCGACCGTGGCCCGCTCGCCCTCGTACGCGCGGAACGGCCACTTCTGCATCTCCGACAGGAGGCACTCGTAGAGTGGACCCTTCTTGAACTGGGGGTTGTCCACCCACAGCTTGCTCACCCGGCCGTCGTTCCCGATGACGAACTCCATGGGGATCTTGGCGTACATCCCGGGACTGCGCTCCGCCTCTTCCTTGAAGCAGCGGAAGAGCGTGGACTTGTTGCTGGCCACCACCCGGTTGATGGCGGACTGGTCGAACTGCTGCGCCACCTCCATGCCGTCCGGCTCCGTGCTCACGCTGCCACTCGGGCGAGGCGGCTTGCGATCGGGCGCGCGGGTGGTGGAGGCCATGGCCACCTTGCCGGGGCCCGTGGCGCCAGGGGCCGGCTTCGCGCCAGCCTCCCCCGCACCGGGGCGGCGCGCCCCACCGGTGGGATACTCGAAGAGCTCCTCCTCATCCGCCCGCGCCTGCGCCACGCGGATGGTGATTTCGCCCATCTCGAAGTCGTCCTGCGGGAGGTCCTGGCCACCGAACCAGCCGTGGACCGCGGCGTTGCGGGCCACCTGGACGCCGACGATGCCCAGCACCACCACGCCCGCCGCCGCGGCGCCGCCCAGGATCTTCAGGCGCCGGGCCGACTTGGCGCGCTCGACGACGACGGCCGCGGCCACCCGGGCGGCGGCCTCGGCGCGGGCGATGTGGACGCGGAAGGCATCGACCTCCGACATGCGTTGGAAGTCCCGCTCGCCGGCGACCGCCACCCACGTCTCCGGCGTCAGCTCACCCGTGGTGAGCTTCTCCACGATGTGGGTGCCACTGACGGGCCCGAGTACCAGGTCCCCATGCTTGAAGAGCCACTGTCCGTCTACATCCACCGCAGGGTCTTGTCCGGCCGCCATTGCGCGCGCGAGTATCCCGTGCTTCCCCACACTCAAGCAACGGCGTGCTCCCCTCCATTTCCAAGCGGATTCCCGTCGTACTGTGGATCTGGTACCGCGGTGGAATCTTTCGTGGCTTCCAGCGCCAGCCGGAAGGACCCACGGTCCAGTCCACGCTCGAAGCGGCGCTCCAGTCCGTGGGGGTGCCGGCGACCGTGATGGCTTCGGGGCGGACGGACCGGGGCGTCCACGCGCGCATGCAGGTGGTGAGCGTGCGGCTGGAGGCAGGGGATTCGGCGGAGTCGCTGGAGCAGCGGCTCCCCCCGCGGCTGCCCCCGGGACTGGGGCTATGCGGGGTACGCCGGCCGCGCTCCTTCCATGCGCAGTGGAGCGCGATCGGCAAGGAGTACCGCTACCGGCTCCAATTGGGCGGCGCGGCGCGGCCCATATGGGCGCCGTACGTGTTGGACGTTCCGGCGGAACCCCTGCTCCAGGGGGCCACGGTGGCGCCGGAGCGCCTGGCGGAGCTGCTGCGTCTGGCCGAGGGGACGCGGGACTTCATCGCGTTCCACGAGAAGTCCAGCCCGCGCAAGCCCCGCACGCTGGAGTCCGCCACCCTGCACGCGCTGGGCGGTGGGCTCTATGAGGTGCGGCTGTGTGGAGACGGCTTCGCGCGCTACCAGGCCCGTTATCTCGTCGGGAGCGCGCTGAAGGTGGCCGCGGGGCTGCTGCCCGAAGAGGCATGGCGCGCGGCGCTGGAGACGGGGCAAGCCATGGAGGGCTTCAAGGCGCCCGCGCACGGCCTGGTGCTCTGGGAGGTTCGCTACCCTCCCGGAGTGGACCCCTTCACCGCCGGGGAGCGTCTCCATCCCCCGGGGCTTCCGCTGGAGCCACCCTTCCACTTCGGGTGACGCGCGGTGGGGCCCGGACGGCGGCCCTCAGTCGACGAGCCGCTCCTCGTACTTCGCGAGCAGATCGGAGATGGCCTCGCGGAGGTACTCGCTCTGGCGGATGCGGGTGGAGCGCGACAGATCCTTGAGGGCGTCGAGCTTCTCGCGGTTGAGCCGGAAGACCACTGAGGTAAGGCGGGGATTCATGTCCATGTGCGCGACCTCCTACAGATGCACACACATTCTCACAGGTCCGTCGGATCGCAAGAAATTCACTTCGATCCGGCCGGGAAGATCCACTGAACCCCGGTGAAGGCTTCGGCGTCTCCGCGCAGGCCCGCAATGAACCCGAGCGAGAGCCCGAGCCCCCCGAACACCGCGAGCTGGTCGGAGAAGGTGTGTCGCGCGCCCAACGCTACGCGAGGCCCCAGCCACGGCCCAGAAAATGGCCTGATCAGCAGGCCCAGATCATAGAAGGTCTGCCACGCCCCATCCCCGAAGAAGCTCCGGTACCCCCCCGCCACCGAGAGATCCGGGCCCCGGAGGCCGCCGCGGATCAGCACGAAGACCTCGTCGCCGTCGTAGCCCACCGTGTGGCTGGCCCCGAGGTCCAGGTGCGCGTCCCCGCCCTTCACGGCCTTGGACTCCGCCTGATCGATGGACTCGGTGTAGGCGGCCCCTGGTCCGAGGAACAGCGAGAAGGCCCTGCGCTCGGCATAGGGGGTGTCCACGTACTCCGCCGCGCTGGCGGCCACGGGCAGGAGCACGGCGCAGGTGCTGATCCACGCGCGGGCGCGGCGCGTCAGGTGGGGACCCCTCCGGGGCCTCTGCGAGCGGTTGTGGATCATGGAGCGGGTCTCGCTTCTAGCAGGGTCCGGACCCGGCGATGGGCTCCGGCGGTGCCTCCTTCACCGAAGCCCCCCGGCCATCCCCTGGGGACCGCCCGCCCCGAGCGCGGCCCCTGCAAAGTTTGAGTCTGCCTGCGCCCGGAATTGGACACTCATGAGGAAAGGTGCGCGGCCGTGGCGTTCACCCGCCGCTCCTCCAGCGGAGCCAGGACAGCGCCTGGAGCGCGGCCACCCAGGCCCCCGCCACCAAGGCATGGCGCAGGTGGTTCATCCGCGCCCAGCTCGTCGCGGTCTCCACGGCGGCGGCGCTGTCGGGCATCTGCATCAGCCGCACCATGGTGGGGATGAAGTACGAGAAGGTCAGGAGCCTGTCGGCGAGCGCCGCCAGCGCGGCTCCGAGCCACCAGCCCCGCAGCGGCCCGGAGGATTGAGAAGCGAAGTACAGGCTCGCCAGCGTGAGGAGCGTCAGCGGCCCCGTGCTGACGAACGCCCAGAAGCGGAGGCCCACGTTGTCCTGACGCGCTGCCTCCGCGGACCAGCGCGCACCGGCGAGGTCCAGCCAGCGGGGCAGCATCAGTCGGTGCTCATAGAGGCCCGCGCCGAACGCGATGCCCAGGACGACGACGAAGAGCCACAGGACGGTTGCCGCGAGGGAATGCTTCAGGTTGATCATGGCGCCAGGATGCGCTCCGGCCACGTGGCGGTCTTTCGTGCCCTTGCGTCGTTTTTCGCCTTCCTGCGGAGTTCGCGATGAGCACCCGGCCCACCTTGCTCGAACAGATTGGCTCGGACGTCGTCCAGTTCCAGGATGCCTCCGCGGAGTTCGACGCCACCGTCGGAAAAGTCCTGGCGCTCGGGCGCGCGGACCTCACGTGCCTGGCGCAGCTTCACTTCGGAGGTCCGACGCCGCTGGGCGCCGTCGCCCGCGAAGCCGACGTGGCGCGGCTGGAGTTGGCGGGTTACGTCCAGCGGCAAGCGGTGGGTGGGGGCCAGCGACTGGTGCTCACCGCGCATGCCCGCGAGTGGATCGACACCCTCTGGGGCCCCTTGCAAGCGGAGGGTCACCAGCTCATGGCGGCCCTGCCCGAGGAGCACCTGCGGATCATCGCCGGCTTTCTTCGAGCGGCGAGGGCCATCCAGGACCGTCACGCGGCCCGGGTGGCCCGATTGCTCCAGGAGCCGGGGAAGTCTCGGGCGGCACGACAGCGAGGTGGACTCTCCCCCGCCGCGCTTCGACGTGTGCAGCTCTTTGTGGAGGCGCACCTTGCGGAGCCGATTCGCGTGGGCGAGCTGGCCCGCCGCTCCGGCCTGAGCGTCTTTCATTTCACCCGCGCCTTCCGCCAGTCCACCGGCCTGACTCCGCACGCGTGGGTGCAACACCGGCGAGTGGAACGGGCTCGCGAGTTGTTGCGCACGTCGTCGCTCCCGCTGGGGGACATCGCGCTCGCGGTTGGCTTCAGCTCACAGAGCCACTTCACCACGGTGTTCCGTCGGCACACGGGACTGACGCCCGCCGTCATCCGGCGCGACCGGCGCGGATGAGCTCAGGCCCGACGGAGGCGTCCAGGAGCGGCTCGGCCCCCGGTGACACGTTTCTCGGGCACCGGGATGCCCAGAGCTACCGCCTTGACCTGGATGGAGGGAGGGCTTGAGCTGCCACCATGCACTCGGGAACCTCGTGGCTCATTGGATTGCTGCTCCTCCTCACGGCCTGCGCCAGCCGCCCCATCTCCATCACTCCCAGCCCCTCCGAGGGCCCCGCCGTCGAAGCCCCAACGACTTCTCGGCAGCTCCTCACGGTGTTCCAGCTGCATCAAGATGGAACACGCTCCGATTACGCGCGGTTGCCACCCGGTCCCGAGGGGTTCGAGCCACCGGCCACCGGCCAGTGGTACGCGGAGCCGCTCTCACCCGTCAGCACCGAAGCCGAAGCGCGTGAACTCTCGGAGGTGCTGCGCACCTATCGAGTGCCCGAGTTGTCCTTCGGCGACGCGGGCATTCCCGCCCCTCCCCTGTTGACCGCGGTGCTCAGCGGGTCCGGCGTTCGCTCGCTCCAGTTGTCCGAGACCGGCTTCCACGACGGGCACGCCGCCGCCCTCGCGGAGGCGCCCCAGCTCGAAGCCCTGCACCTGAACGCCACCCGGCTCACCAACGCAGGGCTGGCCCACCTCATGCGCCTGCATCGGCTGGCCGTGCTGCGGCTGGACGAAACGGCCGTGTCGGATGACGGCTTGGCGGCGCTCGCGGAGCACTCCGCGCTGCGGGAGGTGTCGCTGGCCGGGACGGCCGTAAGCGCCAGGGGCCTGGGGTTCCTCGCGAGACAGCCAGCGCTGGAGGTGTTGGACCTCTCCGACACGGACGCGGACGACTCCGTCCTGGAGTCACTGCCTGGTACCCATCTGCGCACGCTCATCCTCAGCGGCACCCGGGTGACGGATGCCGGCCTCCGCGCCCTCCCCCGCATGCCCGCCCTGAAGTGGCTGGGGCTCGCGCGCACCGGCGTCTCGGACACCGGCCTCGCGCATGTCGCGGGGCTGCGTGAGCTGGAGGCCCTGCATCTGGGCAGCACACGCGTGACGGACGCCGGGCTGGTCCACCTCTCGAAGCTGCACGCGCTGCGTGCGCTGGTCCTCAGCAAGGCGCACATCCGCGGAGCAGGCCTGCGCCACCTCGCGCACCTGACTCGGCTGGAAGCGCTCCACCTCGACGACACCCGGGTGAACGACGCGGCGCTGCGGGACTTGCGGGACCTTCAGTTGCTGCGCGAGCTGGAGCTCTCGCGCACCGCCGTCACGGGAGTGGGGCTTCGGGAGCTGGGTGGACTGACGGCGATGGAAGTCCTCGGCCTGTCGGGACTTCCACTGACGGACGACGCGCTCGCGACGCTCGGGCCGCTCAGCCAGCTCGCGCGGCTCGACCTCAGCCACACGCCCATCGGTCCGGAGGCGCTGAAGCACCTGGGGCATCGTCCCCTCCTGCGACACCTGGACCTGAGCCGGACGGGGTTCAGCGACGAGTGGCTCCCTGCCGTCCTCCAGGGCTTTCCCGGGCTCCACACCCTGCGCGCCGAGCGCACGCTCCTCACGGACCTGGGGTTGGGTCAGCTCGCATCCCTCGCGGACCTGGAGGCCCTCCACGTCGCGGGAACCCTCGTCAACGGCCACGGCCTGACGAGCCTGCACGACCTTGCCCGCCTCACGACGCTCGACCTGGGCGCGACGTGGCTGGGAGCAGAAGGCCAGCAGGCGCTCCAGGGCCTCACGAAGCTCGTCTGGCTGAACCTCGCGGGTGTCCGCGCCGGAGACGAGGTGCTGAACCACCTCCCCGGCACGCTTCGCAGCCTCTACCTGACACGGACGAAGGTCACCGACGCCGGGCTCCCGGCCCTGCGGAGGCTGGCGCACCTCCGGGAGCTCGACCTGCGCGGGACCGCGGTCTCCGCGGCGGCCAGGGACGCCCTCGTTCGTGAACGCGGCGTCCGACTCATCACCGGGCTGTCCGGAGGCCCGTGACGCGGGCCCGGGCTCAGCTCACCACGGGAAGCGAGAAGCCCTCCGGCTTCCCCGCCGCCCCAGGCCGGGCGACACCGGCCGCGTCGTTCATGCGGCCCGAGCGGAACGGCTCCAGGTCCAGCGCCACGAACTTGAACCCCAGCGCCAGGAACGCCGTGTTGATCCGCTGCCGCACGTCCGCGCCCAGGAAGCGCTCGTACTCCTCCGCCGCCACCTCCAGCCGCGCCACGTCCTGGTGATACCGGACCCGGAACTGCCGGAACCCCAGCTTGCGCAGCTCGGACTCCGCGGCGGCGATCTGCAACAGCCGGTCCCGCGTCACCGAAGTACCGTACGGGATGCGCGACGCCAGGCATGCCATCTGCGGCTTGTCCCAGGTCGGCAGACCGAGCGTCTGGCTCCACGCCCGGATCTCCTCCTTCGTCAGCCCCGCCTGCGCCAGCGGCGACACCACCTTGTGCTCCTGCGCGGCCTTGTGGCCGGGGCGGTGGTCCTTGAAGTCGTCCGCGTTGAAGCCGTCCAGCACCACCGCCATGTCCAGCGTCTTCCGCTGCGCCTCGCAGATGTCGTACAGCTCCGTCTTGCAGAAGTAGCAGCGATTGGTCGGGTTGGCCGCGTACTGGGGATTCGCCAGCTCGTTGCTGCGCATCACCACGTGCCGGGCCCCCATCCGCTGGGCCAGCTCGCGCGCCTCGTCCGCCTCTTCGGGCGCCATGGACGCGGACAGCGCAGTGAGCGCGAGCGCCCGTTCGCCCAGCTCCTCCACCGCCACCTTCAGCACGAACGTCGAGTCAACGCCGCCGGAGAACGCCACCAGCACACTGCCATGGGCGCGCAGTGCGGCGCGCATCGCCTCCAGCTTCGGGCGCGAGGATTCACACAGGGCCTGGATCCGCTCGGGGCTCAACATGACGCTCTCCTAAAACGGAAGGGCCCCGGATTGCACGCCCGATGCGCGGCAACCAGGAGCCCTTCAGGAATGGATACATGGGCTCGAAAGCCCGGCCGCCTAGCGGGCCTTCCGCTTCGCGGCCTTCTTCACCGCCGGAGCGGGCTTGGCCACCCGGGCCGCGCGCGTGGCCGGGCGGGACTTCGCGCCCTTGTCCGCTTTCGCGGCCTTGGCCGCCGGCTTCGCCGCCTCGGCGCGACGCGCCTTGGCGCCGGCCTTCTCCGCCTTCTCCGCCTTCTCCCCCTTCTGCGGCAGCGGGTTGGCCTTCATCTTCTTGCCGGTGATGATCTTCAGCTCCTCCGTGGACATGTAGCCAAGGTCCAGGAGCGACTGGAAGATCTTCGCCGCGCCCTCTTCCACAGACTCGTCGTCGGAGTGGATGGTGACCTCCGGCGAGTTGGGCGGCTCGTACGGCTCGGTGATGCCGATGAAGTTGGGGATCTCCCCGTTGAGCGCCTTCTTGTAGCGGCCCGTGCTGTCACGCTCGATGAGCTTCTCGGTCGGGCAGTCGACGTAGACCTCCACGTACCGGCCGATGGCGCGACGGTTCTCCTCGCGGCCCGGCTTGTAGGGGCTGACGCAGGGCACCAGCGCCGCCACGCCGTTGCGCGTCAGCAGGCCCGCGACGAAGCCCAGCCGGCGGACCGCCGTCACGCGATCCTCCTTGGCATCCCCCAGACCCGCCCAGAGCGCCTCGCCCACTTCACCCTCGTCGAGAATCTCGACGTTGCGGCCCACCTGCCGCAAGCGTGCCGCGATGTACGCAGCGGTGGTGCTCTTCCCGGTACCAGACATGCCGGTCAGCCAGAGGGTGAAACCAGTGTTGGGGGCCATATGGGTCGTCTACTCCCTGCGTCCGGAGCGCATCTTGCAAGCCGCGAAGGGACGCCGCAGATCCAGAAGATGGACGCGGTTATAGACGAAAACCCAGGCACTTGACAATTCGCGCCCACCTTTCCGCAGGTGGAGGTAACGGGCACTCAAGTGCCTGCTCATACTCGGCTTTTTCGTTTCTGAAATGAACGTTTCAGGGTGTTCTGAGCTCGAAATAACCGTCCCGCCACTCGTACTCAGACACGCAGCGGACACGGCCATGACGTACGGATCCAATGAGATAGGAAACATTCAACAGGAGCGGATGCCCCTCTGGAGCCGCCCCTCGCAGGTCTTCCTGGGAGAAGATCGCCGGCGCATCGACATGCGAGTGGAACACACACACCACCCGCTCTGAGTGCACATCCGCCTCGATGCATACCGACAGCCACTCCTCGGGTGCGAACGCGTAGGCGTCCCGGGGCGTGCTGGCGGCATTGCGCAGGGCCCGGACGCGGAACGTCCCCCGGGCCTCGCTCTGGAGGATCACCCCACAGCCCTCGAACGGGTACGCGGCCTCCAGATGACGCACCACCTCGGACCGGACGTGCTCGGGCCAGCGGCTCACGGCGCGGCGGGTTCCCCGCGTCCGGCGCAGCGCGAGCAGCGGTGAAGCGCCAGCGCCTCGACGGCGCCGGGCGCCACCAGCCATCGGCCCCCCAGCGGCGGCCCCATGCCCAGCCGTATCCGCTGGAACACCAGGGCCCCCAGCGCCCCCACGGCCACCCCCAGCGCGCCGTCCGGGGGCGAGCCCAGGTGCCGCACCGTCTCGCCAAAGCACCAGACGCAGCCCGCCTCGCTCCGGAAGACGACGGCGGCCCGCATGCCGTCGCCCCCCAGGGCTACCCAGGGCGCGTCGCCGCTCCAGGCCGCGGGCAGCTCCGCCACCAGCCCTCCGCCGGGGGCCGCGGGGCGTGCGTCCGGGTTCAGCGCCGGCACCTCGCGGGCCAGCGCCTCCGTCACGGGGAGCCCCACGTCCGAGGGCGCCATCAGGAAGCCCGGCGCCCAGGGCCCCAACGTCAGCGCGCCCGCGCCCGCCACCGGCGTGCCGCCCCCCGCGAGGTAGGCCGCCGCCGTCAGGCCCGACACGCCGATGCCATCCACCCGGGCCGTGCCGGACAGCAGCGCCTCCTGGCCTCGGCCTCCCACCTCGCGCAGGAGGATCTGCCGGGAGTAGCGGAGGATCTGCTCTTCACGCAGCGCCATGCCCGTCAGCCTCCCGCCATGGCGGGGATGAGGGTGATGCGGTCGGAGTCCTTCACCGGCGTCTCCAGCCCGCCCAGCGCGCGGATGTCCTCGTCATTGACGAACACGTTGACGTAGCGGCGGACCGCGCCGCGGTCGTCGAACACCCGGCCGCCAATGCCCGGGTGGCGCGCGTCCAGGTCCTTCAGCACCTCGCGCACGGTGGCGCCGGCGGCGGTGACCTCGGCCTGGTTGCCCGTGAAGGCGCGCATCGGAGTGGGGATTCGAAGGGTCGCCATGCCTCACCTGCCCTGCTTGCGGAGCACCAGCCGGTGCGTCCCGTCCGGGAGCGCGTCCAGGGACACGACCTCGTGCCCCTCCTCGCGCGCGTTGCGGGGCACGTTCTTCAGCGGCTCGGCGCCCTTGAGGCGCACCTCCAGCAGCGTGCCCGGCTCCAGTGCTTCCAGTTTCAGCTTCGTCCGCACGTAGGTCATCGGACAGACCTCGCGGGTGATGTCCAGCGTCGCCGTCATGTCGCGCACGCCTCCGCCTCCTCCGGGTACGCCGGCACGGCCGTGACGCGGCAGCCCTCGCAGTCCGGCGCCCGGGCCACGCGCGTGCGCCGCCCCGTCAGCGTCACGCCATCCAGGACGTGGAGCGTGGCCTCGCCCGGGACGCCGCGCGCGGCCCCCGAGAGCAGCTCCAGCGCCAGCAGGGCCTGCACCCCGCCCACCAGCCCCACCATCGAGCCCAGCACGCCCGCCTGCGCGCACGTGGGCACCGCGTCCGGCGGAGGCGGGGCCTCATAGAGGCAGCGCAGGCACGGTCCGCCCGGATCCACGCGCATCGCCTGCCCCTGCATGCGCAGCACGCCGCCGTACACGAGCGGCACGCCCGTCAGCACCGCCACGTCGGAGAGGAAGAACTTGGTGGCCACGCCATCCGTGGCGTCGATGACGGCGTCATGCGCGCGGAACAGGCCCTCGGCGTTGCTCGCGTCCACGCGCTCAGGCAGGGCCTCGGTGGACAGCCCTGGGAAGGCGCGCGCCAGGCCCGCCGCCGCGGACTCCGCCTTGTTGCGGCCCACGTCGGGCGGCCGGTGCCAGAGCTGGCGCGGCAGGTTCGTCACGTCCACCCGGTCGGGATCCGCCAACGTCAGGTGGCCGACCCCGGCCTGCGCCAGCGCCAGCGACGCCGGGCAGCCGAGCCCGCCCGCCCCCACCAGCAGCACGCGCGCGCCCTCCAGCCGGGAGGCATGGGGAATTCGGGGATGGTGGTCTGTACCGTGGCCGTGCATCGGATTGCTGCTCCACGAGGTCGGAAACGAATATGGTGGGTTCGCCTGCGGACGACCTTGCAGAAAGGCGCAGGCGCCCTTCCACCGTGCCGCCACCGCGCGGACCTCACCTGCCAGGACATATGAGAAACCTGACCGGCGTGCTCGTCTTTTCCGCTGCCCTCCTCCTGGCCTCCGGCTGCACCCGCAAGTCGGGCGAGGCCCCGGGCCCCACCGACGCCTCCGCGGCCGGTGAGCCCGAGAAGACGGGCGCCAACAAGGGCGGGCTGGGCGCGGAGGGCGACGCGGGCACGGCGCGCGCGTCTCAGGAGGCCTGCGTGGACTCCTGGCTCCAGAAGCACGGGATGGACGCCTACGGCAACCCCGAGGGCACCATGTACGCGGGGGGGACGCCGCTCTTCAACGAACGGACCGGCGAGCAGATCGACCGGCTGGAGTTCATCTTCAAGAACAAGCCCGAAGCGCGCCAGGCGTGCTCGGGTGACGCCTCGGCCGACTGACGCGGCGCTTCCGAAGGGTGTGGGGCCTGCCCCCTCGCCCTCCCGGTGACGAGCCGGGCCTCCTCTGGGATTCCCGCCCCCCCGGTTGGTCCCGTACACTGCCGGACGAATGGAATCCCATCTCGCATTGAGCGAGGAGACCCCTGCCAATGACCTGCGCGCCCGGGTGCGAAAGGTCCTGGAGCGCCGCAAGCTGACGGACAGCGTGTCGGCGGAGCAGGCAGCTGCCTCGTGGGAGCAGGACCGGTTCGTCGCCCGTGCGCGCGCGCTCTTCTACGCGCGGATGATGTTCCTCACCCTGGGCCTGCTCATCCTCGCGGTGCCGGCCTGGAGCGGCTACTTCGGCCTCACCGGTCCGTTCGCCTTCGTGGGCTACTTCGCGATGCTGCTCTACAGCGTCGCCAACCTCCTGGTCATCGACCACCCGAAGGCGGGGCGCTGGGTGACGTACATCACCCTCTGCCTCGACGTGGCCCTCAGCGTGGTGCTCATCGTCAAGCCGCACGTTGGCGGCGGGCTCCAGAGCCCGCTGCTGGCCACGCAGCTGCTGTTCACCACCCTCTTCGCCATCCTCTACCCCAAGCCGCTGGCCATCCTGCCGCCGCTGCTGGCGCTGCCCATCACCACGCGGCTGGACCTGCTCCTCAACCGCTCGGTGACGGCGGTGGATCTGCTGACGCTGCTCTGGTACCTCGCGCTCAACTTCATCATCGTCTACGTGCTGGTGTACCTGAACGAGCGCGAGGCCGCCGCGCACCGCGAGGTGGTGTCGCTCCAGGGCGACTTGAAGGAGCTGGCCGTGGTGGAGGAGCGCAACCGGCTGGCGCGGGAGATCCACGACGGCCTGGGCGCGTCCCTCTCCTCGATGATCATCCAGTCCGAGTACATCCTGAACCTCGCCCGCGAGGAGGGCCTGCGCGCGGAGATTCACGAGCTGAAGCTCACGGCGGAGGAGTCCATCGAGGAGCTGCGCCGCAACCTGCGGATGATGCGCGAGGACTTCGAGCTGGCGCAGGGCCTGGAGGACTACGCGAAGACGTTCCGCGAGCGCACCGGGCTGGACATCCGCTTCGAGCGCACCGGCCTCCAGCGCAAGCTGAGCCCGGACGCGCAGCTCGCCCTCTTCCGCATCCTGCAGGAGTCCCTGTCCAACGCCGTGAAGCACGCCGAGGCCCAGGGCGTCCAGGTGCGGCTCGACTTCAGCGAGGACCGGGTCCATCTCGTCGTTCGCGACGACGGCAAGGGCTTCGACCCGTCCCGGACACCGCGTGGCCACTACGGCCTGCTGAACATGCGAGAGCGCGCCATGAAGCTGGGTGGTCAGCTCATCGTCGACTCGTCACCGGGCGCTGGCGCCCAGGTGGCATTCTCCCTTCCCTGTCCCCCGTCATGACCGGAGCCCCCGTGGACGCCCCGCTGCCGACCTCCTCTCCGCCCATTCGCGTCTTCGTGGTGGAGGATCAGACGAAGATCCTCAAGAACCAGCTCCGCCTCTTCGAGAACCACCCGGAGATGGACATCATCGGCACCGCGCTCTCCGGCGAGGCCGCCCTGGAGGAGGTGCCCAAGCTGATGCCGGACGTGCTCCTGTTGGACCTGGGGCTGCCGCGCATGAGCGGCATCGACGTCACGCGTGAGGTGAAGGCGCGCTTCCCCAAGATCGAGATCCTCATCTTCACCATCTTCGACGAGGAGGACAAAGTGCTGGAGGCCGTGAAGGCGGGCGCCTCCGGCTACCTCCTCAAGGGCGCCCCGGTGGACAAGATCATCGAGGCCATCAAGGAGGTCCGCGCGGGCGGCACCGTCATCCAGCCCAACCTCGCCCGCCGGCTGCTGCGCCACTTCCGCGTGGAGCCCGACGCCAGTCCCGTGCCCACCGAGCCCGTGGCCGCGGCCCCCGCTGAACCGGCTGCCACCGCTGGGGGAGACGCGCCCCTGGAGCCGCTGCTCAAGCCCCTGTCGGACCGGGAGCGCGAAATCCTCCAGCTCATCGCCAAGGGGGTGTCCAACAGCGAGGCGGCGCGGCTGCTCGACCTCAGCAAGGCGACCATCCGCACCCACCTGGAGCACATCTACCGGAAGCTCGAGGTCACCAACCGCGTGGAGGCCGTCACGGAGGGCATCCGCAAGGGCCTCATCTCCGTGTGAGGGCCGGCGCCCCGGGCGCGCGGCCTCAGCGCCGCGTGGAGACCGCCGCGCCGGGCCGCTCGGCGGCGGCGGCCTCGATGACCAGGTCCGCGTAGCGGTTGACCGGGTCTCCGGGCCGGGTGCCATCCCGGAAGTAGAACGTGTACGCGTCCCAGGCCTCCGGCCGGGCGTCGTTGGCGAAGAGCCACAAGGCCCCGGCGCCGACGCCCTCGTTGCGCAGGCACTCCAGCCAGCCCCGGTAGAGCGCGCGCCGCTGGGAGATGTCGAAGTCCCCCGCGTTGCGCAGCCCCAGCTCGCCCACGAACAGGGGCTTGCCCAGGGCCCGGGCAATGGCGGCGTGCTCGTGAATCCACCGGGCGCCGGCCTCGGCCGTGTCCTGCCCGCCCAGCCCCCAGGACTCGGGGTAGAAGTGTACGGAGGCGAAGTCGATGTAGGGCGACGCCGTGTTGCGCGTGAAGCTGGCGCCCGGCGTGCGGAGCACGGAGGAGCCGGTCCGGGCCCAGAAGCTGGGTGAGTATCCCTCGGCGGTCGGCTCGAAGCCCTCCTCGCCCGTGCCCACCAGGTGCCCCGGCGCGTGCTGCTTCACCACCCGCGCCACGTCATCCACCCACGCGCGCAGCCGCGCGCCCTCCCGGTCCAGCCCCCGGCCGCGGGGCTCGTTGAGCAGTTCCCAGGCCAGGACGGCCGGATGGTCTCCGTAGCGGATGCCGTCCACCGTGTTCACCCGGTTCAGCAGCTGCGCCACGTGCGCCTTGTAGTGCGCCACCACGGCCGGGTCCGTGAAGAAGCGGGGGTCCCCCTCGACGGGCCGTGGCAGCCCGGCCCACTTCACATACTGGCGCGTGCCGCCGTAGGCGTCCCAGTAGTTGCCCAGCGTGAGCACCAGGCGGACGCCGTGAGCGCGGGCGCGGGCCAGCACCCAGTCCATGCCGACCAGGGCCGTCTCGTCATACTGAAGCGGCGCCACCTGGATGGCGGTGTCCCCCACCTTGGCCGCCGCGTCGTTGTGGCAGTTGGTCCGCAGGGCGCGGACCCCCATGGCAGCGGCCTTGGCGAGGACCTCCTCCAGCTCGGGGGACTCGGACGCGCCGCGGCGGACGGCCCGGGTGGCCTCTTCCTGGAGGAAGTAGGCGTTGAGCACCATGGCGCCGGCCGGCAGCCGCCCCAGGCGATGTGCCGGTCCTCCCGGACAGCTGGCGGCCACCGCCTCCAGCATGACCGGGTCACCATCGCCACAGGCACCCAGGAGGACGGCGAGCGCGGCGACGGCGGTACGGCGAAGGGGCATGCGCGCATCGTAACGACGACCGATGCGCGACGCATCGGTCCCGAGGACTGGGCTAGGGTCGCTTGCATGGAACTCATCCTCGAAGGCGTGTCGAAGACCTATCCCAACGGCACCAAGGCCTTGCAGGGTGTGAGCCTCACCATTCCACGCGGAATGTTTGGATTGCTGGGCCCCAATGGGGCCGGCAAGTCGACCCTGATGCGCAGCATCGCCACGCTCCAGGACGTGGACACTGGCACCATGACCTTCGACGGCATCGACGTGCGCCGGGACAAGCACCGGCTGCGCGAGGTGCTCGGATATCTGCCGCAGGACTTCGGCGTCTACCCCAAGGTGACGGCGTGGGACCTGCTGGACCACCTGGCACAGCTCAAGGGCCTGTCGCAGCGGGGCGCGCGCCAAGACGCGGTGAAGGCGCTCCTCCACAAGACGAACCTCTGGGAGCACCGCGACCGGCGGCTCGGTGGGTTCTCGGGCGGCATGAAGCAGCGCTTCGGCATCGCCCAGGCGCTGCTCGGCAACCCGAAGCTGCTCATCGTGGATGAGCCCACCGCCGGCCTGGACCCCGCCGAGCGCTTCCGCTTCCACAACCTGCTGGCGGAGATCAGCACGGACGTCGTGGTGCTGCTGTCCACGCACATCGTCTCCGACGTGGCGGACCTCTGTCAGAACATGGCCATCCTCGCCCAGGGGAACGTCGTGGCCACTGGCCACCCGCTGAAGCTGGTGGAGGCCCTGAACCAGCGCGTGTGGAAGCGCTTCGTCAACCACCAGGAGGAGCTGGACGCGCTCATGAAGGAGCTGCAGGTCATCGCCGTGCGCCGCGTGGCCGGCCAGCGGCTGGTCCACGTCCACGCGGAGCGCCCGCCTCCTGGCTTCGAGCCCGCCAACCCCGACCTGGAAGATGTCTACTTCCACGCGCTCGCCAGCGCAGGCAAGCAGGCCTGAGGGATTGTCATGTTCTCCGCCTTCCTGACCTTCGAGCTGCGGCGCCGGGTGAAGATGATCTCCACCTGGGTCTACGCCCTCGTGCTGGCCTCCGCCGCCGCGCTGATGACCCTGGCCATTGGCGCCGTGTTCAAGGGCTTCGCCGTGGCCTCGGGCCCCGAGCTGGTCCACGTCAACAGCCCGCACACCATCTTCAACTTCACCACCAGCCTGGCCTACTTCGGCCTCTTCATGGTGGCCGCCGTCTTCGGCCAGGCCGCCTACCAGGACTTCGGCCACAACACGTGGATGCTCATCTTCACGACGAACGTGAAGAAGACCCCCTACCTGCTCGGCCGGTTCCTGGGCGCGTACCTCTTCAGCGCCGTGCTGATGCTCGCCATCATCCCAGGGCTCCTCCTCGGCGCGGCGGGCGTCTGGCTGGTGGACTCGGAGCGGCTCGCGCCCTTCCAGCTCGCCGCGTACCTGTGGCCCTTCATCATCGGTGTCTGGCCCACGCTCTTCGTCACCGGGGCGCTCTTCTTCACGCTGGCCGCCATGACCCGGCGCATGGCGCCTGTCTATGTCGGCGTCGTGGTGCTGGTGATGGGGTACCTGGTCCTCAGCGCCGCCATGTCCGACGTGAAGAACCTCGACCTCGCGTCGATCATGGACCCATTCGGGTTCCTCACCTTCGATAACGCGACCCGCTACTGGACCGCCGCGGAGCGAAACCGGGACCTCGTCCCCTTCCAGGGCCTGCTGGTCGTCAACCGGCTCGTGTGGAGCGCGGTGGGCGCCGTGCTGCTGGCGCTGGCGGTGCTCCGCTTCCGCACCACCGTGGAGGAGCAGCGGGGGCGCGGGACGCAGAAGGAAGCCGCGGCTCCGCCGCCGGTCGCCATTCCCACCTCGGTGCCAGCGCCCACCACGGCGAGCTGGCTCCTCGCCGCGCGCGCCACCGCGTGGCTGTCGTTCCGGGACGTGGTCCGCTCTCCGGTGTTCTGGTCCTTCGTGGTGGCGGGAGTCGCCATGGGCACCATGGGCATCTCCGTCTCGAAGTCCATGTTCGGCACCGCCACCTGGCCGGTGACGTGGCAGGTGCTGGAGACGGCCTCGCGCACCTTCCAGCCCTTCCTGCTCATCACCATCACCTTCTATGCCGGGGAGCTGGTGTGGAAGGAGCGCGACGCGGGGCTGGCCGACATCATGGACGCGACCCGCGCGCCGCTGTGGGTGACCTATGGCGCGAAGCTGGGAGCCCTCCTGCTGGTGGCGCTCGCGCTCAAGACGGTGGCGCTGCTCTCCGCGCTGCTGTCCCAGGTGCTGCGCGGCTACTTCGACATCGAGTGGAGCCTCTACGCCACCCAGCTCTTCCTGCTGGACTTCCCGCATGACGCGCTGATGTGCGTGCTGGCGTTCTTCGCGCAGGTGCTCATCCACCAGAAGTACCTCGCGTACCTGGTGATGGTGCTCTACTTCGTCCTCCAGGCCGCGCTGCGGCTGGTGGGCGTGGAGGACGCCCTGGTGCGCTACGGCTCCGAGCCCACGCTCCGGTTCTCGGACATGAACCGGTTTGGCGCAATCATCCCGGCCCTCGTCTGGCACCGCGTGTATTGGTACGGGCTGGCGGCGCTCCTCGTCGCCGCGGGCTACCTGCTCACCGTCCGGGGACGGGAGACGCGCTGGAAGCAGCGCTGGGCCGCGGCGAAGGCGCGCCGCACGACGGCGTGGAACGTGGCCGCGGCGCTGGCGCTCTGCGTCTTCGTCGGGGCCGGCGCGTTCATCTATTACAACACCCACCTGCTCAACCCCTACGTGACGCAGAAGGATCGCGAGCGGCAGCAGGCGCGGTACGAGAAGGAATACGCCTCCTACGCCGCCCTGCCCCATCCGCGCATCACGGCCGTGGACGTCACCTTCCACATCTACCCGGAGGCGCCACGCCTGGAGGCCCTGGGCACCTACCGCCTCCGCAACACGTCGGGCGTCCCCATCTCCAAGGTGCTGCTCAGCCTGCCGGATGATGTCCGCGTGCGCGGCCTGGCCCTGGCGGGTGTGACGAAGCCCACGTCCCACGACGCCGAGCTCGGCACCTATGTCTACGAGCTGCCCAGGCCGCTGGCGCCGGGCGCCGAGTCCGCCATCGTGTTCGACCTGGAGTTCGGCACCCGGGGCTTCAAGCACGGCGGTCCGCGCACGGACATCGTGGGCAACGGCACCTTCTTCAACAACCTCAACCTGCCGGTGCTGGGCTATCAGAGGGACTCCGAGCTGACGGATGACGGCGACCGCAAGAACCATGGCCTGCCGTCGCGCGAGCGCCTGCCCGACCGCGACGACCCGAAGGCCAAGGACGTCAACTACATCCGCCCGGACTCGGACTTCATCGACTTCCGGGCCACCGTGAGCACGGCGAAGGACCAGTTTGCCGTGGCCCCGGGCTACCTGGAGAAGGAGTGGACCGAGGGCGAGCGCCGGTTCTTCCGCTACCGGATGGACCAGCCCATCCTCAACTTCTTCTCCGTCCTGTCGGCGCGCTACGAGGTGCTGCGCGACACGTGGCGGGACGTGAAGCTCGAGATCTACCACCATCCCACGCACACCTTCGCGCTGGACCGGATGATGCGAGGCATGAAGGAGACGCTCGAGTACTGCAGCGAGCAGTTCGGCCCGTACCAGCACCGGCAGGCCCGAATCCTGGAGTTCCCCCGCTACGGAGCCTTCGCGCAGGCCTTCCCCAACACCATCCCGTACTCCGAGGCGCTCGGCTTCATCGCGCGCGTGGAGGACGGGCGCGCCGATGACGTGGACTACCCCTACTACGTCACGGCCCACGAGATAGCCCACCAGTGGTGGGCCCATCAGGTGGTCGCCGCGCGGGCACAGGGCGCCACCATGACCTCGGAGACGATGGCGCAGTACTCGGCGCTGATGGTGATGAAGCACCGCTACGGGCCGAAGAAGATGAAGCGCTTCCTCAAGTTCGAACTGGACCGCTACCTCTCGGCCCGCGCGTTCGAATCGAAGAAGGAGGTGCCGCTGTCCCGCGTGGAGCAGCAGGCGTACATCCACTACCAGAAGGGCAGCCTCGTCATGTACGCGCTGCAGGACTTCATCGGCGAGGAGCGGGTGAACCGCGCCCTGCGCCGCTACGTGGAGAAGGTCCGCTTCCAGGGCCCGCCGTACACCGGCTCCAGCGAGCTGCTGGGCTTCCTCCGGGAGGAGACCCCGCCGGAGTACCAGTACCTCCTCGACGACCTCTTCGAGAACATCATCCTCTACGACAACCGCGCCCTCTCCGCACAGGTGCGGCAGAACGACCAGGGCACCTGGGATGTCACGTTGAAGGTGATGGCGATGAAGTACCGGGCGAACGAGACGGGGGAGCAGACGGAGGTGGACTTCGAGGACTGGATGGACGTCGGCGCGCTCGATGAGCGGGGCGAGGCCCTGGTCCTGGAGAAGCGCAAGGTCGCGAAGGGCGAGTCGGAGATCACGTTCACGGTTCCCGTGCGGCCCTTCCAGGTGGGCATCGATCCGCTGAACGTGCTCATCGACCGCACGCCGGGCGACAACGTGACGACGCCCTCTCTCGCCGCCTCGGTGGCGATGGGCGGCCCCGCCACGCGGTGACAGCGGCAGCGCCAGCGGACTCGCAGGGCGCCTCGACAACGGCTTGATGTCGATGCTGGAGGGCGACTCCTTTCGCTACTCCGACCCGAGTCGAGAATCGCTGTTCGCGAAGCTGGGGGCCGCCTCGACGCCAGGCGCCCCCATGAGAGGCGGCCCCCTCACCTTCTGCCCCCCGCAATGACATCCCAATGAAGAGGCGCCCCCCCGGAGGCCCGGAGCCCACCTGGATCGCGCGCTCCGTCCCGGGCGTCTCGTTTATCAAGAATGTATCATCGAGTTTTGTAACAAGGCCCTCCGTGTAGCGCGCGGCGCTACTGCCAGCTCGTGCTCCAAGAATCCGAGCAGACACCGCCGACCCTCATCGATGTCAGACAGGGTTGCGAGGATGCTCCCAGGCGCCGAACCCGGAGGGAGCCCCTGGGCCGCCTCCTCATCAATGAGGGTCTGAAGAAACGCGGGCTCGACCGTTCCCTCACCTGTTTGAAACGTCGCGCCTCCGCGGACACCCGGCTGTGACATGCACCTGTAACCAATCCATACACAGCCAATCTCGAAAGTTAAGAACACAGCCATCCCTTTACGGGCAATCCGTTACTGACGTATGTTTTTCAACATGAGCGCAGTGTCCAATAGCATGCATGACCCCATCGCAATCATTGGCATCGGCTGCCGCTTCCCGGGGGGGGCGAAGTCTCCGCGACACCTCTGGGAGCTGCTCACCCAGGGCCGTTGCGCCATCGTCGAGGTCCCCAAGGAGCGCTGGGATCACCGGCGCTACTACGACCCGGATCCGGACAAGCCGGGCAAGACCTACGTCCGCGCGGGCGGCTTCCTCCAGGAAGCCATCGACACCTTCGACGCGGCCTTCTTCTCCATCTCCCCGCGCGAGGCGGCGACGCTCGACCCGCAGCAGCGCCTGCTCGCGGAGGTGGCGTGGGAGAGCCTGGAGGACGCGGGGCTCCCCGCCGACGGCCTCGCGGGCAGCCCCACGGGCGTCTACGTGGGCGGGTTCATGCTGGACAGCATGCTCACGCACATGGGGCCCATGAACCGTGAGCTGATCGGCCCGCACACGGCGGTGGGCTCGACGATGACGGTGCTGTCCAACCGCCTGTCGTACATGTTCGACTTCCGGGGCCCCAGCATCTCCCTGGACACGGCCTGCTCGTCGTCGATGGTCGCGGTCCACCTCGCCTGCCAGGACCTCAGGACGGGCGCCACGTCGCTCGCGCTCGCAGGCGGCGTCAACGTCATGTTCCGGCCCGAGATCTTCGTGGCCATGAGCAAGGGGAAGTTCCTCTCGGCCGACGGCTACTCCAAGAGCTTCGACACACGCGCGGACGGCTACGGCCGTGGCGAGGGCGCCGGCATCGTCGTGCTCAAGCGGCTCTCCGACGCGGTCCGGGACAACGACCGCGTCTACGCCGTCATCCGGGGCACTGGCGTCAACCAGGACGGGCACAGCGAGTCCATGACGGCGCCGAGCTCGAGCGCGCAGGAAGCGCTCATCCGCCGCGTCTGCGCCAGCGCCTCCGTGGCCCCCACCGACCTCCATGCCTTCGAGGCCCATGGCACGGGCACGGCCGTCGGAGACCCGGCGGAGCTGGGGGGCCTGGGTGCCGTATCGAAGCGGACCGACGGGCCTGGTCCTTGGGTCGGCTCGCTCAAAGCGAACATCGGCCACCTGGAGGCCGCGGCCGGCGTTGCGGGCCTCATCAAGGCGAGCCTGTGTGTCCAGCACCGGCAGCTCCCCCCACAGGCCAACCTCCATCACCTCAACCCTGCGATTCCCTTCGACACGCTGGGGATCCGCATCCCGCGTCAGCTCGAAGCGCTCACGCCCCGTGACGGCGAGCCCCTGCGGATGGGCATCAACTCCTTCGGCTACGGCGGCACCAACGCGCACTGCGTGATTGAGCAGGCGCCGGCCGCGATGGCGGCGCCCCGTGGCGAGGCCGCCTCCGGACCGCTGCTGCTCCCGCTGTCCGCGCGCAGCCCCGAGGCCTTGCGAGCGCTCGCCCAGTCCTACGCGGACCTGCTCGCGGCTCCAGACAGAGCGCCGCTCGCGGACATCTGCTTCTCCGCGGCCACGCGCCGCAGCCACCACGAGCACCGGCTCGCGCTGCTGGTGACGGACGAGGGGGCGGACCTCCCCTCGCGGCTGGCGTCCTTCGCCGCCGGCAACCCCGCGGACCTCGGCGCCTCCGGGCGGCGGCTCCCGGCGGCCGAGGCGCGGCCCGTGTTCGTCTTCACCGGCATGGGCCCGCAGTGGTGGGCCATGGGGCGAGAACTGTACGAGCAGGACGCCCTCTTCCGCGCAACGCTCGACCGCTGCGATGCGATCTTCCAGCGGCTGGCGGGGTGGTCGCTCCTGGAGCAGATGCTGGCGGACGAGCAGTCCTCCAACATGGCCCGGACGGACATCGCGCAGCCGGCGAACACCTTCCTCCAGATTGGTCTGCTGGAGATGTGGCGCCGTGCGGGCATCGAACCCGCCGCGGTGATTGGCCACAGCGCGGGCGAGGTCGCCGCGGCCTACGCGGCGGGCCGCTTCACGCTGGAGCAGGCGATGCTCGTCATCTACGAGCGCAGCCGCATCCAGGCGAAGGCAGCCGGACTCGGGAAGATGGCGGCGGTGGGCTTGTCCGAGGAAGGCGCCCGCGCGGCCATCCGTGGGCGCGAGGACGCGGTGTCGATCGCCGCCATCAACGGACCGAACGGGGTGACGCTGTCCGGCGAGGCGAAGGCCATCGAGGAGATTGCCGCCGAGCTGGAGGCGCGCGGCGTGTTCCAGCGCATCCTCAAGGTCGAGGTGCCCTACCACAGCCCGGCGATGGAGGGCCTCAAGCCTGAGCTGCGGCGGTGCCTCGCCACGCTCCAGCCATCCGCCGGCCACCTTCCCACCTACTCCACCGTCACCGGGGGCCGTATCGAGGGCGTCTCGTACGACGCGGAGTACTGGTGCGACAACATCCGCGAGCCCACCCTCTTCGCGAAGGCCGCGGGACAGCTTCTGAAGGACGGCTACCGGCTCTTCATCGAGCTGGGGCCCCACCCCGTGCTGCTGGCCTCCATCAAGGAGTGCTGCGCCGAGGCCGGCGTCGAGGGCCGTGTCCTCACCTCCCTCCGGCGGCAGGAGCCCGAGCGGAAGACCTTCGCCAAGGCGCTCGCGGAGCTCTATGTCGCGGGCATCCGCATCGACTGGAGCGGACTGTACCCCCAGGGCTCCCGCTTCACCCCGCTGCCCACGTACCCCTGGCAGCGGGAGAAGCACTGGCACGAGTCGGAGGAGGCCCTCACGGACCGGCGGGGCGCGGAGGAGCACGCCCTGCTCGGCCCCCGCATCTCCGCCCCCGTGCCCGCCTGGGAGCGGGGACTGAACGCGCGCTTCCTGCCGTGCCTCCAGGACCACCGCGTCCGGGGCTCGCTCGTCGTCCCGGGCGCCACCTACGTCGAGCTGGCGCTCGCCGTCCGCCGCGCCATGGGGATGCCCGAACCCCACGCACTGGAGGAGGTGCGCTTCGAGAACGCGCTCGTCGTCTCCGGCCATGACGAGCCGGTCGTCCGCACCACCTACGACGAGGCGGCGCAGACGGTGACCATCTTCAGCCGGCCGCGCGACAACCGCACGGCCTGGACGCGGCACGCCACCGCGCGCATCCGCCGCGACGTCAGCGCCGTGGCGGAGGCGCAGGTCCCCGTGAGCCAGCTCGGCATCCATGCCGAGGCGCCGCTCGACACGGACGCGCTCTACCAGATGCTCGGGGGGCGCGGCCTGGGCTATGGCCCGAGCCTCCGCGGCATCCGCTCCCTGCGGCGGAACGACACCGAGCTCCTGGCGGAGATCGTCCTGCCCGCCTCGGAGGTGGTGCGCATCGCCGGCGATGCGCAGATGCAGCTCGACCCTGTGTGGTTGGACCCGTGCCTCCAGGCCATGGTGTCGTGGCTGCCGGAAGACGATGCGCGCCTCTACCTGCCCATGGGCTGCCGGAGCGTTCAGCTCTTCCAGTCACCCGACCCGCATGCGGCCCTGTGGTGCCTCGCGCGGATCCGCGAGCGCACGGCGGATACGCTGTCCTGCGACATCACGCTGATGGACGGCGACGGCCGGGTGGCCGCGCGCCTGTCAGGCGTCGAGTGCGCGGCGCTCGCCAGCCGCGAGGAGTCCGCCCCCAGGCCGGACTTCTACGATTGGACCTACGCGCACGCCTTCGAGGCCACCGCCGAGGAGCTGCCCGCCAAGAGCAGCGGCACATGGCTGGTGTTCGGCGATCAGGGCGGCGTCGGCGCCGAGCTCACCCATGCATTCGAGCGGACCGGCCTCCAGGACGTGGTGCTGGTGACACGAGGCGAGACCTTCGCTCGGGAGTCGGAGCGCCGCTTCCAGGTTCGCCGGGGTGACGCCGCCGATGTCCGCCGGGTGGTGGAGACCGTGGGCCGCGCGCGCATCCAGAACGTCGCCTACCTGTTTGGCCTGGATGCGGGCCCGGGCGAAGCGGCGGAGGAGGTCCAGGCACTGCTCGACGTGGTGATGGCCCTGGCCCCAGGGGATGGCGCGGCGATTCGCATCGTGACGCGGGACGCGCAGCGTGCCCTCCCCGGGGACGCCGTGCGCGCGCTGTCCGCCGCGTCGCTGGTCGGGTTCGCGCGCGTCGTACCGGCGGAGTTCCCGCACCTGAGGACCCGCTCCATCGACCTGCCCCGGGAGGCTTCCGCGTCGGAGCAGGCGCTCATCGAGCGGCTGGCGCAGGAGCTCCTGGCGGAGACGAAGGAAGAAGAGGTTGCCCTGCGTGACACCCGCCGGTTCGTGCGCCGCCTCGTGGCGAAGCCCCTGCCCGAGTGGGAAGCACAGTCCCACGGCACGCCCCCACCGGCGGGCACGGATCAGGTCTTCGAGTTGGTGCTCGACGGCACCGAGCGCCGGCCGCGGCGGACCTCGCGAAAGCAGCCCGGCCACGGCGAGATTGAAATCAAGGTCGCCAGCGTGACGCTGACGCGCGCGGCGGCGGTGCAGGGCCGGCGTGCGTCGGACACCCACTGGCCGCTGGAAGTCGGCGGAGAGGTCGTCGCGGTAGGCGAAGGCGCCGCGGGCTTCAAGCTCGGACAGCGAGTCCAGGCGCTCGTCGCGCAGGCGTCCCCCGTGGTGGGAACACACCTGGTGCTGCGCCTGGAGCGCGACCATGTCCGCCCGGGGACCGCCCAGGGGCGGCTGCTTCCCTTCCTCAGCGCGGAGTGCGCACTACAGACGCAGGGACGCCTTCAGCCTTCCGAGCGCCTCCTCATCGTCGGCGACGTGGGGGGGATTGGCTCCGCGCTCACCCAGCTCGGCCACGCCATGGGGGCGCGGACGGCCATCGTCCTGGACTCCAGCGATGGGCAGGTCCCTGAAGGCGTCCGCGTCTTCGACAGCCGCTCCCCCTCCCTTTCCGGGGACATCCTCTCCTGGACGGAGGGAGCGGGAGTGGACCTCCTGGTGAACGCGTCGTGCGACGCGGACCCCACTCTCACCAGCGTGCTCGGCGCTTTCGGCCGCTTCGTCGACGCGGGACCGCTCGCGCCTGCGGAGGGGCTCTTCGCAAGCGCGTGGCCGCGTGGCGCGTCCTGCGCTCGCGTGGACATCGCGGCCATGCTGCGGCAGCGGCCGAAGGAGGTCTCGGCGCGGCTCGATGCCGTCCTCGCGCGGTTCCAGGAACTACCAGCGCTCGCGTCCGAGTGCTGGTCCATTGCCCGCGCGGAAGAGGCGCCCGGATGGCTCGCGGAGCACGCGCGGACGCACGGCCTTGCCCGGCTGACGCTGTCGCTGGCCGACGCGGAGCCGCTGGCGCTCGCGCCGGCGGCGGACGAGCAGCTCTTCGACGCGAACGCCACGTATCTCGTCACCGGCGGCTTTGGCGGCTTTGGTCTCGCGCTGGCCCGCTGGATGGTCGCCGAGGGAGCACGCCACCTCGTGCTCACCGGCCGCAAGGGCGCCTCGACGCCGGAGGCCAGGAGGCTGGTCCAGGAGCTCGAGGCCGCGGGGGCTCGCGTCACGGCGGCCGCCGCCGACGTCAGCCGCATGGACGACATGCGGGCCTTGTTCGCCCGCATCGACGCCGAGCATCCGCCTCTCAAGGGCGTGCTCCACACCGCGGCCGTGCTCGACGATACCCCGCTCCCCGACCTGGGCCTGGAGCGCATCCAGCGCGTCATGGGCCCCAAGGCCGGGGGGGCCTGGGTCCTCCATGAGCTCACCCAGGACCGCCCGCTGGACCACTTCGTCCTCTTCTCGTCGGTCGCGGCGCTGATTGGCAACCCGCGCCAGGGCAACTACGTGGCGGCCAACAGCTACCTCGACGCGCTCGCGGAGCACCGCGCCGCGCGGGGCCTGGCCGCGATCAGCATCCACTGGGGCGTGCTCGGAGAGTTCGGCATGGCCCAGGACGAGGCGGTACGCACCTACCTGGAGTCGCTCGGTCTCAACCCGATGGCCCCGGCCACCGTGCTGACGGCGCTCAAGCGGGTGCTGCGCCTGCGCACGCCGCAGCTCGGCCTCTTCGACGTCCAGTGGTCCAAGCTGGGCCGCGCGGCCCCGCACCTCGGCAAGTCCGCGCGCACCGCGCACCTGCTGGGCACCGCACAGGGGAGCGCCCAGAGCGAGGCGGAGCAGCTCCGTGGCCACCTCGCGGCGCTCAGCCCGGAGGCGCGGCGGCCCGAGCTGGAGAAGTTCCTGGTCGAGCGGCTCGCCACCATCCTCCAGATTCCCACCGAGCGCGTGGAGCCCCAGAAGCCGCTGTCGCTGCTGGGCGTGGACTCGCTCCTGTCCATGCAGGTCCAGCGGACCATCCGCGAGGCGCTCGGCATCGAGATTCCCGCGCTGGAGCTGCTGCGCGCCGGGAGCCTGGTGGAGGTGGCCGGGAGCCTGTCGTCGAAGTTCGACGGCCCCGCCGCGGTGACGGCGCCGCCGGAGCCCATCACGCAGGAAGCGGAGATCGAGCAGCAGGTGAACAGCATGTCCGAGAGCGAACTGGACACCATCCTCCAGGCCATGCTGGCCGCCCAGACGGCGCAGGAGAGGGAGACGGCATGAGCACCTCGAGCAATGACATGAAGGGCCTCTCCATCGAGGAGAAGCGCAAGCTCCTCGCCGAGCTCATGGCGAAGTCCGGGAAGGCGGCCCCCCGCATCTTCCCGCTCGCCTCCGGTCAGAAGGCGCTCTGGCTCCTGCACCAGCAGGCGCCGGAGAGCGCGGCGTACAACACGCCCTTCGCGCTCCGCATCCGCTCCCAGGTGGACGTGGCCGCCCTCAAGCGGGCCTTCGGCATGCTGGCCGAGCGACACCCGGCGCTGCGCACCACGTTCGCCGCCACCGCGGAGGGCCAGCTCCTCCAGACGAGCCACCCCGCGCTGGAGCCCCACTTCACCCAGGTCGACGCGAGGGGCTGGAGCCCCGAGCAGCTCCAGGTCGAGGTAGCCCGGGCCTACCGGCAGCCGTTCTCACTGGAGCGGGGCCCGCTGCTCCGCGGCCACCTCTTCTCCCTGGGCACCGAGGACCACGTCCTCCTGATGACCGTGCATCACATCGTCTATGACGGGTGGTCGGCCGGCATCCTCCAGCGGGAGTTCAACCAGCTCTACCAGCAGCTCGCCCGCGGTGAGCAGCCGTCCCTGGCCCCCGTTACCGGCAGCTACTCCACCTTCGTCTCGCAGCAGGCGGAGATGGTGTCGGGCGCCATGGGGCGCGCCCACTGGGACTACTGGCAGAGGAAGCTGGCCGGGGAGCTGCCCGTCCTCACGCTTCCGGCGGACCGCAGCCGCTCCGCGCTCGCGGACAACCGGAGCGGCGCCAGCCCGTTCCGGCTGTCACCGGAGCTGACCGCCCGCATCAAGGCGCTCGCGCAGAGCGCCGAGGCCACCCCCTTCGTCGTGCTCGTGTCCGCATACGCCGCGCTGCTCGGGCGCCTGGCGCGACAGGAAGACGTCCTGATTGGCTCCCCCACCGCGGGGCGCCCGGGCTCCGCCTTCCACGACGTGGTGGGCTACTTCGCCAACGCCGTCGCGCTGCGCGCGGACCTCTCCGGTGCCCCCACCACCCGGGCGCTGCTGGCCCGCATGCGCGGCGTGGTCCATGAGGCGCTCGCGCACCAGGACTTCCCCTTCGCTTCGCTCGTGGAGCGCCTGGGCATCGAGCGGCGTCCCGGCGTGTCTCCCCTCTTCCAGGCGTCCATCTCCCTCCATGCCTCCAGCGAGGGCGGCGGCGCCATGGCGCTGTGGGCCACGCCCGACGAGGACGCCCGCGTCCAATGGGGGCACCTGGAGCTGGAGCCGTTCCCCATCAGCGACCAGGAGTCGCAGTTCGACCTCACGCTGGAGCTGTGGGAGGCCCGCGGCGCGTTCTCCGGCGCGCTGCGCTTCAACCGCGCCCTCTTCAACGACGACACCGTGACCTTGTGGCGTGGCTACTTCGAGACGCTGCTCGAGGAGATGGTGCGCGCTCCAGACGCGCCGGTAGCCCGGCTGGCCCTGACGGCCCACACGCCTCCCGCGCTGCTCACGTCGAAGGGGCAGCCGGAGCACGCGCCAGCAACCGCCGCCACGGGCACCCTCTCCGGCTGGTTCGAGGCCCAGGCCGCGCGCACGCCGGAGGCCGTGGCGCTGACCTTCGGAGAGGCGCACCTGAGCTATGCGGAGCTCAACGCCCGGGCGAACGTCCTGGCGCATGCGCTTCGCGAGCGCGGTGTCGGCCCCGAGTCCCTGGTGGGCATCTGCGTGGACCGGAGCGCGGAGTTGGTCATCTCCATCCTCGGCGTGCTCAAGGCGGGCGGCGCCTACGTTCCGCTGGACCCCGCCAGCCCCCGAGACCGGCTCGCGCTGATCCTCGATGACGCCGAGGTCGCCGCGCTGGTCACCGAGTCCGGGCGCTCCGGCGAGCTGCCCACGGAGCGCGTGCCCACGCTCTTCGTGGACACGCTGGCGTGGCAGGAAGGCCGGCGCGCCCCGAACCCCGAGCCGGGCCTCACGCCCGACAACGCCGCCTACGTCATCTACACCTCCGGCTCGACGGGTCGCCCCAAGGGCGTCATCGTCACGCACGCCAACGCGACGCGCCTGTTCACCACGTCGGAGCCGCTCTACGGCTTCGGGCCCGGCGACGTGTGGACGCTGTTCCACTCGGCCGCGTTCGACTTCTCCGTCTGGGAGCTCTGGGGGCCGCTGCTGTATGGCGGGCGCCTGGTCGTCGTGCCGCACTGGATGACGCGCGCCCCCGAGGCGTTCGGCGACCTGATTGCGCGCGAAGGGGTGACGGTCCTCAACCAGACGCCTTCCGCGTTCCGCGCGCTGGCGCGCACGCCCTCCATCGCCGACGGCCATGGAGGCCGCAGCCTCAAGTGGATCATCTTCGGCGGTGAGGCGCTCGACGCGGCGACCGTCCGCCCCTGGTTCGAGAAGTACGCGGGTGCGCCCACGCGCCTCATCAACATGTACGGCATCACCGAGACCACCGTGCATGTCACGTACTACCAGGTGACGGAGGCGGACCTCACCTCCGCGGCGAGCCCCATTGGCCGCCCGCTCCCCGACCTGGAGCTGCGGCTGCTCGATGAGCACGGCCAGCCCGTTCCTGTGGGTGTCCCCGGTGAGATGTACGTCGGGGGTGCCGGCGTCGCCCGGGGCTACTTGAAGCGTCCTGAGCTCACCGCGCAGCGCTTCATCGAGGACCCGTCCGCGCCTGGAAAGCGGCTGTACCGGTCGGGCGACCTCGCCATCCGCCTTCCGGATGGCGGCTTCACCTACCTGGGCCGCATCGATGACCAGGTGAAGATTCGCGGCTTCCGCATCGAGCTGGGGGAGATCCAGTCGGTGCTCGCCGCCCATCCCGCGGTCGCGGACGCCTACGTCACCCCCCACGAGCGCAACGCGGATGACCGTCGCCTCATCGCCTATGTCGTCCCCAAGCAGGACGCCGCGGACACGCTGCTGTCTTCCGGCTCCGACGGCGGCGTTGGCGACACCCACGTCGGCGAGTGGAAGTCGCTCTATGACGACCTCTATGCCCGCTCCGCCAGCGAGCCACAGCTCGACCCCAGCTTCAACATCGCGGGCTGGGACAGCAGCTACACGGGCACAGCGCTCAGCGCGGGGGCGATGAAGGAGTGGGTCGACCACACCGTCCGGCAGATCCTCGTGCGCGCGCCCCGGCGCGTGCTCGAGATCGGCTGCGGCACGGGCCTGCTCCTCACGCGAATCGCTCCCACCACGGAGGCGTACTGGGCAACCGACGTCTCGGGCGTCGTCGTCGACATGCTGCGCGGCGTGACGGCGAAGGCGGCGGGGCTGGGGCACACGAAGCTCTTCCACTGTGCGGCGGACCAGCTCGACGGCATCGACTTCGGCGATACCCGCTTCGACGCGGTGATGTTGAACTCGGTGGTCCAGTACTTCCCCAGCGCGGAGTACCTCGCCCGAGCGCTGGAGTCCGCTTCGCGGCGTGTGGACACCGGCGGCGTCATCTTCGTCGGTGACGTCCGGAACCTGCGCTTGCTCGAAGCCTTCCATGCCTCCATCGTCCTCGCGCAGAGCGCGGGCACGCTCGAACCCCAGGCGCTCAAGGCGCGGGTGGCGCAGCGGCTGGCGGCGGAAGAAGAGCTGGTGCTGGACCCTGACTTCTTCTGGGCCCTGAAGCAGCGCATTCCCCGGCTCAGCCATGTCGAGGTTCGCCCGAAGCGGGGCGCCTGCCTCAACGAGCTGACGCGCTTCCGCTACGACGTGCTGCTTCACCTGGACACCCCGCCGAGCCCCGTGGCCGACATCGCGTGGGGACCAGGAAACGTGAGCCTGTCCGAGCTTCGTGCTCGGCTCGCCCAGGCTGGAACGCGGCGCGTCGGCTTGCGTGGAATCCGGAATGCACGCGTCGAGGCGTCGTTGGAAGCCCTGGCGAGCCTGTCGGAAGTCTCCCCCGCGCGGCCCAGCTCCTTCGAGAAGCTCCGCCGCCGCGTGCTGGACCGCGACGCGACGAGCCCCGCCGCCGAGCTGGAGCCTGGAATCGACCCCGAGTCGCTCCATCAGCTCGCGGCGGAGCTGTCACTCGACGTCGCCCTCGACTGGTCCCGTGGCGGAGTGGATGGCGCCTTCGACGCCGTCTTCACTCCCGCCGCGAAGGCGGCGGCGGGCCTGTTCGCCCTCTTCGGCGGCGCGCCAGAGCTCGCGCCGGGAGCACGCCGAGCCAATGACCCGATGCGGAGCCGGGTGGAGCGCCGTCTGGAGACGGAGCTGCGGAAGCGCGCCCAGGCCCACCTGCCCGAGTACATGGTGCCTTCGAGCATCCTGGTCATCGACAAACTGCCGCTGACCGAGAACGGCAAGGTGGACCGGCGCGCCTTGCCCGTCCCGGCCGTCTCGCACGGCCTGGAGACGAACTACGTCGAACCGCGCACCGGCGAGGAGGAGATCCTCGCCAGCATCTTCGCCGAGCTGCTCGGCGCGGAGCGCGTGGGCGTGCGCGACAGCTTCTTCGACCTCGGCGGACATTCACTGCTGGCCACGCAGGTCGTGTCCCGGATTCGCGCCGTGCTGGGCGCCGAGGTGCCCCTGCGCACGTTCTTCGGCAGCCCGACGGTGGCCGGGCTCGCGACCGCGGTGCAGCAGCTGCGCAAGCGCTCCGGGGCCGCGGTGGTCGACTTCACGTCGCCCATGGAAAGGCCGGAGCGGATTCCGCTCTCGTCGTCTCAGGAGCGCCTGTGGATTGTCGACCGCATCGAGGAGACGCGGGCGCCCATCTACGTCATCCCCCTGGTGCTCCGCCTGAGGGGGCCCCTCCACCACGAGGCGCTCCGGCAGAGCCTGGAAGCCATCGTCCAGCGTCACGAGGTGCTCCGCACCCGCTTCCCGGCGGAGGGGGCCCAGCCGCACCAGGCCATCACCGAGGACATCACCGTCGAGCTGCCTCCGAGTGAGGAACTGGTCCACCCTCCGGGTGCCACCGAGGCGGAGCTGCTGAAGCTCGTGCAGGTCCAGGCGGGCCTGGAGGTGTCGCGGCCCTTCGACCTCGAACGGGGCCCGCTGCTGCGCATGCGCCTCTTCTGCGTCTCGGAAGCGGACCATGTGCTGGTCCTCACGATGCATCACATCGTGTCGGACGGCTGGTCCGTGGGCATCCTCGCGCGTGAGCTCTCGGCCGGATACAACGCGCTGCGCTCACAGCGCGAGCTGACGCTCCCGCCGCTCCAGGTCCAATACGCCGATTTCGCGCTCTGGCAGCGGCAGCTCCTGAAGGACGGAGCGCTCACGGAGTCCATCGAGGCCCAGCGGCAGCGGCTGACCGGGGCGCCCACCTCCCTCAACCTCCCCAGCGACCGAGCCCGGCCGGAGACCCCCACGTACCGGGGCGGCGTGGTCCGGTTCTCGTTGGACCGCACGCTGACCACGCGCTTGAAGGAGCTGAGCCGCCGGGAGGGCGCGACGCTGTACATGACGTTGCTGGCCGCCTTCTCCGCCTACCTCTCGCGGTTGAGCGGGCAGAAGGACCTCCTCATCGGCTCGCCGGTGGCGAACCGGAACCGCGCCGCGACGGAGCCCCTGATTGGCTTCTTCGTCAATACGCTGGCGCTCCGCATGGACCTGTCGGGCGACCCGACGTTCCTGGAGCTGCTGGAGCGGTCGCGGCGGACCGCGCTCGACGCCTACGCGGACCAGGACGTGCCCTTCGAGAAGCTGGTTGAAGTCGCCGCCCCCGAGCGGAGCCTCAGCCGCCAGCCGCTGGTACAGGTGATGTTCGCGCTCCAGAACGCGCCGTTCACGCCCCCCGCGATGGATGGCCTCGATGTCGAGCTGCTCGACCTGGACAGTGTCACCGCCAAGTTCGACTTGACGCTGTCGATGCAGGAGTCCGCCGATGGCCTCGCCGGCCTGCTGGAGTACAGCGCGGACCTCTTCGACCGTGAGCGCATCGAGCGGATGGCCGAGCACCTGGTGGTGCTGCTCCAGGCCGCGGTGCAGGCACCAGAGCGCCGCGTCACCGAGTTCGAGATGCTTGGGGCGAAAGAGGCCGGCCTCGTCTCGAAGTGGGAGCAGGGCCCCGGCGCGCCTCCCGCGCCCGGCTCGGTGGTGGAGCTGTTCCAGGCCCAGGTCGCGCGAGCACCGGAGGCCATCGCCCTGGAGCACCGTGACGAGCGCCTCACCTATGCGGAGCTGGACCGTCGCGCCTCCCGTCTGGCCCGGCACCTGCTGTCGCTCGGCTTCGGGCGCGAGAAGCGGGCGGCCATCTGCCTCCCCAAGTCCATCGACTTCATCGTCTGCATCCTCGGCGTGTGGAAGGCCGGTGGCGCGTATGTGCCGCTCGACCCCGAGTACCCCGAGGCTCGCCTCGGCCACATGCTGGAGGACTCGGGCGCGGAGCTGTTGCTCACGGTGCGATCGCTGGGCGAGCGGCCCGGCTTCCGGGGACAGACGCTCTGGGTGGACGAGACACTGCCGGACCACGCCGAGCCGGCCACCCTCCCCGTCCCCGACGGAAGCTCGGCGGCCTACGTCATCTACACCTCGGGCTCCACCGGGAAGCCGAAGGGCACCGTCCTGGAACACCGGGGCGTGACGAACCTCGCCGTCGCGTCGGTTCCGCGCTTCGCGCTGGGCCCCGACAGCCGGATCCTCCAGGCGGCCTCGCTGTCCTTCGATGTCTCGGTCTGGGACATCGTGATGGCGTTCGCCAGCGGCGCGCGCTTGGTGCTGCCCACCGACGAGACCTCGCGCGTGGGAGAAGCCCTCGGTGCCATCCTCACGGACAAGCGCATCACCCAGGTGGTGCTGTCGCCGTCCGCGCTCGCCACGCTTCCGGAGGGGACGTACCCCGACCTCCGCGTGCTCATCACCGCGGGAGAGGCCTGCCCCGCGGAGCTGGTGAAGAAGTGGGTGACGGACACGCGGCGCTTCATCAACGCCTACGGCCCCACCGAGACGTCCGTCATCGCGACCATGGCGGAGCTGAAGCAAGGCGAGACGGGGATGCCGCCCATCGGCCGCCCCTTGCCCGGACTGGTTGCCCGAATCCTCGACGCGCACCTACGGCAGGTTCCCGTCGGGGTTCCGGGCGAGCTGTACATCGGCGGCATCGCCCTCGCGCGCGGCTACCAGGGGCTCGACGAGCTGACTCATGCGCGCTTCATCCGCGACCCATTCTCTGACAGCCCGGACGCCCGCCTCTACCGCACCGGCGACCTCACGCGCTGGCGCACGGACGGCACCATCGATTTCCTGGGCCGCATCGATGACCAGGTGAAGCTGCGCGGCTACCGCATCGAGCTGGGTGAGGTGGAGGCCGTCATCGACAGTCACCCCGCGGTGCAACGCTCGGTCATCGTCGTCCACCAGGGGCAGCTCGCGGCGTACGCCCTGGTCCAGGCGGGAGCCACGCTCCAGGTCCAGGCCCTCCGCGAACATGCGATGGGCCAGCTCCCGGCATACATGGTCCCAGCGCACTTCGTGGTGCTCGACGCTTTGCCGCTGACGCCCAGCGGCAAGGTGGACCGCAAGCAGCTGCCGGACCCCGTCCAGGCCCAGACGTCCAGCCCCTTCGTCGAGGCGCGCTCGCGCGAGGAGCAGCTCCTCGCCGGCATCTGGGCAACCGTGCTGAAGAAGGAGTCCGTCGGTATCCACGACAACTTCTTCACGCTCGGCGGCGACTCCATCCTCGGCCTGCAAATCATCTCCCGGGCCACGCAGCAGGGTCTCCGGCTCCGCCCGCGCCAGCTCTTCGAACACCAGACCATCGCCGAGCTCGCGCGAGCGGCCTCCAGCGCCCAGGGCGTCCATGCCGAGCAGGGGCTCGTGACGGGCGCAGCGCCGCTCACGCCCATCCAGCGCTGGTTCTTCGACCAGGGCCGCGCCGAACCTCACCACTTCAACATGGCGGTGATGCTCGACGTGGAGCCGGGCATGGACCTCGGTGCGCTGCGCGCTGCGCTCGGCGCGGTGGAGCGCCACCACGACGCGCTCCGCCTCCGCTATCGCCTGGAGAATGGCGCATGGAGCCAGTTCCATGCGGACGGCGGCACAGAGGCGGGGATTCCGCTGGACACGGTGGACGTGGACGGGAGCGCCAGCGTGGAAGAGGCACTCGCCGACCTCCATGAGTCGCTGGACCTGGAGCAAGGCCCCGTCATGCGCGCCGCGCTGCTGAGGCTGGGAGGAGACGCCGCGCGTCTCGCCCTGGTGGCGCACCACCTGGTCGTGGATGCCGTGTCCTGGGGAATCATCATCGAGGACCTGCTCACGGCCTACAGCCAGCTCTCCAACGGGCAGGAGGTGGGACTGCCTCCGAAGACGACTTCGTTCCAACGCTGGGCGCAGCAGCTCGAAGCCTATGCCGCGTCGCCAAACGCTCGGGCCGAGCTCGACGCATGGCTCGCCGCCACGCATCGCGACGACGCCCTGGAGCTGCCAGTGAATGATGCCTCCGCCCCGGACACCGTCCGGGACGCGGGCACGCTCGTGTCGTGGCTCGAAGCCGAGGAGACCCAGCTCCTGTTGCAGGAGGTCCCCACGGCCTACGACGTCAAGGTCAACGAGGCGCTGATCGCCGCGCTGGCGCGAACGCTCTCGGGCTGGACTGGCCACGGCACGGTCCGCATCGACCTGGAGGGTCACGGCCGTGAGTTCTTGTTCGACGATGTCGACCTGAGCCGCACGGTGGGCTGGTTCACCGCGCTCTTCCCGCTCCGGGTGCACGTCGGTGCCCGGGAGAGCGCGCGAGAGATGCTCGCACGCACCAAGGATGCGCTTCGTCGGATTCCCAGGGGCGGCATTGGCTACGGTGTGCTGCGCGCGCTGTCTCCGGATGAGAGCATCCGCTCCAGGCTCCAGGCCATTCCGAGCGCGGGCGTCGTCTTCAACTACCTGGGCCAGATGGGCGCCGTACCGACGCAAGGCGTGGTCCGCGGCCGGGCCCGGGAAGGGTTGGGGCCGCTGCACTCACCGTGCGCCGCCCGGCCGCACCGCATCGAGCTCAACGCCGTCGTCGATGCCGGGCAGCGGCTGCGGTTCGACTGGACCTTCGGCACCCAGGTCTTCCGCAAGGAGACCATCGAGAGACTGAACACGGAGCTGCACGGTCACCTCCGCGCCATCATCCGTGAGCGCACGGAGCCAGCCGCCGCCGTCCGCGTGGCCGCGGATTTCCCGGCCGCGCGCATGAGCGCGAAGGATTTGAAGCGCGTGCTGACGCTGACCAAGAAGCCGCGATGAACCAGGTGGACGGAGAGGGGGAGGACATTTCAATGACGTCTGAAGAGTCGGTCGAGGACATCTACGAGCTAGCGCCCATGCAACACGGCATGCTCTTCCACGCGCTGCTGGAGCCCAGCGCGGGCATGTACGTCGAGCAACTGAGCTGTGAGGTGCGCGGCGCCCTGCCCATCGAGCGATGGAAGGAGGCCTGGCAGCACGTCCTCGCGCGGCACCCCATCCTGCGCTCCGCGTTCCTCTGGGAGGGACTGGAGAAGCCGCTCCAGGTCGTCTCGGTGGAGGCGGAGGTCCCCTGGCGCCTGGAGGACCTCCGGGGCCTCTCCGGGGACGCCCAGCAACGGTGGATTGACGACTTCCTGCGCGAGGACCGCCTCCAGGGCTTCGACCTGGGCACCCCGCCGCTCATCCGCTGCGCCCTGCTCCGCCTGGACGACGAGCGCACCCTCTTCGTGTGGACGTATCACCACCTCCTGCTGGACGGCTGGTGCTTCTCAATCGTCCTCCGTGAGGTGCTGGGCGCCTTCGAGGAGGGCGTCGCATCGCTCCCCCCACCCTCGCGGCCCTACCGCGACTACATCACCTGGTTGCAGGAGCAGGACCCCGCCCGAGCGGAGGTCTTCTGGCGCGAGCTGCTCCGGGACTTCCAGCGGCCCACGCCACTGCCCTTCTCCGAGCATCAGGACAACAGCGGCCCCGCCCACGGCACTCAGCCCGTGGTAACCCGGCACCTGTCTCGTGAGCACACCCAGCGACTGGCGGGCTTCGCGAAGGAACACCGGCTGACGCTCAACACGCTGGTGCAGGGGGCCTGGGCGCTCGTCCTCGCGAGAGCGTCGGGCACCGATGACGTCATCTTCGGGGTGACGGTCTCCGGCAGGCCCTCGGATCTGGCAGGCGCGGAGTCCATGGTCGGGCTCTTCATCAACACCCTGCCGCTGCGGGCGCGGCTGGACGAGGGCGAAAGTGTCCCGGCGTTCCTCTCCGCGCTCCAGGCCCAGCAAGGCGCCGTCGAGCCCTACAGCTACACCTCGCTCGCGGACATCCAGAGCTGGTCGGATGCCCCGCCTGGCCGGCCGCTCTTCGAGAGCCTGCTCGTCTTCGAGAACTACCCGCTGGACGCGTCGACGCTCCTGCCTCGAAGCGGCCTCACCATCCGCGACGTCAACACGCACGACCGCATCAGCTATCCGCTGGCGCTGGTCGCCATTCCTGGCGAATCACTCGAACTCCGGGTGATGTACGCGCCGGATCGGCTCTCGCCCGGGGTGGCCGAGCGCATCGCCCGGCTCCTCGAAGCCGCCGTCCACTCGCTCGTCAGCGCGAAGTCGGTGGGGGACATCGACCTGCTGGAGCCCTCCGCCCGGCGGGTGCTTTCGGAGTGGGGCCAGAACGTCCGGCGTTTCGACGCCCACGAGCCGATTCACCTGCGCGTGCCCCGGGCATCTCCCGGAGCAACCGCGCTGGTGGACCCCCAAGGCCAGACGCTCAGCTATGAGGAGCTCGACGCGCGCGCGGAGCGCGTGGCCCGGAACCTTCGCCAGCTCGGCGCGGGACGGGACCGGCTCGTCGGCGTCTGCATCCACCGCTCCACGGACATGGTGGTGGCGCTCCTGGGCGTGCTCAAGGCGGGGGCCGCGTACCTGCCCCTGGACCCCGCCTACCCCGCCGAGCGGCTGGCATACATCGTGGGCGACGCGGCCCCCATCGCGATTCTCAACACCGGCTCGGACCTCATCCCGGCCCCCCAGATTCCGCGGCTCGACGTCACCCGCCTGGCGGAGGCGCCTGACGCGCCCGCAGGTGAAGCCGTCCAGTTGGATGACCTCGCCTACGTCATCTACACCTCCGGCTCGACGGGAGCCCCCAAGGGGGTGCTGGTCACCCACCGGAACCTGCTCAATGTGACGGAGTGGTACACGGAGGCCTTCGGGCTCACGGCAAGGGACCGGACGGCACAGGTCGCCAGCGTTGCCTTCGATGCCTCGGTCGTGGAGATATGGCCGACGCTCGCGTCTGGCGCCGCGCTGCACCTCGCCCCACCCGAGCTGTCCACGGCGCCGGCCGAGCTCGCTCGCTGGCTGGTGGAGCGCGACATCTGCATCACCTTCCTCCCGACGGTGGTCGCGGAGGAGGTGGTGGCCATGCCATGGCCCTCCACGTGTGCGCTGCGCATCGTGTTCACCGGTGGCGACAGGCTCCACGCCATTCCTCCGGCGGGACTGCCCTTCCGGCTGGTCAATATCTACGGCCCGACGGAGACGACGGTGCTCGCAACCGCCGGCGTCGTGGAGCCGGACTATCGCCACGGCCTGCCATCCATTGGCCGGCCCATCGCCAACGCTCGAGTCTACATCCTCGACCGGCAGCGGCGGCCCGTCATCCCAGGCGTCATCGGTGAGCTGTACATCGGGGGAACGGGCGTTACCCGCGGGTATCTGAACCGGCCCGAGCTGAACGCGGAGCGATTCGTCCCCGATCCGTTCTCCGGCGAGCCCGATGCCCGGATGTATGCCAGTGGTGACTTCGCCCGGTTCCTCCCGGATGGGACCATCGCCTTCCACGGCCGAGCGGACCGGCAGGTCCAGATCCGAGGCGTGCGGGTAGAGCTGGGGGAGATTGAGGCCGCGCTGGCGCAGCACCCCGAAGTCACTGCCGCCGCCGTGGTGAGCGAGGCGCAACGCCAGAATGGCGACGTCCGCCTGATTGCCTTCGCCGCCAGCACCGCGCCGACCCCGCCCGCCCCCACCACGCTCGCGGCCTTCCTGGCCACGAAGCTGCCCGCGGCCATGCTCCCCGTCCGCATCTTCGTCGTCGAAGCGCTCCCGCTCACGCCGAACGGCAAGGTCGACACCGTCGCGCTCGAGGCCCAGGCCCAGGAAGCGAGAGTCCAGACCGAGCATGCGGCTCCGCGCACGCCTCACGAGGAGATTCTCGCGGGCATCTGGAGCGCGGTCCTCGGCCAGGCGCACGTCGGCATCCACGACGACTTCTTCGACCTCGGAGGCCATTCGCTCAAGGCAACCCAGGTCATCTCGCGCGCCCGTGAAGCCTTCGGAGCCGAAATCCCGCTGCGTGCCCTCTTCGAATACCGCACCATCGCGCGTCTGGCGGAGACACTCACCGGCCAGGTGACGGCCATCGAGCCCATCTCGCGTGTCGACCTCTCCAGCGGCGCCCCCCTCTCGCCAGGGCAGGAGAGCCTGTGGTTCATCGATGCGCTTGGAGGCGAGAGCTCGGCCTACAACGTCCCACTGGTGCTCCGGCTCCAGGGGACGCTCGATGAGGCCGCGCTGGCGCGAGCCCTCCACCTCCTCGTCGAGCGTCACGAAGCGCTGCGCACCACGTTCCACGAGCGCGCGGACGCCCCCATTCAGCGTATCGAAGCGCCTCCTGCCTCGGTGCTCACCAGCGAGGACGCGTCCCCAGCCCAGCTCGACTCACGCATCGCGGAGGAGATCGCCCGGCCCTTCTCCCTGACGCAAGGCCCGCTCTTCCGCGCCCACCACTTCCGGCTGGCGCCCGACGCGCATGTGCTGCTCCTCAACCAGCACCACATCATCGCCGACGCCTGGTCTGTCGGAATCCTCTTCCGTGAGCTCTGCATCGCCTACGCTGCGCTCGTCGGTGGCGGGGAGCCCGAGCTGTCCGCGCTGCCCATCCGCTACGCGGACTGGGCCACATGGCAGCGTCAGCGTCTGGCATCCGGCCGCATGGAGGAGAGTGTCGCGTACTGGCGCGAAGCCCTGAAGGACGCCCCGCCAGTGCTCGCGCTTCCCCTGGACCGGCCCCGCCCGGCGCGGCAGCGGTTCCACGGGAAGCTCCGTCCCTTCGTGCTCGAAGCGCCGCTGGGGCAGCGCATCGAAGCCCTCTCCCGCGACTCGGGTGCCTCGCTGTTCATGACGCTGCTGGCCGCATTCGCGGCGTACCTGGGGCGCATCACCGGCCAGGAGGACATCGTCATCGGCTCGCCGGTCGCCCAGCGAGACCGGCACGAGGCGGAAGGCGTCGTCGGGTACTTCCTCAACACGCTCGCGCTTCGCATCGACCTCTCCGGAGACCCGACGTTCTCCGAGCTGCTCTTGCGCGTCCGCAAGACGGCGCTCGACGCCTACGCGCATCAGGACGTGCCCTTCGAGAAGCTGGTCGCGGCGCTGGAGGTTCCCCGAGACCTGGCGCACAACCCGCTGTTCCAGGTGATGTTCGTCCTCCAGGGCCAGAGCAGCGGGGTCTTGCAGCTCCCAGGCCTCCACGCCGAAATCCAGGCGCCCGAGAGCAGCTCATCGAAGTTCGACCTCACCTTCTTCGTGGAGCCGAAGGACGGCGCGCTCGAGTGCAGCATCGAGTACGACACCGACCTCTTCGACTCGGAGCGAATCGACCGGATGGCCGCGCACCTGGGCCGGCTGCTCCAAGCCATCGCCGAGGAACCCGAACAGCACACCTCCGAACTCCCGCTCCTGTCACATGACGAGCGGCGGCTGCTGACCGACCTCAACCGAACGGAGCGCACGTACCCCAACCGCACGCTCCCCGAGATGTTCGAGCGTCAGGCTCAGAAGACGCCCGACGCCATCGCGCTCGAATACCGTGGGGAGACCCGGACGTATCGCGAGCTCGACGCGGCGGCGGAGGCACTGGCCGACCGGCTCACCGCGCTCGGCGTCGGGCCGGGCATCCGGGTCGCGCTCTGCCTGGAGCGCTCCATCACCGCGCTGACCGCCGTCCTCGCGACCCTCAAGGCGGGAGGCGCCTATGTGCCCGTCGACCCCGCGTACCCGGTCGAGCGACTGCGTTACATGCTCGAAGACGCGCAGCCCCGCGTCCTGCTCACGGAGCGGAAGTACAAGGGTCTGCTCCCTTCAGAGGGGCTGACGCTCGTCGTCCTGGACGAAACGAGCGCCCCTGCCGCGAAGTCGCCTCGGCCTCGGCTGGATCCCCACCACCTCGCCTACGTCCTGTACACGTCGGGCTCCACGGGCAAGCCCAAGGGGGTGGCCATGCCCCACCGGGCGCTGGCCAATCTCATCGAATGGCAGACCGAGCACGCCCGTGCATTGCGCACGCTCCAGTTCGCGCCGCTCAACTTCGACGTGTCGTTCCAGGAGACCTTCTCGACGTGGTGCTCGGGCGGGACGTTGGTGCTCGTCGACGAGGCGACCCGGCGCGACCCGGATGCCCTGGTCGAACTGCTCGATACGGCGCGGATTCAACGCCTCTTCCTGCCAGCCGTGGCGCTCCATCACCTCGCGCAGGCCGCCTTGCGGACAGCGCGGCTCGTGCCGGGGCTCGAGGAGGTCATCACCGCGGGCGATCAACTCCGCATCACCGAGCCCATCCGCCGCTGGTTCCAGGCCGGGCACATGCGCCTCCACAACCACTACGGCCCCACGGAGTCGCACGTGGTCACGGCGCATGTGCTGGAAGGAGCGCCGCAGGACTGGCCCGGACTGCCGCCGATTGGCAAGCCCATCGCGAACGCGGCGGTCCATCTGCTCGACGCGAACCAGCGCCCCGTCCCCGTGGGCGTCCCTGGCGAGCTGTACCTGGCGGGCGCCTGCCTCGCGGACGGCTATCTGTCGCAGCCGGAGCTCACCTCCGAGCGGTTCGTCGAGCTGCCGCTCTCTCCGCCCGTCCGGGCCTACCGGACCGGAGACCTGGGCCGGCTGTCACCGGATGGGACCATCGAGTTCCTCGGTCGTGCCGATGACCAGGTCAAGATCCGCGGCTTCCGCGTGGAGCCCGGCGAGATCGAGCGCGCGCTGTGCGCCCATCCCGAAGTCCACGATGCCGCCGTCATCGTCGACGGCGACGACTCGCGCGAGAAGCGGCTCATCGCCTACGTCGTTCCGGAGTCGGCGCCCATCGAGGCACTCCCTGCGTTCCTCGCCAGGGAGCTGCCCGAGTACATGATCCCCGCCCTGTTCGTGCCGCTCGCCGCGCTGCCTCGGACGCCCAGCGGCAAGGTCGCTCGCCGTGGCCTCCCCGCGCCAGCCCAGCCCGAGCAGGTCGAGGCACCCGCCGAGCCACGCACGCCCACCGAGGCGGCCGTGGCACGGGCCTTCGAGCAGGTGCTGGGGCGCGGCCACATCGGCCTGGACCAGGACTTCTTCACGCTGGGCGGCCACTCACTGCTCGCGATGCAGGTCGTCGCGCGAATCCGCGGCGAGCTGGACTCGGACCTCCGAGTCTCGGACCTCTTCGAGAACAGCTCCATCGCCGCCCTGAGCCGACTGCTCGACGCGCGCCGAAGCAGCCAGACGCTGACGCTCGCCCGGATTGAACCCGCGCCCGACGGCGCTCCGATTCCGCTGTCGTTCTCACAGGAACGGCTCTGGTTCCTGGAGCAGCTCTACCCCGGCACCTCGACCTACAACCTGCCCATGGCGCTCCGGCTGACGGGCACGCTGGATGTCGGTGCCTTCCAAGAGAGCTTGTTCGCCATCGTGCAGCGGCACCAGGTCCTGGGGATGCGCTTCGTCGAGCGCGACGGCCGTGTGTGGCAGGAGCCACGCGCGCAGCAGGACGTGACCTTGGAGCACGTCGCCCTGGAGGAGACGTCGGACGATGCCCTCCGACGCGCCATCGAGGCAGAGACCGCGCGCCCCTTCGACCTCGCGCACGGCCCCCTGTTCCGCGCGAAGCTGTTCCGGCTCAGCGCGACCACTCACGTGCTCGTGGCGACGATGCACCACACCGTTGGAGACGGCTGGTCCATCAGCGTACTCGTGCGCGAGCTCTCGCAGCTTTATGCCGGGCGCGTGAGCGGACAGCCCGTGGCACTGCCCGAGCTCTCCGTCGACTACCTCGACTTCGCCTACCAGCAACGACAGCACCTTCAGGGCGAAGTGCTGGAGAAGCGGCTCGACCACTGGAGGAAGACGCTCCAGGGGGCGCCCTCGGTGCTGGACCTGCCCATGGACCGCCCGCGTCCGCCCCGGACGAGCTTGCGCGGTGCCACGCAGCGAATCGCACTGGGCCCGGCGTTGAGCGACGCCATCGAAGCCCTCAGCCTGCGCTCGGGTGGAACCCATTTCATGGTCCTCCTGAGCGGGTTCGCGGCGTACCTGTCGCGCCTCACCGGACAGGAAGACATCGTCATCGGCACCCCCGTGGCCAACCGGGACCGCGCGGAGCTGGAGCCGCTGATTGGCTTCTTCGTGGGGACGCTGCCGCTGCGCATCGACCTGTCCTCGGACCCGACGTTCGAGGCGCTCATCACGCGAGTCCGCGCCTCCGCGCTGGATGCCTATGCGTACCAGGACGTCCCGCTCGAGAAGATTGTCGAGGCGCTCGGCGTCGAGCGGAACCTGAGCCACGCGCCGCTGTTCCAGGTGATGTTGATGCTCCAGAACACGCCGGAGGGCGAGCTGAGCCTCCCGGGCCTCACCCTGGAACCCATCGACCTGGAAATCCAGAGCGCGAAGTTCGACCTCACGTTGAGCTTCGAGCCCACGAGCAACGGCCTGGCTGGCGTCATCGAATACAGCACGGACCTCTTCGACGCGGACCGCATCGAGCGGATGCTCGCGCAGCTCCAGGTGCTCTTCGCGGACGCGATGGCGCATCCCACGAAGCGGCTCTCGGAGCTCGCGCTCCTTCCCGAGCATGAGCGGCAGTCCGTCATCGCGTTCGCCCAGGGGCGCGAGGTGGAGCCCACCCGGCAGCTTCCGGCGCATCGGCTCGTGGAGGAACACGCGCTGCGCACACCGGACGCCGTCGCCCTGGAGCTGGGCACGGAGACGCTCACGTATGGGGAGCTGAATCAGCGGGCGAATCGGGCCGCGCACCAGCTCATCGCGATGGGCGCCGGTCCGGAGACGCTGGTGGCCCTGGCGGTGCCGCGCTCCTTCGAGATGCTCATCGGCCTGCTCGCCATCTGGAAGGCAGGCGCCGCCTACGTCCCGCTCGACCTCTCGTACCCGAAGGAGCGCCTCGACGGCATCCTCGAGGACTCAGGCGCCACGCTCATGGTGAGCACGCACGCGGCCGAGGCGCGTTGGCGCGCGCCCCGGGCCCGCACGCTCTGGCTCGATGAGGACTCGGACGCCCTCCTCCATGACAACCCGGACAGCGGCGTGCGCATGGAGAACGCCGCTTACGTCATCTACACCTCGGGCTCCACGGGCAAGCCCAAGGGCGTCGTCCTGGAACACCGCGGGCTCGCGAACGTCATCGAGATGCAGCGGCACGAGCTTGGCGCGGACGCGAGCTGCGTCATGCTCCAGTTCTCGTCCATCTCCTTCGACGTCTCGGTCTGGGAGATCGTCATGGCCCTGGCAAACGGGGGCCGGCTCGTGTTGGCCCCCGCGAACACGCTGCTCGCCGGCGATGAGCTGGCCCGTGTGCTCATTGCCCACGGCGTCACGCACATGGTGCTTCCGCCGACCTCGTACGCGGCGCTGCCGACGGACCGCGAGTACCCCGCGCTGCGCATGCCGGCCTCTGCGGGCGAGGCGCTGCCTCCCGAGGTCGTTCGCACGTGGGCGCGGCCCGGCGTCCCGTTCGTCAATGCGTACGGCCCGACCGAGGTGTCCATCATCAGCACGCTCGGCTTCTGCAACCCGGACGACGGCGGGGCTCCACCCATCGGGCGCCCTGCGCTCAACCTGGAGGGGTATATCCTCGACCGCCACGGCGCGCTCCTGCCCATCGGTGTCCCGGGCGAGCTGCACCTTGGTGGTATCGGCGTCGCGCGGGGCTACCTCCACCGCGAGGAGCTGACGCGCGAGAAGTTCATCCCCCATCCGTTCAAGCCGTCGGCGCGGCTGTACCGGAGTGGAGACCTCGTCCGCTGGCGCAAGGATGGCAATCTCGAGTACCTGGGGCGCATCGACCACCAGGTCAAGCTCCGCGGCTACCGAATCGAGCTGGGTGAAATCGAGGCGGTGCTCGCCACCTACCCGGGCGTCGCGAAAGCGGTGGCCCAGGTGTACGCCGCGGGGGCTGCTGGCGGTGTGATGACGCTCGTCGCCTACGTCGTCTCGTCCCAGCCCGTCGACACCCACGCACTCCGCGAGTACGCGAGGAGGAAGCTGCCCGAGTTCATGGTGCCATCGGAGCTCATCCGCCTGGAGGAGCTGCCCCTGTCATCGAGCGGCAAGGTGGACAAGCGGCGCTTGCCCCCCCCGCGGTTCGAGGAGCACGCCGCGGAGACGCGCTTCGTGGCCCCGAGCACGCCAGCGGAGCAGGCGCTTGCCTCCATCTGGGAGGCCTTGCTCGAACGCCGGCCGATTGGCGCACAGGACAACTTCTTCGACCTCGGTGGGCACTCGCTCCTGGCGGCGCAGGTGATGAGCCGGGTGCGGAGGACCTTCGGCGTCGACGTGCCGCTCTCCGTCATCTTCGAGCAGCCGACGCTGGCGGCCCTGGCCGCCGTGATTTCCGCCAAGGACGCCGCGCCGCAGCTGCCGCCGCTGGTCCGGTGGACAGGCACAGGGGACCGGCCGCTCTCCTTCGCGCAGGAGCGGCTGCGATTCCTCGCGGAGCTCGAAGGTGACAGCTCTGCCTACAACCTCCCGGTTGCGTTCACGCTGCGAGGCTCGCTTGACGCGGACGCGCTCCGTCGAAGCCTCCGGCGCGTGCTCGACCGCCACGAAGTCCTCCGGACGCGATACCCGCTCGTCGAGGGTCAGCCCGTGGCCCGCGTGCTCGACGCGGAGCTCTCCCTGAGCACCGAAGACCTTCGCGGCCCTGGATCGCCCTCGCTCGACCAGCGGCTGGCCGAGGAGTCCGCCCGTCCCTTCTCGTTGGAACAGGGGCCCGCCGTGCGCGTGCACCTGTTCCGACGCGCGGATGACGAACACGTCCTCCTGGTGGCCATGCACCACATCGTGTCCGACGGCTGGTCCTTCGGCGTGATGATGCGTGAGTTCTCGGCGCTCTACACCGCGGAGGTCCGTGGCGAGCCTCTGGAGCTGCCCGCCCTCCCCATCCAGTACACGGACTACGCGGCGTGGCAGCGGGGCTGGCTCGACGGGGACACCCAGGAGCAGCACCTCGGCTACTGGCGGAAGGCGTTGGCGGGGGCACCCGCCGTCCTGGAGCTGCCGACCGACCGGCCACGGCCCGCCGTCCGGAGTCATCGAGGCGCCGCCGAACCGGTGGCGCTGGACGCGCGCACGGCCCTGGCGCTCACCACACTCTGCCGCGAGCAGGGCGTGACGGCGTATATGGCCCTGCTGGCCGCGTGGGGCGCATACCTGGGACGGATGAGCGGGCAGGACGACGTGGTCATCGGCTCGCCGTTCGCGGGCCGCCGCATCGCGGAGACCGAGCCACTCATCGGGTTCTTCGTGAACTCGCTGCCGCTCCGCGTCGACCTGAGCGGTGAGCCGACGTTCATCGAGCTCCTCCAGCGCGTCCGGCGGCAGGTGCTTGATGCGCACGAGCACCAGGACGTGCCCTTCGAGAAGATCGTCGAAGTGCTCAAGCCTGAGCGCGTCCTCGGAACCAGCCCCCTCTTCCAGGTGATGCTCGCGTTCCAGCAGACGCACGCTGACGGGATGGCGCTCCCGGACCTGGAGGTCACGCCGGTGGCCCTCCCCAGCGGCGCGGCGAAGTTCGACCTCACCCTGACGCTCTCCGAGGCCCCCCAGGGCTTCGCGGGCGTGCTCGAATACGACCGCGACCTCTTCGACTCCTGGCGCATCCAGACCCTGGTGCGTCAGTTGACGGGCTTCATCACTCGGCTGGCCACGGCTCCCCAGACGAAGGTCGTGGACGTCGAGCTGCTGAGCGCCGAGGAGCGCGCCAGGCTTCTCCCCTCCGCTCCCGAGGTGCCGCTCCGGCTGCCCGCCGTCCACGAGGTCATCGCAGCCCAGGCCCGGAAGTCGCCGACAGTCGTGGCTGTCGAGGCCGAAGACGGCAGCCTCACCTACGAAGCGCTGGAGGCTCGCGCGAACGCCGTGGCCCAGGCGCTGCGCGAGCGTGGTGTCACGCCCGGGAAGCTGGTCGCCATCGCCGTGGAGCGCTCGGTCGGGATGATGGCGGGACTGCTCGGGATTCTCAAAGCAGGTGCCGCCTACGTCCCGCTCGACCCCGCGTACCCGCGCGAACGGCTGGACTTCATGCTCTCGGACAGCGGCGCACGGGTGGTCCTCACCCAGCCGCACCTCGCCTCGATGTTCCCGCAGGCAGAGGTCCTGGTGCTGAACGACGACACGCGGGCCACGTTCGAGCCGGTGAGCGGCGACCTCGCCTACTGCCTGTTCACGTCAGGGTCGACAGGCCAGCCCAAGGGCGTGCTCATCGAGCATCCCGCTCTGGCGAGCCACATGGCGTGGATGCGTGACGCCCTGCCGCTGAGGCCGGAGGACCGGGTGCTCCAGCGCACGTCGCTCAGCTTCGACGCCTCCGTGTGGGAGCTGTTCGCCCCGCTGATGGTGGGCGCGCGGCTGGTGCTCGCGCCGCACGGCCTCGGAGCGGACACCGACCAGCTGGCCCGGGTGCTTCGCGAGCGCGACATCACCGTGCTCCAGCTGGTGCCCTCGTTGCTGACCGCGCTGGTGGAAGCCCCGGGCTTCGCCCACCTGCCTGCGCTCCGGCGCATCTGCGTGGGCGGCGAGCCGCTGCCCTCCGCGACGGTGCGCAAGGTCTTCAGCCTGTCGATGGCGGAGGTCTGGAATCTCTACGGCCCCACGGAGGCGACCATCGACGCGCTGGCGCACCGGTGCCTGCCCGAACAGGTGGGCGCCCATGGCCCCACCGAGCCGATTGGCCGCCCCATCCACAGGATGGAAGCCCTCATCCTCGATGGGAAGCTGCGCCCGGTGCCCGACGGCGTCCCTGGAGAGCTCTACCTCGCGGGGCCAGGGCTCGCGCGTGGCTACCTGGGCCGTCCGGAGCTGACGGAGGCGCGCTTCATCGAGCACGCCTTCCCGGAGGGCCCGACGCTCCGCATGTACAAGACGGGAGACGTGGTCCGAAGGCTCGCGGATGGGACGCACCTCTTCGTGGGCCGTGCCGACCGACAGGTCAAGCTGCGCGGCCACCGCATCGAGCTGGGCGAGGTCGAGGCCGCCGTGGCCCGGCACCCGTCGGTGCGTGAGGCCGTCGCGCTGGTGCGTGGCTCCGGTGGAGACTCCCGGCTGGTGGCCTTCGTGGTCCCCCGCGCGTCCGCGTCGCGCCCCGAGCCCAGCGAGCTCCGCGGCTTCGTGGAGAAACAGCTCACGGCGAGCATGGTCCCTGGGCGGTTCATCCTCCTGGACGCGCTGCCGCTCGCCCCCAATGGCAAGGTGGACACCCGCGCGCTGAGCGCGATGGAGCTCACCGATGAGCGCGTGACCACGCTGGAGGGGCTGCCGCGTGACGCCCTCGAGCTGGAGATGGTGCGCCTGTTCGAGGAGGTCCTCGGGGTGCCCGCGGTAGGCATCCACGACAGCTTCTTCGACCTGGGGGGACACTCCCTGCTGGCGCTCAAGATGAAGCTGGCCGTGGAGAAGCGCCTGGGCCGCCCGTTCCCCCTGGTGGCCCTGTTCCGGCATCCGACGCCCGCGCAGCTCACGGCGGCCCTCCGGACCGAGAGCGTGGCCCGCTCTCCGCTGGTGCCCCTGACCCCCGCCGCGCACGCGCTCATGGCCGGGAACGCGGACGCAAGCCGGACTCCGGTACTCTACCTCGTCCCGGGAGGTGGCTCGACGCCGTTCTATCTGCTGTCCCTGGCCCGGCGCCTGAACGGGGTCGCCGTGTTCGGGCTCCAGCCCCGGGGGCTGGACGGTGAGGCGTCGCCACACGAGACGGTGGAGGCGATCGCCGCGTGGTACGCGGACGTCATCCTCGAGCTGCAACCCGAAGGTCCGTACTGCGTCGGTGGTCACTCCATGGGCGGCCATATCGCCTACGAGCTGGCGCAGGAGCTCAAGTCACGGGGCCGGGAGGTCGGCGTCGTCGCCATGCTGGACACCCTGGCCCCCTTCCCCGAGGCCACGCGTCCTCAAGGCGAGGGCTGGGACACCGCCCAGTGGATGGTCCACCTGGCCGGCATCATGGAGGCGTTCTTCGACGTGAAGGTCGACCTCGCCCTGCCCGAGCTGCGGGCCCTGAACGAGGCCGAGCAGCTCCGGTTCTTCGTCGCGAGGCTCCAGGCCGCGGCGATCCTCCCCGAGGGCGCGCAGCCCATCCACGTGCAGGGCATCCTCAACGTGGCGCGGGCCCATGACGGCCTGAGCTACCGCCCGAAGCGAGCGCTGCCGGTGCCGGTGACGGTGTTCCGCGCGGAGGACCGCGACGAGCACGGCCCCGCGGAGCTCGCGGCGCTCGTGGAGGACAGCACGCTCGGCTGGAGCCGCTTGACGCAGCAGACCTGCGCGGCCTACCCCGTCCCCGGCACGCACCTGTCCCTGCTCCGCGACCCGCACGTGACGGTGCTGGCCCGGCACCTGCTCGCGCACCTGCCCCACCTGAAGTCCGCCACATGAACGTCCACAACGTCCTGAAGCTGCTGCACCTCGTCGCCGTGGTGGTCTTCCTGGGCGACATCGTCGTGACGGCCGTGTGGCGGCTCCTGGCGGACCGGACGCGCGAGCCGCGCGTGATTGCGTACGCGCTGCGGCTGGTACACGTCACCGACAAGTACCTGCTGGTCCCCAGCGTGTTCGCGCTCGCCGCCACGGGCATGCTGCGGGCGCACCTTCAGGGAATCTCCCTGTGGACGAGCCCCGCGCTCGCCGCCGGGCAGGTGTGCTTCATGCTGTGCGGCGTCGTCTGGAGCCAGACGCTGCGCCCCATCCAGGCCCGTCAACTGGCCATGGCGGAGGCGCTCGGCGACGCGGGCGCCTCCTTCGAGGACTACCTGCTGCTCACGCGGAAGTGGTTCCGCTGGGGCTGTCTGGCCATGGCGCTAGCGTTTGGCTCCATGGCGCTGATGGTCCTCCACTGAAAGCACGAAGGGGAGCCCACGCCGGCTGGCGCGAGCTCCCCTCGGGTGCTTCATCCCGACTGACGGCTCAGAGCCACTTGGGCGAGGAGCGCCGCGGAGGAGGCGGCGCGGCCTCCGGCGACTTCACCGAGGCGGAGCTGCCCGCGCCCGCGGACCGGCCACCACTGGCGCTCCGAGGAGCGCCCGAGCCTCCCCGATTCGAACCCGCACCGGACCTACCGCCGCCCTGCGCGGAGCGATTGCCCTCGGAACGGCCCTGGCCCTGGCCACCCCCACCGCGCCCTCCTCGGCGACGGCGCGAGGCGCCCGAGGGATGGCCACCACCACCACCGCCCCCGTTGCCAGCGGGACGTGGCGTACCCTGGGGACGCCCACCGCCGCCCGAAGGACGGGCCTCCGGCGCGGCACCCGAGGCTTGATTCACGGGCCGCGGGGCGGGCTGGCCCGAGCGGTATGGATGGTCTTCCACCACGGGCACGTTGCGGCGGATGGTGCGCTCGATGTCGCGCAGGTACGCGCGCTCCTCGGCGTCGCAGAAGGACACGGCCGTGCCGCTGGCCCCCGCGCGGCCGGTGCGGCCAATGCGGTGCACGTACTGCTCGGGCACGTTGGGCAGGTCGTAGTTGACGACGTAGCTCAGCCCGTCGATGTCGATGCCGCGCGCGGCGATGTCCGTGGCCACCAGCACACGGAGCGTCCCGGAGCGGAACTCGTCGAGCGCGCGCTCGCGCGCGTTCTGGCTCTTGTTGCCGTGAATGGCCGCCGAGCTCACGCCCGCGCCTTCGAGCTGCTTCGCCACCCGGTTCGCGCCGTGCTTCGTGCGGGTGAAGACGAGCGCGCGGGTGATGTTGCCCTCCTTCAGGAGGTGCGTCAGCAGGCCGCGCTTCTGCTCGCGCTCCACGAAGTACACTTGCTGGCTCACCGTCTCCGCCGTGCTGGAGGCCGGGGTGACCTCCACGCGGACGGGGTCGGTGAGGATGCTGCGCGCCAGGTCGACGATGTCCGGCGGAAGCGTGGCGCTGAAGAACAGCGTCTGCCGCTTGGGCGGCAGCGCCTTGATGACGCGCCGCACGTCATGGATGAAGCCCATGTCGAGCATGCGGTCCGCCTCATCGAGCACGAACACGTCGAGCGAGCGGAGCGACACGTAGCCCTGCTCCATCAGGTCGAGCAGCCGCCCTGGCGTGGCCACAAGGATGTCCATGCCACGCTGCAGCGCCTGGACCTGCGGATTCTGGCCCACGCCCCCGAAGATGACGGTGTGGCGCAGGGGCAGGTTCTTTCCGTACGTCGCGAAGCTCTCACCGACCTGTCCCGCCAGCTCACGGGTGGGCGTCAGGACCAGGCACCGAACCGGACGGGCGCCGCCCGGGGGCGCCTTGGCGGACAGCCTCTGGAGGATGGGGAGCGCGAAGGCGGCCGTCTTGCCCGTGCCTGTCTGGGCCACGCCGAGCACGTCACGCCCGGCCAATGCGTGCGGGATGGCCTTCTGCTGGATGGGCGTGGGCGTGGTGTACCCCTCCGCCTTGACGGCGCGCAGGAGGGTCTCGTGAAGCTGAAGTTCGTCGAAAGTCATGTGTTCCTGAAGTGAAGTGAGCCCGCCCCCTCCTCAGGGGAGGGAGCCCGCGCAGCGCGCCCGTTCGGGCTCTTGCCCAGGGCGCCTGGCGGTGCGCGGTCGGGCCCGGCCGGCCGAACCGCTTTGGGAACGGATGGAAACAGGGGGTCTCCCCACCCCATTCCGGAGAATCGGCGCGGGACCCTGCACTTTCCCGCTCCAGATGTCCCGTCAAATCAACGGCTTAATCACCGGATTTCCGGGCTCTGGTGGACATTTGTGCAGCCGTCGGCGCTTTCTCCAGGCACAGCACGGGAATGTCCCGCCAGCCCCGGGAACCCAGCCGGGCTCCCGGGGCGGACCTCTGTCTCAGGCGTGCGCGTCCTGGCGCGCCACCTGGAGCGCCTCGGGGACGGGCTCGTATGCCCCCAGGCGCATGCTGGCCTGAGCCCGGCCCTGGGTGCGCCCGCGGAGGCTCGTCACGTAGCCGAAGAGGCTGGCCATGGGCACCCGCGCGGAGACGACCCGCGCCACTCCGCGCGCCTCCATGCCCAGCACCCGGCCCCGCCGCGCCGCCAGGTCACCCAGCACCTCGCCCAGGTACTCCTCGGGCGTGGTGACCTCCACTTCCATGACGGGCTCCAATTGCTGCACGCCCGCGCTGCGCGCCGCGGCCTGGAGCGCCAGCGAGCCCGCCGTGGCGAACGCCTGGGGCGTGGAGTCACGCACGTGCGTGTCGCCATCCACCAGCCGCACCTCCACGTCCACCAGCGGAACGCCGTCCCGCACGCCCCGTGCCATGGCCCCGGACACGCCCTTCTCGATGGCGGGTATCAGCTCCTTCGGGATGATGCCGCCGCGGGTGTCGTCCACGAAGACGAGCCCTGCGCCGCGAGGCGCCGGCCCCACATCCAGCACCACGCACGCATACTGGCCGGGGCCTCCGGACTGGCGCACGTGCCGGTACTCCTGGCGCACCTGCCTGTGGAGCGTGTCTCGCCACGCGACCTTGGGCTGGCCCACGCGCGCCTCCACGCCGTACTCCGTCTTCAACCGGTCCACGACCACCTCCAGATGCAGCTCCCCCATTCCGGACAGCAGCACCTGGCCGCTCTCCGGATCCACGCCCACCCGAAGCGACGGGTCCTCCGCCGCCAACCGGTTCAAGCCCTCCTCCAGCTTCGTCAGCTCCGCGGGCGAGCGCGCCTCCACGGCGAGTTGCACCACCGGCTCCAGGAGCCCCAGCGACTCCAGCACCACCGGCGCCTCCGGGTCGCACAGCGTGTCGCCCGTGCGCACGCCCTTCAGGCCGAGCGCCGCGCAGATGTCGCCCGCGTGCACCTCCGCCACCACTTCCCGGCGGTTGGCGTGCATGAACATCAGGCGCCCCACCCGCTCACGCCGCCCGGTGGCGGGGTTAAGCGGGACGGAGCCCGCGCGCAGCGTGCCCGAGTAGACGCGCAGGTACACGATGCCGCCCACGGCCTTGTCGCTCATCAGCTTGAACGCGAGGGCGCATGGAGGCCCCACGTCGGACGCGGGCCGAGACACACGCGCATCCGTCCCCGGGACACAGCCCTCGACAGCGGGCACATCCGAGGGCGCGGGCAGGTAGTTGACGATGGCATCCAGCAACATCTGCACTCCCTTCTTCTTGAAAGCCGCCCCACACAGCACCGGCACCAGCGTCCGCGCCAGGGTGCCCACGCGCAGGGCGCGATCCAGGTCCTCGGCGGTGATGTCTTCCAACCGCCCGTCCACGAACTTCTCCAGCACCGTGGCATCCACGTCCGCGCACGCTTCGATGAGCAGCAGGCGCCGCGCCTCCACCTCGGCGCGCACGGCCTCCGGCACCGGGAGGCCGTCGTGGAAGGAGCCGTCCTCCACGTCGAATGTCACGGCCCGCATGCGCACCAGGTCCACCAGGCCGAGAAACTCCGGGCCCTTGCCGAGCGGCCACTGCACGGCCACTGGACGTGCGCCCAGCCGCGTCTGGATGGACGCCACGCTCCTGCCGAAGTCCGCGCCCACCTTGTCCATCTTGTTGACGAAGGCGATGCGCGGCACGCCATAGCGGTCCGCCTGCCGCCACACCGCCTCGGACTGGGGCTCCACCCCCTGGCTCGCGTCGAACACCGCCACCGCGCCATCCAGCACACGCAGCGAGCGCTCCACCTCGATGGTGAAGTCCACGTGTCCCGGCGTGTCCAGGATGTTGATGTGGTGGGGCACGCCCGCGCCCGGCCCATGCCGGGGTTGCCAGAACGCCGTGGTGGCCGCGGAGGTGATGGTGATGCCGCGCTGCATCTCCTGCGGCAGCCAGTCCATCGCCGTGGAACCATCGTGTACCTGGCCTCAATGACAGACACGCGCGACTCGCCGGAGGGGCACGTCAGGCCCGCTCGGGGACGCGTGAGGACACACGAGGACGCCGCATGAGCCAGGGCGGAGCCGGGACTCACGGCACACGGGAACCAGCCAACCCGCGCGCCGGAGGACCCCGGTCCGCCAACTCAAATGTCGAGCAGAACCTCGTGACGGGGGGCGAGGCACACGTCCGCCGCCGGCGCGAAAGCGCGCGCACACAGCAGGGCGTTGAAGGAGACGGGCCTCATGATGGGCTTGAGATAAAACACAGACGCGACTTTGTCATTCCGGGCGGCCAGGCAGCCTGCCCGGAATGACAGACACGCGCGCTGTCAGGTGCTGAGCGCGCGCACGCGGGCCGCGAGGTTGTGCGTGAAGAGGCGGAAGATGCGCAGCGCCGCGGCCTCATGCGTGTCCAGGTAGTGCTGGAAGCCAGCGCGGGTGATGCGCAGCGCGCGGACCGAGGTCCGGGCGCGGACGTGCGCGGACACAGGCGCGTCCTGTACCAGGGAGATCTCCCCCAGGTAGGCGCCGGGCCCCAGCGTGTTGAGCTGGCGCGCGTCCGGCTCCGGCCCGCTGAACACGTCCACCGCCCCTTCCAGCAGCACGAGGAGGCCGCTGCCCGGCGTGCCCTTCTCCAGCAGCACGGCGCCAGAAGGGATGAGCACTTGACGGGCCACGCGGTACAGGTCCTTCATGTCGTCGAGCGACAGCTCGCCGAAGATGGGAATGGCCTTGAGGTAGTGGTAGCCATCGGACTCCGGCGCCGCCGCGCTTGAGGGCAGCCGGGCGATGACGGCCTCGGCCTCCGCTTCCATGCCCAGGCGGCGCAGCAGCCGGGCCTTCTCCGCCGCGAGCGCCGGATCACCCCTTGCTGTCTCCGAGCCCCGCATCGTGTCCGCGAGCAGCGACAGCGCGCGCCGCGTGAAGCCCTCCGCGTCCAGGAGCTTGCACATGCGCAGCACGGCCTCCAGGTGGCGCGCGTCTCCCGTGGGCACGCCACCGAGCGCCTCCACTTCCGCGTGCGGCTGGCCCAGCTCCCGGTAGAGCTGCGCCGCTTCATAAGGGCGCCCCAGGCGGACCAGGCACTGCGCCATCGCCTCGCGGGCGCCCAGCCCCCGGTAGACCTCCAGCGCCCGCTCCATCGCGCCGCCACGCTCGAACGCCGCGGCCGCGCGCTCCACCTCACCCGCGCGCAGATACGCCTCCGCCGCGTCCACGTAGCGCCCACCCTGGACGTACAGCTCCGCCACCAGGGCCGCCGCGCCGCAGCCGTCCAGCAGGCGCGCCGCGCCGGAGAAGTCCCGGGCCTGCCGCAAGACCTCCGCCAGCCGCTGGCGCTCCTCCACCGCGGCCTGGGTGGCCTCCTTCTGCAGCCGCTCGCGCTGCGAAACCCCCAGCTCCTCGTAGAGCCGGGCCGCAACGGCCGGCGACGGCTGCATCAGCAGCGCCTGGAATGCGCCGTCCCCCGCCATCGACCGGCGCGGGCCCTCCATGCTCGACTCCGCCTCGGACCGTGACATCGCTCGTCTCCCCCATTCCGGGCCCAGCTCCGGGCCGGTCCACACCGGCCGGGACTTCCCGAAAGACTGGAAAATCCTATAGCACCGAAGAGGGGCGGCGTCGCGCGTCCGCTCAGCGGACCGACACGAGCTCGGTGTCGAAGATGAGCACCGTATAGGGCGGAATCCGGCGGCCCGAGCCGGTGGCGCCGTACCCCAGCGACGAGGGGATGATGAGCCGGCGCCGGGCGCCCACCCGCATGCCCGCGATGCCCTCGTCCCAGCCCTTGATGACCTGGCCGGCGCCGAGTGTGAAGGAGAAGGCGGGGCCGTTCCCGGTGGCGTCGAAGCTGCGGCCGTCCGGGAGGTAGCCGACGTAGCGCACCTGGACGCGGTTGCCCGGCTGGGCCTCGGCGCCGCCCGGCGCGAGGAAGGTGTCCTGGAGGTAGAGGCCGCTGGGCAGCAGCGTCATCGCGGCCAGGTCCACCTTGAGCGACTCCGCGTACGTCACCTTGGTGGGGTCGCCCGAGTCGGGGTTGACGCTCTCGTCGTCGCCACAGCCAAGCAGCGAGACGGCGAGAATCAGGGGAGCCAGAAGCGAGCGGAGCATGAAGTCCTCGAAGGGGTACGCGGGCCGGGAATCGGCCTCGCGAGATGGCGAAGCCTGCCCCGGCCCGGGGACGGGCGAAAGGGGCCAGGGGTGTGGCCCCCACACCTTCCTGGCTGCCCCCCTGGAATCCTGGAGCGCGTTGAGTGGGCTTCCGTTATGCAGGGAGCCGCGATGCCACGTTGGGTCAGCCTGCTCCTCTTCTTCGTCCCCGTGCTCACCGCGCTGTCGGTGGGCCATGTCTATCTGTATCGCCGGCTCGTCCGTGACGTCACGCAGCGCCAGGGCCTGCAACGCGCCGCTCAGGGCCTGTTCGCGGTGGGCTTCGCGGGTGCCCTGGGCGCACGGGTCATCGGCACCGTCCTCCCCTCCGAGGCCGCGCGCCGGCTGGGCATCGCCTTCCTCCTGTGGATTGGCTTCGTCCTCTATCTGCTCATGTTCACCCTGGCGGTGGACGCGGTGCGGAGCGTGGTCGCGTGGCGGGCCCGCCGGAAGCAAGCCGCGGCGACGGCGCCTCCCGCCGCGCCCGCGTCGCCGGAGCGCCGGGCCCTGCTGGGACAGGGGTTGGCCGTGGGCGCTGGCATCGCGGGCGTGGCGGTGAGCGGCTATGGCAGCTGGCGCGCCTTCCACCCGCCCGACGTGCGCGACATCCCCGTGCGCCTGCCCCACTTGCCCCGTGCGCTGGAGGGCTTCACCCTGGTGCAGCTCACCGACATCCACATCGGCGGCGTGATTCAGCGCCGCTTCATCGACGAGCTGGTCTCCCGCACCAACGCGCTCGCGCCGGACCTCATCGCCATCACCGGGGACCTGGTGGACGGCTCCGTGGACGCCCTGGGCATGTTCGCCGGAGGGCTCGGGAAGCTGAGCGCCCGGTACGGCACCTTCTTCGTCACCGGCAACCACGACTACTACTCGGGCGCCAACACGTGGGTCGCCTTCCTGGAGGGCCTGGGCATCCAGGTGCTGCGCAACCGCTCGGTGTCCATCGGTGACGCGGCCTCCTTCCAGCTCGCGGGCGTGGACGACTGGAGCGCGCACCGGATGGGCGAGCCGGGCTACGACCTGGACGCGGCGCTGCGCGGCGTGCGGCCCGACCGGGCCTCGGTGCTGCTGGCGCACCAGCCATCCAACTTCGACGAGGTGGCCCGGCGCGGTGTGGGCCTCCAGATCTCCGGCCACACGCACGGCGGGCAGATGTTCCCGGGCAACCTCATGGGCGACCTCATCTGGGGCGAGCGCAACGCGGGGCTGAGCCGGACGGGGGACTCGCAGATCTACGTCAGCCGGGGCTGCGGCTTCGTGGGTCCGCCGATGCGCGTGGGCGCGCCCCCGGAGATCGCCCGGCTGGTGCTGCTGCCCGCGTAGTCGCGACGCGCATCAACCGATAGACATGTCCAGCACCAGCGCGAGCACGAAGCCCCACATGAGGCCGGTGGTGGCCTCGCGCTCGAAGCCGCCCCGGTGGCTCTCCGGAATCATCTCGTGGCTGATGACGTAGAGCATCGCGCCACCCGCGAAGGCCAGGCCCCAGGGCAGCAGCGCCGAGCTGAATGACAGCGCGCCGATGCCGACCAGCGCGCCCACCGGCTCCACCAGCCCCGTGAGCAGCGCGAACAGGGCCGCGCGCGGCGCCGAGGCCCCGGTGGCGCGCAGGGCGAGCGCCACCACCAACCCCTCCGGGATGTTCTGCGCGCCGATGCCCAGCGCCACGGACAGGCCGAGCGCTGGCTGGGGCGCCGCGAAGGACACGCCCACCGCCAGCCCCTCCGGGAAGTTGTGCAGCGTCATGGCCAGCACGAACAGCAGCACGCTGTTCCACTTCATGCCGCCCCGGCCCTCGTGCCCCTTGAGCGAGTGCTCATGCGGCATCAAGTCATGCCACACGCGGAGGAACAGTCCGCCACACAGCACCGCAGCCGCCACCCGCAGCGCCGCGGCGGGCCCGTCATGGCCCTGCCCTCGCACCAGCTCCATCGCCGGGATGACCAGGGAGAAGGACGTGGCCGCCAGCATCACCCCCGCGCTGAAGCCCAGCATCCGGTCCTGCGCCTTCCGGCTGAGCTCCGAGGTGACGAGCACCGGCAGCGCGCCCAACCCTGTTGCCATCCCTGCGAGCAGGCTTGCGACCAGCCCCGCCGACATGCCTTCGATGCCCCAATGTTCCACGCGTCCCAGGTGCCTCCGCGCTCAACACTAACGGCCTCGTCCTCCAAGGCAGCGTCAGGTGTGACTGGCGCACGCAACCCCGCGTCTTTTCATCCCTTTGGACGCCCGGTGATGAGCCGGATGACGAGGAGTCCCGGACTGGGCGCGCAGCCGCGTCGTCCAACACCGGCAGGCAACGCAGGACGGGCCTCCTGACTGACGCGCCTCAGCGAGTGCTCGCGTGGCGCTGGGCGGAGGCCACCGCCTGGGAGATGCGCTTGGAGCTGGGAAAGAGCCGCCGCGCCTGTTCCTCCACCTCCAGCGCGGCATCGAGCTGACCCTGGGCGCCCAGGGCCTGAATCCACCCCGCCCACGCCTCTTCTAGCAGCGACATCGCGGCCTCGGCCGCGGAGGAGAAGGCCCGCTCCGCCTCCCCTGGCGCCTCCCGCACCGTGGCGAAGAAGCGCCCCAACTCCAGCAGGGGCTCGGGGGCGCCCGCAGAGACGTCCGCCGCGGCTCGGAGCGCCTGCTCGGCCTCCGCGACCGCGGCCTCCGGGTCCGCCACCGCGTGACGGTCCGCCAGCAGGGCCCGGCTCAGGGACAGGAGGTTGGGGATGAAGGCGGGACAGTCCTGGGCCAGCGCCCGGTAGGCGTCCCGCCTCCGGCCGCCCTCCAGCGGCTCCGCGTTCGCCAGCTTCCACTTCCGGCGCAGCTCCTGGGGCGACACATGCTCGGACATGGCCCGTACCCTACGCCTTCGGCGCACCGGCGTGTGCGCCGAGCGCGGCCCTCAATACGACGCGGTGATGCCCCAGTGCAGGCTGGAGTACGTCTCCGCCGCGACGCCGCCCTCGTCCCAGCCCAGCCGGCGCCCCGCCCCCGTGAAGGTGTCCTGGAAACGGGCCAGGCGGAACCGAACCGAGTACCCGAAGGGCCCCCAGATGTCGCCCCCCATCCCCAGCTCCGCTTCCCAGCCAGAGCTGGACACGGACGTGCCGTAGTCGCTGAGCTCCGCGTCCGTCGCGGCGCTCCCGCCGCCCAGGCTCCTGCCCGGCCTCGGGCTCAGGTAGAGCTGCCCTGCCCCTTCCACGCGGGCCCAGGACACCAGCGGCACCGACACCTCCAACCCCACCGCCGGGAACACGCGGTGCGTCCCGGTGAGCGGACTGTCGGCGGACGCGTCCACGTTGAAGGCACGAGTGAGCAGGCCGCCGCGCAGCCCCACGTAGCCAGACTGTGCGTTCGGCGCGCCCTTGCCGAAGAAGTAGCGGTACAGCGCCTGGGCCGTGAGCACCGAGTCGGCGGCCGCCACCTCTCGCGTGGTGGAGCGCCCCGCATCCGAGACCAGCGTCACGTGGGTGGACGCGAATCCGTGCCGGTAGCCCAACACCAGCCCCACGCCCTGGAGCAGCGACGGGCTGCGCGCCAGCGGTAGCAACTCCAGCTCGGCGGAGAAGCCCAGGTACGGCACCGATGTCGAGTAGCTCACCGTGTCCCCCAGCCGCTCACTGGCCGGGAGCCGGTCGTACGCGCCACACGACTTCACGCCTGGACGCGCGCAGTAGTTTCGCCACGTCGTCGTGCCCCCCAGCGAGAGCCGCGCCAGCGGAGGCCCGGTCACCGCGTCCCCCACCGTGCCTCCGGAGCCCGAGTCCAGCGCCACCTCCAGGAACGGCGCGGTGGAGGTGCGTGACTCCGCGTCCATCTTCGGGTCCCGGCTCCGCGCATCTCCCGGCGCCGCATCCGCCACGCGGAGGCCCGGCGTGGGCTTCGTGGCCACCGGCACGTGCCGCTCCGCCGCGTTGGCCAGCACCGGAGCGGCGGCCACGGCCACCACGAGCGCGCACCGCAGCCCCCAGCGAACCTTCGAGTGTCGGGCGTTCCTCATTCCCCAGGGAGGTTCACCCACGCCATCGGGGATGTCCAGGCTCGGCGGAGCTGCTGCCTTGTCGCCCTCAGACGTTCAGCGTCACCGCCTGTCCCATCGCCTGGGTGCCCGAGGGCATCCGGGCCGGCTGTGGCTCGGACACCGGGGGTGACGGCTCCGCGTGCTCTGCCGCCAGGTGCTCGGCGCGGCCGATGCCCAGGAAGTCGCGGCGGTAGATGCGGACCATGGCCATGAAGATGGAGGCGATGAGCGGCCCCACCAGCAGCCCCATCATCCCGAACACCGCCAGTCCTCCGAACATGGACAGGAAGACGAGCAGCGGGTGCAGCGCCATGCGCGAGCCACACAGCCGGGGCCGGATGACGTTGTCGATGCTGCCCACCAGGAAGGCCCCCCAGGCCAGGAGGAACACGCCCTCGCGCACCTGGTTCGCGGCGATGAGCACCACGCCGATGGGCCCCCACACCAGCGCGGTGCCCCCCACCGGCACCAGCGCCACCAGGACCATGGCCGCCCCCCACACGCCGGCGTGCGGCACGCCAGCGATGAGCAGCCCGACGAAGCCCACCACGCCCTGGATGACGGCGGTGACGGTGTTGCCGTAGATGATGGCGTATGCGACGTCGGTGAACTCGCGCGAGAAGGCCTCGAAGTAGCGCCGGTCCAGCGGAATCAGGCGCATGACCTCGGCCACCAGGCGCCGACCGTCGAGGAAGAAGTAGTACATGGCCACGGTCATCAGGAACAGGTTGATGACCAGGTCGGTGCCCGCCGCCGCCACGTCACGCAGGAGCGCCGCGCCCCCCGTCACGGCCGACATGAGCGCGCGCTCCATCTCCTCGGTGTTCGTGCCCAGGCGGAGGTAGCGCTCCAGCTCGAACGGCAGGCTGGCGAGAAACGGCTGACGCAGGTGCTCCTGTTCGAGCAGCTGGTGCGCCTGCCCCACGAAGCGGAGCACCTCGCGCGCGACCATCCAGCCCACCAGCGCCAGCGGCGCCAGGATGAGCAGGAACACGGAGACGGTGGACACCCCCGCGCTGAGGGACTTGCGGCCCCGCAGCTTGTGGCACAGGTAGTCCTGCAACGGCATGAACAGCACGACCAGGAAGCCGCCGAGCAACACCGGCATCAGGAACGGCAGCAGAATCCTGGAGAAGAGGAACAGCGCCAGGGCGAACAGCCCGGCGAAGACGAAGTTGGACCACCGCCTCGAGTCACGCACCGCCCCACCCCACCCCACTTGACGTAGCCACCGAACGCCGCCTTTTCCCAACGTAGGAACCGGCCCTCCCACCGGGAAGCCCGGCATCCACCTCACGGAGAACCGACTCATGACTTCTGGACGTTTCCTCCGCTTCTTCGCCGGATTGCTCACGCTCACCGCCTGGGGCTGTGGCGGCGGCGACACCGCCTGCACGGACTGCCCCGCGGTCGAGGGCCGTTATCGGATGCGGTTCAACGCGGACGCGGGCGTGCCGCCGGAGTGCGCCCTGCTGGGCGTGGAGCTGCCGGTGGGCGAGGTGCTGGACATTGCCCGGACGGGCGACAGGCTCACCAGCCAGCTCGCGGGCGTGCCCCTGGAGGGCGCCATCACATTCCAGGGGACCTTCAGCTTGTCGGGGAGCATCACCAACGCCGGAGCGCCTGGGGGCGCCCGGACGGACACCCTGGCCCTCAACGGCAGCTACCTGGCTCCGATGACCGACGGGGGGACGGCGTCCATCTCCGGCGTCTTCACGGGGAGCCATGCGCGCGCGTCCGACACGGGCGGACAGCGCTGCAACGTCTCCAGCCCGTTCTCGGCGACCCGGGACTGAGGCCACGGGCCGCGCGAGAGCGTGGGTCCTGCTACTTCTTCTTCGACTCGGCGGCGGCCTTGGCCTCGGCCTTGTGCTTCTTCGCCCGCTTCTTCCAGGCCTGCCGGATCTTCATCTGCACGCGACGGTGCTTGCTCTTGCTGCGGGCCATCTTTGACTCCTGTGCTCCGTACGGAGACGTGAAAAGAACAGCCTAACTATCAGAACCCGATGGGCTCCCGGAAGAAGAACCCTCGGGCCCCTCTGGCTCCTCGGGCGTGTCCGGCGCCGGACGGGTGGGGTATGGGATGCCCTCCGCCCCACGGACCTGGGTCGGGCGGGCGCTGGACACCGTCACGTCCCCCTCCCGGTCCTCGTCGCTGGGCCGCTCGCGGGCCGCCGGGGCGCTGGACTGCTGGGGGCGCTTCTTCACCGACGCGAAGATGGGCTTGTAGGCGTTCAGGAACCGGCGGACCTCGTCCAGGGGCAGCGCCGGGCAGTGGTTCCCGTTGGCGCCCGTCATGGACGTGGCCATGCACATGGCGTTGAGGATGGCCTCCTCGGTGGCCTCCATGACGGCCTCGTAGAGGGGGTCCAGCCGCTGATCCAGGAGGATCTTCAGCTTGTAGACCATCTTCTGCGTGCGCCGGGGGATCATGTTGGCCGTCGAGAACCCCACGACGATCTCCCCCGAGCCATGCGCCGCGTAGCTGCCCACCCGGCCGATGCCCAGCGCCACGCGCTTGCACAGGCGGTTGATTTGATGGCTCAGCAGCGGCGCGTCCGTCGCCACCACCGCGATGATGGAGCCATAGGTCTGTCCGCGCCGGGGCGTGCCCTTGAACTTCTCCGCCAGCACCTCCCCCACGGGGAGGCCCCCCACCCGCAGGTTGTGCATCTTCCCGAAGTTGGACATCACCAGGACGCCCAGCGTGTAGCCGCCGAGCACCTCCGGCAGCTTGCGTGACGACGTGCCGATGCCGCCCTTGAAGTCGCACGTCACCATGCCCGTGCCGCCGCCCACGTTGCCCTCGGCCACCGGACCGGCGGAGGCCTTGTTGATGGCCTCGAAGACGTGCTCCTCGCGCACGTGGCGCCCGGTGATGTCGTTGAGCCACGAGTCGTCACACTCACCCACCACGGGGATGATGACGTCGTGCTCGTCGCCGATGCCGGGATAGCGGTCCACGAGGTAGCGCGCCACGCCGTCCGACACGGCGCCCACCGCCATGGTGTTGGTGAGGAGGATGGGCGTCTCGATGAGCCCCCACTCCATGAGCTGCGTCATGCCGGAGACCTCGCCCGCGCCGTTGAGCACGAAGCCGCCTCCCGTCATGCGCTCCATGAAGATGTTCCCCTGGTTGGGGAGGATGGCGGTGACGCCCGTGCGCACCGGACCGTGGCCGGGCCGCAGCGGCCCGTCGCCCCTAATCAACGTGCTGTGCCCGACGAGCACCCCCTCCACGTCGGTGATGGCGTTCCACTTGCCGGGCTTGAAGCGTCCCAGCGGCAGACCCAGCTCGCGGGCCCGGACACGCGGACCGTTCTCCTCGGGGATTTGCACCATAGGAGGGGGACACTAACCGACCATCCCCCACCGTCAACCACGTCCCCCGGCCTCGCCTGCCCCCTCACAGGACACCAGGCCGGGAGGCTCAAGCCTTCGCGTCCAAGCGGACCGCCGGCTCGGCCGGTGAGGGAGCTTGCGTGGCACCGGCCACTGCCACGGGCTGGGTGGCCGCGGGCGTCGCCTCCTCCAGGACCCCGCTCTTGCGCAGCACGGAAGCAGAGTGCTCGCTGGCGGCGCGGCGCGCCTCCCGCTCCTTGTAGCGGCGGATGGCGGGCGCCATGATTTCGCCAATGAGGCCCCGGTAGTCCATGCCGGCGCCCTGGGCGATGAGCACCAGGTCGCTCCAGCCCGGCGTGAGGCCCGGCAGCGGGTTGCACTCGATGAAGTAGATGCGGCCCTTGTCGTCCATGCGGAAGTCGATGCGCGCGACGTCGCGGCATCCCAGCGCCATGAACGAGTTGCGGGCCGCCGTGCGCAGCCGCTCCAGCAGCGCGGGCTCCAGCTTCGCCGGCGCGTCGTAGCGGATGCGGTCCGTCCAGTCGAGCTTATGCTGGAAGCTGTAGACGGGGTTCCGCTCCCCCTTGTCGAGGAAGACGATCTCCATGGGAGGCAGGACGCGCGGGCGCCGCTCGCCCAGCAGGCCCACGGTGAACTCGCGCCCGCGGATGTACTCCTCGATGAGCGCCGGCTGCTGGTACTTGCCGGCGATCTCCCTCACCACCTCGCGCAGCTCCGCCTCCGTGTGGCAGACGCTCTTGGTGACGACGCCCTTGGAGCTGCCCTCCGCCACCGGCTTCACGATGAGGGGGAAGGAGGTGAACTCCTTGTTGAGGCGCTCCTTGCCCGTCGCCATGAGCTGGAAGTTGGGCGTGAGGATGCCGGCCTGACGGACGATCTTCTTCGCCAGTCCCTTGTCCAGGGCGATGGACAGCGTCGCCGGGTCTGAGCCCGTGTACGGGATGTCCAGCAGCTCCAGCATCGCCGGGACCTGACTCTCCCGGTTGCGGCCCTTGAAGCCCTCCGCGATGTTGAAGACGAGGTCCAGCGGCGTGCTCGCCAGCACCGAGGGCAGCTCGGGCGTCGCCTCCAGGTCGATGACCTCGTGGCCCCACGAGGCAATCGCCTCGCGGATGGCCTGGAGCGTGTTGGGCGAGTCGTACTCCGCCTCGCTGTCCTCCACCGCCTCCGCCGTGGCCATGGGCTTCACGCGCTTGACGTTGAAGCTGAAGCCCACGCGCAGCGGGCCGCTCTTGCGCGCGGGCTTGCCCTGCCGCCGCGAGGAGTCCTTGATTTTGTACCGCTTCGCCGCGCTCTGGATGATGGAGTTGATGACGCCATCCAGGTGAAGCCCGTCCAGCTCCGCCGACGCGTAGATGCTGGCGCCCGGCTCCAGGCTGGGCAGCGCGTTGATCTCCAGGAAGTACGGTACGCCAGCGTCGCTGAGGCGGAGGTCGATGCGGCCCAGGTCGCGGCAGTCGAGCGCCCGGTAGATCTTCTGCGCCATGCGCCGCACGTCCTCGGCGGTGCGGGCCGGAATCTGCGCCGGCGCGCGCACGCCGACCGCGCTCTCCCGCGACGTCTTCAGCGCGTAGTCATAGATGGCGTACTTGCGGCCGACCGTGACGGCCGGGTCGATGACGTACTCCACCGGCGCGAGGACCCCGTCGTAGTCGTTGTCCACGGCCTCCAGGAACGGCACCGTGAGGTCGTGGCCGGAGACGTACTCCTCCACCAGCACGCCGGACGGGTACCGCTCCAGCGCGGCGGCCACCTTGATGCGCACCTCGTCCAGCGTCTCCGCGACGGAGTCCTGGGTGATTCCCTTGGACGAGCCCTCGAAGTTGGGCTTCACGATGACGGGGAAGCGCAGGTTCTCCACCGACAGCTCGCTGAGCTTCTCCACGTACTGCCAGCCGGGCGTGCGGATGCCCTGCTTGGACAGCACCAGCTTGGTGAGCTGCTTGTCGAGCGTCACCGCCAGCGCGTACGCATCCGAGCCCGTGTAGGGGAAGCCCAGCTCGTCGAAGAGGGCCGGATAGAAGGCCTCGCGGAAGCGCCCGCGCCGCCCCTCGGCGGTGTTGAAGATGAGGTCCGGGCTGTACGCCTCCAGCCGCGCCACGGTGCGCGAGGCCGGACCGCTGACCTCGAAGCGCTCCAGGCGGTGGCCGATGCGCTCGATGGCCGCGGCGAGCGCGTTGACCGTCTCCTGGGTGTCGAACTCCGCCTCTTCTTCCGAATCAGACAACCTGAGGTTGTGGGTCAGCGCGATGCGCATGGGTACCCCCTTCGCTTCCTGAACGACGAGCGTCCGCGGCGGACCTTGGCCGCGGACATGAGCCTGCCGGGCGCGCGCTCATGCGCGACCGGCGTGCGAGCTGCAACGGTTACGCCCGCGACGACCTTCCCGTCGACCACCTGCGTCTGCGCCCAGGTGTCGCCCAGTCGCCAGCCCAGCGGGTCCCGCAGCACGCGCCACGCCTCCACGCCCCCAATGACGAGCAACCCCGCAGCGGCGGCCACCGGCCCATGCGGCGCGGGCATCATCCCCAGCAGCACGATGAGCGCCAGCGGCGCGTTGCGCAGGGTGCTGTCGCGGTGCCGCGCGGCCGACCGCGTGGGCAGGTGCATCACCTTCACGCCGAAGATGCGCTTGCCCACGCTCTGGCCCTGGAGCATCCCGTCCGCCAGCAGCAGGAACAGCAGCGCCACCACCGCGCCCGCGGCCCCGCACACCACGTACAGGCCCCACGCCACCGCCACGTCCACCACCCGCGCGCCGGCGCGCAGCCAGAGCGACGCCTTGGGATAGGGAGAGCTGGGCCGGGTGTCCTCCTGTACCAACCGCAGGACGCGGCCCTCGTGCCGGGCCGCCGCCATGAGGACCCGGCTGCGCGAGGTACTCACTCCTCGGGCTCCAGCGTGAGGCCCTCCTCACGAGGCTCCGGCTCATCCAGCCCCGCGAGCCGAGCCAGCCGCTCGTGGGCGCTCAAAGGAGAGATGCGGGGCGCGGCCCTCTCCGCGTGCGCCTGCGCGTATTCGGCCGCGAGCGCCGCGGTGGGGCTGCCCGTCTCCGACATGCGCAGGAGCCGCCCGCGGGCCGCCTCCTCGTCGTGGTCCGCGGCGCTGCCCTCACGCGTGAAGAGGATGAAGGCCATGGCCGGGCGCTTGGAGGACTCGCGCATCGCGAACTGGATGCCGTCGAGGTTCCAGCCTCTGGCCGTCCACTCGTTGAGGGTGCGCTCCAGGGCGCCCTCGTCCACGGTGGACAGCTCGACCACTTTGTACTGCAAGGGTCCCGGGGGAGTGACACGGGCCGCGCGACCGGCGCCGGGCCGCTTCTTCGCGGTGCGCCGGCGTTGGGGCGGGGGCTTCTGGGACTTACGTCCAGGCCGCTTCTGGGTTGGCATCGTGCAGCGTCATTTGGGCGCAACGCGCGCGGCGGATCAAGGGACAACCCGCCGCGAGCCCGGCCGGCTGTTGCCTACAGGAGCTTCGCCGCCTCCAGGGCATGGTAGGTGATGATGAGGTCGGAGCCGGCCCGCTTCATGGACGTGAGCGTCTCCAGCATCACCCGCTCGTAGTCGATCCACCCGTTCTGGCCAGCTGCTTTGAGCATCGAGTACTCGCCGGACACGTTGTACGAGACGACTGGCAGGTCCCAGCGCTCCCGGACGGCTCGGATGACGTCCAGGTAGGCCAGCGCGGGCTTGACCATGACCATGTCCGCGCCCTCCTCCACGTCCAGCGCCACCTCCTTCAGCGCCTCGCGGATGTTGCCGGGGTCCATCTGGTAGCCACGGCGGTCGCCGGAGGACGGCGTGTTCTGGGCGGCCTCGCGGAACGGGCCGTAGTAGCCGGACGCGAACTTCGCGGAGTACGCCATGATGGGCAGGTCGCCGTAGCCCGTCTCATCCAGCGCGCCGCGGATGGCGGCCACGCGTCCGTCCATCATGTCGGAGGGCGCGATGATGTCCGCGCCCGCCTTCGCGCAGCTCACGGACATCTTCGCCAGCAGCGGCAGCGTGGCGTCGTTGACGACGTGGCCCCCTTCCAGGATGCCGCAGTGGCCATGGTCCGTGTACTCGCAGAGGCACACGTCCACGACCACCTGGAGGTCCGGCTCGGCCGCCTTGATGTCGCGGATGGCCCGCTGGACGATGCCGTCGTCGGCGTAGGCCTGGGTGCCATGCGCGTCCTTGTGGTTCGGGATGCCGAACAGGAGGACGGCGGGCACGCCCAGCGCCTTGGCCTGACGGGCCTCGGCGACGGCGTGCTCCAGCGAGAGGTTGAAGATGCCCGGCATGGAGGTGATGGGACGGCGCACGTCCCGGCCTTCCACGACGAAGAGGGGGTAGATGAAGTCGCCCGGGTCGAGGCGCGTCTCACGCACCATGTCTCGCAGGGCGGGGTTGCGGCGGAGGCGGCGGGGGCGGTGGATGGGGTAGGCCATGACGGACGCCGGTATAAACCGCCGGCGCCGGCCCTTCATCGTTTCCGCCCCCTCGCCTGGCAGCTCAGCCTGCGACGAGCCTCCAGCTCTGCTGATGCTGCCGCTGCTCCCGTGCCCGCCGCAGGGCCTGGCGCTCGGCGACGCCCACCTCGCGCAGGGCCCGGGCGTAGCGCACGCGCGCCGCCTCCGTCCCCGCGGACAGGCCCTGCATGGCCGCCTCCAGCTCACGGCGGGCGTCCAGGATCTGCTGCTCGGTGCGGTCCTCGTACGTCATGTCCGTTTCTCCTCGCGGTTGGGGTGCGCCGCCGGGCCGTGCACGGGGCGGACCGTGGAGCACCAACGATTGGGATGGCCGCCAAGTCCCTGGAACGAGGGGGTACCGCAGCGCGGCAGGCACCGTGAGCCTGCGAAGGCGGCTTCTCACGGGCGCGAACGTAGCGCCGCGCCGAGGCTCCTGCCCCCCTCCCTCCCGTCCACCTGAAATGTCCGCCTCTTCACGCAATCGCCCGCCGCCCGGGTCGTCTACATTCGCAACCGTGAACAGTCAGGCACCTGCCATCGAAGTGAGGGGACTGCGGAAGACGTACCACCGGGCCTTCCGCAAGGGAGGCAGCGAGGCCCTCCGGGGCATGGACCTGACGGTGCCGCACGGCAGCGCGTTCGGCCTCATCGGTCCGAACGGGGCGGGCAAGACGACGTTCATCAAGAGCATCCTTGGCATCGTCCAGCCCACGGAGGGAACGGTGCGGGTGCTGGGCGGCACACCCGAAGACCCGCGCATCCGCGCGCGCATCGGCTACCTCCCGGAGCGCCTGCACCTGCCGGGCACGTGGACGGCCCCCGCCTTCCTGGCGACGGTGGCGCGCCTCAAGGGGCTCCCGGCGGACCGCGCCATGCCCCAGAGACTGCTGGAGCGGGTGGGCCTGGGTGACGCGGTGGGCCGGCGCATCGGCGGCTACTCCAAGGGCATGCGCCAGCGGCTGGGGCTGGCCGCGGCGCTGGTGGGAGAACCGGCCCTGCTGGTGCTGGACGAGCCCACGGACGGCATCGACCCCATGGGCCGCATGGAGGTGCGGCGCATCCTCCAGGAGGAGGTCCAGCGCGGCACCACCCTCTTCCTCAATTCGCACCTGCTGGCGGAGACCGAGCGGGTGTGTGATCGGGTGGCCATCCTCGCGGGAGGACGCGTCGTCCGCGAGGGACGGCTGGAGGACCTGGCGCGCGGCGGAGCCCGGTGGCTGGTGCGCTTCGCCCCGGGCGCCAGCGTGGAGGCCCTGGCCGCGGCGGGCTTCCACCGGGGCGGCGCCGAGGGCCAGTACCACGTGGAAGCCGAGGACCCGGCCGCGCTCAACGTGGCGCTGGACCGGGCGCGCGCGGCGGGAGCGCTGATGGTGGAGCTGCGGCGTGATGGAGCGGACCTGGAGTCGGTGCTGATGGGAACCGTGGAGGCCGCGGCGTGAGTCCGGTGCTGGGAATCGCGGGGTACGTGTTGCGCGAGGCGCTGTCGCGCAAGTTCATTCTGGCCTTCATCGTGGGTATCACCCTGGTGCTGACAGTGGTGGCGCTCAGCCTGCGCATCGAGGTCGTGGACGGCGCGCTGGCGGCGTCCCGCCTGTTCGGCGAGGAGCTGCGCACGAGCATCCGCTCCGTCGACGTGGCGCTGCGGCCCGTCTACCGGGCGGCGGCCTTCCTGGTGTTCTACGGCGGCATCCTGTTCGGCATCGTCGCGTGCTCGGACTTCGCGCCGTCCCTGATGTCGCCGGGCCGCATCGAGCACCTGCTCGCCCTGCCCGTCCAGCGTTGGCAGTTGCTGACGGGGACGTTCCTCGGGGTGATGACGCTGGCGCTGGGCGGCACGCTGTACGGGACGACGGGGCTGGTCCTCATCTTCGGCGTGAAGGCGGGGTATTGGACGGCGGGGCCGTTCATCGCCGGGCTGCTCGCATGTGTGGGCTTCGCGGCGGTGTATGCGGTGATGCTGACCACGGCGACGCTGGTGCGCAGCGCGGCCCTGTGCGCGGCGGCCGGCTTCGTATTCCTGGTGGGCGGCGTCATCGCGGGCTACCGGCAGAAGCTGATGCCCTTCTTCGAGGAGGGCATCGGGCGAAACGCCTTCAGCGCGGTGACGCTGGTGCTGCCACGGCTGTCCGCGCTGGCCATGGCGGGGGGCGACATCGCCGCGTCCGCGCCGCTGGAGGTGCGCTCGCTGGGGCTGCTCCTGCTCGGCGTGCTGGTGTTCGGATTCGGGGCGCTCGCGCTGGGCTTCTGGCGCTTCGACGGAAAGGACTACTGAGATGGGCAACCGTGGAAGGCGCAGGGTGTGGCTCGTGGTGGCGGCGATGCTTTTCGTGGTGGCCGCGCTGTTGATGTTCACCGGCCAGGGGGAGGAGCCCGTCATGGAGACGCCGAGGGTGGAGTTCCCCCGGCGGATGCGGGCGCCGGAGCGCGAGCGCGCGGAGCGGCGGCGCACCCACGTGCCCGCGGTGCTGATGGACGCGGGCACGCCCGAACCCGCCCGCCCACGGGACCCCTTGCTGGCGGCCCTCCCCCGTGGCGAGGGCAAGACGGCGGTCGTCATCGAGGCGAACGCGCTGCGGCATTCGCCCATCGGCGAGCTGCTGCTGGACTGCCTCATGCGCGATGGCGGCAAGCGCCTGGACGAGTTCCGAAAGCTCAGCGGCGTGGACCCGCTTCAGGACCTGGACCGGCTCGTCATCACCGACGAGGGGCTGCTGCTGTCGGGGAACTTCGGCAGCGCGAAGTTCCAGGAGCTGATGGGCGAGCGCGTGTCCATGGACTACGGCGAGGGCGCCCGGGTCTACGAGCCGGGCGACATGACGGTGACCCGGCCGGACGGGACCACGGCGCGCGGACGGAGCGAAGCTGCGGTGGCGACGTGGAACAACCAGCTCCTGGTGATTGGCTCATCGCCGGACGAGGTGAAGGCGGTGGTGGACCGGGTGGAGGGACGCGGTCCGAACGAGCCGCCCGCCATCTCCGAGGGCAGCACCTACGGCGAGATGTATGGCGTGCTGTCCGTGGAGCACCTCGCGCGGCTGTTGCCCCCGGACCAGGCCGCCCTGGCCCAGCGCATCCGCGACGTGGCGCAGCACGTGGAGCTGCACGTGGACGCGAGCGGCGACGTGGCGATGGTGGCCGACGTGCGCGGCAAGAATGGTGAAGAAGTCACCGACCTGGGCAAGACGCTGGGCGCCGCGCTGAGCGTGGCGCGCATCAAGGCGCAGGCCGAGGGGCAGAAGGACCTGGCGCAACTGCTCGACTTCGCGCGCGTCCAGCCTGACGGCGCCTCCTTCAAGCTGGAGCTGGCGGTGCCGCTCGACGCGATTCAGCAGCGGCTGGCGTTCTGCAAGGAGGAGCGGACCACCGCCGAGGCGGCGCAGCATTAAGCCGCCCCGGGGCCGCTCGCGCGGGTTCAAGCCTCCGAGCGCAGCACCGTCATCGGGTCCACACGCGAGGCGCGCCGGGCCGGCAGCCAACTGGCGAGCAGCGCGACGGCGAGCAGGAGAATCGCCACCGCGGCGAGCACCAGCGGGTCGAGGGTGCTCGCCCCATACACGAGCCCCGCGAGCACCCGGCTGAGCCCGACGGCACCCAGGGTGCCAAGCGCCACGCCGGTCCCCGCGAGCAGCACCGCCTGCCGAAGCACCAGCCGCAACACGTCCCCCGCCGTCGCCCCCAGGGCGAAGCGGATGCCGAACTCCTGCTTCCGCTGCGCCACCGCATAGGACACGACGGCCGCGAGGCCCACAACCGAGAGCAGCAGCGCCACCGCGCCGAATGCGCCCAGCAGCAGGAGGCTGAAGCGCCTCGGTGCGAGTGAGCCCGAAAGCAGGTCCTCCATCGTGCGCAGGCGCGCGGGCAGTTCGGGGGCGAGCTCGCGCAGGACCGGCCGCGCCGCGGCGGCCAGGGCCGCGGAGCCTACCGGACCGTGCACGGCGACGTGGAAGTGGGACGAAGCCCGGAGGCGCTGCCGGGAGCAACCATAGAACGTGGGCTCTGACGCCGCATCCAGGCCCTGCTCGCGAACGTCCGCCACCACACCGACGATGGTGAAGGGGCGCAGGTTGCCGTCCATGTTGCCGAACTGGATGAGCTTGCCCAGCGGGTCCTCGTGGGGCCAGCGGGCCTTTGCGAGCGACTCGCTGATGACGGCCACGTGCGGCGCCTCGAAGGAGTCGCGCGCATCGAAGAGGCGCCCGCGCACGAGCGGAATTCCGAGCGCGCGGAAGTAGCCCTCGCTGGCCACGCGGAATTCGGCGGAGCCCGTGCGCTCCGTCTCGCGCACCAGGCGCCCGAAGTCATCGAAGCTCCCCACCTCGTCGGGACGGTTGAGCACGATGAAGGTGCCGTCCCCCGCCGGGCTTCCCTCCAGCGGGAAGCTGTTCACGGCCCCCACCGCGCGCACGCCGGGCAGCGCGCCCAGCCGCGAGAGGAGCTGCTCCTGCAGTTGCACGTTTCGCAGCCCCTGCGCTTCGTCCTCGACCCGGGGAAGCACGAGGCTGAGCACCGCGACGTCCTCCGTGCGGTATCCCGGGTCCAGCGCGAGCAGGCGCATCAGGCTGCGCCCGAGCAGCGCCGCCCCCACCAGGAGCACCAGCGCGAGCGCGAGCTGTCCCACGACCAGGACCCGGCGAGTGCGCTCCGCTCCCCTGCCCCCCGCCTGCGTGCGCCCCGCCTGCACCAGCGTGGCCCATGGGCTCTGGCCCGCCGCTCGCAGCGCCGTCACCAGTCCCAGACCCAGCGCGAGCAGCAACGAGAGCCCGAGCGCGAAGAGGAGCGCAGTGCCATTCACCGCCACCTCGCCCACGCGCGGCAGGTTCCCTGGCTCGGCCGCGAGCAGCACGGGCACGCTCCACGCCGCGAGCAAAGCCCCCAGCGCGCCGCCCGTCAGCGACAGCAGCAGCGACTCGGTGAGAAACTGCCGCGCCAGCGCGCCGGGCCCCGCGCCCAGCGCCACGTGGACGGCGAGCTCGCGCCAGCGGGCCGCCGCTCGGGCGAGCAGCAGGTTGGTGACGTTGGCGCCCGCCACCAGCAACAGGAAGGCCGCGGCGCCCAGCAACACGTAGAGCGTGGGCCGGGCGCGCCCCACCAGGCTCTCATGCAGCGGCACCACGGCGATGTCGTGCATCCGGGTGTCCTCGCCATAGCGCGCCTCGAGCTCACGCGCGATGCCCGAGAGCTCCGCTCGCGCGGCCTGAACATCGACGCCGTCCGCCAGCCGCCCCACCACCCGCCAGTTGTGCGCGGTACGGCTGGGCAGCCGCGCCTCCTGCTCGCGCGGCGTCCACAGGTGAGTGCCCACCGGGTAATCGAAGGACTCAGGCATCACCCCCACCACGGAGTAGGCCCGCCCCTCGAAGGTGAGGGTCTGTGACAGTGGCAGCGGCCTGCCCCCCAGGTGCCGCTTCCAGAACGTATGGCTCACCACCACCACGGGAGCGCCCCCGGCCTGCTGCTCATCCTCGGCGAACGCGCGGCCCTGCACCGGCTGCACCGCGAAGGCCCGGAAGAAGTCGCGCGAAGCGAGCGCCATCATGGCGAACGTCGGCTCGTCGGTGCCGGTGACGGCGACGCTCATCGCCCCCGACACCTGGGCCAGCGCCGCGACGGTGCGGCTCTGCGCCTGCACGTCCTCGAAGTTGGGGTCCGAGAAACTCATGGAGCGGCCATTGCTCGCGAGCTGCGACAGCTGCACGAGGCGCTCGGAGCGCGGGTATGGCAATGGGCGCAACAGCACCCCTTCGACCACGCTGAAGAGCGCGGTGCTCGTCCCGATACCTACCGCCAGCATCAGCACGCAGCTGAGCGCGAAGCCGGGGCTACGGCGCAGCGAGCGTAACGTCTGACGCAATCCACCCAGAAAGGTATCCACGCGAAATATCTCCCAGGGCCAGAAGTGGCCTCAGGGGGGGCCTACGTCCATCCCGTCAAAGGATTGCATCGCCGCGGCGGCTCGCTCGCGAGGCAGCGGCGTCCGTGAGACGGACTTCCTGGGCCGCGGGGCTCACGCGCCCATGGCCACCTTCACCCGCACGTCCCGCTGTCGGACGACGGAGCAGCGTGGCATATCCGCCTCCACGTTCACGGCCACCTCGAGCACGCTCTGGAGAACCTCGTATGCACCGTTTTCGCCGTCCACTGTTCGCGGCGCTGTTCGCCTCCGGTCTGGGGGCCGCCCTTCCAGTCATGGCGTTCGACCTGCCGCACTCGACCGGCACACTGAGCGTGCCAGCCACTCCGTCGCGCCTCGCAGTCTATGACCTCGGCGTGCTCGACACGTTGAACGCGCTCGGCATCCAGGCCGTGGCCGTTCCGAAGTCCACCTTCCCGGCCACGCTGGCCAGCTACAACAGCAACGGCGTGACGCAGGCTGGCAGCTTGTTCGAGCCGGATGCCAACGTGCTTGCGGAGGTGAAGCCGGACCTGATCGTGGTGGGCGGCCGCTCGCGGAATCAGGCCGAGTCCCTGGGCGCCATCGCACCGACCGTGAACATGACCATCCGCGCGGACCACTTCGTGGAGGACGTCACGGGCCAGACGCTGGCGCTGGGCAAGGCCTTCGGGAAGCAGAAGGACGCGGAGAAGCTGCTGAAGACCTTCGAGAAGGAGCGGAGCGCGCTGAAGAAGCTGGCGAAGGGCAAGACCGCCGTGATGCTGTTCACCATGAATGGCAACGCCATGGTCCACGCTCCTGGCGACCGCTTCGGCTATCTCCATGACCTGGCAGGCTTCAACGCCGTGGTTCCGCCAGCGGACGGCAGCAACAACGGCCCGCGTCCGAAAGCCGGTTCGCCAGAAGCGAAGGCCCGCCAGGAAGCCGCTGCCGACGTGATGAAGAAGGCCGTCGCCGCCGACCCGGATTGGCTGGTGGTGTTGGACCGCGGTGCCGCGACCGGCGGTGGTGAGAACAAGGCGCTGGAGACGCTGGCCAGCCACCCGCAACTCAGTCAGACCCGTGCCTTCAAGGAGGGCCGAGTGGTCGTGGTCGATGCCCCGAGCTGGTACGTCGTCGGTGGCGGCATCGCGAATGTCACGCGAATCATCCAGGACATGGCCCGCGCCCTGAAGCGTTGAGGACTGGCTGGCAGCCCCCCGCAGGAGTTCGCGCGGCACGCGCCGCGACAGCTCGGTGGGGGCTCAGGCAGGACTCTCACACGGACAGGTCAGGCTTCCCGGTCCAGGAAGAGCAGCCCCGCGGGAGGCAGCGGTTCGACGCGGAGCGTGCTCGGCGGCAACGTGGCCTGCGCCTCCATGACGGCCCGCACCTCCCATAGCGGTGGTGGATTGAGCGCGAAGCCCGCCTGGAACAGGCCCGACTCGACACCGTCCACCAGGGATGCCAGCCCCTGCACCGGGAACACCTGCGAGTGTCCCGGCGCCTCCGGGTCCTTGATGCCGAGCACCGTCCGCAGGACCAGCGCGTTGAGCAGCGCAAGGTCCAGGCTCCGCAGCGTGGGATTGCGCGGCGCGCCCTTCAGGTGAGCCAGGTCCAACCCCTGGCGGAAGCGCAGAATCCGGCCCCGGCCTCCGGGCAACACCAGCAGCACTGCATGGTGCCCGGTGATGAGTGTGGCCAACCGCTCGCGCGCCACCGCAAGCCCCCGGGGCGTGTTGAGTGGCTCGTCCAGTTCGTAGACGCGCGCATACGCGTTCACCAGCGTGAGGAATGTCTCTTCCCTGAACGTCTCCACGCCCTTGAGCGCGCGGTGGATGGGCAGCACCTCCAGCCCGGGGTCGGACAAGGGAACCACCGCCGCCAGCGTTGGGCCTCGCTCATCCAGCGCGGCCAGCGGGCGCATGGGGGCTTCGTCCAGCACCGCCTGGAGGCGCTTGGACACCGGCGACGGCTCGATGCGCCGCAGGGACAGCATGCTCTGCCCGAACTGACCCTGCCAGACGGCGATGGCGCGCTCCGAGGCTTCCGCGAGCAGCCCCCGCAGCACGGCATGGTCGTCCGCCGCCAGCGTGACGGCGGGCTCGGCCTCCCAGGCCCGGGGCCGGTACGGGTCGTGCTCCAGGGACATCCCCGCGTCCGGATTGAGGGCACACAGGAGGAAGCGCACGGGCGGCCCTCCAAGCTTCCCGGCGGGCCCCTGGACTTCCACCAGGTACAGCGCGGGCCGCGCGTCTCTCAGCAGCGTGCCCGAGTCCCGCATCCGGCGCAGCTCCGCCGTGGGATTGGCCGCCTCCAGCAGCGGCCGGACATGAGAGGGCTGGGGCACCGCGTTGCCACGCGGCACATAGCCGCTGGGCTCCAGCGAGGAGTCCAGTGGTGCGAGAAGGGCCGTGAAGGGATTGACGCGCGCCATGTCAGGGGGAAGGTGGTGCCTCCTGCCCCGCCGTGCCATGCCGCGCGTCAGGTTGATTCAGTCCGCGTCTACCACCAGACGTTCGTGTACGGCCGGTCCTTCGCTGGCTGGCCCGACATCCGCAGGCTGGAACGATCCACGCTCTCCTCCCACAGCAGGCTCACGGTGGTGATGGCGCCCGCCGAGCCGAGGAAGGACAGGACGTACGGCGTCGACTGGTCAAAGCCGCCCAGCACCAGAGCGGAGACGAGCAGCACCACCGCGCCCACCCCACCGCCGAAGACGTTCGCGCGGACGATTTGGGAGGGCGTCGGGTTGTAGCGCATGGTGGCCAGGGCCAACGCGCCCGCGCCCACGCCCGGCGCCAGGAGCAGCGTGTCCCGCCACGTCTTGCCCGACACCGGCGTGCCGGAGAAGTGGATGATGGCCAACAGCAGGGCCGCGTAGGCCGCGCCCCAGCCCGCGCCGGAGGAGATGAGCAGCCCGTCATTGAGCGGCAGCTGGCCACCGCCAATGCCCGCCGTGAGCCATGCCCCCAGCTCCGCGCCCAGGAAGGCCGACCACGTCAGCACACCCGGGTCCTGCGTGAAGAGGTCCATCAAGCCCGCGGTGAACATGCCGCCCACCACCGAGTTGGCGATGCCAAACGTGGCCATCGGCCGGTCCACCCAGTTGTTGAACTGCCACCACGACGAGGCGCCAAAGCCCAGCCCCGCGCCGATGAGCGTGCCCGCCAGCATCGCCTCACGCGAGCTCTTGTCGAAGTTGAAGTCGCTGGCGAACGCCTGCGTGAAGAAGCCCCCCAGCGCGCCCAGCGTCGTGTGGTGCACGATGAAGGTGAAGCTGCCCGGGCCGGAGAGGAAGGGGCCCTGGCGCGGACGGCCGTCCAGCATCACCCCGGAGTCCTCCATGGGCGGCGCTTCCGCCCGCCTGGAACGGGAACGCCCATCCGGGGTCAACGGCGAATGATGCTTCGTCCGCAGCGAGTCCTCATCCGGAGAAAGCGTGGGCGCGTCACTCACCGCGGGCTGGCCGGACGGCGGATAGGCGTTCTGCGGCGGGGCCGCATAGAGGTCCACCGGCTGCGTGGACGACGGCGACTGCCCATACGGCTCCACTGGCTGCGCGGATGGATGCGTCGCGTACGGATCCACGGGCTGCTGCGCGGATGGATGCGTCGCGTACGGCTCTACGGGCTGCTGCGCGGATGACGGCGGCGCGGCATACGGGTCCGCCGGCTGCTGCGTGGCGGCCGGTGACGCATACGGGTCTACCGGCTGCCCGGACGACGGCGGCGCCGCATACGGGTCCACCGCCGGCTGCTGAGCAGCGGGCTGCGCATAAGGGTCCACCGGCTGCGGGGCCTGCTCCACCTGGCGATACGTGGCGTGTTGCGGCGCGGCGTGCCCCGCGGGGGCGGCAGTCGGCTGCGCGTAGGCGGAGGATGGGTGGGTTCCGCCGACCTGCGCCTTCGCGGTCTCCGGCAGAACGAGCGCGAGAGCGAGGACGGTGATGGGGAGACAGCTCCAGGTTCTCAGTGGTGACACGCAAGGACTCCTTCGGTCCGGCCGCTCGGCAGAAAACCACAACCCGTCCTCCGGTGCCGGAAATTGGAGCGCCGCGCGACTGCTGCCACTCCCTCGCTCACAGCCGTGCACTCCTTTTCTTCCGCTGCGCGAATGCGGCTCGCATTTCAGCGAGGCCCCAGGTCTGCGAGGCCCTTCCTGTTCCGGACCGGCGCGCACGGCCCCCCGCTTCGACCTGCCCCCCTACCGCGGCAGGCGGGCAAGCAAGGCTGTTGACAACCGGGCGCCCACAAGTGACACGGCGGTTCCATTCCCGCTCTGGCACGGCTAAACGCTCGGAGCGGAACACCGAGATCAGGAGCCAGCCATGGGAATGATGAAGTTCGATATCCCCCACTCCCTCCCCAAGGAGGAGGTCAAGAAGCGCGTCGATCAGTTGCTCCAGTACTGGGGCGGCAAGTACGGCGTGAAGGCGGACTGGCAGGGGGAAGGCGCCAAAATCGTCGGCAAGGTGATGGGCATCCAGATGGACGCCTCTTTCGTCATCACCGACAAGGCCGTCGAGGGTGAAGGAACCGACCCGGGCATGCTGCTGCGCGGCCAGGCCAAGAGCTACCTGCAGAAGAAGTTCGGCATGGTGCTCGACCCGAACAAGAGCCTGGACCAGGTGAAGAGCAGCCTCGACTGAAGTCGAAGGCCTCGCGGCCCCTGCTGCCTCATCAGCGCAGGGGCTGCTCCTCCAGCGCGGCGAGCGCGTAACGCGCCGCGCGAGAGATGGCGTCCGCCGAGTCCGGCATCTCCGGGTAGTGCCCCGCCAGGGGCCGCTGCGGGAAGCGAAGCTGGGCAATGGCATTGCGGTAGCTGCGCCGCGCCGCCTCATGGTCCTGAGTGCGCTCGTGCACCTGGGCCAGGAGGTAGTGGCCGATGGCCAGCGTGGGCTCGAGGAACAGGGCCTTGGACAGCTCGGACCGCGCCTCCGCCAGCTCCCCTGCCTGCAACGCGGCGACCCCGCCGAACACGCGGGCCTCCACGCACAGCGGCTCACGCTGAATCGCCTGCGCGAAGGCCTCGCGCGCCTCGGGGATGCGCCCGGTGAGCGAGAAGAGGTTCCCCAGCGTGAGCAGCCCGTCCAGGTCACTGGGCTCGTCCGCCAGCAGCCGCTGAACCCCCGCGATGGCCGCGGAGAAGTCGCCCTGCGTCATCTTCCGCACCGCCAGCGCCAGGCGCTCCGCCGGAGGCAGCAGCATGGGCCACGCGGGCAGCTCGGTGGTGGCCGCGCGTGGGGCCTGCGCCACCGAGGGAAGCTCGGCGGTGATGCGCGGACGCGCGGACTCCTGGAGGCCCACCGGGGGAAGCTCGGCGGTGATGCGCGAGCGCGGGACCTGGACTGGCTGCGGCGAGGCAATCGCCGGCAGCGGCGCGTGGGGCGACACGGCGGGCAGACGCCCGGGCACGACGGACCGGGGGCTCGTCGAGCCGATGGCCGGCAACGCCACGCTGGAGGCACTGACCGCGGCCGGAGACGCCGCCGGCAACCGCACCGCGGGCATGCGCGTCGTCAGCGGAACGTCCGCTGGCGCCGCGGGCTTGCGCGACGCGATGTCCGGCTCCCCCGGGTACGGGGTGATGCGCAGCGGCGGCACGCGCAGGCCCTTGTCACTCAGCGGGCGGCGGTAGACGAAGGCCCCGTCCACCTCGATCATCTCGAAGCGGTCGTAGACCTTGAAGAGGCTCTCCGAGTAGCCCAGGAACAGCAGCCCACCGGGCCGAAGCGCCGCGAGGAAGCGGTCCATCAACCCGCGGATGGTGGGCAGGTCGAAGTAGATGATGACGTTGCGGCAGAGAATGAGGTCCAGCGACGACAGGGCCACCTTGTCGAACACGGGCGCGGCCAGGTTCTGCCCATCGAAGCGGATGTACTCGCGCAGCGCGGGCAGCGCCTCGTAGCCTTCCTCGACAGGACGGAAGAAGCGCGTCAGCCGCTCCTGGTTGATGCTGATGGCGCGCCGGGACGTGAAGCGGCCCTGCTTCGCCGCCTCCACCGCCGCCAGGTTGAGGTCGGTCGCCCACAGGTCCACTTCCATGGACAACGCGCCGAGCTCCGCGAGCACCATGGCCAGGCTGTAGGGCTCCTCGCCCGTCGCGCAGCCCGCGGACCAGATGGACACCTTGCGCATCTCCCGCCGCGAGCGCGACACCAGGTCCGGCAGCACGCTCTTCTCCAGCGCGCGGAACTGCTTCGCGTCGCGGAAGAACTCCGTGTGCCCCACCGTGACGAGCGGCAGCAGCGAGCGCAGCTCCTCTTCACCGCCGGGGCCCGTCAGGCGCTCGATGTAGTGCTCGGGCTCTTCCAGGCCCAGCACGGGCATGCGGGTGGACAGCGCCAGCCGGAGGCTGTGGAAGCCGTCCGGGGTGATCTTCAGCCCCGCGCGCTCGAGAAGCAGCGCGGAGAGTTGCTGCAACACTTTCTGGCTCGCCGTCAGCACAAGTCCACCCACTGCATCAGCGCCGCGCCAATCCGGCTCAGTGGCAGCACCTCGTGCGCCGCGCCCATCAACACCGCCTCGCGGGGCATGCCCCAGACGACACTGGACGCCTCGTCCTGGGCGATCGTCCGGCCCCCCCGCTCTCGTATCTCCTTCAGCCCCCGCGCCCCGTCGCGCCCCATGCCCGTCAGGATGACCCCGATGCAGCGCGAGCCGAACGACTCGCCCGCGGAAGTCAGCAGCATGTCACAGGAAGGCCGGAAACCGCGAAGCGCGGGCCCGGAGTCCAGCTCCAACCGGCCCTCCGGTCTGACCAACAGATGACTGCCTGACGGAGCGATGTACACCGAGCCCGGCTCCATGACCACGTCGTGCTCCGCCTCGCGGACGCGCAGCGCCGTCTCGTTGGCCAGCCAGTGCGCCAGCCCTTCCGTGAAGCCCTCGCTGATGTGCTGGCAATACGCGATGGGCGCCGGGAAGCCGCGGGGAATCATCCGCAGCACCTGCGCCACCGCCTTGGGCCCGCCCAGCGACGCGGCGATGGCCACCAACGGGTACGGCGGCGGCGGACGTGCCTCCTTCGCCGCCTGAGGCGCCGGCCGCGTCTGGACCTGACGCACCGCCTTCACCTGCGCCAGCAGCACCAGCTTGCGGGACACGTGCGCCCAGAAATCCGGCCCCGGTGACGCGGGGCGCTCCAGCACGTCCAGCGCGCCCATCACCATCGCCTGGAAGGCGTCGTGGCCGGACAGCACGCCCGGGTGCAGCGCGAGCACCGGCACCGGGCGCTCCACCATCACCTGCTCGATGGCGCCCAGCGCGTCCATCGCACTCAGGTCCACCAGCACCACGTCTGGGAAGTGGCGCTGCACTGCCACCAGCGCGCCGGAGAACTCCACCTCCGCCGGCCCCACGGGCACCAGGGACTCCCCCTCGAACAGGCCCCGGGCCGCGAGCGCACGCAGCCCCTTGCCCACCATGAGCACCCGGAACGCCATTCCTGTTACTGCCGTGCTGCCGCCCAATCCTGGCTCCTCAGGTCAGCCGGTCGATGGCCTGCGCGAGCACCTCCACGCCCAGCTCGCCCTTGACGAGGTAGGCGTCCGCGCCCGCGTCCAATCCCCGCCGCTTGTCCTCGGGCGAGGCCAGCGACGACAGGATGATGACCGGAATCCGGGCCACCGCGGGCGTGGACTTGAGCCGCCGCGCCAGCGAGAACCCGTCCAGCTTGGGCATCTGCACGTCCGTGAGGATGAGATCGTAGGTGTTGTTCTGCACCTTCGCGTACGCCTCTTCGCCGTCCTGCGCCTCCTCCACGGTGTGGCCCAGCGCCTTCACCAGCGCCCCTTCCGTGGCGCGGGCAATGGGCGAGTCGTCCACCAGCAGCACCCGGAGGCGCTTGGCGGCGGGGGCCTGGGTGACGGGGCGGGCCATGCGGCGCACCTCCGCCATGATGTCCGGCACGTGGAGCAGCACCGCGATGCGGCCGTCCTCCAGCGCCGCCGTTCCGGCGATGAAGGGCGCGCCCTTGAGGAACTCGCCGCCGCAGGGCTTCACGGCCACCTCGCGCTCGTCCACGAAGCCGTCCACCACCAGCGCCGCGTGGTCCTCGCCGTGACGCACCACCACCGCGGGCGGCTTGTCGAAGCGGTTGCCGCCGTTGAGGCCCAGCAGCGGCCCCAGCGCCACCAGCGCCGTGGGCTTGCCGCGGTGCCGCACCGCCAGCGTGCCGAAGATCTCCAGCCGGTCATCCGGCTTGACGCGCATCACCGCTTCCACGTCCGCGGCCGGCATGCCGTAGACGTCGTCGCCCAGGCGCACCAGCAGCACCTTCATCAGCGCCAGGGACTGCGGCAGGCGCAGGGTGATGGTGGTGCCACGGCCAATGCGGCTGCTCACGCCCACCGAGCCGCCCAGCGTCTCCACCTTGCGCTTCACCACGTCCATGCCCACGCCGCGGCCGGACAGCTCGCTGACCTGGTCGCGCGTGGAGAAGCCGGGGCGGAACATGAGCTCGATGGCCTCGCGCTCCGACAGCGCGGCGGCCTGCACCGCGTTGATGAGGCGCTTGGAGATGGCCGCCTGGCGCAGCCGCTCCGGGTCGATGCCCCGGCCATCGTCCTCCACCTCGATGTGGAGCATGTCGCCATCCACGCGGACGCGGATGCGGATGCGGCCATTGAGGGGCTTGCCCAGCTGCTGGCGCGTGTCCGGGGACTCCACGCCGTGGTCCACCGAGTTGCGCAGCAGGTGCACCAGCGCGTCGCGCACGTCGCCCAGCATGGACCGGTCCACGCCGATGTCGGCGTTCTCGACGAGCAGGTCCACCTCCTTGCCCTGCGTGCGCGACATCTCGCGCACGGCGCGCGGGAAGGCGTCGAACACGGTGGACAGCGGCACCAGCCGGGCCTCGGCCACGTGGTCCGCCATCTTCGCCAGGTTGCCGTGCAGCGTGTTGATGCCGTCGTCGTTGCGGCGCACGAAGCGGAACGCGTCGTCGCGCAGCATGTGGAGATCGCTCTCCACACGGTCGAGCTGCTCGCGCACGTCCGGAGAGATGTCCACCTCTTCCGCCAGCCGGAGGAAGCGGTCCCCCAGGCGGCTGAAGCGCTCGAAGAGTTCCTCCGTCTCCGAGCTGCGCAGGCGGCCCCGGGCGCTCTCCACCAGGAGGTCGCCCGCGAGCAATCCCAGCGCGTCGAGCACCTCCACGTTGACGCGGATGCTCCGGTCGGCCACCGCGGACTTCGCGGCGCTCGGGGCCTCCTCGTCACGGCCCTGCGCGGGCGCGGGAGGCGCCCCGGCCACCTGCGGCGCCGCGGCGGCGGGCACCCCAGGCGCGGCAACGGGAGCCGGCGGCGCGGGCGGAGCCACCGGCGCCTGCACGGCCGCGAATGGCGACGCATCCACCACCGGCATCACCGGCACGGCAATGGGCGCGGGTGGAGGCGGCGGCGCCGCCGCGGGCCTCGCGCCGGCGATGGCCGGCGGCGTCTGCCCGGAGACCTCCGCGAGCGCGCGGACCATCTCCTCGCTGGCCGAGGTGCCCGTGTTGGCAGTGGCCAGGTCCTCGTTGAGGTCGGAGAGGACGTCGCACGCCCTGAGCAGGACGTCGGTGGCCACCTCGGTGGCCGTCTTGCCCTCGCGCTCGGCGCGCAGGACGTCCTCGGCGGCGTGCGCCAGCTGACCGATGGCGGCCAGGCCCAACATGCGGGCCTCGCCCTTCATCGTGTGCAGCTCGCGCGCGACGTCCTCCGCGGCCTGGTCCGCGGTCTCCTTCTCCAGGTCCAGGACCCCCAGCTGAATCTTCTGGAGGCGGTCGGCGGTGACCTCCTGGAACTTCTTCAGGAGGGATTTCTTGAGAGCCTCTGTATCCATGGCCGGCGTACGCCCCTCCCCTTCCAGGAAGCGCTAGTCGGCCTTGAAGCGCTTGATGAGCTCGGCCAGACGTCCGGCCAGCTGCGTCAGCTCCGCGGCCGCGCCCGTGGCCTGCTTCGACGCCTGCGTCGTCTGGCGCGTCACGTCCTCGATCTCCGCCATGGAGGCCACCACCTGCTCGGTCGCCGTGCGCTGCTGCTGCGTGGCGAGGTTGATGACGCGAGCCGCGTCGCTGGTCTCCTGGACACCGGCGAGGATGCCCTCCACCGCCTGCGCCGCCACCGCGCCCAGCTTCTCGCCGGACTCCGTGGCGGACTTGGACGCCTCGGCCGCGCCAGCCGCCGCGGCCGTGGCCTCGCGAATCTCGGTGATGAGGTTCTTGATCTCCTTGGTGGAGTCGAGGACGTTCTCCGCCAGCCGCCGCATCTCCGCCGCGACGATGGAGAAGCCCTTGCCCGCCTCACCCGCGCGGCTGCCCTCCAGCGCCGCGTTCAGCGCGAGCAGGTCGGAGCGGTCGGCGATCTCGTCGATGACCTCCACCACCGTGCCGATGCGCTCCACGCGCTTGGACAGCTTCGCGATGGAGTCCGCCACCGCGACGCCGTCGCTGCGAATCTGCTGCATGGCCTGGATGAACTCGCCAATGGCGCCCCGGCCCGCGCGCGCCGCCCCCAGCGTCTCCTCCGCCACGCGCGCCACGCTGCCCGCGTTCTCGGCGATTTGCGCCGACGCGTGCTTCAGCTCCTCCATGGTGGCGGTCGTCTCGTGGATGGCCGCCGCCTGCTCCGTGGAGGACGTCTCGTGCTGCGTGGACGCCGCCAGCACCTGGTTGGCGGACGACGACAGCCTCAGCGCCGCCTCGTTGATCTCACGCACGAAGGTGCGCAGCGTCTCGATGACCTTGCCGAAGCCCTCCAGCAGGGGCCCCAGCTGGGGGTCCTCGGTGGTGGTGTTCCACCGGGACAGGTCGCCCTCGCGCACCAGCCCGATGAGCGCGTCCAGCGCCTGGTCGATCTCCTGGGCCGCCACGTGCTTGCGGTGCTCGGAGGCGGCGAACTGGTCCAGCACCTGGTTGAGCAGGTCGGCCAGCTCCGCGCCGGACTCCCCCACCAGCTCCGTGGGCACGCGGGCCTGGAGGTTGCCGGCCAGCACCGTCAGCAGCGTGTCGGTGATGGCCTTGGAGGAAGCGGTCGACGCCGCGTTGGCGGCACCCGCCTTGGAGGCGGGGGCCTTCCGGGCGCGAGCCTTGGCTGCGGGCTTCTCGTTGGGAGTGTCCAGGGACATGTGTTTCAGTGCCTTCCTTGAGTCCTTGCGGTTTCGACCAGATCGATGAGCAGCACGGTGCGGGCCTCGTCCAGGCACACACCGACGGCGTACGGGGCGGCGCCGGCCGTGGGCGGCATCCGGCGCAGCGTATGGATGGGGATGGAGCGCACGCCGTGAACGGCGTCCACCTTCAGGTGGGCCTCGCCCTCCGGCGTGTCGAAGACGATGGCCCGGCCGCCCTTGTGAGGCAGCCCCAGCTCGGGCAGCGACAGGTCGTCAGGGAGCGCGCGGTCGATGCGCAGCACCTGCGAGGCGTCCGTCCCATAGAGGGTGCTGCCGATGTCGAAGAAGAGCAGGTCCACCTCTTCCTCCTTCTCCGGGTAGGCGTCGTCGTTCACCGCGCCACCGCCCGCTGCCGTGCCGTCTGGAGCAGCTTGGAGAAGTTGAGGAGGTTGATGGCCTCCTGGTTCCCGCTGGCCTGTACCACGCCCAGCAGGTGCTCGGCGGCGGCGTCACCGCCCAGGGGCGGCGGGAGGATGTCCGCCACGGGGATGCGGCGCAGGCCCAGCACCGTGTCCGCCACGACCCCGGCCACGTAGCTGCCCGTGACGCCGACGAACAAGCGGGTGCGAGGGCCGATGCGCGCCTCTCCCTTGGAGAGGAAGCGCAGCAGGTCCAGCACCGGGAGCACCTCGCCCCGGTGGCCGGTGACGCCCATGATGAAGGACGGAGTCCGGGGGAGAGGCGTGAGCAGGCCGGCCCGGAGCACTTCGAGCACGTTCTCGCTGGGCACGCCCAGGCGGAGGTCGCCCACGCGGAAGCAGAAGAACTCCTGCTCCGGCCGGGCCTGGGTGGCCAGGGCGCGGTCCGGAGCCATCCGGAGTGCTCGCTGGAGGGGAGTCGAGGTCGTGGTCAAGGCGCCAAAGTATCCGGAGGCGATGAATAGCGGTCAAGAGGACCCGACGACCAGCCCGTCTGGTCGCCGTTTCGATGGTCCGCGCTGCACCAAAGGTGTAGGGTTCTACCGCGAAGCCTTTGAGGAGAACGATGTCGCGCGTACTGGTCATTGACGACAGCCCGATGCTGGTGGAACTCACCGTCCGGGCACTCACCGCCGCCGGCTACCAGGCGAGTGGCGCGCAGGACCTCGCCAGCCTCGAGCAGAAGCTCGCCGAGGGCCCGTTCGCCCTCATCCTCATGGACGTCAACATGCCGGAGATGTTCGGCGACGACGTCGTGGAGTACCTCCGCCGGCAGAAGAAAGTCACCGCGAAGCTGGTCCTCTACTCCGACATCTCCGAGGCGGAGCTGGAGGGGAAGACGAAGGCTTCCGGGGCGGACGGCTACATCCTCAAGAGCGGTGGGCTCGAGGCGGTGCTCGGGGGCGTCATGGGTCTCATCGGCCCTCCCGCCCTGGGTGTCCCCACGGCGGTGCCGGCTCCGGCCCCCTCTGCCCCGGCTCCCGCGCCCACCACGGCGCCCCCTGCGCCTGCCGCCCCTGCTGCGGCTCCCGCGACGCCGGCGCCCGCCGCCCCCGCCGCGGCGGGACTGAAGGCAGCCCCCACCACGGGTGGCCGGAAGCCGCGCATCCTCATCGTGGATGACAGCGAGATGACGGCCCGCATCATCGAGGCGGACCTGGTGGCCAAGGGCTTCGAGGTCCACGTGGCCGACACCGCCGACAAGGCCACGAAGATCATCCTCAAGAAGCAGACGCGCCCGGACCTGGTGCTGCTCGACGTGCGCATGCCCAACGTGAACGGCGAGCAGTTCTGCCGCTTCATCAAGAGCAACAGCCTCTTCAAGGGCATCAAGGTGCTGCTGTGCTCGGGTGAGAACGTCGAGGAGTTGCAGCGCATCTGCCGCGAGGCGGGCGCCGACGGCTACATCCCGAAGGACGCGGTGATGGGCAACCTGGTGGCCAAGGAGCTGTTGCCCACCGGCAACGAGTAGCTCCGCGCGGGGGGCGCCGGCATGGCGCCCCTCCCCTTCCGAGACAACGGAGCGCCGCTCCGCGAGCGGCGCCACCGTTCCCCCCGAGCGCTACCGGGCCCCGGCCGCGTTCTCGCGCTCCTCGAGCCCGCGCGCGAAGTTGCCGATGATGAGCCCTGGCCGCGCCGCCTTCAGCCGCTGGAGCAGCGTGCGGATGCCCACGGGCTCGCCGCCCGCGCCACGGTCGCGCGCGACCTCCAGGTACTGCAGCGGGTCGATGCAGAGCGAGCGCGTCTGCACCTGGTCCACGCGGTACTTCTTCACCAGCCGCTCCAGCGCCTTCACCTCGCCCTCCCGGTCGGTGACGCCGGGGAACAGCAGCAGGTTCAGCGCCAGGTACGCACCGCGCTCGCGCGCCAGCGCGATGGACGCCTCCACGTCCTCCCAGCCGTACTTCACCGGCTTGTAGTAGGCCTCATAGAGGTCCTTCACCGCCGAGTTGAGCGACACGCGGATGGCGTCCAGCCCCGCGTCCAACAGGGCCTCCAGACCCCGCGTCAGGCTGGCGTTGGTGTTGATGTTGATGGAGCCCGCCTGGGTGCGCGCGCGCATGTAGCGGATGGCCTCCGCAATCTGCTTCCAGCGCGTGAGCGGCTCGCCCTCGCAGCCCTGGCCGAAGCTCACCATGGTGCGGCCCGGCGCGTTCTCCAGGTGGAAGAGGCCAATCTGGCCCATCTCCTCCCCCGTGGGACCGTCGTCCATGCGCTCGTGCGACGCCGGAGGCCCGTCCGCCGGCTGGTCGGAGATGCAGCCCACGCAGCGCGCATTGCACATGACGGACGCGGGGATGGCGGCCTCGTCGCGGACGTAGAAGGTGTTCTGCGATGTGAAGCACCGGTAGACGAGCGCGCACGTCTTGAGCTGCTTGAGGACGCGGTTGTCCGGGAAGCGCGCCATCTGCCGCGCCACCAGGTCCTTCATGTCCGGCGTGGAGAAACGCTCCGGGTCCCAGTGAGAGCGACGGTCGGTGTGGATGGCCCACGCCACGGGCCCATCCCCCACCCACGCCGCGGCGGTGTAGGCCCACTGTGGCAGCACCGGCCCGCTCCCCTTCACCTCACCGGGGAGGAAGGTCCGCGTGTAGCCCGGCGGCAGCAACGCGCCCACCGCGTTGGGCACGAACGTCTTGCCCCCCACCTTCATCTCCCGGACGAGCTCCAGCTCGCCGGTCTCGGGATGGAGCCCCACCGGCAACCGGCCCGGCAGGTGAACGAGCCGCCCGGCGGACGGCAGCGAAATGGGCTTGTCCTGCGGAGGAACGAGCTCTTCGCCGCTGCGCAGCGTGGCGATCAGGTACGGATGTTCCATCACCCGTCCCTTGGGGTCCGCGAACAGGAGCTTCGGGGCAGACGTCATGCCCTGGCTAACTAACACGAGCCGCGCGCGCTTCATCACGCATCGCATCCAACGCCTCGCGTCATGCCATCCGGGGGCACGGGACGCATTCATCACTCGTAAACGCCGCTCCGGGCGCGCCTTGATTCCCCTTTGGGCCCTCGTTAGGGTCCGCGCGCTTTTCTACGTCCCTCTATCGGAGGCAGTCGTGATCGTCGGAGTTCCCAAGGAGATCAAAACCCGCGAGTACCGCGTCGGCATGGTTCCCGCTGGCGTGAGCGCCTTCATCCGCGCAGGCCACACGGTCCTGGTCGAGACGAACGCCGGCGTGGGCTCCGGCATCCCCGACTCGGAATACCAGCGCGTCGGCGCGCAGATCGTCGCAACCGCGGACGAGGTCTGGCAGCGCGCGGAGATGATCGTCAAGGTCAAGGAGCCCATCGCGCCCGAGTACGCGCGCATCCAGCCCAGCCAGATCATCTACACGTACTTCCACCTGACCGGCGTGGACCCGGAGCTGACCAAGACGCTGATTCAGAAGAAGGCCGCGGCCGTGGCGTACGAGACGCTGCAGCTGGATGACGGCAGCCTGCCGCTGCTCAAGCCCATGAGCGAGGTGGCCGGGAAGATGGCCATCCAGGTCGGCGCGAGGTGCCTGGAGAAGGCCCAGGGTGGCAAGGGCATCCTCCTGGGCGGCGTGCCCGGCGTGCGCCGTGGCCGCGTCACCATCATCGGCGGCGGCGTGGTGGGGCTGTGCGCCGCCAAGGTGGCGGTGGGCATGGGCGCCGAGGTCACCATCATCGACGTCAACATGGAGCGCCTCACGTACCTGGACGACGTGTTCCTCGGCCGCGTCGGCGTGCTCGCGTCCGACTCGGAGAACATCAGCCGCTCCGTGCGCGAGGCGGACCTCGTGGTCGGCGCGGTGCTCATCCCCGGCCGCAAGGCCCCGAAGCTCGTCTCCAACGCCCTCATCTCCGAGATGACCCCGGGCTCCGCGGTGGTGGACGTGGCCGTGGACCAGGGCGGCTGCATCGAGACCTGCAAGCCCACCACCCACGACAACCCCACGTTCGAGGTCCACGGCGTCGTCCACTACTGCGTCGCCAACATGCCCGGCGCCGTGCCGCAGACGTCCACCTACGCCCTCACCAACGTCACCCTCCCCTGGTCGCGGAAGATCGCCGACATGGGCCTGGTGGAGGCGGTGAAGTCGGACCGCGCCCTCTCACATGCGATGAACACCTACAACGGCCACGTCACCTATGAGGCCGTCGCGAAGGACATGGGTTATACCTACATGCCCATCGCGGACGCGCTCGCCGGCCGCAAGTAAGCCTGGTAGGCGGGCGGGCAACGCGATTCCTGGCAGGGAGGTTCGGATGGCGACATCCGGCCTCCCCACCCGTTATCTCTGGTAGGGAATATGTTTCCCCTGCCGGCGTCGTGTATTCCCGAAGCGGGCGTGCGGGCGGGTATCGTGGGATGCCGTTGTTGCCCTGATTGTTCCCGTGCATACATTTGACGGGTAAGCGACAACTCATTCCCCTTTTGTTTCGGGCCCTTGGAAGGCGGGACATGTTGGATTTCAGACAACCCAACCGGACGAAGCAGGAATTCGAAGAGCTGGCGCTCGCGCACCTGGACCCGCTTTACTCAGCAGCCCTGCGCCTGACGAAGAACGAGCGTGACGCAGAGGACCTGGTGCAGGACACCTGCATGCGGGCCTACCGCTTCTTCGACAAGTTCGAGCGCGGAACGAACATCAAGGCCTGGCTCTTCAAGATCCTCACCAACACGTTCATCAACCGCTACCGGCGCAAGGTGAAGGAGCGCACGGTGGTGGAGGGCGTGGAGCGGGAGGCCGTGCACGAGCGCTTCGTGAGCCGGGACGCGACGGACTTCGCCGCCAACCCCGAGCAGTACTTCTTCGACCGGCTGCTGTCGGACGACGTGCTGCGGGCCATCGACTCGCTGCCCATCGACTTCCGGCTGGTGGTCATCCTCGCGGACCTCCAGGAGTTCTCCTACAAGGAGATCGCCGAGATCCTCGAGTGCCCCGTCGGCACGGTGATGAGCCGCCTCTTCCGCGGGCGCAAGCTCCTGCAGAAGAACCTGCGCGAGTACGCCGAGGGCCAGGGCGTGTTCCGTCATGAGGGCGACGCGGTGAAGGCCCCCGCCGACCTGGAAGAGTATCGCCACAGGAAGAAGACGGGGTAGAAACGAGTTCCTAGCGCGCGCCATGAACTGCCAGGACCTCGAACGCCTGCTGTATCCGTACCTCGACGGCGAATTTCAGCCCGAGGAGCGGGTGGACCTCGAAACCCACCTCTCCGGGTGCGCCGACTGTCGGCGCCGCGCGGAGGAAGAGAAGCAGATGCAGCAGGCGCTGCGCCGCGCCGCGCGCCACTCCGTGTCGGGCATGCAGGCCCCCGCTTCACTCCGGGCCACCATCCAGGTAGGCCTCAAACAGGAGCAGCGCCGGGCCCAGGTGGGGGTTTGGCTCCGCGCGGGGGCCATGGCGCTGGTGGTGGTGACGGTGGGTGGAGGCTGGGCCGCGTTCCATAGCGAACAGCGCCTGAGCGCCGCGCGGATGGAAGCCGTCCAGCGCCACAGCAAGAGCAAGGCGCTCCCCTTCGAAATTGCCTCCAACGCGACCGAGCAGGTGGAGGAGTGGTTCAAGGACAAGGTGGACCACCGCATCACCGTTCCGCAGCTCCCGAAGGCGAAGCCGCTGGGTGGGCGCATCTCCATCCTCAACGGCCGCGAAGTCGCTTACATCAGCTACGAGACGTTGCCGGACAATGAAGGTGAGCCGAGCCGCCGCCTGGGCGTGTTCGTGCTCCCTGGCGATGACGAGTCCGCCATCCCGAGACTCCAGGCCCTTCAAGCCGTGGAAGTGGACTCCGCGCAGGGCTTCAACGTCGTCACCTGGCGTGATGACGAAATCGTCTACGAGATGGTGACGGACATGGACGAAGGCGACATCCGCCGGATGCTCGCCGAGCGCGACAGCGGCGAGAAGTTGGCGCGCAAGAGCGCGTCGCCGGAGTCCGATGAGCCGCAGTACTCGCTGCCTCCCACGCCACGGCCGCAGTACTCCCGCCCCGCCGTCTCCATCGAGCCGGTGACGTACCCTCAGTAGCACCCCGTCGTGATGGAAACGTCGGCTGCGTGACGGCGCTCGCTCGCTGCCCAGCCGGCCGGAATTCCGCCCGGTCCGAACATTGACGCTCCCGCGCATGGCCGATAGCCTCGACGCACCTTCTCTCCTTGCGCGTCGCGGCCAGTCAGGCGCTGGTGCGCGCCGCATACCAGGACGGGCCGTCCCTCCATGTCGAAGAAAATCCTGATCGTCGAAAGCGACACCGCGCTCTCCGCCTCCCTTCGCTCGGCCCTGGAGGGCCGGGGCTTCTCGGTCGAGGAGACGACGGACGGCAAGGGCAGCGTGGAGCAGATCCGCAGGGACCGGCCAGACCTCGTGGTGCTCGCGGTGGACCTGTCGGCGGGCCAGAACGGCTATCTGATCTGCGGCAAGCTGAAGAAGGACGACGACCTCAAGAACACCCCCATCGTCATCATCGGCAACCCGGACGGCTTCGTGCAGCACCGCAAGCTGAAGGCGCGCGCCGACGAGTACGTCGCCAAGCCGGTGGACCCGGAGGAGCTGGTCAACGGCGTGGGCGCGCTGATCGGCTTCCCTGAGCTGCCCGCCACCGAGGATCTCGTCGACGAGAGCCTCACGCTGGACGCGCTCGGTGACGAGCCGATGACGGCGGACTTCGGTGAGGAGATCTCCGTCGACGCCACCGAAGATCCGTCCGTCACCGGCGAGGAGCTGGACCTCGACGCTGCCTTTGGCGACCTGTCCGCCCCCGAGGAGACCCCCTCCTTCGAGGAGACGTCGTCCTTCGAGGACGCGCCCTCCTTCGAGGAGGAGGTCGTCGTGGCGCCCCCCGAGCCGGTGGTGGAGGGAGCCGAGGAGGACTTCTCCACGCTGGACGGGCTGGGCACCGACGCGGACGACCCGCTGGACGCCCTGGACGACTCCGAGAAGACGGTGATCGGCTTCATCGCCCCGGCGGAGCCGCCCCGCGCCGTCGCGCCGCCTCCCCCGGTCCCCACCCGGCCCGCCGCCGCGCCCCGCCCTGCCCCGCCGCCCATGCCGGCGGCCCCCGCCATCGATGCCACGGAGCTGCGCAGCCTCCGCGCGAAGGTGGCCGAGCTCCAAGCCGAACTCGACGACTCACGCGGCGCGGCGTCCCACGCGGAGGAGCGCGTGCGTGAGCTGGAGACTCAACTGGAGAGCCAGGCCACGGAGCTGGAAGCGGCCCGCGCCTCCTCCGGCAGGAACGACAAGGACACCTTCGCCCTCCGCGACGCGGCCAACAAGAAGGACAAGGAGATCCTCCGCCTCAAGACGGAGCTGAACCAGAAGGATCAGGAGATTCTGGAGCTCAAGGACCAGGGCCTGGAGCTGGAGCAGAAGGCCAGCGCCTCCGAGTCCGAGCTCGCGCAGCGCGACGCCCAGCTCAAGACGCTGAGCGCGCGCGCGGAGTCGCTCGCCGCGGAGCGCAGGCGCGTGGACCAGCAGCTCGCCTCCGCCAAGGAAGAGGCCCGCGGCGCCTCCGCGCAGCTCACCGCGCTCCAGGCGGAGTTGGACCAGCACCAGGCCCAGGCGCACGCCTACGCCACCGAACTGGAGGAGCTGCGCGCTCGCACGGGCCAGCTGGAGGCCGACGTCCACGCCGCGCAGGAGGCCGCCGAGGGTCTGCGCGCCCAGGTGGAGGCCGCGCAGCGTGAGGCCGAGGAGCTCCGCATCCAGTTGGGCCAGGCCCAGGTGGAGCTGTCCGAGCAGAGCTCCCGCGCCACCGACGAGGCCGACGAGCTGCGCCGCCGCATCGCCGAGCTGGAGACCACCACGGCCCGGAACGAGGAGCGCGTGACGCGGCTGTACGCGCGCATCAAGAACGAGGAGAAGCTGCGGGAGAAGACGAAGAAGGCGCTCGCCATCGCCCAGCAGCTCCTGGACGAGCCGGCCTCCACCGTGGCGGACGACGCCAGCGAGGCCGCGGCCTGAGCCACCCCACCGCGGGCCGCGTGCCCGGGCCCAGAAGCGCCCGGGTGCCGCCCGCCCGCCTTACCCCTGCCTCTTCGGCGTCGTCTTCTTCTCGTGCAGCTTCTTCGCGAAGGACTGCACGGCGGCGGGCACGTTCTTGTCCCGGCTGAGGTCCTTCAGCTCCGCGTCGCGGAACGAGTTGAGGAACTTCATCGTCACGGTGAGCGGGACCTTGGGGTTCTTCACCAGCGCCAGCCGCACCTTCTGGTTCTTCGTCCACTCGCGGTTGTTGTAGATGACGCGCAGCACGTCATCCATCATCGCGCGGTTGCCCGCGCACGCGAGCACCTCGCCGTCGGTGATGCGTGGGCTGCGGATGGCGGCCACCGCCACCAGCTTGTTCGTCTCGCGGAGGAGCGCGGTGCGGGCTTCCTTGTTGCCCAGCGTGGCCAGCTTGATCTTCTCGGAGATGGACATGCGCATGATGCGCTGGGCCAGCGTCATCCGCTTGCCCTCCTCCATGGGCGCGGCGGACTCGTCCGCGGCCTCCTGGAACTCCTGAAGCACCTCCTCCGCGGTGGGGCCCTGCGGCGGCGGCGACTCGGCGGCCTCGGGACCGAAGACGCGCACCCGCGCGGCCTTCATCTGCGGCACGTCCACCAGCGACAGCCCGCTGCGCACCGCGAAGTCGCAGACGTTGTCGATGAGCGACACCGGCGCGTTCGCGTTGGCGCAGAGGCTCCGCAGGATGTCCTCGTGGCGCAGCAGGCGGAGCTGGTTCTGCCCGATGATCTCCGCCAGCTTCGGACCGCAGTCCTTCGCCACGTCCGCCACCGCTTCGTCCGGCGTGCTGGCGTTGAGGACCAGCATCTCCGCGTAGGTCTCGTTGCCCTTGACGAGGCCCAGGAAGTACCCGAGCACGGGCGGCTGCACCTCCTCGTCACGCAGCGCGGAGCCAAGGATCCTGTCCGGCAGCGAGGCCGCCGTCTTCACCACCGTCTCGCGCACGGCCGGGTCCGGGTCGAACGTGAGCATGAAGAGCGCGCCCAGCATGTCCGAGGGCCCCAGCGGGATGAGCGACTTGGCCGCCATCATGCGCAGCGGCACCGGCGCGGCCGGGTCCACGTGCTTGCGCAGGTTGGGCGGAAGGAACTCCGCGTCGAAGGGACAGCCCGGAGGCGGCGCCGGGACGTTGTTGGGAGCGGCAGTGGTCATGACGCGTGATTCCTTCCGTAGATGATGCGCAGCCCCTCGAGCGTGAGGAACTCATCCACCAGGTGGATGGCCTTCGACTCGCTGGCCACCAGCGCCGCGAGCCCTCCGGTGGCGACGACCTTCACCGGAAAGCCCAGCTCGGCCTGCATGCGGGCACAGATGCCATCCACCATGGCGACGAAGCCGTAGACGAGCCCGGCCTGCATGGAGTGCACCGTGTTGCGCCCGATGACGTGAGGCGGCCGCGCGAACTCCACGCGCGGCAGCTTGGAGGCGTTCTGGAAGAGCGCCTCCATGGAGATGTTGATGCCCGGGCAGATGCAGCCCCCCAGGTACTCCCCCTTCGGAGACACCGCGTCGAACGTCGTCGCGGTGCCGAAGTCCACCACCAGCACGCCGGCGTGGTGCCTCTCGTACGCGGACACCGCGTTGACGATGCGGTCCGCGCCCACCTCCCGGGGGTTGTCGTAGAGGATGGGCATGCCCGTCTTCACGCCGGGCCCGACGAACATGGGGCGGATGCGGAAGTACCGCTCGCTCATCATCTCCAGGTTGGTCTGGAGCGGCGGCACCACGCTGGACACCGCGACCGCCGTCACCCGCGCCGGGTCGATGCCCCGGTGGGTGAAGAGCTGGCGCACCATGATGCCGTACTCGTCAGAAGTGCGGCGCGTGTTGGTCTCCACGCGCCAGTGGTCGAGCAGGCGCCGGCCCTCGAACACACCGAGAACGGTGTTGGTATTGCCGACATCGATGGCCAGGAGCATCACACCACGCACTCTAGCCTCGCGGCCGAAGCTGCTCCACGTCGCCCGCCAACACCCGTTCGAGCGAGCCCCCCTCCGTCCGGACCAGGAGCGCCCCGGACGGATCGATGTCCTCGGCCCTGCCCCGAAGCTCCTGCCGGTCCGTGCGCACCAGCACGTCCTGCCCCAGCGTGGAGGACAAGGCCTTCCAGCGGGCGCGCACCGCGTCGAAGCCCGTCTCCAGGTAGACGTCCAACCACTGCTCCAGCCGCGTCCAGAGCGAGGCCGCGAATCGGGCCCGGGGAACGGGCTGCCCCAGGGCGAGCGACAGGGACGTGGCCGTGGCGCGCAGCTCCTCCGGGAAATGCTCCGCCCGGGAGTTGAGATTGACCCCCACCCCCACCACGACGAAGTGGACGCGCTCGGGCTCCGCGGAGAGCTCGGTGAGGATGCCCGCCACCTTGCGCCCGCCAACCTGGACGTCATTGGGCCACTTGATGGCGGCGTCCGCGCCAGCGTCGCGCAGCGCCTCCGCCAGCGCCACGGCGGCCACCAGCGTCAGCTCCGGCGCGCGCTGCGGAGGAAGCTCCGGGCGCAGGATGGCGGAGAAGTACAGGTTGAGCCCCGGCGGGGAGACCCAGGTGCGACCCCGCCGGCCCTTGCCCGCCGTCTGCTGCTCGGCCACCACCACCTCGCCGTGCTCCGCGCCGTCCTGCGCCAGCCGGAAGGCCTTCTCGTTGGTGGAAGGCAGCGACTCGAAATGGTGGATGGTGCGGCCCAGCTCATTCGTGTCCAGCAGGGGCGTGACCTCGAGCGAGGTCAGCCGGTCGGGCACCGACACCAGCCGGTAGCCCCGGGCAGGCACCGCTTCGATGCGGTAGCCTTTCGCCCGAAGGGACTCCACGTGCTTCCACACCGCCGTGCGGGACAGGCCCAGCTTGTTGGAGAGCGCCTCGCCGGACGTGTAGCCCCCTCCGCTCTCGGAGAGGAAGCTCAGGATGAGCTCTTCCTGGGTCTGCTCGTTCGCGTTGGCGGCCACGGCGTCACCTCGTGAGGAGTCTCGGCCGGCCTGTCAGCCCGAGGGAGGCGCGGAACCATCGCGGAGCTGCCAGGCCGTCAGCTCCAAGGACGTCTGCGGCATGAGCTGCCCGTTGGTCTCCACGGCCATCTCGATGCGCACCACGCCGACGCCCGGCGCGAACGTCATGGTGTTCACGAGCGTGGCCTTGGCATCCACCCGGTTGCGGCCCTCCACCTGGACACAGTGCGGGAAGGTCCCCGCGGGCGTCTGGCAGGACTCGCCGGCCTGGACGATCCGGTAGCGCTCCGTGGACGACACGGACACCACGTTCGTCCATGCGTGACCCGTCTTCAACGGGCCGCGCAGCAGGTAGCGCTTGGGGTCCCTCAGGCCATAGCCATCGTGGGAGAGCTGGCCACCCTGGTTGTCGTGGAAGACGCCCGCCTCTTCCTTGAGGATCTCCACCGTGACTTCCTTGTCGTCGCGGCCGTTGATCCGGTACGTCCAGCGATTGCCCACCGCGAGCGGGTAGTACGCGGACACGTCGTCACCGCTGGCCCCCGTGTCCGCGACCGCCTCCACGTTCTTGGAACAACCGGTGCCCAGCACCAGGGCCGCGAGCACCACGGCTCCGCCCACGCCGAATGAACGCTTCATCTCGATGTCAGTCCGCACGGCCTGGGCCGCGCGCCTCCGCGGGTGAGTGCTTACGTGATGCGTAGAGCGTGTCCAGCGCCTGCTGCGCGGCGGCCTGGACGGCGGGGGCATCATGCCCCTGCGCCATCGTGTAGAGGTAGGCCTCTGCCTCGGGCCCGCCGATTTCGCCCACCGCGAAGACGATCTCCTGCACGAACCCCAGGTCGCGCCCCCGCGCCAGGTCGATGAGCACCGGCACCGAGGCCCCCGCCTTCATCTCCACGAGCGCTCCCATCGTCTTGCGCACCGTCTCCGCATCGGTCGATTCCTTGAGCCGCTCGATGAGCAGCGGGGCCGCCGCGGGGTGCTGCCGCTCCGCCAGCGTGCGGAGGCTGAACTCCCGCACCCGCGCGTCCGTGGCCTTGAGGTCGATCACCAGCTCGTCGTCCGTGCGGTCCAGCGCGGTCAGCTGCATGACCGTGGACTCGGTCACCTGGTGGAGCACGTTGGCCAGCGCGGTGCGCATGGCCTTCTGCCGTCCGGCGGGCGAGTCCTCCTCGACGGGGGCTTCGCCAAGCCCCACCAGTTCGTAGCGCTGGGGCAGGTGCCCGCCGAAGCGCTCCAGGACCAGATTGGCGCCCACCTCCGCGAAGCTTCGAGGGTCGCCGTCCTTCAGCACCTCACGCGTGAAGGGCACATCCAACGTGAGACGCCACGGGCGCTCCTCACGAGGCGCATCCGCGCCCTTCTGTTCGAAACGCCCCGAATCCTTGAGGGCGCGCGTAAAGAGCGTGGCCACGCCCTCGGGTGCCAGCCCCAGGAGGGCGTTGTCCTGCAGGGTGGCCCCGGAAAGCTCCACCGGCGCCACCGGATAGCGCGGCGCCTGCCAACGGCAGGCACCGAGCAGGACCACGCAGGAGGCGAGGAACAGAGCCGGCTTCATCGCTCTCCAGGGTAACACCTGGGGAGCGCCTGCGCCGGGCAATCCCTCACCTCCTGGAGCGCCGCGTCAGCTATCGCGCTCCCCGGACGAGCCACCGGTGGCCTTGACCGTATCCGGGGACGGCTCTCCCTCGCCTGGCGGGGAGGCAGTCTCGCTGGAGGCCGCAGCCGCCTCGGCCTGCGTGGCCGACGCGCCCGCGCCTGCATCCGTGCGCGTGCCCCTCGGATGCTCCGGAGCCTCGGTCGTACCGGAGGCCTGGGTGACGGCGGCGTCCGTCACTCCGGCTTCGGCAGCGACGGCCGTCCCAGGGGCGGCCGAGCCCGCACCGACCGGGGCGGCAGCGCTGGTATCACCAGCGTCCGCTCCACCTGAAGCCAGGGAAACGGCAGGGACTTCACCCGGGAGCGCGTTGGTGGCGGAAACCTCGCCGGAGACTGCGCTCGCCTCGCCCGGTGCCCCAGCGGCAACCTCGCTGGCGTCCGCGCCAGCCGGAGTGCCAGAGGAAGCCCCTACTTCACCCGGAGTCCCCGAGGCAGCCACGGCGCTTTCGGCGCTCGCTCCACCTGTGACGTCAGTAGTGGCAACACCCGGCGCTCGCTGCGTGCCCACCTCGGTACCGACCACGACGGCATCGCCAGCGCCCGCGGCACCAGCCGTCGCGGCGGCCTCGCCAGCGCCCGCGGCACCAGCCGTCGCGGCGGCATCGCCAGCCCCCGCCTCTGCGGCACCGGCAGCTACAGCCTTACCCGCTTCGCCAGCGCTGCCGGCGACGGCACCCGCCTCGGCGGAAACCTCGCCCGCTTCGCCAGCGCTGCCAGTGACGGCGCCCGCCTCTGCGGCAATCTCACCCGCTTCGCCAGCGCTTCCGGCGACGGCGCCCGCCTCTGCGGCACCGCCCGCGGCAACCTCACCCGCTTCGCCCGTGCCCCCGGCGGCACCCGCTTCGCCCGCGGCGCCCGCCTCGGCAGCGCGGTTGCCACGGCCGCGACGGC
>JAFAAN010000058.1 GCA_023426545.1 Pseudomonadota bacterium
CCACGGCCCCGCGCCACGTCCGCCGGCGTCCCCTCGGCCACCAGCCGGCCGCCGTCGCGCCCGCCCACCGGCCCCAGGTCGATGACCCAGTCCGAGGCCTTCATCACCGCCACGTCGTGGTCCACCACGAGCACGCTCGCGCCGCGGTCCACGAGCGCGTGCAGCGCCGCGATGACGTGCCGGACGTCCTCCGCGTGCAGGCCCGCGCTGGGCTCGTCGATGAGGAACAGCGTCCCCGCCGCCTCGCTGGCCAGCGCCCGCGCCAGCTTCAGGCGCTGCGCCTCGCCGCCCGACAGCGTGGACAGCGGCTGCCCCAGCGGCAGGTAGCCCAGGCCCAGCCGCGCCACCGGCCCCAGCGTGCGCTGGAGGGCCGCGTCGCCGCCGAAGTGCTGGAGCACCTCGGCCACCGTCATCTCCAGCACCTGGGCCACGCTGAAGCCCTGGTGCCGGACGGCGAGCACCTCTTCCTTGAAGCGCCGGCCACGGCACACCGCGCACAGCAGCGCCACGTCGGCGAGGAACTGCATCTCCACCGTCTCGTAGCCCTCCCCCGCGCAGGCCTCGCAGCGCCCCTTGTCCACGTTGAAAGAGAAGTGCGCCGCCGTGAGGCCGCGCACCTCGGCGTCGGGCTCGGAGGCGAAGCGCTCGCGCAGCCGGTCCCACGCCTTGGTGTACGTGGCCGCGTTGCCGCGCGACGTCCGGCCCAGCGGGGACTGGTCCACCAGGGTGACGGCCTTCACCGCCTCCATGCCCTCCACCGCATCCACGGCGCCGGGGGCCTCCACGTCCTTCACGCCCAGCCGCCGCGCCAGGTGCCGGTACAGCACCTCGTCCATCAGCGTGCTCTTGCCCGAGCCGCTGGGCCCCGTCACCGCGCACATCACGCCCAGGGGCACGCGCACCGTCAGGTCCTTGAGGTTGTGCTCGCGGGCGCCCCGAATCACCAGCTCCCCGGTGCGCGGGCGCGGCGTGCGCGCCTCCGTGTCCATGCCCGCCAGCAGCCGGCCCGTGGGCAGGTCCCCCTTCTTCGCCAGGGCCTCCGGCGTGCCATCGAAGACGAGCTGGCCCCCCTGCTTTCCCGCCCCGGGGCCCAGCTCCAGCACGCGATGCGCCGAGCGGATGATCAGCGGGTCATGCTCGATGACCAGCGCGATGTTGCCCCGCTCCGCCAGCTCGGCGATGGCCTCCGTCAGCGGCGGCACGTCGCCCGGGTGCAGGCCCACGGTGGGCTCATCCAGCACGAAGAGCGCGCCCGTGAGGGACGTGCCCAGCGCGGCCGTCAGGGAGACGCGCTGCGCCTCGCCGCCCGACAGCGTGCGCGCGGGCCGGTCCAGCGTGAGGTAGCCCAGGCCCACCCGCTGGAGGTAGCGCAGCCGGCCCGCCAGCTCGCGCCGCGCCAGCTCGCCCTGCCCCGTCGTGGTGCGCAGCGCGTCCAGCCGGGCCAGCGCGTCCGTCAGCTCCAGGTGGTGCCATGAGGGCAGGTCCAGCCCGCCCACGCGGTACGCGCGCGCCTGCGCGTTGAGGCGCCCGCCGCCGCAGCTCTCGCACAGCGAATAGGCGCGGTAGCGGGCCAGCAGCACGCGCACGTGCATCTTGTACGTGCGGCCCTCCATCCACCGGAACCACGCGCGCACGCCCGGGTACGCGCGCCCCTCGTCATAGTCGCCCTCCCCCTCCAGCACCGACTCGCGCTGCGCGGGCGTCAGCGCGCCCCAGGGCTTGTCCCAGGGGATGCGCCGCGCCTGGCACCAGCGCTGGAGCATGCCCCGCTCCCACGACGTGGACGGGCCGGACCAGGGGCGGATGGCGCCCTGGGCCAGGCTCAGCTCGGGGTTCGGAATCACCTTGCCCCAGTCGATGCCGATGGTGCGGCCGAACCCACGGCACGCGGCGCACGCGCCCACCGGGGACTGGTAGCTGAAGAGGCCGGGCCGCGCGGGCTCGAACTCCACCGCGCACTTCGGGCACACGAGGCCGCGCCGCAGCCGGTGGGGGGCGCTCTGGCCGGGAACGAACAGGTGCGCCTCGCCGTCCGCGCGGGACCACGCGTCCTCCAGTGCCTGCGTCACCCGCGACAGCTGCGCGCCCGTCAGCTTCACCCGGTCCACCACCACGCGCGCCACGCCGGCCGGGTCGGTCGCCTCGGCGGGCCGGAGCGACTCCAGCTCCTTCACCTCGCCCTGCACCATCAGCCGGTGGTAGCCGTCCTTGAGCAGCCGGGCCCGCGCGTCCAGGAAGGCCGCCGTGTCGGGGATGCGCAGCGGGAAGGTGAGGACGGCCTGCGCGTCGGGGTGCTCGCGGATGGCCGCGGCCGCCGCCACGCGCGCGTCGGTGCGCACCGCCTCCACGCCGCAGGCTCCACAGACGGGCACCGCCTCGCGGGTGAAGAGCGCGGACAGGTACGGCTCCACGTCCGCCAGCGTGGCCACCGTGGAGCGCGAGCTCTTCACCGGCGCGCGCCGGTCCACCGCCACACCGGCGGCCACGGGCTCCAGCGCGTCCATCGGCGGCCGCTCCAGCCGCTCGAGGAACTGGCGGGCGTACGGGCTGAAGCTCTCCACGAAGCGCCGCTGCCCCTCGGCGTAGAGGGTGTCGAGCGCCAGGCTCGACTTGCCAGCGCCGGAGACGCCGGTGACGCAGACGAACTCTCCTTCCGAGAGGTCGACCGACAGGTCCTTCAGGTTGTGCGTGCGCGCACCGGCGAGGTGGGTCTTGTGCATACGGGTGGCACGTTTAACGACTGGACACTCCGCAGCCAATCACAACTGCGCGGCGCACGGCGGGCCGCCGCCTCCCTGGCCGGGCGTGGTCCGGACGGCCGGGGCCCAGGGCCCGCTCAGGCGCCGGTCCACCACACGCGCAGCACGTACCCCGAAACCTGCCGCTCCAGCACGTCCACCTGCGGCGTCACCTGGGTGCGCCGGAGGACGGCCTCCACCACCCCCGCGACGAAGTCCGGCAGCGGGTCCGGGTCCACGACGCGGATGCGCCACTCCCCCGCCTGCACCGGCTCCAGCAGCATCTTCATGTCCTCGCGGCCCGCGCGCAGGTACGTGGGCAGCCGCGTCAGACACCGCTCCGTCCCCAGCAGTGGCGCGGCGGTGGCGAAGATGCGGCCCACCAGCGTCTGCGCGAAGCCGTCCACGTAGCGGTGCCCCAGGGCGCGGTTGGCCGCCTCGGGCGTCTGCGCCGCGTAGGCATGACGGCGGGCCACGCCCAGCGCCGCGCGCCACACCGTGAGCGGGTAGTACTCCTGCGCCGCGTCCATGTCGTAGCCAACGTCTCTCAGCGACTGGGCGAAGGCCCCCTGGGGCCTCAGCGCATGGACGAAGAGTCCTTCGAAGTTCCGCCGGGGCACCTGAACCGGCAGCGGCGGCGGCTTCTGCGGCTCGCTGGCTGCCTTGTCATCCACGCCCCACCGGTCCATGCGCTCCCCCAATCTCCACCGGTCCACCACGGTCCAGCGGACAGTGTAACAGCCCGGGCGATTCGTCACCTCCACGGCATCCCCGCTCGGCCCCCGCTTCTCCAACACCAGACGCCGTGTCACGATACATGGCTGTCTTCGCGAGGAGTCCCATGCGCGTCCTGATTGTCACCCAGGGGGGAGGGGCGGACCTGGCGCCACTCGAGTCCCGGCTGCGTGAGCAGGGACACACGGTGCTCTCCGTGACGCGGGAGGCTGACGTGCCAGCAGCCTGGCGCGGTGGCACCTGCGGACTCGTGTTCGTGGACGCGCGGGAAGACGTCTCCCGCGTCCCGCTGGTGCGCGCGCTGCGCAGCCTCCCCGGCGCGGAGGCGTCGGTGCTGATGCTCGTGGGACACCGCGGCGGGCTGGGCGCGCTGCGGCCCGCGCTGAACGCCGGTGCGGATGACCTGCTGACGTGGCCGCTGGACGACGAGGAGCTGGCGCTGCGGCTGGAGCTCGCCAGCCGCCGCCACGCCCGGCGCGAGGAGCGCATGGGCACGGTGCGCGGCGTCGTCCAGGACTTGAAATCGAACAGCCGGATGGGCCCAGCGGAGCGCGCGGAAGTGGACATCCGGCAGGTCCTCGGGTCCCCCCTCGAAACCAGCGAGGCAGGCAGGGGCGCCCCCTTCCAGGTGCTGCTGCCGTCCTCCCAGCGGGCGGCGGGCCCACCGCCTCCACTGCCGCCCGCTCCCATGGAGAAGCGCGGACGCCTGCTGGTGGTGGACGACGAGCCGCGCGTGTGCACGGCGCTGGGGCGCACCCTGGGGCCGCACCATGACGTCACCCTCGCCACCCGCGCCCAGGAGGCCCTGGACCGCATCGAGGCCGGTGAGCGCTTCGACGTCATCTTCTGCGACCTGATGATGCCCGGCATGAGCGGGATGGACTTCTATGCCGCCCTGCGCGCCCGCCACCCCGAGCAGGCCGAGCGGGTCATCTTCCTCACCGGCGGCGCGGTGACACAGCAGGCCCGCACCTTCCTGGAGTCGGTGCCCAGCCCACATCTAGAAAAGCCCTTCGCTGGCAGGGAACTCCTCTCCCTGATCCAGGAACGCCTCGCGCACGCGTAGCGAATTGTCGACCTGTGGAAGATTTGGACAGGCCCCCGAAGCCCCTGTCCCTATCCTCCCCACCCTCCCAGACCCGTGGGCCGGGAACCGTTCACCCCCTGGGGGACGCGATCCGGTTTTCCTGGAACCAGCGACACCCCCAAGCACATAACGTACTGGAATCACAGCGATTTTCCCGTGACGGATTCAAGTGAGCCGTGCTGGTACGCGGGTTGCTGAAGCACTGACGCGCCGCACCGCGTGTCCACGCGGCGCGTGCGGTCGGGGCGGCGCCCCTACTCACACGGAGGCACTCGGACGTGACGTCGTTGCGGCAGAAAGCGTTGAGGCTGGGTGCGCCGTGGCTGTGCGCGGTGGCGGTGGCGTCGAGCGGCGCCGCGGTGGCGCGCGAGCCCACCTCGGTGAAGCCCAAGCCCCCGTCCATGAAGGGCACGACGGCCTTCTCCACGGCGACGGTGGTGGAGCGCGCGCGAGCGCTGGCGGCCCAGCCCTACCTGCCGCCGCCGAAGTCGCTGCCGGAGGCGTACACCCAGCTCAACTACGACCAGTACCGCGACATCCGCTTCCGTCCGGAGCGGGCGTACTGGCGCGACGCGGGCCTGCCCTTCCAGGTGCAGTTCTTCCACCCCGGCTTCCTCTTCCCCTCGCCGGTGGCGATGAACGTCGTGGAGGCGGGACGCTCGCAGCCGCTGCGCTTCTCCCAGGACCTCTTCAGCTACGGCAAGGTCGTCAACAAGACGGCCCTGCCCCGCAGCGGCGTGGACGGCTTCGCGGGCCTGCGCTTCCACCACCCGCTCAACCGCCCGGACATCTTCGACGAGGTGGCGGTGTTCCAGGGCGCCAGCTACTTCCGCTCGCTGGGCCAGGGCAACCTCTACGGCCTGTCCGCGCGTGGCGTCGCCATCGACACCGCGCAGCCGAGCCCCGAGGAGTTCCCCGCGTTCCGCGAGTTCTGGCTGGAGCGCCCGGCGTCCGGCGCGGACCGGGTGGTGGTGCACGCGCTGATGGACGGCCCCAGCATCACCGGCGCCTACCGCTTCACCATCATCCCCGGCACGCGCACGGTGATGGAGGTGGAGGCCACGCTCTTCTCCCGCCGCGCCATCGAGAACCTGGGCGTAGCGCCGCTCACCAGCATGTACCTGTTCGGTGAGAACGACCGGGCCCGGTTCGACGACTTCCGGCCGGAGGTCCACGACTCGGACGGCCTCTTCGTCTGGACCTACGACGGCGAGCAGCTGTGGCGCCCGCTTCAGAACCCGCGGCAGGTGCGCACCTCCAGCTTCCGCGCGGACAGCCCGCGCGCCTTCGGCCTGCTGCAGCGGGACACGGCGTTCCACAACTACGAGGACCTGGAGGCCCACTACGAGCGGCGCCCCAGCGCCTGGGTGGAGCCCGTGGGCGAGTGGGGCCCCGGCGCGGTGCGGCTGGTGGAGATTCCGACGCCGGACGAGACGCACGACAACATCGTCGCCTTCTGGGTGCCGGACGCGCCGCTCGTGCCGGGCACGCCGCTGCGCGTCGCCTACCGCCTGCACTGGGGCGCCCAGTCGCCCTGGGAGAGCACTGGCGGCGTCGTCACCTCCACGCGCATCGCCTCCGCCATCACCCCGGGCATGCCCGTGGGCGAGGGCGTCACGCCCGCCACGCGCCGCTTCATCCTCGACTTCTCGCGGACCGCCCGCGCCGAGGACGGGCCGGTGGAGGCCGTCATCACCGCCGCCAAGGGGCAGGTGCTGCGCTCCACCATCCAGCGCCATGAGCCCTCCGGTGGCTGGCGCACCACCTTCGAGCTGGAGCCCGACGGAACCAGCGAACCCATCGAGCTGCGCGCCTTCCTGCGGCGCGGTTCGGAGACCCTCACCGAGACCTGGAGCTATCTATGGATTCCGTGACGACGCCGAACACCTGCCCCTCCGTGACGCCTGCGTGGTTCCGTCCGGAGACGTGCGTGGCGCTCGACGCCTTCTTCCAGGGCTTCGGCTTCGAAGCCGCCGAGGACCTGGCCGCGCTGGCCGCCTGGGCGCTGGAAGGAGTCACCGCGTCCAACGTGAAGCCGCAGGCCGCGGTGGCCCTGGCCCGGGCGCGCATGGAGACGTGGCTGACGCGCGTGCTGGACATGGACGTGGTGGGCGACGGCCGGCTGCTGACGCAGGGCCGCGCGGCCTTCGTCCTCTGCGATGGCGCCCGCTTCGGCGCCGCCGTCCTCACGCGGGACGCGGTGCCGCGCGAGCTGGCCCGCGCCCTGCGCGCCTCGGTGCCCGTGCCGACCCCGGCGCAGGTCGTCACGCAGATGCCGGAGCAGCAGCTGGTGCTGTGGCCGCTGGGTGAGCGGCTGCGCCGCTGGCTGCGCGCCGGCGAGCCCGGCATGTCCATCTCCCGCTGACGCCGCCCTCCGCCCCGGAGGCCCTTCGCCAGGTCCCGCCATGCACGCTCATTCGTTCTCACCGGAGAGCGCCGGCATCCGGCGTGTCCTCGTCCTGGGGCTGGCCGCCGTGTCCACCGCCGCGGGCACGTGGGAGATGCACCGCCTGCTGAGCGCGCGCGGCACCACCGTCCCGGAAGGGGTGCTGCTGGCGTTCTTCATCCTGTGCTTCGGGTGGATTGCGCTGTCCTTCTGGACGGCGGTGGCCGGCTTCATCCAGCTCGCCGTGAGAAAGCGCCTGCCCGGCCTGCGCTGGCCCACGGCGGACGAGTCCGCCGCGCGGCTCGCCTCGCGCACCTCGGTGGTGATGCCCATCCACAACGAGGACCCGGCCTCCGTCTTCGCCAACGTGCAGGCCACCTACGAGTCCGTGGCGGCCACCGGGCAGTTGGACGCCTTCGACTTCTACATCCTCAGCGACTCCACCCGCCCCGAGGCGTGGATCGCCGAGGAGCTGGCGTGGGCGGACCTGTGCCGCCGCGTGGGAGGCCAGGGCCGCATCTTCTACCGGCGCCGCACGGACAACACCGGCAAGAAGGCCGGCAACCTCCAGGACTTCTGCGAGCGCTGGGGCCGCCACTACGACTTCACGGTGGTGCTGGACGCCGACAGCCTGATGGACGGCCGCACCCTGGTGACGATGGCGCGGCTGATGGAGCTCAACCCGCGCGTGGGCATCCTCCAGGCGCCGCCGCTGAACGTGGGCCGCAGCACCCTCTTCGCCCGCCTGCAGCAGTTCGCCGGCCGCGTGTACGGCCCGGTGGTGGCAGCGGGCGCGGCGGCGTGGCAGCTGGGCGAGTCCAACTACTGGGGCCACAACGCCATCATCCGCACGGAGGCCTTCATCCAGCACTGCGGCCTGCCGGTGCTCCCCGGGCAACAGCCCTTCGGCGGCCACATCCTCAGCCACGACTTCGTGGAGGCCGCGCTGATGCGCCGCGCGGGCTACACCGTGTGGCTGGTGACGGAGCTGGGCGGCAGCTTCGAGCAGCCGCCTCCCAGCCTGCTGGACTACGCGCAGCGAGACCGCCGCTGGTGCCAGGGCAACCTGCAGCACCTGAGCCTGGTGGCCGCCGGCGGCCTGCACCCCATCAGCCGGGGCCACTTCCTAATGGGGGTGATGTCCTACGCGGCGTCGCCGCTGTGGCTGCTCTTCCTGGTGTCCGGGCTGGTGGCGGGCCTCTACGACGGGTGGCTGTCCTTCGCCCAGCCGCACCTGCTGGAGGACCTGGCGCCGGACGCGATGGCCTTCGACGCCGAGGGCGCCGTGCGGCTGTTCACCGTGTCCATGGCCATGCTCTTCGCCCCCAAGCTCTTCGGGCTGGTGCTGGCGCTCGCCACCCCGCGGGACGCGGCCCTCATGGGCGGGCGGGCGCGGCTGGTGGCGAGCGTGCTGCTGGAGAGCGTGCTGGCCACGCTGATGGCGCCGGTGATGATGCTGTTCCAGTCGCACTTCGTCTTCGGCACGCTGCTGGGCTACCGGGTGACGTGGTCCAGCCAGCAGCGCGATGACGCCGACCTGCCGTGGTCCGAGGCGGCCCGCCGGCACGCCGTCCACACCGCCGTGGGCGGGGGCATGGCCGCGGTGGCGTACTTCCTGTCGCCCGGGCTGCTGCTGTGGCTGTCGCCCGTGGTGGCGGGGCTCCTGCTGTCCATCCCCCTCTCCGTCTTCACGTCCCGCGCGTCGCTGGGGACGTGGCTGGAGCGGCGCGGGCTGCTCGTCATCCCCGAGGAGACGGAGCCGCCCCGCGTGCTGGAGCGGGCGCGCGAGGTGGCCGAGGAGTTCGCGCTGGAGCCGGTGACGGACGCGGTGGAGCGCGTCATCTCCGACGCCAAGGCGCACGCGCTGCACCTGGCGCTGCTGGAGTCCCAGGCCACGCCGGCCGCCGTGCCCATGGCGCTGGCCTCCGCGCGGCGCAAGCTGCTGGGCGGCGGCGTGGAGCCGCTGACCCCTCCGGAGAAGAACGCGGTGCTGCTGGACGCGCACACGCTGACCGAGGCCCGCGAGCGCCGGCTGACGCTCGCGGTCTCCTGAGCGCCGGCGCGGCCTACGCGAACAGCCGGCTCAGCACGGCCACCATCTGCGCCACGTCCGTGGCGCAGGCCATCTCCCGGATGGAGTGCATGGAGAGCATGGGGTTGCCCACGTCCACCGTGCGGATGCCCAGCTGCCCCGCGGAGATGGGACCGATGGTGCTGCCGCAGCCCAGGTCGGTGCGGGTGACGAAGTGCTGCGGCGTCACGCCGGCCTCGCGGCACAGCGCCGTGAAGAAGGCCCACGACTCGCCATCCGTGGCGTAGGACTGGTTCACGTTCGACTTGATGACCGGGCCCGCCCCCATGTGCGGCTGGTGCCTGGGCTCGTGCAGGGACGCGTAGTTGGGGTGGACGGCGTGCGCCATGTCCGCGCTCACCAGGAACGAGTGTGCGATGGCGCGGTGGAACGCGTCCGGCTTGCCGTCGGAGTGCGCCAGCGTCAGGCGCTCCAGCAGCGTGCGCAGGAACGGCGACGCGGCGCCCTGCGCGCTGCGGCTGCCCACCTCCTCGTGGTCGAACAGGATGATGCCGCTGGTGGCCTCGCGGGGCGCGCTGCTGGAGAGCAGCGCCGACAGGCTGGCGTGGCAGCTCGCCAGGTTGTCCAGGCGCGGCGCGTGGAGGAACTCGCCGTGCGCGCCCGAGCGCGTGGACGGCTGCAAGTCATAGAGGCACAGGTCGTAGCCGAGGATGTCCTCCGCCTGCGCCTTCACGCCGCCCCTGGCCAGTTCCTCCAGCAGCAGCCCGTGCAGCTCCACGGCGCCCGCCCGCTCCAGGCCCAGCACCGGGACCATGTGCTCCTGCGCGTTCAGCTTCAGCCCCTCCGAGTTCACCCCGCGGTTGAGGTGGATGGCCAGGTTGGGCACGCGCAGCAGCGGCCGGCGGAAGTCCACCAGGTGCCGCTGGGGGCGCCCGTCCACCATCACCATGATGCGGCCGGCGAGCGACAGGTCGCGGTCCGTCCAGGTGTGGAGCAGCACGCCGCCGTAGATTTCCACGCCGAGCTGCTGGTAGCCGTTCTTCGTCACCGCCGCGTTCGGCTTCACGCGCAGGTTGGGCGAGTCCGTGTGCGAGCCCACCAGCCGGAAGCCCGCCCGGTCCACGGGCTGGGTGCCGAGGTGGAAGGCCGCGATGCTCGTGTCCCCCCGGGTGATGAAGACGCGCGCGCCGGGCTCCAGCGCCCAGGGCTCGCGTTCATCCAGTGGGCGATAGCCCGCCTGTGTCAGCCGGCGGGCGGTCTCGCGCACCGCGTGGTACGGCGTGGGCGAGGCGTCGATATACTCGAGGAGATCTCCGGCCAGGGCGTCGGTATCGGTGGGGCTCATAGCGCGCCCCAAGCTAACGCCGTCCGGCCCCGCCGCCACTCCCGAAAGTCACCGCCCTACCGCGCGGCCGGGCGCTTCGCCGGGGCCTGGGCGGGGAGGATGGCCGCCGCGGGCCGGGCCCCCGGGGCCGCGTCCAGGAAGGTGCCCAGCAGCACCCAGCGCCGGGACGTCGCCTCCTTCCCCTTCCGGGCCATCAGCGGCGTCGTGTAGTGCCAGAAGGGCAGCCGGTACACGGTGACGCCGCCCACCGTGCTGACGGGGGTCATCTCCGTGAAGTGCCCGTCCCGGGCATAGATGAGGTGCTGGTGGTCCACGCCGGGCAGCGTGAGGCTCACGTGCATGTCCACGTAGCCGTCGCGGGCCTCGGGCTCCTCCGGGTGGTGGTCGTTGTGGGGGCCGGAGTAGTCCCCCGGGCCGTAGCACAGCGCCTGGATGCCCCACTTGCGCCGCAGCGCCCGGCCCGTCACCGCGGCGGCGAACGCCGCGAAGCTGTCCGAGCGCAGCATGTCCGTGAGCCCCACCGACTCGGCCGCGCGCCACGAGCGGGAGCGGCGGCTCTCCAGCAGCGCCGTGCGCACGCGCACCGTCTTGGGCAGCAGCTCCATGTAGTTCATCGTCTGCCCGGAGATGGAGTCCGCGGGGATGGGGTCCTCCATGGGCACCATCGTGTCGCGCATCGCGGCGTCCAACGCGTCGCGGCAGGCGGCGGCCCGGCGCGGGTCGATGACGCCTTGCAGCGAAACGAAGGGACGCGCCGGGTCCAGCAGCGCGCCCACGACGTCGCGCTCCCTGCCGTCGAGGATGCGGCGGCCCCGAGGGGTCAGCCAGTCAGCGAACTCTTTGGGAAAGGCCTTCATCGGGCTGGAACATAGCGCCCCACGCAACCTTTACAGCTACCTTGCGATAATCAGCGACAAGCCGATTTTTCCGGAGACCCCCAGGCCATGGCCCGTATCGACAGCCGCCCCCGCGTCATCTCGAACCCCACCGCGTCGCCCGTGCGGGAGCAGGCCCAGGCCCAGGCCCAGCAGCCCGCCAACGTGGCCCGCGCCACGGCCGTCGGTCACACGCAGGTGAACTCGTTCGAGGCCGCGGCGCCCGCGCGCCAGGCCGCGGCGGCCCAGCCCATCCCCGGCGCCTGGCGTGGTGGCCCGGACACCGAGGTCGGCCGCGCGGTGCAGTCCATGGTGACCCGCCTCCAGCAGAACCCGGACGCGAACAACATCACCATCAAGGGGGACACCGCGGCCAGCCTGTTCGGCCGGGCCATCCTCGACAGCAAGCACGTGACGAACGAGCAGCTCATCGCCATGTCGAAGGTGACGGTGGACCAGCTCGCCACGGACGAGAAGACGAAGGCGAAGGTCCTCAAGAAGGTCCCCGACGTGCGCGACCTGCCCGTGCACAAGTTCACCGTGGCGCTGATGTCCGCCGCGACGGGCATCGACGCGAAGACGCTGTCCGAGGCCGTGCCGGACCTGGGCCTGACGGGCTCCCCCAGCACGCCGCTGCTCTACGCGGCCAAGGGCGAGGGCATGCAGCGCTCCACCGCGCTGCACGACTTCACCGACTACCTGCGCGGCGCGGGCGTCAAGGGCCTGAACAAGGCCGTGTGGGGCGTGGAGAACCGCATCCTGTCCGCCATCGTCTCCGCCGTGGGCGGCGGCCGCTACTGAGCACCACCGCGTCGTGGTGAGCTCCGGGGCCGGGCACTCCTCCGTGGGGGCCCGGCCCTTCGTTCATCCCCCCTGCGCCGCCTCCTGGATGCGCTGCCGGGCGGCCTCCAGCCGCTTCGCGCGCACCTTGCCGGCGACGCCCAGCAACACGCGGTCGCGGGCCCAGCGCTCACGCGTGGTGGCGTCGGCGCGCTCCCAGAGCGGCTCACACCGCTCCAGCACCGCGCGCTTCGTCAGCGCGAGCCCACCGCCCAGCGCCACGTGCGTGGCGGCATCGGACGGGTCCGCCAGGGACAGGCCCCGCATCATCACCGCCAGCGCGAGCAGTTCCTCCCGCACGTCCTCCGGCCAGCCGCTGCGCCGGCCCACCTGGAGCAACCAGCCCAGCATCGCGAGCTGCACGTGGCAGTCCTCCACGGTGCGGAAGGGCTTGAGGTAGCGGGCATAGCCATCACCGGGAAGGACGTCCTCTGGCGCCACCGCCACGTCCTCCAGCGTGAGCTCCGCGTGAGGCACCTCGGGGATGAAGGGCAGCTCCGGGAGCCCGCTCAGCCGGACGCCGGGCCGCTTCGCGTCCACGGCCACCATGCGCAGGCGGTTGCGGCCCTGGGCGTCCTGCCCCTCCGAGGCCACCACCAGCAACAGCTCCGCGCGAGTGCCCAGCGTCACGAAGGTCTTGGCGCCCGACAGGCGCGGCCCCGCGCCCGTGTCCGTCAGCCGCGTCTCGATGGCGTTGGGGTGCGCGCCACCCGGCTCGGTGGCACAGAGAGCGATGGGCCGATCCGCGGGGAGCTGCGGGAACAGGCGCCGATGCGCGGCGTGATAGCCGGACGCGAAGGCGAACCCCAGCCGGTCCGCGCGGAAGCCCCCCGCCAACGCCAGGTCCGCCGGCGCGGGGAAGCGAGCGGCCAGCGTCTGATGCCGCCGCCACCACGTGTCGACGGAGTCGAGGATGTGGGGCTCCGCGGGCTCGGTGAGCAGGAATTGGAGGATATCGTTCACACCGTGGAGTCTACGCCGGGACGCGCACGGCCCCGCGGAGGCATTGGCGGGCTTGCGTCGAAGCACTGCCCTGCCGTCCACCACGCCACGGAACGAGAGATGCCCCCGCAGGCACAGGCGATGGAGCAGCGCCTCCCGGAGGAGGCGCGGACTCCCGGGAGCGGGTCAGCTCGCCCGCTTGCGCCCAGGCGACTTCACCCGCCGGGTCGACTTGCGGGTGCTGGGGGCGGACTTCTTCCCCCCGGCCTTCCTGGCGCCCGTGTCCTTCTTGCTCCGCGGCTTCGACTTGGACGAGGCCTTCGACTTGGACGAAGCCTTCGACTTGGAAGCAGGCTTCTTGCGCGCGGGCGCCTTCTTGGGGGGCGCGAGGATGGTGCCCCGGCACTCGGGCGCGCCGCAGCGGCAGACGTAGAGCGCCTCCGCGTCCGGGCCCATGTCCTCGGTGCGCTCATAGGCGTAGTCGTACACCAGCTCTTCACCCGGCTCGATGGTGCGAAGCGCGTAGATGTAGATGTGGCCCTTGTCGATGAGCGCCTCGCAGTTGGGCTCACACGAGTGGTTGATGTACCGCGCCTCGTTGTGAAGCGTCCCGGCGTCCAGCACCGTCTTGCTGTCGAGGTTGAACAGGAACGTGTGGTGCCGCTCCATCGCCTCGTCGTCGTAGCGGACGTCCGCCTCCGCCTGGGTGATGCGCTCACCGAGATACTCGATGATGCGGGCTCCCTTGCGGATACGACGTGTGGCGAACGCTCCCGTGCCCTGAATGGACGACGGATGCAGCTCGAAGGGGATCGGCTTCGTGGAAGGAATGAAATTGGGTGAGGTCATGCGTATGTGAGCGGTCCGGGAGTTGACGTCGGCCAGGACGCGCCGTCTGCGGAGGTGTAGCGTGCACCAGTCCGACTTCCGATGAAAGGCGCACGATGATGCGGTGGTGGATCATCCTGGGTGCTGTGAACGCTTTCCTCTCCGTCTCCGCGGGGGCCTTCGGCGCACACGCGCTGCGGAGCCGGCTGCCCCAGGACCTCCAGGTCATCTTCGAGACCGGGGCGCGCTACCACATGTACCACGCGCTGGGGCTCGTGGCCGTGGGCCTGGTGGGGCACTTCCGCCCCTCGGCCCTGCTCGATGGCGCGGGCTGGGCGATGCTGGTGGGCATCGTCCTGTTCTCCGGCAGCCTCTACGCGCTCGCGCTGTCCGGGGTCCGCGTCCTGGGGGCCATCACCCCGCTGGGGGGCCTGGCGTTCCTCGCCGGCTGGCTCCTGCTGGCGGTGGCCGCCTGGCGCACCACGGGCTGAGCCCGCGCTCACTCCCTCCAGGACGGGGGGAGCGGGTAGTGCCGGTCGAGGTCGTCGTGGCTGGAGAAGCCACACGCCTCCCGCAGAACCATGAAGCACCACCGTTGGTGCTCGGCTTCCTTCCGCAGGGCCTGGTGTCGCGAAATCTGCGCGCGCCGGTCCTGCCCCTGGTGAGAGCGGAGCTGACGCTCCACCTCCGCCAGCTCCCCCAGCAGGGCCTCCAGCTTCTCTTCCTGCTTCCGCAGCGCGGAGGCCTTCTCTTTCAGGAACTCGGCCTCTAGCGCCTGGAGTGCGTTCGAGCGGTCTTTGAAAGCCATGGCCGTCGATCTAACACCCACGCCTTCACGCCGCCCGGGTCTGCCGCTCTCCCTCCCTGGCGGCCACGCCAGGGAATGGGGCAGGCAAGCGCTCCTCCTGGAGCCCCCTACCGCCGCGACACCGCCGTCACCTTCACCTCCTGGCGGAGGCGCTCCACGTCCTCCCGATGGCACAGGTCCGTGCCTTGGGTCAGCAGCGCGGCCGTTCCCGAGGCGATGCCCCAGCGCAGCGCCTCCTCTGGGGACTCGCCCCGCGTGAGGGCGAGTGTCATCCCGGCGACGAAGCTGTCACCGGCGCCCACCGAGCTGTGCGTCTTCACCGGAGGCGGCGACGCGTGGAACTGGGCGCCGGGCAGCGTCAGCAGCGCGCCGTCCGCGCCCATGGACACCGCCAGCAGCTCGGCGCGCCCCGCGGCCACCAGCTCCCGGGCCGCCGCGGCCTGCGTGTCGAAGTCCTCCACCGCCACGCCGCTGAGGTCCCTGAGCTCGCGGCGGTTGGGCTTGGCCATGTAGACGCCCTCTTCCAGCGCGGCCCTCAGGGGCGGCCCGCTGGTGTCCACCACCACGCGCACGCCCAGGCCCTTCCCCACCCGGGCAACGCGGGCATAGAAGTCCTCCGGCACCCCGGGCGCCAGGCTCCCGCTGGCGACGATGAACGCCGCGCCCACGGCCACGTCCTTCACCGCGTCGAGGCACCGCTGCCACTCGGGCTCCGACAGCGTGGGCCCCGGGAGGATGAAGCGGTACTCCCGCGCGCCCGTGCCCTCCGCCACCGTGAAGCTCTCGCGCGTCGAGTCCCGCAGGGAGATGGAGCGGCGCAGCAGCCCCTTCTCCTCCAGCAGCTCCTCCAAGAGGCTCCCGGTGGCGCCGCCGCGCGTATAGACGGCGATGGACTCTCCGCCCAGCTCGCGCACCACGCGCGCCACGTTGATGCCGCCCCCACCCGGGTCCCTGCGCACGGGGCCACAGCGCAGCTTGTGCTCCGGGGTGACCTCCGGAACGGACGTGGCCACGTCGATGGTCGGGTTGAGCGTCAGCGTGACGATGTGCGGCATCTCGTGGTGTCTCCTGGGCGCGAACGGGCCGAGCCTGCCCCAGCCCGCGCGGCTGCGCCACCCATCCGAGCGCGCCGTGGGGCTCCGTCCCCTGGGTAACACCACCCGCCGCATGGGGGCCTGGAGGGTTGCCTTCCCAGGTAGGCCCGCGAAGATGCGCCCCCATGACACAGCTCCGCCGTCCCACACGAGATGAGCTGGACGCAGCCACCGGCCGCACGGTGCCGGACGTCATCGCGCCCCGGCTCCGCGTGCTCTTCTGCGGCATCAACCCCAGCCTCTACTCGGCGGTGGTGGGCTACCACTTCGCGCGGCCCGGCAACCGCTTCTGGCCCACGCTGCATGCCGCCGGCATCACCCCTCACACCTTCCAGCCCACCGAGCAGGAAGCGCTGCTCGCGCTGGGCTACGGCATCACCAACGTGGTGGACCGCGCCACGGCCACCGCGGACCTGCTGGCCCCCGGCGAGCTGGCGGAAGGCGCCAGGGCGCTCGAGGCGAAGGTGGCCGACTACCAGCCCCGCTTCCTCGCGGTGCTGGGCGTGAGCGCCTACCGCACCGCCTTCGCCCGCCCCAAGGCCCCGCTGGGGCCCCAGCCCGAGCGCATGGGCGACACGCGGCTGTGGGTGCTGCCCAATCCCAGCGGCCTCAATGCGCACTACCAGCTCGACGCACTGGGCCAACTCTTCGCCGAGCTGAGACGCGCTGTGGAGCAGGGCTGACGACTCCTGGTGCGAGTGCGAGGTCAGACGCACACCGTGACTTGACCCGATGGTGCTTTCGCGTGAGACGCTCCCGTGCAGGTTCCCCCCAACCTGCCAAGCAACAGGCGTCCCCCCACCTGGAGCAAACACCATGGCCTCGTCCGCATTCGCAGCCATCATGAACGTCTCGCAGCTGCTGTTGGAGAAGGGCTTCGAGCCTCAAACGGTCGCGGAGGCGCTCGGCAAGGTCGGCGCCGCGCTCGACGTCGACCGCGTCTACATCTTCGAGAATGCCACCGGCCCCACGGGCGAGCTGGTGTGCAACCAGCGCTACGAGTGGACCGCGGCAGCGGCCTCCGCGCAGCTCGACAACCCCGAGCTGCAGAACGTCGCCTACGCGGAGGTCATCCCCTCCTGGGTGGTGCCCCTCTCCTCGGGCAAGTCCCTCCAGGGCACGCCCCGCGACTTCCCGTCGCCGGCGAGGGAGCTGCTGGAGAGCCAGGAGATCCGCTCGCTGCTGGTCTGCCCCATCATCGTGGGCGGCGAGTGGTGGGGCTTCGTGGGCTTCGACGACTGCCGCACCGAGCGCCAGTGGCCGCCGATGCAGGTCTCCGTGCTCCAGGCGCTGTCCAACGCGCTGGCCGGCTCGCTCCGCCACGCGAAGCTACGCAACATGCTCTCCGGCGTGCAGACGCAGCTCCGCACCATCATCGCGCGCTGCGCGACCACGGCGTCCTGACGCGCGCCGCGCCCGCGAGGCTCAGCGGAGGAGCCCCGCCTCGCGGGCGAACCCGGCCACCACCGGCGCCACGCGCTCGAAGGCCGCGGCGTTGCACGCCAGCAGGCCGCGGCGGTTCTGCAGCTCCGCGCCGTCATAGGAATACGGCGTGCCGCCCAGGTCCGTCAGCACGCCCCCCGCCGCGCGCAGCACCGCCTCCGGCGCGCAGTTGTCCCAGCGGTAGCTCTTGTCGCTGACGTGCAGGTAGAGGTCGCAGGCGGCCTCGGCCAGCAGCCCGCACTTGAGGCCCACCGAGCCGCTCTGCCGCACCTCGGTGATGCCCAGCCCGCGCGCCACCGCGTCCGTCAGGTTCGAGCGATGCGAGCGGGACACCACCAGCCGCAATGCGGAGGGCTCCGCCGTGTCCGACACCCGCAGCGCGCGGCGCCCCTGCGCGCCCTCCACGAAGCCCCCCTGCCCCACCACGCCCCAGTACAGCCGGTCACCCACCGGGCGGTAGACGACGCCCAGCGCGGGCCTGCCCGCGATGGCGAGCCCCACGTGGATGGCGAACTCGCCGTTGCGGTTGACGAACTCCTGCGTGCCGTCCATGGGGTCCACGAACCAGCAGCGCTCGAAGCGGCTCGCGCCGGCGCTGTTGTCGGACTCCTCGGCCACCACGCCGTCCGACGGGAAGGCGGCGCGCAGCGCGTCCACGAGGAAGGCATTGGCGCGCTTGTCCGCCTCGGTGACGGGGCCCATGCCGTCCGCCTTGTCCTGGACGGCGAAGGGCGTGGCGTAGACCTCCAGCAGGATGGCGCCCGCCTGACGGGCGATGCGGCGGGCGGTGTCGAGTTCTGCGTCGAGCGAGTGCATGGGAAGCCTTCAGTCTGCCCCTCCGCCCGGCGCCAGTCACGGCAGACCGGGCCCCCGAGGCAGGTCGATGGTGAACGTGGCGCCCTTCCCCGGCCAGCTCTCCACGCGAATCGCGCCGCCGTGCGCCTCCACGAGCCGCCGGGTGATGAAGAGCCCCAGGCCCAGCCCGCCGTAGTTGCGTGACGCGGCGCGCTCGAAGCGGTCGAAGATGCGCGCCTGCGCGGCCAGGGGAATGCCCACGCCGTGGTCCTGGACGCGGATGCGGGCGCCCTCACCGTGGCGCGTCACCTCCATCCGGATGGGCGCGCCAGCGCCGTACTTCATCGCGTTCGTCAGCAGGTTGATCATCACCTGCTCCATGCGGAGCCGGTCCCAGCGACCCGTGACGGGCGCGGGCGCCAACAGCTCGAAGGCACTGCCCGCCCGGCCCATCTGCCCGCGCAGGTGGCCGGTGACGTCGCGGGCCACCGCCGCCAGGTCCATCTCCTCGCGCCGCAGCTCGACGCGGCTCTCGTTCACGCGCGACACGTCTAGCAGGTGGTCCACCAGATGGGACAGGCGCCGGAGCTGGTCGCCGAAGACGTCCATCATCGTTGACACCATCGCCACGGAGACCTGACCGGAGCGCTGCCGCGCCAGGGTCCGCTCCAGCTGCTGGACGCGCAGCTTCATCGAGGTGACAGGCGTCTTCAGCTCGTGCGAGGCAATCGACAGGAACTCGTCGCGCGAGCGGATGGACTCCTGCGCCTTGCGGTAGAGCTGGGCGTTCTCGATGGCGAAGGCGGCCCGCTGCCCCAGCTCCTCCGCCAGGGACCGCTCGCGCGGGCCGTAGGGGAGCCCCGGCTGCGAAGCGACGACCGACAGGACGCCCAGCACGGGCCCGCGTGCCCGCAGCGGGACATTCAGCAGGGCCCGTCCGCTCAGCCTGCGCACGGCGCTCCACCGCTCCTCCTCGAGCCCTCCCGGATCCAGCAGGCCCGAGGTGTCCATGGACACCTCGGAGCGCCCCGTCGCCAGCACCGCATAGGGCCCACCGCGCATGCCCCGCCTGGGCGGATGGACCTCCAAGAACTCGCGCACGAGGCGGTCTCCCCCCGGCGCGCACGCGGCCACGGCCACGGGCCGCAGGAGCGTCTCCTTGTCGAGCACGGACACCGCGCAGAGCGCGCCCAGCGTCGGCACCGAGAGCTCCGCGACGCGCTGAAGGGTGGTCTCCGCGTCGAGCGACGTCACCAGCGCCTGGCTCGCCTCGGCGAGGAAGCGCTGCCCCAGCTCCATCTGCTTGAGGTCCGTGATGTCGGTGGAGATGCCGCACAGCGCGTAGATGGCTCCCGACGAGTCGATGAGGGGAAACTTCTGGGTGACGTGGGTGTGGACGCCGTCCGCCAGGGGGAGGCGCTGCTCTGTCTGGAGGGCCTCTCCCGTGACGAACACGTCCTGGGTCGTGCGATGGAAGCGCTCCGCCAGCTCCCGGGGGAGGACCTCGAAGGTGAGCTTCCCCGCGACCTCCTCGAGCGAACGGTGGAAGAGCCGCTCCCACTCGCGGTTCACGAAGATGTAGCGCTCCTGGCGGTCGACGATGAAGAAGATGGCGTTGGCGTTGTCAAGGATGGCGCGCATCCGCTTCTCGCTCTCCATGAGCGCCTCCTCCGCCCGCTTGCGCTCCGTCACGTCGGTCAGCACCGCGAGCGAGCGGACGACCCTTCCCGACGCGTCCCGCTCGGAGATGGCGGAGAGGAGGACGTCGACCACCTCGCCGTTCTTCTTCACCATCTGATACGGCACGTCCTTGCAGACGCCCGTCTTGAAGAAGGCCGGGAGGACGTGCTCGCGCGCGAACGCGCGGGACGCCGGGGTGAAGAACTCCACGGAGCGGCGCCCCAGGACCTCCTCGCGCGTGTAGCCCAGGGTGCTGAGCCAGAACTCGCTGACGTTGACCAGCCGCCCCTCACTGTCGATGGAGTGCATCATCGCGGGCGTGTTCCGGTAGAGGTGCCGGTACCGCGCCTCTCCCTCGCGCAGCGCCGCCTCCGCGCGCTTGGTGGCGGTGATGTCCCGGAAGACGGACACCGCGCCCGCTGGCTCGCCCGAGGCGTCCAGGAGTTGGCGCGCGCCGACCAGCAGCCAGAGACCGCCCGGGTGGCGCGGGTTGCGGACGTAGACCTCCGCCTGGTCCACGGCCTCGCCGCGGACGAGAGCCCGGCTGAGCGGCAGTCGCTCGGCGGGATACGGCGTCACGGTGTCGGGAAGGTAGAGCCCGAAGTAGCTCGGCCACCGGGACACGGACATCCCCGGCGGAGGCAGGGCTCCGAAAATCTGCTGGGCCGAGGGGTTGAGCAGGATGAAGCGGCCGTGACGGTCCACCACGGACACGCCCTCCCCCATGTCGAGGAAGACGGCCTCCAGGATGCCAGGCGGCACGCCACCCGCATCGTCATGCTCCGTGCGCCCGTCCGTTCGCGAGGCGCCATCCCGGGAAAGCGGCGCCGACAACCAGGTGCTGTCGTCCAGGTGGTCCATGGAGAGGCTCGCATCGAGCGCAAGGAGGCAACCATCCACCAACGACTCCTGGACGCCCTCCCCTTCAACAGTGTTGTCTCGTGGCCATGCCGCCAAGCCGCCCGTTCCGACGAGGCCACCGCCTGGCGAGGAACGCCGATATAGAAGGCGCCTGTCCGTCCACTGCCCCGGAGTTGCCATGCCTGTCACCCTTCGCCCCGCCAAGCCTACGGACGAGCCCGCCTTGGGACGCATGGGCGCCGCGCTCGCCCGGCAGCACCACGCGTTCGACAGCGAGCGCTTCATGCTCCCGGAGGACGTGGAGTCGGGCTACCGCTGGTGGCTGGGCCGCGAGGCGAAGAAGGCGGACGCGGTCGTCCTGGTCGCGGAGCTGGATGGCGAGGTGGTGGGCTACGCCTACGGCCGGGTGGAAGGCGTGGACTGGAACGCCCTGCTGGACCGCAGCGGCGCCCTCCACGACCTCTGGGTGGACGAGAAGGCCCGCGGCGCGGGCGTGGGCGCGCTGCTCGCCGAGGCGATGATGGAGCGGCTCACGGCCCTGGGCGCGCCGCGCGTCGTCCTGCACACCGCGGCGAAGAATGCCCACGCGCAGCGCCTGTTCGCGAGGCTGGGCTGGCGTCCCACGATGGTGGAGATGACGCGCGAGGCGCCCCCCAGCGACGAATCCCCCTGACGGGAGGCGGCGCTCGTGGGAGGCCCCCCACTGGAGCGACCGCTCTGGCAATCAGCCGCCACGCTCTGCGTATGAGCCCCGTACGAAGAGGGAGACGTCGAATGCGTGGGTTGAACCTGAGTGTCGTGAGCGCCGTCATGGCGCTGGTCCTGGCGGCTCCCCTGGCGGAGGCCGCCTCCAAGACCAAGACGCAGGAGCTGGACCGGTACATCGGGCGGTTCCACCAGCTGGGCCTGTTCAACGGAACGGTGCTGGTGGCGAACGAGAAGGGCCTCCTCCTCAAGAAGGGCTACGGCGCCGCGAACCTCGAATGGAAGGTGCCCAACACGCCGGACACGAAGTTCCGCATCGGCTCCATCACCAAGTCCTTCACCGCGACGGTCATCATGCAGTTGGCCGCGGAGGGGAAGCTCCAGCTGGACGACCCCATCAGCAAGCACCTGCCCGGCTACCGGAAGGACACGGGAGCGCGCGTCACCATCACCCACCTGCTGAACCACACCTCCGGCATCCCCAGCTTCACGTCGAAGCCCGCCATCATGAAGGACACCGGCGGCTTCGACGGCGTCGCGGCGTTCGTGAAGAAGGCGTGCAGCGACGACCTGGAGTTCGAGCCGGGCACCCGGTACGCGTACAACAACTCGGGTTACTACCTGCTCGGCGCCATCATCGAGCAGCTCACGGGGCAGACGTACGCGGAGGCCGTGAAGGCGCGAATCCTCGGCCCGCTGGGGATGAAGGACACCGGCTACGACGTGAGCGCCACCGTCCTTCCCAAGCGCGCCAGTGGCTACGCCAGCACGCCGGGCGGCGCCGTCAACGCGGCCTACCTCGACATGGCCCTCCCCTACGCCGCGGGCTCGCTGTACTCCACGGTGGAGGACCTCTACCGGTGGGACCGGGCCTTCTACGGCGACACGCTGATGCCCGCGGAGCTCAAGCAGAAGATGCTCACGCCGGGCCTCCAGAACTACGGCTTCGGCTGGGTCATTGCCCCGATGAAGCTCAATGACGACAAGACGCTGGTTCCGGGCGTCTTCCACAGCGGTGGCATCAACGGCTTCTCCTCGCTCCTGGTCCGCGTGCCCGAGCGCAAGGAGACCGTCATCCTGCTCGACAACATGAGCCACGGCGGGCTGCAGGAAATCGCGGGCGGCGTGCTGAGCATCCTCCACGGCATCACGCCCCGTCAGCCCCGGATGCCCATCGGCGACGTCGTGATGCAGGCGCTCGACAAGGGCTCCGTCGCCGACGCCATCGCCACCTACCGCACGCTGAAGAAGACGAAGGAAGCCCAGTACGACTTCGGAGAATCGCAGCTGAACTCGGTGGGCTACCACCTCCTGCGGTCCAACCGCACGGCGGATGCCATCGAAATCTTCAAGCTCAACGTGGAGGCGTTCCCCGCCGGGGCCAACTGCTACGACAGCCTCGGAGAGGCGTACGCGGAGCACGGTGACAAGGAGCAGGCCGTCGCCCACTACCGCAAGTCCCTGGAGCTGGACCCCGAGAACGAGAACGCGGTGAAGATGCTCCAGGAGCTGGAGCAGCCCACCGCCAGACAGTAGGCCGCGAGACACCGAGGCCAGCACCGCGACGGGTGCCGCCTGTCTGGGCGGCCCCCGGAAGACACGCCAGGGGCTACTTCCCCTTGGCCTGCTCCTTCGTCCACGAGTCCTTCAGCGTCACCGTGCGATTGAAGACGGGCTTACCCGGCTTCGAGTCCTTCGGGTCGACGTAGAAGTAGCCGGTGCGCTCGAACTGGTAGCGCGACTCGGCGGCGGCATCCGCCAGCATCGGCTCGACGCGGGCGTCGCGCAGCGTCTGGAGGCCGAGCGGGTTGAGGAACGTGGTGAAGTCCTTGGAGTCGTCCGCGTCCGGCGCCTCCACGGAGAAGAGCCGGTCATAGAGGCGGACCTCCGCGATGGGCGCGTTGCCCGGCACCCAGTGCAGCGTGCCCTTCACCTTGCGGCCGTCCGGCGCGTTGCCGCCGCGCGTGGCCGGGTCGTACGAGCAGCGCAGCTCCACCACGTTGCCCGCGGCGTCCTTGATGACCTGCTCGCACTTGATGAAGTACGCCGAGCGCAGCCGCACCTCCTTGCCGGGCGCCAGCCGGAAGAACCCCTTCGGCGGGTCCTCCATGAAGTCGTCCGCCTCGATGTACAGCTCACGCATGAAGGGCACCTGCCGCGTCCCCATCTCCGGCTTCTGCGGATGGTTCTGCACCTCCAGCAGCTCCGTCTGGCCCTCCGGGTAGTTCTCCAACACCACCTTCAGCGGGCGCATCACCGCCATGGCGCGCGGGGCCGTCTCGTTGAGGTCCTCCCGGATGCACAGCTCCAGCAGGCCCATGTCGATGAGCTGCTGCGCCTTGCCCACGCCCACGCGCGAGGCGAAGTCCCGGATGGACGCCGGCGTGAAGCCCCGGCGGCGCAGGCCGGAGAGGGTCATCATCCGCGGGTCGTCCCAGCCCGACACGAAGCCCTCGTTCACCAGCTTGAGCAGCTTGCGCTTGCTCATCACCGTGTAGTTGAGGTTCAGCCGGTTGAACTCGTACTGGTAGGGCCGGTCCCCGCTGATGAGGCTGCCGACAATCCAGTCGTACAGCACGCGCCGGTTCTCGAACTCCAGCGTGCAGATGGAGTGGGTGATGCCCTCGATGGCGTCCGACAGGCAGTGCGCGAAGTCGTAGAGCGGGTAGATGGGCCACGCATCGCCCGTGCGGTGGTGGTGGGCGTGGCGGATGCGGTAGATGGGCGGGTCGCGCAGCACGGGGTTGGGCGACGCCATGTCAATCTTCGCCCGCAGCGTGTGCTGGCCGTCGGAGAACTCGCCCGCGCGCATGCGGTGGAAGAGGTCCAGGTTCTCCTCCACGGAGCGCTCGCGGTACGGGCTGTTGCGCCCCGGCGTGGTGAAGTCGCCGCGGTACTCGCGAATCTCCTCCGGGGACAGGCTGCACACGTACGCCTTGCCCTGCTTGATGAGCTGCACGGCGAAGTCGTAGAGCTTGGGGAAGTAGTCGGACGCGAAGAACTTCCGGTCCGCCCAGTCGAAGCCCAGCCACTTCACGTCGCGCTGGATGGACTCGACGTAGTCGGCGTCCTCCGTGACGGGGTTGGTGTCGTCGAAGCGCAGGTTGCACTGCCCCCCGTACTGCTGCGCCAGCCCGAAGTTCAGGCAGATGGACTTGGCGTGGCCGATGTGGAGGTAGCCGTTGGGCTCGGGCGGGAAGCGGGTATGCACGCGGCCCGCGTGCTTCCCCGTCCGCCGGTCTTCCTCGATGATTTCCTGGAGGAAGTTCAGGCCCTGCGTTTCGTTCGTCGTCGTCATGATGGGGGTGAATCCTCGTGAAGCAGCCGGGGGCCGGCAAGGTATTCCTACCTCATGTGCCGCCCAGCGGGGCCTCTTCGACGAAGTCTGGCGCCACCATGGGCGCCCGCCTCGCCAGGGGCCTGGAGGAGAACCCCGGGAGGGGGCCCCATTCATTCCCACGGCCAGGGGGCGGGGAGCCGGTCCCCCCGCCCTCCATCAGAGCGACGAGAGCAGGGCCTCCCAGGCCCCCAGGGCGCGCGCCGCGGACAGCTCCTCGGCGCGGCGCCGGGCCCGACTGGACAGGTCGCCGCGGTGCACCTCGTCCTGGACGACGCGGCCCAGGGCCTCCGCCAGCGCTTGAGGCTGCTCCATGGGCACCAGCACGCCGTGCTTGCCGTGCTCCAGCACCTCCGCGGGGCCAGAGGGGCAGTCGGTGCTGACGACGGGGCAGCCCAGGGCGAGCGCCTCCAGCAGCACCATGGGCAGGCCCTCGAAGCGCGAGGAGAGGACGAAGGCCACCGCCCTCCGCATCAGCGCATGCGGGTTGGGCGCGAAGCCCGGCATGAAGACGGAGTCGTCCACGCCCAGCGAGGACACCAGGGCCTTCAACTCCCCCTCCAGCGAGCCCTCCCCCAGGATGAGCAGGTGGTGGTCCACGCCGGCCTGCCGCATCAGCGCGTGGCTGCGGATGAGCACGTCGAAGGCCTTCTGGTGCTCCAGGCGGCCCACCGCGATGACCACGGGCTTGCGGAAGAGCGGCTCCGCCCACTCCGGCAGGGGCTGCTCACCGGCGGCGCGCACCTTGTCGCCATCCACGAAGTTGGGGATGACGTGGAGCTGGTCCGGCCGCACCGGCACCAGGGCCTGGAAGGCCTTCGCGGAGTCGTGGCCGCATGCGACGATGCGGCTCATCCGCGGGTAGAGCCACCGCAGGCCCCACAGCTGCCGCCGGGGCTGCTCGAGGTGGAACGCGCCCCAGTCGAAGTGGATCATCCCCACCACGGGCTTGCCGAGCAGCCGCCCCGCGAGACACGCGAGCAGCGCCGCCCGCCCCTCCTGCCCCGCGACGATGACGTCCACGTCACGCGCCTCGCGCACCAGCCGCCAGAAGAAGCGCGGCAGCATGTCTCGCCGGTACTCGAAGGCGTCCGTGCCCCACACGACCTCGGTCCGCTGCGGAATCCGGTCGCTCTGGCTCTTGGGGTGCGGACGGTGGTGGAAGAACATCTTCGTGTCGAACCGGCCCGGGTCCAGCCCCGCCAGCACGTTGCACACCGACCGTTCGATACCGCCCGAGCCCAGGAACACCAGCGTGAACAACACCCGCTTCCTGGCTGGTGCCGGAGCCGGCTCCCCCTGTGTCGTTACGAGCATTACCCGCACTCTCAAGCGCCGTGGACCAGTCCCATTGGAGCACCAGGACACCCCCCGGCTCCAATCTGACCCACCTGCGGTCTAATCAACTTGCGGTCACCGCGCCACTCCCCGGCTCGGCTAGGGTTCGGTTTAATCCAAGTCATTCCCAACAATCCGTGAAAACACGCGCTCAACTCCGCCGGCTCGCGGTGCTGGCGCCCCTCGGCGTGCTGCTGGCCGCGGCGGGGCACCTGGTGGTGAACGGCCATCGCATCGGCCAGGGACTGCTGCATCCGCGCCCCCTCCCCGTGCAGCGCCCGGACGCGGAGCCGGTGTTCGCGGCGCTGGAGGACGTGTCCTTCACCAGCGCGGACGGCGTGACGCTCCGGGGCTGGTATCTGCCGTCGCGCAACCGGGCCGCGGTGGTGCTGGTGCACGGCTTCGCGAACAACCGCGCGCAGCTCCTGTTCGAGGCGCGCACACTCGCGGCCGCGGGCTACGGGGTGCTGCTGTTCGACCTGCGCGCGCACGGCGAGAGCGGCGGCGACACCGTGACGTGGGGAGACCGGGAGCGGCGCGATGTGACGGCCGCGCTGGACTTCGTCTCACGCCGGCCGGACGTGGATCCGGAGCGGCTGGGGCTGTTCGGGTTCTCCATGGGCGGCACCACGTCCCTGCTGGTGGCCAGCGAGGATGCGCGCGTGAAGGCGGTGGCGGCCGCGGGCGCCTACCCGGCGCTCGAAGCGGACATCTACTCGGGCTATGGCCGCTGGGGCGCGCTGAGCGCGGAGCCGGTGCTGTGGACGCTGCGGCGCGCGGGCGTGGCGGTGGACGCGGTGCGCCCCATCGACGGGATGTGCCGGCTGCGCGGCCGGCCGCTGCTGCTCGTCAATGGCGACGTGGACCCGGACGCGCCCGCGAAGCTCCAGGCCAGCCTCTTTCGCGCCGCCTGCGAGCCCAGGTCGCTCTGGGTCGTCCAGGGCGCGGGCCATGGCGAGTACGCCCGCGTGGCGCCCGGCGAGTACGCGCGCAGGCTGCTCCAGCACTTCGGGCCGGCGCTCGGCGCGCGGGCTCAGGAGTCGTCGGGGGCGGCGGACCAGTGAGGCGCCTCGTCCAACGCGGGCCGCTCCTCCAGCAGCTCGTGGGGACGGAAGGCGTCCTTGTAGCGCAGTGACGCGCAGGCCTGGACGCGATAGCCCAGGTAGACGTGCGGAATCCCCCGGGCCCTCGCCAGCTCCACCTGGTGCAGCACGTTGGCCGTCCCCAGCGACAGGCGCGCGTAGGCCGGGTCGTAGAAGAAGTACACCGCGCTCCAGGCGCGCGGCGTCTCGTCGCTGATGCCCACGCCCACCAGCCGGGGCCCGCCCTCCGCGCCGTCGTCGTACCAGGCCACCTCACGCGCCGAGGGGTGGGGATAGGAGAACTGGAGCGAGTACTCGCGCTCGGTGATGGGAGAAGGCGCCCACTCGCGCACCACCTCGCGCTCCGCGTGCCACTGGCGGTACAGGGCGAGCCGCGCCTCGTCCACCCGGGGCGTGCCCACCTCCACGCGCAGGTGCGCGCACGCGGCGCGCGCCCGCCGCTGGCTGCGGTTGGGCTGGAAGCCCTCCACGGGGATGCGCAGCGACACGCAGGCATTGCACGCGGCGCAGGCCGGCCGGAAGTACACCAGCCCGAAGCGCCGCCAGCCCCGCACCAGCAGGTGCTCGTATTCCTCGGGGGTGACGTCCTCCAGCACGAGGTTCTCGAGCGACGCCTGCCGCTCGGGCAGGTAGCTGCAGGGCCGAGGCGGCTCGACTTCATGGGCCAGGAGGAACGCCATGGATGCCCCTTTCCTGGCGCGAGCAGCGACCGGCGTCAAGTCTGACCCAGCACCCCGGCGCCCCCGCTTCCGGGCAGCCACACGTCACGCCCGAGTGACACACGTCGTTTTCCCCACGCGGAGCCGCACGTCCGGTGGGCTGGCATGACGTCTGCACAACCAACGGCCAGCCTCGCCGGTGCGAGGCAGGAGGATGAACATGGCCCGCCACACCACGCAGACTTCGCAGAACCGGCTCGCGCACTGGGATTTCGGTCGAGCGGATCGGCGAATCCGCGCGGCGACGGGAAGCCTGGATTGGGTGGGTGGCGGGGTGGCGTCAGGCGCTCGCGTCACGGTGAATCGGCCAACTCCAGACATCCCTGTCCTACTTGCAACCGCCGCGGCGCAGGTCGAAACAGACCCGGACGACCTCTTTGGAGGTGATTTCGACCTCCACTTCGCCAGCTACTGATGTGACGCGGTGACGCCGGGCTCGTCGGCTTCTCAGCCGTGGCCGTCAACACGTATAAGTCCGCTATGTCCGTCATCGACGTCTCGGTGGTGATGCCCACCCACAAGCGGGAGAAGGAAGTGGTGGAGGCCATCCGCTCGGTCCTCCGCCAGGAAGGGGTGAGCGTCGAGGTCCTTGTCCTGGACGATACCCCCGAGGGCACGGCGCGCGAGGCCGTGGAGGGCCTGGAGGACGCGCGCGTCCGCTACCTGGTGAACGACCCGCCTTCCAAGGGCCGCCCGGCCGCGGTGCGCAACCACGGGGCCACGCTGGCGCGCGGGCGCTACCTGCACTTCCTGGACGACGACGACCTGCTCGCCGAGGGCGCGCTGCACGCCATGGTGAGCGCGCTGGACGCGCGGCCGGACGCGGGCGTGGCGGTGGGCTGGGTGGTTCCCTTCGGCGACGACGCGGACTGGCTCAAGGACAAGAGCGAGTACTTCGAGCGGGCCGCCCTGGTGGGCGCCAGCACGCCCAACAGCGCGTGGACGGTGGCCCACATCCTCTTCCGCGGCACGCTGTACGTGAACTCCGCGTGCATGGTGCGCCGCGAGCACTTCGCGCCGCTGGGCGGCTTCGACGCCAACATCCCCGTCTACGAGGACGTGGACTTCTACCTGCGCGGCATCCGCGCCTACGGCCACGTCTACGTCAACCGCCCCATCCTGCACTACCGCACCGGCCGCCCGTCGCTGATGCACAACCTGGGCAAGGACGGCACGCTGGTGGTGCAGTCCAACGAGATGATTCACGGCAAGTACCGCAAGACGAACGGCATGCTGGAGTACCGCCTCATGCAGGCCGCCATGCGGGTGCTGCCTTTCGAGCTCGCCCGCCGCCTGCCCCTGCGCCTGCCGAACCAGGGCCGCGTGTCATGAGCCTCCAGCGGAGGCTCCTGGGCGCGGCCAGGCGCCAGGTGAAGCAGACGCTGCGCCCGGTGCTCCAGCGGGCCATGACACCCGCGCGCACCGTCATCCCCACCTCGCACTGGGGCCTGCGGGAGCTGCCCGGCCAGGGGCTGGCCCTGGAGGGCGTGCCGCTCGCGGACCTCGTGGAGCGCTGGGGCTCGCCGCTGCACGTGGTCCACATGGCCTCGCTGCGCCGCAACGCGGAGCGCTTCCTCGCGGTGCCGCCAGGGCGCGCGGGCGGCTGCGAGGTCTATTACTCGTACAAGACGAACCCGGTGCCGGGCGTGCTGACCTTCCTGCACGGCCTGGGCGTGGGCGCGGAGGTCATCTCCGCCTATGAGCTGTGGCTGGCGCTGAAGCTGGGCGTGCCGCCGGAGCGCATCGTCTACAACGGCCCGGTGAAGTCCGAGGCCTCGATACGCGAGGCCATCACCCGGGGCATCCAGCTGCTCGCCGCCAACCACGCGGAGGAGATTGCCGTCTTCGCGCGGCTCGCCGCCGAGCTGGACCGCCGCCCGCGCGTCGCGGTGCGGGTGAGCACGAACAGCGGCTGGTCCGCGCAGTTCGGCACGCCCATCGCCGGCGGAGCCGCGCTGCGGGCCTACCAGCAGGCGCGCGCCTCGCGTCACCTGGACGTGGTGGGCCTGCACGCGCACCGTGGGGAGACGATTCGCACCGAGGGCGACCTCACGGCCTTCGTGGAGGCGGTGCTCGACTTCACGGACACGCTCCACCTGGAGCTGGGCCTGGACCTGGAGGTGCTCGACCTGGGCGGCAGCCTCGGCACGCCCACCGTCGAGCACATCGCCGAGCGCGACTGGCGCCTCAACCTCACCTTCTTCCGGGACGTGCCCGCGCCCGACCCGGCGGCGTCGCTGTCCATCGAGCGCTACGTGGCGCTGGCGGTGGAGATGGTGGAGTCGCACTACGCGCGCCGCGGCCGTCAGCGGCCCCGCATCTTCCTGGAGCCGGGCCGCGCCATGACGGGCGACACGCAGCTCCTGCTGGGCCGCGTGCACGCGCTCAAGGCGGGCGAGGACCGGACGTGGGCGGTGCTGGACGCCGGCATCAACCACGCCGAGTGCGTGCGCAACGAGTACCACCAGCTCTTCCACGTGAACCGGCCGGACGCGCCCGCGGACAAGGTCTACACGGTGGTGGGCCCCATCTGCACGCCGGGCGACACGCTGTATCACGCCAAGCGGCTGCCGGACCTGCGCGTGGGTGACACGCTGGCCATCATGGACGCGGGCGCGTACTTCGTGCCCTTCGCCACGTCCTTCTCCTATCCCCAGCCGGCCATCATCGCGCTGGAAGAGGGACAGGAGCGGCTGCTGCGGCGCGCGGAGACCTTCGACGACCAGGTGGCGCTCGACGCGCCCGCCGGCCGCGCGGCGCTCACCGGTTGAGCACCATCATCCGAACGAAGGCCCGGGGGTGGCGCGCGGAGCCGTAGAGTATCTGCGCCACCTCCACCGCGGTGGGCATCAGGTCATCCGCGTCGATGAGCGGGTCCACCGCCAGCGCCCGGTTGTCCTCCAGCCAGCGCCGCCACTGGCGCGCCTCCTCCACGGGCAGCGCCCCCGACAGGCGCTGGAGGTTGAGCAGCATCTCCAGCGCGATGCGGTTGCAGAACACCTCGCCCCCGCCGCGCCAGTCGCGTGCGGCCTGGAGCTCGCGCCGCAGCGAGTCCCCGTCCCCCAGCGCGGCGTGGTACGCCAGGAGCGGCAGCGGCAGGCCCCGGGCGATGTCGAAGCCCATCTGCCCGTAGTAGCGGGGGTTGAAGTCGATGAGGAGGAAGTCGTCCTGCGTCTGGATGAACTCCACCTCGAAGACGCCGTGGTAGCCCAGGCGCCTGCACAGCCGCTGGAGCCCCGCGGCCAGCTCCTCGCGCACCGGGGCGGACTCGAAGCACACGCCCACGCCCAGCCGCCGGGGGCGCTGGAGCACCTTCATGGCGCCGCGCACCTCGAACAGCTCGCCCGTCTCGTCCACGAAGCCGGAGAGGCTGTAGATGCCCTCGGCCGCCTCCGGGTGGAACTCCTGCACCATGGGGCGGGACACCGCGGGGTCGAAGCGCACCAGCATGGGCGCGTACCCGTCCCGGGAGAAGGCGCGGTACTCCTCCGCCAGCTCCGCGGGCGCCTGCACCGGCTGCCCCTTGCGGTGGGTGGAGTAGAGAATCTGCGTGGTGGGCTTGATGAGGACGGGGAAGCGCGCCTCGCGTGACACCGCGTCCAGGTCCGCCTCGGACTCCGGGAACCACGTGCGCGGCAGCTTCAGGCCCACGGCCTGGCCCGCCTCGAAGAGCTTGCGCTTGTTGAGCAGGCCGTAGACGGCGTCGACGCCCGGGTCGTACAGGTGGAAGTACTCCGACAGCGCCTCGCGGTGCAGCGCCACCAGCCACGCCAGCTCATCGCTCGTCGGGTAGAGCACGTGCTGGAGCGGCTCGCGCCGGCCGAGCGCCAGCAACCACTCGATGAAGTCCTCGGCCTGGGACTCCGGCGGGCACTGGACGCGGCGGCCCACGAAGCGCGACCAGCTCGCCGGCCCCAGCTTGCCGGGGTCCGCCACCGTGACGTCGATGCCGTTGCGCCCGAAGCAACGGGCGGCCGCGAGCGTGCCGTAGAAGCCCGCGGAGAAGAGCAGCACGGAGGGCCGGCCCTCCACGCGAACCCGGGGTGCCTGCTCCAACATGGCGGTCTCGTTCTCCTGCTGCGTTCCTGGCACGCGTCCCATGCCCTCACGGCGCGAGCGCTGCGGCACCGGCCGCACGGCGCCAGCGGCCTGGGCAGGCATGCCGACACCCGACGAGCTCGCGGCCAGCGCCGCGGTGAGGAGGGAAAAGATGTGCCGTTTCATGTCGTAGGTGAGCCGCGCTTCCGCGCGTGTGTGCGTGGATGGCGAGGGCCTCGGGATTTCCCAGACCAGAATACTCGCACGCCCCCCCGCTTGGCTTCCCTCCCCTGCGCCCTCTTCTTCTCTGAGTCAGGGACAGACCCCCTCCTTGGGCCTCCAAACAACGAACCCATGGGCGAGGAGCCACGGGTCCGTCGCCACGCCCTCCACGCGCGTGGCCAGTCCCAGGGCGGCCTCGCGAAAGGCCTCGGGGGGGTGGGCATGGCCCGACGTGCGGGCCTGCTGCCACGCGCCGCCCCACGCCGCGAAGAAGTCGTGGATGGGCTCACCCGGGCGCACCCGGCGGCGCAAGTCTCGGGGGAGCCAGTCACGGAACAGCACCGGCGCGAAGCCGTGACGAAAGTCGGTGTGGAACAGCAGCCCCTCCCGGAAGGGCATGGCGTCCGGGTTTCCGGCGCCGCGCCGCAGCAGGTGCGCGCAGAGCACCGCGCCCTCCGCGTCCGCGCTGCCCTCCACCAGCAGGCCGGACGGCAGCAGGTAGCTGCCCAGGGTGCGGTGGACCTCGGGGACGCGCTCGGGCGCGCCCTGGCGGAGCAGGTTCATGGCCCGCACCAGCCGGGCGGGCTCGTCGGCGCGCAGCGGCAGCGCGAAGCCGCCCTGCCGGAAGTGCGTCCGCGCGTCGGCCTCCGCCTGAGCGCCGGCCGCGCGCTCCGCGTCCAGCTCCACGCCCACCACGCTCAGCTCGGGGTTGAGCGCGCGGAAGGCCTCGGCGCTCTCCAGGGTCGTCCACGGGTGCTCGCCAAAGCCCACGTCGACGAAGACCGCGTGGGCCCAGGGGCCGTCACGGCGTTCGAGCAGCGGGCGCTCGAAGCGGCACAGGTACGCATCCAGCGCGCGCAAGCGGCCACGCGAGGTCCTCCCACGCGTCTTCGTGTCCAATGACGGCATGCCGCGCTCATGGGCGAGCCGGGCGGAGACGTCAAGTCCACCCCGTCCGGCGCGGCGCGCCTCACGCCACCTGCCCGAAGGGCCACTCGAAGCCGGGATGGCGCAGCACCTCGGGGGTGCGCGCGCCTCGCCAGCGCAGCGACTCGCCTGGGCGCAGCACCAGGGGCCGTGGCCCATCCTTCATCGCGCGCCGCACCTCGACGAGCCGCTCCGGGTAGGGGTCCGCGTCCGGATTCTCGTCCAGGTGGCTCGCGCCGCTCACCGGCTCGCCCGGGTAACCCGCGTACCGGGGCCCCATGCCCTCGCGCCAGTACCAGGGCGCCCCACCGTCCGCGCAGGGCACCACGCAGCGCGCGCCGAGCAGCGCGCCGTAGCACAGCGCCTCCTCCGGCCCGGCCATGAGCCGCTGCGGCGCCGTCAACGCCGCGCGGGGGACGTTGACGAGGAACGCCTCCAGCGTCGTGAAGCCGAAGAAGATGGGCGCCAGCCGGACGCCGCAGAAGAGCACGTCCACGGGGGCCTCGCGGCGCACGCACTGGCACACCGTCGCCATGTCTCCACGCACGTCGTGCCCCGCGTCCGCGAAGAAGGCCGCGGAGAAGCCGGGCGCCCGCACCAGCCACGTATTGCCCTCGTTGAAGAGGTCCGGGTACGGGCCTTCTTCAGCCGTGGGCTGCTCGCCGTGGAATGGCAGCGCCCGCACGGTGACGTCCCCCACCTGTCGGGACTCGCCCCAGCGCAGCGGCTCCACGCGCGTGAAGCCGAGCTGCGCCAGCCGCAGCGCGCAGTCCGTGGAGAAGAGGCTCTCGCGGGTGACGGCCGGCACGAAGATGCGCGTGTCACGCGGCAGCGGCAGCAGCGAGCCCAGATGGAAGTGGTCACCATGGGAGTGGGTGATGAGCACCGCGTCCACGCGGCCCACGTCGCGGGGCTGCATCGGCGAATAGCCCGGCGCATCCACCGCGCCCGCGGGCCGGAAATACGGGTCCACCAGCACGCGCCCCTGGCGCCCGGAGACCAGCACCGTGTTGTGGCCCACGAAGAGCGCCCCCGGCGCGGACACCTCCACGGGGGCCTCATGCCGCACGAGCCAGCCAGCCTGACCAAGGTCCGCCACCAGCTCCGCCAGCACGGGCAGCGCCGAGAAGGCCCGCAGCTCCGCGCGCGTGGCGCCTCGGGCAAGCGCCGCGAAGAAGTCCGCCACGGCCGGCCACTCTGCCGCGCGCACCGGGACATCGAGCCCCAGGGCGTCCTGGCGCAGGTGCAGCACGCGAGGCCGGTGCCGCGTGGCCTCCGGGAACAACACGTCGGGCCGCAACACCCGCCGCCCCATCCGGCGCGTCCTGCCCATGCACAGCGCGGCGTAGCGCGGGGTGTCCTCCAGCCAGCGCACCAGCGCCTCCGCCTCGCGCAGCGCGCCCTCACGGCCCAGCTTCGCGACATGCCGCTTCAGCGGGAGGAAGGCCCGACGCACGGGGCGTGCAGTGGGGCCCTGGATGCTGCAACCCAGGTCCTCGTGGTGGTTGGACTCCGTCCGGGCCGAGGCGAGCACGGCCAGGCTGACGCCCCGGTGCAGGGTGAATCGCATGTCAGCAGATGTTGCCACGCGGCGCGGCGCGGCGGCGCGACTCCTGAAGGCGGGCGAGCAGACACCCCGGGCCCCGCCCCGACGGCCCAGGTTGTGACAGGGGCGCCGAAGGCCGATACCCTTCGCCTCCGCATGTCACTGCCTGCCCCCTCGCTCCCCCCGGAGTCCCCGCTCCCGTCCTCGGGTGGCCCCTCCTCCGAATCCACCGAAACCCGCTTCCGCTGGCTTCCCCCCGTGGGGACGTGGAAGTACCACCTGCTGCTGAGCGCGGTCGCGCTGCTCGTCCTGGGCCCCCTGGGCGGCATCGCCGCCTCGTACATGAACTTCAGCGTGGGCTTCTTCGTGGGCGGGCAGGTGCTGGCCGGCATCCTCGGCAGCGCCGTCACCTACGGCTACGGCGCGGAGGGCAAGCACGGCGCCAACTACATGCAGACGATGGCCGCCTCGGTGGCCTCGCTGTGCGCCATGTCCGTGCTCATCCAGTCCATGGTGTGGCTGGGCATGGAGATGCCCCCGGCCTGGCAGCTGATGCTCTTCGTCGGCTGCGTGGGCATGTTCGCGGTGGGCGTGGGCATGCTCTATACGCCCCTGCTGGTGGACCGGCTCCAGCTTGACTACCCGTCCGGGCTGGCGGTGGCCAACATCCTGCGGGCCCTCACGGACAAGCGCCTGCTCAAGACGTCCATCTCCAAGCTGGGCGGCGGCACGCTGCTGGGCGCCCTGGCGGCATGGATGACGGAGAAGGTGGCCGTCGTCGCCTCCATCGGCACCAGCGCGGCGACGCTGGGCGCGGGCATGATTGTCGGCAGCCGCATCACCGTGCCGGCCATCGTCATGGCCGTCATCGGCGTGCTCATGTTGCCGCTCCTGCGAAGCATCGGCTGGCTGGGACCGCAAGACCCGTTCCGCAAGATTGGCTTCGTCATCGGCCTCGCGATGATCTGCGGCGCGGCCGTGGTGGACCTGTCGCTGCTGGCGGTCCAGGCCTTCAAGCGCATCCGCGACCGGGCCGCGGTGAAGGATGACGCGGAGGAGGCGTCCTGGAAGCAGGTCAACATGCCCCGGCTGGTGGCCTGGGTCGGCGTCTGGGGCGCGGCGACGCTGTTCGTGGGCACGCAAATCCTGGGTCAGCCCATGGGCTGGCTCCTCTTCGGGATGCTGCTTTCGCTGCTCTTCGTGCTCATCAACGGCATCTCGTACGGCATCACCGACCAGAACCCCATCTCCAGCGCGTTCGTCATCTCCGTGCTGATGATGTCCATGCTGGGCCTGAGGATTCCGCTCGTGGGCCTGATGGCGGCCACCATCCTGCTCATCTCGACCTCGGTGGGCTGCGACATGCAGCAGGACCGCTCCACGGGCTGGCGCCTGGGCACCAACCGCGTCACCCAGTTCCGCTACCAGGTGCTGGGCGTGACGATGGGCGCGCTGCTGTGCGTGGGACTGGCGCGCGTGTTCATGACGGCCTATCCGGCGCTCACCATCAACCAACTCGACAACCCGGACGCCGAGGTGGGCCAGTGGGGCTCCGCGATGACCTACAAGCTCGTGGGCGCGATTCGCGACCTGGGCTCGCTGTCTGAAGCCACGGTGAACGCGCTGCTCGTCGGCCTGGCCATCGGCTTCGTCTTCGAGGTCCTGCGCAAGGTGGTGCGCGGCAACGCGAGCTACCAGCGCTACGTGAAGAGCTCCCGCGCGGGCTTCGCGCTGGGCTGGACGGTGGACGCCATCCTGCTCCCCAGCCCCTATGCCGCGTCCTTCGGCGGCTTCGTCGCGTTTCCCGTATCGCTGTGGTTCGGCGCGGGCGGCATCGTCACGTCCCTCTGGAACACGCTGACGAAGCGCGGACAGCCGTCCGCCAGTGGCGGCCCGGGTGCAGGCGAAGCCATTCCGGAGGACATGAGCACCATGTCCCTCATGGGTGGCGGCCTCATCGCCGGCGAGTCGCTCTTCTTCCTCATCGCCGGCCTCATCGGCCTCGCGTCCCTGTTGGCGTAGCAGCACCCACGGCAGGGCCCCCGGAGGCGGAGCAGGCGCGGCCCCGGGGGCTGGGTTGACAATTCTCAGTGCCGCTCGCATCTTGCAGTCCGTGAGCTTCGTCAACACCACCACGACCACCGGCACCACGACTCGCTTCGGCGGGCGTGGAGCGGTGCGCGTCACGTGGTGAGCTGACGAACGCACGGTTCCCTGCCCCGCCGTCTCCGGCCGGGGCAACCGTGCGCTCGCTCAGCGCTCCGTCCGGATGGCACCTCACCCTTCCGATTCGGAGACGAAGCAATGCTCGATGAACACGACCACCGCGCGCTGGGCCAGCGCCTGGACCTCTTCCATCTTCAGGAAGAGGCGCCCGGCATGGTGTTCTGGCACCCCCGTGGGCTGCTGCTGCACCGCCTGCTGGAGGAGCACGTGCGCCAGCGCATGCGGCGCGAGGGCTACCAGGAAGTCCGGACCCCTCAAATCTACGCGCAGCCCCTGTGGGAGCGCAGCGGCCACTGGGACAACTTCCGGGAGAACATGTTCCTCGTGGAGGACGGCGCGCGGCACCTGGGCGTGAAGCCGGTGAGCTGCCCTGGCCACATCGAGCTGGTGCGGCGCATGGCCCCCAGCTACCGCGACCTGCCGCTGCGGCTGGGCGAGTTCGGGCTGGTGCATCGCGCCGAGCCTGGAGGCGCGCTCCATGGGCTGTTCCGCCTGCGCCAGTTCACCCAGGATGACGGCCACATCTTCTGTGCCGAGGCGCAGGTGGTGCCGGAGGTGGTCCGCTTCGCGCGCTCGCTGAGGGCCTTCTACGCGGGCTTCGGCTTCGACGACGTCCGGGTCGCCTTCTCCGGCCGGCCGCCCGCCCGCGCGGGCCGCGACGAGGTGTGGGACAAGGCCGAGTCGTGGCTCCTGCTCGCCGCGAGGGAGGCGGGGCTCGACTGCCACATGCAACCGGGCGAGGGCGCCTTCTACGGGCCCAAGCTGGAGTTCGTGCTCGAGGACAGGCTCGGGCGGGCGTGGCAGTGCGGGACCCTCCAGTTGGACCTCGTGCTGCCCGAACGCTTCGACCTCCATTACGTGGAGGCCTCGGGAGCCCGCGTCCGCCCGGTGATGCTTCACCGCGCGTTGCTCGGCAGCCTGGAGCGCTTCATCGGCGTGCTGCTGGAGCACCACGGCGGCGCGCTTCCCCCCTGGCTCGCCCCCGAGCAGGTGGTGGTGGCCGCCGTGGGTGAAGCCGCCCACGACTACGCCGAGCGCTTCGCCGCGCAGCTGCGGGAGGCGGGCTGCCGCGCCCGCGTGGATGCGCGGAGAGAGTCCCTGTCGCGCAAGGTGCTGGACGCCCACGCGTCTGGCGTTCCATGGATGGTGGTCGCGGGCGCTCGGGAGATGGCCGAGGGCCATGTCCGGCTCCGGCTGCGCGACGGCGCGCAGCGCGAGCTGCCGTGGGGTGTGGCCGTGGCGGAGCTCGCCGCCGCGTGCCGCCCCGCACCGGACGCATGAGAAACAGCGGGGCGCGAGGGGCGGGCTCCCGCCGCTCGCGCCCCGTGACGTCAGGCCTGCTGGAGCCGCTCCAGCACCACACCGGCGTGCAGGACCTCCTCGGGCACCGTGGCCAGGTCATCCAGGCTCAGCAGGCCCACCGGGCGCCGGTCGGCATCCACCACCACGAGGCGGCGCACCATCTTCTCTTCCATCATCTGTTCCGCACGCTCCAGCTTCTCGTCCGCGTCGCAGGTGATGACCGTGGTCGTCATCACCTCGCGGACGGGCGTGGTGTTCGGGTCCTGCCCCAGGGCTGCGGACCGCACCGCGATGTCCCGGTCGGTCAGCATGCCCACCAGCGTCCCTCCTTCGAGCACGGGCAATGCGCCGATGTTGCACGTCCGCATCCTCAGGGCCGCGGCCCGGATGGGCTCACGCGCTTCGATGGTCTCCAGGTTCTTGGTCATCAGCTCGCCAACCCGCATGACGCTCTCCTTCCTCTGCGTGACTGCGTGACATCCCTCCCCACTCCCATGGAAACCGTGGCGCTGCGCCGCAGCCTCCCGCCCCCCGTCCGGCCGGGATGCGGGGGAACAGGCAATCCCCCCACCCTCCCGCTGCCCACCGGGCGCGACCCTGGGGCAGGATGCGCATCTGATGTGCGCGTGGGCCCCGGTCCGGGCCCGGACAAGGAGCACGAAGGCATGGTCGACAAGCTCATCCTCAGCGACGACGAGTGGCGCAAGCGCCTGAGCCCCCAGGAGTACGACATCCTCCGCAGACACGGCACCGAGCGCCCCGGCTCCGGTTGCTTCCTGGGCACGAAGACGCCCGGCACCTACGTCTGCGCGGGCTGCGGCAATCCGCTCTTCAAGTCGGGCACGAAGTTCGAGTCCGGCACCGGGTGGCCGTCCTTCACCCAACCAGTGGCGTCCGACGCGGTGACGGAGCTCCAGGACATCTCATATGGGATGGTTCGCACCGAGGTCCGCTGCGCGCGCTGTGACGGGCACCTGGGCCACGTCTTCCCCGATGGCCCGCCGCCCACCGGCCTGCGCTACTGCATGAACTCGGTGTCGATGAAGCACGTCCCCGAGGGACAGCCGCTGGAGCTGGTGAAGGCGTAGCCCACACGGGTGCGCGGGCCGGCATACCCCTCCGGCCCGGCTCTCCGCGTGGGCGACCTACCGCGCCCGGCTCAGCCCAGCCAGGCGCGGGCGTTGCGGAACATGCGCATCCAGGGGCCGTCGTCCCCCCACTCGCGAGGCCGCCAGGAGTGCTGCACCGAGCGGTGTACGCGCTCCGGGTGCGGCATCGTGATGGTGAAGCGCCCGTCCCGCGTCGTCAGGCCGGCGATGCCGTGCGGCGAGCCATTCGGGTTGGCGGGATACGCCTCCGTCACCCGGCCATGGTTGTCCACCCAGCGCGTCGTCACCAGCCCCAGTCCATTGACGCGCGCGGCGTCCTCGGCGCTGGAGAACTCCGCCCGGCCCTCGCCGTGCGAGGTGACGATGAGCATCCGGCTGCCCTCCATGCCCTGGTAGAAGAGGGAGGGCGTCTTCGCCACCTCGACCAGCGACAGGCGCGCCTCGAACTGCTCGGAGGCGTTGCGCACGAAGCGGGGGAAGTGCTCCGCGCCGGGGATGATGTCCTTGAGCTGGGACATCATCTGACAGCCGTTGCACACGCCCAGGCCGAAGCTGTCCGGCCGCGCGAAGAAGGCCGCGAAGGCGTCCCGCGCGCGCGGGTTGAAGAGGATGGACTTCGCCCATCCACCGCCCGCCCCCAGGACGTCTCCGTACGAGAAGCCGCCACACGCCAGCACGCCCTTGAAGTCCGCGAGCGACACGCGCCCGCTCAGGATGTCGCTCATGTGGACATCCACGGCGGCGAAGCCCGCGCGCGTGAAGGCCGCGGCCATCTCCTGCTGGCTGTTCACGCCCTGCTCGCGCAGCACCGCGACGCGGGGCCGGGCCCCCTTCGCGATGTAGGGCGCGGCCACGTCCTGGGCCGGGTCGAACGTCAGCTTCGGTGACAGGCCCGGGTCCGCCGGGTCGCACCGCGCGGCGGACTCCTGGTCGGCACAGGCGGGGTTGTCGCGCAGCTTCTGCATCTCATGGCTGACGCGGGACCAGGTGCGGCGCAGCGCCAGCGTGTCCTCCGCCAGCAGCACGTCCCCACCGCTCCGCACGCGGACCTCCAGCGCCGCCTGGGGGTGGCCCAGCTCGTGAACGTACGCCCCCAGCCCCTGCTGCCCCAGGACCTCGCGCACGCGCGCCACGTCCGCCGCGCGCACCTGCACCACCGCGCCCAGCTCCTCGTTGAAGAGCGCAGCCGCCGCGTCGCCCCCCAGGGCGGACACGTCCACGTCGAGGCCACAACGGCCCGCGAAGGCCATCTCGCACAACGTGGCCCAGAGGCCGCCGTCGGAGCGGTCGTGGTACGCCAGCAGCGCGCCCGCCTCATTGAGCGCCTGCACCGCCGCGAAGAAGCCGCGCAGCAGCGCCGGGTCCTCCACGTCCGGGCTCTCCGGTCCGACCTGACCGTGGACGTGCGCCACCACGGAGCCGCCCAGCCGCTGCTTCCCGCGCGCCAGGTCGATGAACAGCAGCCGCGTGTCCTCCGCCACGTCCACCAGCTGCGGCGTGAGCGACTTGCGCACGTCCCGCACGGGCGCGAACGCGGAGATGATGAGCGACACCGGCGCCGTCACGGCCTTGCGCGCGCCCTGGTCCTCCCAGACGGTGCGCATGGACATGGAGTCCTTGCCCACGGGGATGGTGAGCCCCAGCGCCGGGCACAGCTCCATGCCCACCGCGTTCACGGCGGCGTAGAGGCTGGCGTCCTCTCCCGGGCTGCCCGCCGACGCCATCCAGTTGGCGGACAGCTTCACGTCGGACAGCCTGTCGATGCGCGCCGCCGCGATGTTGGTGAGCGCCTCCCCCACCGCCATGCGCGCCGAGGCCGCCGCGTCGATGAGGGCCAGCGGCGTGCGCTCGCCCATGGCCATGGCCTCGCCCGTGGTGCTCGTCACCGTGGACAGCGTCACCGCGCAGTCCGCCACTGGCACCTGCCACGGCCCCACCATCTGGTCCCGGCAGCTGAGGCCGGAGACGGTGCGGTCGCCGATGGTGATGAGGAACGACTTGTCCGCCACCGTCGGGTGGGCCAGCACGCGCTCGGCCAGCGCCTTCAACGAGCCCTCCAGCCGCAGCGGCGCGAAGGACACCGGGCGTGACGTCACGTCGCGGTGCATGCGCGGCGCCTTGCCGAACAGCACGTCCATGGGCAGGTCGATGGGGGCGTCGCCGAACCGGTCGTCCGACAGCTTCAGCGTCTGCTCGGCGGTGGCCTCGCCCAGGACCGCGAAGGGCGCGCGCTCGCGCTCGCACAGCGCTGCGAAGCGGGACAGGTCCTCCGGCGCCACGCCCAGCACGTAGCGCTCCTGCGCCTCGTTGCACCAGATCTCCACCGGGGACATGCCCGGCTCGGCGTTGGGCACCGCGCGCAGCTCCAGGCGGCCTCCCAGGTCGTTGTCGTGCGCCAGCTCCGGCACCGCGTTGGACAGGCCGCCAGCGCCCACGTCATGGATGGAGCGGATGGGGTTCTCCTCCATGGCCCAGCAGCGGTCGATGACCTCCTGGCAGCGCCGCTCCATCTCCGCGTTGTCGCGCTGCACGGAGGCGAAGTCGAGGTCCGCCGCGCTCGCGCCTTGCGCCATCGACGACGCCGCGCCTCCGCCCAGGCCGATGAGCATCGCGGGCCCGCCCAGGACGATGAGCTTGTCCCCCGGCCGCAGCCGCGCCTTCTGCACGTGGGGCGCGCGGATATTGCCCAGGCCGCCGGCAATCATGATGGGCTTGTGGTAGCCGCGCACCTCCACGCCTTCGGGCGTGGGGACCTGGACCTCGTAGCTGCGGAAGTAGCCGGCGAGGTTCGGCCGGCCGAACTCGTTGTTGTAGGCGGCGCCGCCCAGCGGGCCATCCACCATGATGTCCAGCGCGGACACGATGCGGTCCGGCTTGCCGTAGGGCAGCTCCCACGGCTGCTCGAAGCCGGGGATGCGCAGGTGGCTCACGCTGAAGCCCGTCAGGCCCGCCTTGGGCCGGGCGCCCCGGCCCGTCGCGCCCTCGTCTCGAATCTCTCCGCCAGCGCCCGTGGCGGCGCCCGGGAAGGGAGAGATGGCCGTCGGGTGGTTGTGCGTCTCCACCTTGATCATGATGTGGGCTGGCTCGCGCACGGAGCCCCACTCACCGGTGTCGGGAGACGGAAAGAAGCGGTCCACCTCGAAGCCTTCGATGACCGCCGCGTTGTCCTTGTAGGCGCCGAGCACGCCTTCCTTGTTCTGGACGTAGGTGTTCTTGATGGCCTGGAAGAGCGACCGCTCTTGCGGCTTGCCGTCGATGGTCCAGCTCGCGTTGAAGATTTTGTGCCGGCAGTGCTCGCTGTTGGCCTGCGCGAACATCATCAGCTCGACGTCGGTGGGGTTGCGCTTCAGCTCGGTGAAGCGCGCCACCAGGTAGTCCATCTCGTCGTCGGCCAGGGCCAGCCCCAGCTCACGGTTGGCGGCCACCAGCGCCGCGCGGCCGCCCGCCATCACGTCCACCGTGGTGAAGGGCCGCGGCGTGTGCTCCGCGAACAGGACGGCCGCGTCCTCCAGCCGACCCACCACGGCCTGCGTCATCCGGTCATGCAGCACCGGCTTCAGGCGCTCCAGCTCCGCGTCCGGCAACGCGCGGCCCCCGGCCCCCGCGACGAAGAAGGCGGTGCCGCGCTCCATGCGCCGCACCCGGTCCGCCAGGCCGCAGTTGTGGGCGATGTCCGTGGCCTTCGAGGACCAGGGAGAAATCGTGCCCGGCCGAGGCAGCACCAGCAGCAGGCTCCCCTTCCGCTCGCCCGAGGCCACGCGGGGCCCGTAGTCCAGCAGGCGAGCCAGGGTGGCCTGGTCCGCCTCGGAGAGCGGCGCCGGTGCATCGATGAAGTGCACGAACTCCGCATGGAGGGACGACACGGAGGGCACGCGCTCCTGGCACCGGGCCAGGAGCTTGGCGAGCCTGAATTCAGAGAGGGCCGGGGCCCCACGCAGGGTGTGCATGCTGGACATGGGTCGGAATCGTGGCTCTGGATAACAGCGGGGCCGTCCTTATCACCGTGGGTCGTCCCGGCGCGTGAAGAGTTCGCGCCGGGCCGCCCGCCCGACACGAAGGCAGGCGTCACGGTAGGTGTCAGCCGCACGTCAGAGCCTGCGCGGCGCACGCGACAACCCAGGAAGCACCGACGACAGGCCCGTCAACCCCGCCCGGCGCCGCCCACTCAGCCCCCCTTGCCCGACGCGGCGGCGGACGCCTCCTTCCAGCCGGCGAGCAGCTCCGCCTCACGCGCAGGTGGTAGCCCCGCACGCATTGCGTCGCGTCGCTCCTGGGGCAGGCCCTTGAAGTAGGCCAGCGTGTCGCGAACGGTGACGTCCACCGGCCGGAACCGCAGGCCCGCCTTCACGGCCTTCGCGTTGCTGCGCAGGTGCGTGCCCGCGCTGTCGCCCGTTGGCGGCATGTAGATGGGGAGCCGCACATCCCCGACCTCGCCCTGCCGCGTCAGGAAGTCCGTGGGCACCCAGGACACCTTCGTGTCCTTCCCCGTCACCTTGCGGCACGTGTCGAGCATGGCGCCCATCGTCCAGGCGTGCCCCGGCCCCACGGCATTGAAGATGCCCCGCGTGTTGCGCTCGATGAGGAGCACCAGCCACTCGGCCAGGTCGCGCACGTCGATGATTTGCAGCGGGTCCTTGGGCGTCCCCGGCGCCAGCATCTCGCCGCCCCGGTCGAAGCGCACCGGCCAGTAGGTGAAGCGGTCCGAGCGGTCCTCCGGGCCTACGATGTACCCGGGACGGATGTTGGCCACGCGCCCCGGCATCGCCGCCTCGGCGGCCTCCTCGCAGGCGCGCTTGAGGCCGCCATAGTTCGCGTAGTCCTTCCCCATCTCCTCCACCGTCGGGTCCGCCAGCACGGCCGTGGGGCCGCGCTCGTCCTCGTGGGGCGTCTTGTCGCTGGCATACGCGGACACGCTGGAGATGAAGAGGTACTGCTTCACGTTCGGCGCCAGCAACGCCGCGGACGCGCGGACGATGCGCGGGTAGTAGCCGGACGTGTCCACCACCGCGTCCCACTGACGGCCCTCCAGCGCCTTGAGCCCCTCCCCCTTCTTGGGGTCGCGGTCTCCGCGCAGCTTCTCCACGCCGGGAAACATGTCGGGCCGCGTCTTGCCCCGGTTGAACAGCGTCAGCGCGTGCCCCCGCGCCTTCGCGGCTTCCACCACGGCGGGCCCGAGGAAACCCGTGCCGCCCAGAATCAGGATGCGCTTCTTCGCTCCCCGGGCCTTCGGCGCGCCGCCGGACGCGGCCAGCGCCCCGGGTCCGAGCGCGAGCAACGACGAGCCCGCGAGGGAGTACTGCAGGAACTTCCTGCGCGATGTGGACATGTGTGGCGACTCCAGGGAATGGAGCGCACAGGGGGGCGGGCAGGTAACCGCGCGCCGCGATTTTCATTCCCGGGCCCGCGCGGGCGCGCACGCCCGGGCCGAACGCCTACGCGGCCTCGCGCGCCGGTCGCGCTTCGGGCGGCGCCTCCAGCGTCGCCAGGTGGGCCCGCGCCAGGTCGAGGTTGTCGTTGTCCAGCGGATGGAAGGAGGGCCGCAGGTACTGACGCAGCCCGGTTCCCAGCACGCGGGAGAACACCGGGTCCTTCCGGTGCGCCTTCCACAGCTCGCGCCAGAGCCCCCTCCACCCCAGCCCCCGCTCCTGCCGCAGGAGCATCACCGTGGCCATGAACCACAGGGTGAAGAGGGAGGTCACGCCCAGGACCATGCCGAGGATGCGCAGGCCATAGCCGGGCGCCACCTTCTTCAGCACGTCGAAGGCCACCGCCTTGTGCTCGATCTCCTCCGCCGCGTGCCACTCGATGAGGCTGCGCATCGCCGGGTGGCCGTCCGCGAACACGCCCAGCCGCAGCGTGTCCTCTCCCATCAGCGCCGTGAAGTGCTCCAGCGCGGCGGTGATGGACAGCCGCAGCGCGGGCGGCAGCTCGCCGTCGATGAGCCCCCAGAGGAAGGACTCGTAGCGCCGCATGAAGGGGCGGATGTCGTAGCCCTGTGACTCCAGCAGCTCGACGTAGTCCTGGTGCTCACGCGCGTGCTTGCCTTCCTGCGCGAAGAAGGCCTTCACCTGCGCGCGCAGCTCCGGCGCGTCCTCCAGCCGCGGCAGGTAGTGGTTGACGCTGCGGACGAAGAAGCGCTCGCCCTGCGGGAAGAGCATGTTGAGCCCGTTCCACAGGTGGGTGGAGCCCGGTCCGTTGCGATGCCAGATGCGAGGGAAGCTCGAATCGAAGGGGAACTTGAGGTGAAGCCGCGGCTGGATGCGTCCGGGGTCGTGGGTAGGGACCATGGAGGGCTTTCGTGGCGGAAGACCAGGGGGGGGATTCAGGGACGTGCGGGCCACGCGGGGCGCACCCGGCTGACGGCCTCGGGGAGCAGCGCCGCCCGGAAGGCCAGCAGCCGCTCGCGCGAGGCGAAGGAGCCACTGCCCGCGAGCGCCGCGAAGAAGCGCTTGCGCACGCCCGACGGCGTCGGGCGGAGGACCTCCGTCACGCAGAGGGCCACGCCGCCGCCCACGGCCTCCAGCGGCCGCATCGTGTTGAAGAAGAGAGGCGGATGCCGCGCCAGGGCTTCATCATCGTCGACCTCCAGGGTGATTTTCGACAGCAGGGCATTGCCGCCCAGCGCGGCGGGGACCTGCCGCAGCCAGGGCGTTCCGGCGAAGCCTCGCGTGGTGAGGGACGGCATCCACCAGGGCAGCGCGGGCGAGTACAGGGTCGCGAAGATGCCCTCCAGCACGCCGCCGCCGCGGCGCGTCTGCTCCAGCACCTCCGCGACGTACGCCGGCGTCACCGGCCCGGCGCGCGTCCGGGAGGACACCACCGCGATGCCGATGCGCCGCCACTTGCGCGCCACGGCGCGCGGCGACGCGGGCAGCACCGGCACCAGCACCGTGGGGTTGTCGACGGGGAACGCGCCCGCGCCGGTCCGCGTCAGCGCCTGGAGCATCGCGCAGGTGAGGCTCCGGAAGTCGAGCCGCTCCGGCAGCTCCACGCGCAGCACCGGGGTGGGCTCGGCGGGCCCAGTGAGCCACTCCCCCACCTCCGTTCCACCCGTGCGCCTGGGGAGCCCCGCGACAGCCGCCCGCGACAGCTCGACCATCGCCGTGCCATCCATCACCAGGTGGTCGAAGCTCAGCTCCAGCGCGCCCGTCGCCGCGTCCACGCGCGCCCCCAGCCACGCGCTCGACGTCAGCAGATGCGAGGACCACGCGCTGCCCCCGCGCCCGGCCCGGTCCACCACCACCTGCGGGCGCAGCCCATCACGGCGCGCCTCGGCCAGCGAGCACGCGGGCGTGCGCGCCAGCAGCGCCGCCACCGCCTCCGCCGTCATCACCTCGCCGGCCACCGGCAGCCGGACCACCTGGAACCGGCCGTCCGCGCACGTGACGGCGGCCGTGAGGACGTCCGGGTCGCTGGCGCGCTGGCGCGCATCCGAGCCCTCGCGCCCGAGGCGCGCCACCCAGACGTCCAGGGGCTGGTTGTGCCGGCACACGTCGCGGCTGTCCCGGCACCAGCGCGCCACGCCCACCAGCAGGGCCGCCGCCCACACCTCACGCGTCGTGTCCACGCCCACGGGCTGCACCGTCACCATGGCGCGGCGCGGGCGGGGCTCGGTGGCCAGGAACTGCTCCCACGTCGTCAGCGTGGGCACGACGCCGGAAGGACGTCGCGGTGGGAACAACCGCCGCCAGTCGTCACAGCACCGCACGAGCCCGTGGATGGCGTGACGCGCCACGGGGTGAAGGTGCGGGAACTGGTGCGCCAGCGCGGCATGGACCCGCTCGCTGACGCCAACGTCCTGGGCTTCAGCCGGAAATGGGAGGGGGCCGGAACCATCCATGCGTATGTCCGAGCGGTCATTGGGGGGATGACCCACGGCGTCGGGCGCGGAGCCTAGCGGACATGACACCTGCACGAGCAGCCCATTGCGCGATTTCACTGGCAGCCGCGCTTTTTGATCTGACTGCGCGGGTGGCTCACGACTCGTGACGTAGCACCCCTCACGGACCGCGCAGGACGGTCTCACCCATCGCGTTTCATGCGTCGCGTCAGGTCCCCATGCGCCCGCGCTGGGTGCGTTCCTGACCTCACGCCATGTCTGCCATTGAATGCACATTGCCCGGCGCGGACGGCCTGCTTCCAGACGCATCCTGGTATTCTCAGACAGCTCGATATTCCCGTGCGTTTCCGCGCGGGCCACCGGAGCCAGGAGCCATCCATGTCCCTCATCCGCCGTCCCCTTGCCTGGAGCGCCGCCATCCTGTTGACGTTCGCGGCCACCGCGGTCGCCAACCCCATCGACGAGGCGCCCCAAGCCCTCTGCGAGAGCAGCGCGCGCCCCGCCCCCGGGGAGTCCTGGGACGAGTCCTCGGCCGGAATCTGCTTCCAGTCCTTCTGTGATGATGACTGGCAGTGCCAGAGCGCCTGTCCCAGCGCGCAGACCGCCGCGTGCGTCAACAGCGTCTGCGAATACACGTACCGGACGGGTGGTGGTGGTGGCGGCAACGGCCCCTTCTGTCCGCCGATGCTCTGTTCGGACGACTTCCAGTGCCAGTGCGGCAGCAAGCAGGGATACTGCGGCTCCGACTCCATCTGCTACTTCTAAGCCACTCGACGCGACGCGGTGCTCGTCAGGCTCCGGGAAGAAGGCCCGCGCCGGGGGAGTCCCTGCGCGTCGGTGGACCTCTTCTTCCTGGAGCCTCCATGTCCCGCCTGCTCGACAGCCTGCCCCACCTCTATCGCAACCTCCTCCCCGGCTTCTTCCGGCAGGACGTGCCGGAGGAGAGCAAAGCCACCTGCGCCAACTGCGCCATGTGCCAGGACACCGCGCAGGGCGCCGTCGAGTCCGTGGACGGCGTGAGCCGCATGTTCCGGCCGGACACCAAGTGCTGCACGTACTCGCCACGCCTGCCCAACTACCTGGTGGGCGCGCTGCTGTCGGATGACCGCCCCGAGCTGGCGGAGGGGCGCCGCCGCATGGAGGCGAAGATCGCCAGCCGCGTGGGCATCACCCCGCAGTGGGTGAAGCCTCCGGCCAAGTTCCACTTCCTCTACAAGAACGGACACCAGTTCTTCGGCCGCGCCGCGTCCCTGCGCTGCGGCTACTTCTCGCTGGACAGCGGCGGCTGCACCATCTGGCCCTACCGCGAGGCGGTCTGCTCCACCTTCTTCTGCAAGTACGTGGCGGGCGCGGACGGGCGCAAGTTCTGGATGTCGGTGAAGACGTACCTGACGCTGGCGGAGATTCAGCTCTCGCGCTGGGCGGCGCTCCAGCTCCTGCCCGACTACGTCCTGTCCGGCAAGGACCGCGCGGAGACGCAGCCCGCGCCGCTCAGCGTGGAGGACCTGGACGACACCGCGCCGCCCGCCAGGGCGTATTCCGCGCTGTGGAAGGAGCACGAGGGCCGCGAGCTCGACTACTACCGGGACTGCTACCGGCTGGTGAAGGCGCTGCCCCCGGACGGACTGGAGAAGCTGCTCGGCCTCGATGGCACCATCGAGCTGAAGACGCTGGAGAAGCTCCACGACACCGCCGTCTCGCCGAAGCTGCCGCGCACGCTCAAGCTCAACCCCGACGCCACCGTGCAATGGCTGCGCGACGGCAGCGTCGCGCTGGGCGCCTACAGCGAGTTCGACGCGGTGGCCCTCCCCGGCGAGGCGTACGGCCTCCTCGTGGACTTCACCGGACGCGACAGCGTGGACGCCGTGCGCCAGCACCTGCGCGAACACAAGCAGGCCGACCTGTCCGAGGACGTGCTGCTGGAGCTGTACCGGCATCGCATCCTCGTGGAGCCCTGAGGCCGCACGCGCGCGTCACGGCTGGTGGGCCAGCTCGCCCAGCTCGCGCAGCAGCCGCACGGACGCGTGGGCCTGACGCCACGCGAAGACGGTCTCCGACAGGTGGTCCGCCATCCACCCGCAGAAGCCGGGGTCTCCCGCGCCCAGCCACTCGGCGGACTCCGACAGCTCCGCCTCCATGGCCTCCCATGCGCGGCGGTAGGCGCTGGCCGCCGTCATCAGCTCCGACAGGGAGTGGGTGAAGGCGTCCAGCGCGGCGCGCAGCTCCAGCGGCGCGCCCGGCTCCCCCCGGCGCGAGTCCCGCAGACGCCCCAGGTGGACCAGCAGGCCCTGCTCCAGCGCGAAGGCCGTCCCCAGCCGTGCCTGGGCGCCGTGGAGGAGGACCTGGAGGTCCTCGCCCAGCTCATGCAGCAGCTCTTCATTGGAGCGCGCTACCGGGCGCCCGAGCCGCGTACACACGGCCTGCCAGAGGCTGCTGTAGCCCAGCAGCTCCGCCACGCCGCGGCGCACGTGCGGCGGGACGCGGTCCAGGAACTCGAGCGCGCAGTGCCGGGCGGACGCGGCCAGAGGCCCCGCGCCAGGGCCCGCCTTCGCGCACTTCAGCACCTGCCAGGCCCACTGGAGCGTGGGCTCCGTGGCGCGGAACAAGGCCTCGCAGCCCGCGGTCAACGTGCCCGCATGACTGGCATCCATCAACGTGGTCGCGGGCGCGGACCGAGCCTCCTCGCCGGAGACTGCCTCCGGGCGGGAATCATGCTCCGATGAACCGCGGTCCGGCGACATGCTGCGCCTCCCAACACGAGGGTCCTCCCCCAGGTATCGCACGCCGCGCCAGCAAGCTCCAACACCCCGTAACAGGGGAATTCGCGGCCAGGGCGAGTTCCCGAGCGCCAGCCGCCCGCCGTGGAGACGACGGCCGGGCGTCCCCCTCCGAAACGCCCGGCCGCCCGTGCGCGCCCTCAGTGAATGGTGCGCTTGAGACGGCTCAGCCGTTCGTGGGTGCGCTTCTGGGCGGGAATCAGCTCCATCCGCACAAAGCGGCGGGCTTCACCGTGCACCTGGTCCGCGTCGCGCTGATAATCGGCCAGACCGTGGTCCTCGCCCTCCTGCAGCGCCTGGATGGCGGCCTTCTCGCCCAGCGAATCCGCGCCGCCCTGGACGAGTCTGGCGAAGGTGCCCCAGATGCCGGAGCCCTCGATGGGCTCGCCGCCCATCTTGATGATGCGCTCACGGAGCTCCTCGACCCGGTGCTCATGGTCGTGCCAGCAATACTCCAGCGCGTCGCGGGCCAGTCCGTTCGAGACGTGCCCCAGCGCCTGCCGATAGGTCTCCACCGCGGAGATTTCACCGCGAAGGAAGGTGTTGAGCGTCTCCAGGTCCTTGTTCGTGCTCGCCATCATTGACCTCCATTGGGTGACGGATGCGTCCGGTTTGCCGCCAAAGGTGGTGCCCACCTGCGCGAGAGCAACGAGGGCCTGGCCCCCCGGCTCCTCCCAGGAGCGCCCCCCACACCCACTTGCCAACAGAGCCCCTCGAAGCGGGCATCCGAGCGATGGCCCCCCGGCCCAGGGAGGACGCCCCACGCCTGGCGTGGGTTCGGTTGACGCCTCCCCTGCCAGTCGTTAGCGTAGGGACCTCGATGATGCGCCTGCCCACTCCGACCGCCGCGCTGTTCCGCCGCCGCTGCTGTCGGACGTGTCCCTGCTGTCATCGGCCGGACCTGGGTTGTTGACGCGCACGCGGTAAGCCCTTCGTGGCTTTCTTCGCGCGGTCCCCCCGGCCCGGTCTCCTGCTCCCAGGAACCGGGCCGTTCTCGTTTCCGCCTCTGTCCGTGCCTTGCGCCCCATGCCTCTGCCCGCCGTCTCCCGCACCTCGAATCCGTCCACGTCCTGTGCGGCGTGCCGAGCGTGTCCCGTGTGTCCGCCGACCGGCGGGTGCCGAGCATCAAGAAGCGCGTAGTCCGCCCTTCTTGAACTGTCCTGCTCGCGCGGCCCGCCCTCGAAAGAGGCGGGCCGTTTCTTTTTTCCGGAGTCCCCATGTCAGCCCTCCTGCCGCACGCAGAAACCGCTGCCTTGAAGAATGCCCCCGCCGAAGTGCTGCTGGCGTGGGCCGAGCGCCGCTTCGGTGCCCGCGCGGCCATCGCCTCCAGCTTCGGCGTGGAGGACATGGTCCTCATCGACCTGGCGCGCCACCATGCGCCCAGCCTGCGCATCTTCACGCTCGACACCGGCCGCCTGCCTCCGGAGACCTACGAGCTCATCGAGGTGGTCCGCAAACGCTACGGCGTCACGGTGGAGACGTACTTCCCGGACCGCGAGCAGGTGGAGGCGCTCGAATCCACGAAGGGCTGCTTCTCCTTCCGCCAGAGCTTGGAGGCGCGCAAGGAATGCTGTGCCATCCGGAAGGTGGAGCCGTTGAGGCGTGCGCTCGCCAGCCGTGATGCCTGGGTAACGGGCCTGCGACGTGAGCAGTCCGTCACCCGCACGGAGGTGGAGCCGCTGGAGCTGGACGGCGCCCACGGGCTGCTCAAGCTCAACCCGCTGGCCGCGTGGAGCAGCCAAGACATCTGGGCCTACATCCGGACGAATGGCGTGCCCTACAACGCGCTCCATGACCGCGGCTACCCATCCATCGGCTGCGCGCCCTGCACGCGCGCGGTGAAGCCCTACGAGGACGCTCGCGCCGGCCGCTGGTGGTGGGAGTCCGCGGAGAACCGCGAGTGCGGCCTTCATCCCGTCCGTTGATACGCGCCATGACCTCTCTTCCTCCAGATTATGCCGTCTGCCTGAGGCTGGACGGCCGCCGCGTCCTCCTCGTCGGAGGCGGAGCCGTTGCCGAGAGCCGAGCCCTGACGGTGCTCGACGCGGGCGCTCGGCTGCGCCTCGTCGCTCCGGAGGCCACGCCCACGCTGCGGCGCCTGGCCGGGGAAGGCCGCATCGACTGGTTCCCGCGCCGCTATGCCGCGGGGGACGTGCGCGGCCACCACCTGGTGCTCGCCGCCACGGATGACGCGGCCGTGAGCCGGCAGGTGGCCGCGGAGGCCCGGCAGCTGGGCCTCTGGGTCAACACCGCGGACGAGCCCGCGCTGTGTGACTTCACCCTGCCCTCCGTCGGCAGGCGGGGCCCCATCACCGTCGCGGTGTCCACGGCCGGACAGGCCCCCGCGCTCGCGAGCCTCCTGCGCACGGCCCTCACGGCGCAGGTGACGCGGCAACACGTCTGGCGCGCACGGCTCAGCGGCTGGCTGCGTGAACACCTCCCCCGGGGCGGGGACCGTCAGCGGCTGCTGAAGGACGTGGCGACGGGCGACATCGGCGCGCTGCTGGAGCGGGGCGAGCGGAAGGCCGCGGGGGCACGGCTCCGCGCGGCGCTGAAGACCTGGAAGACTTCTGGAGAGGCACCATGAGAGAGCAGATGAAAGGCCGCGTGTACCTGGTCGGCGCGGGCCCGGGAGACCCCGAGCTGTTGACCTTGCGCGCCGCGCGCGTGCTCCGCGAGGCGGACACGGTCGTCCACGACCGGCTCGTCCACCCCGCGGTGCTGGAGCACGCGCGCCCCCACGCCCGGCTCATCTACGTGGGCAAGGAAGGCGGGGGCATGTCCGTCCGCCAGGAGGAGATCCACGCCATCCTCGTCGCGCAGGCGCTGCTGGGACGGCGCGTGGTGCGGCTCAAGGGCGGCGACGCCTTCGTGTTCGGCCGTGGCGGCGAGGAGGCGCTCGCGCTGGAGGAGGCGGGCGTTCCCTACGAGGTGGTGCCCGGCATCACCGCGGGGACGGCCGTCCCAGCGGCGGCGGCCATCCCCGTCACGCACCGGGGCCTCTCCGGCGCCGTGACGTTCGCCACGGCCCACCGGGACGGAAGCGCGCCGGACTGGGACTTCCTCGCGAAGGCCCAGACGCTGGTCCTCTACATGGCGGGCCACCGGCTGGAGGCGACGGCGCGAGCGCTGATGGCGGCGGGGCGCACGGCCTCGACACCCGCCGCCGTGGTGGAGGCGGGGACCTGGGAACACCAGCGGGTGGTGGAGGCGCCGCTGGGGCGCATCGCCCATGCGGTGAGACAGGAAGCGCTCGGCTCGCCATCGCTGCTCATCGTGGGCGAGGTCGTCTCGCTGCGCTCACGGCTCCCGTCGCTGGTGGCGCGGGGAACCCCACGAGACGGATACGCGCCTGCGCGCGTGGCGGAGGCCGGTCATGAGTGAGAACCCTGTCGCGCGCACGTCGCACCTGTCGGAGCTGGAGGCGGAGAGCATCCACATCCTCCGCGAGACGGTGGCCGAGTTCGCCAACCCGGTGATGCTCTACAGCATCGGCAAGGACTCCCAGGTGCTGCTGCACCTGGCGCGCAAGGCCTTCCATCCGGCGCCCCTGCCCTTCCCCCTGCTGCACGTGGACACCACCTGGAAGTTCCGGGACATGTACATCTTCCGGGATGCCTTCGTGGCCCGGCACGGGCTGCGCCTCATCGTCCACCAGAACCAGCGCGCGCTGGCCGAGGGCATCAACCCCTTCGACCATGGCAGTCAGAAGTACACCCACGCGATGAAGACGCAGGCGCTGCTGGAGGCGCTGGCGCAGCATGGCTTCGACGCGGCCTTCGGCGGCGCGCGCCGCGACGAGGAGAAGTCCCGAGCCAAGGAGCGGGTGTTCTCCTTCCGCGACAGGCACGGCCAGTGGGACCCGCGGCGCCAGCGCCCGGAGCTGTGGAACCTCTACAACGGCCGCGTCGACGCCGGGGAGAGCATGCGCGTCTTCCCGCTGTCCAACTGGACCGAGCTGGACGTGTGGCAGTACGTGCTGCGCGAGCGCATCCCCGTGGTGCCGCTGTACTTCGCGGCCGAGCGGCCCATCATCGAGCGGGGCGGCGCGCTGCTGATGGTGGACGACGAGCGCATGCGGCTGCGTCCCGGCGAGAAGCCCGAGCTGCGGCGCGTGCGCTTCCGCACGCTGGGCTGCTACCCGCTGAGCGGCGCCATCGAGTCCTCCGCCACCACGGTGGAGAGCGTCCTCCACGAAATGCTGAATGCCCGCCAGTCCGAGCGGCAGGGCCGCCTCATCGACCACGACGAAGAGGGCTCCATGGAGCTCAAGAAGCGCGAGGGCTACTTCTGATGGATACCGGGTTGCAGCAACTGCTCGACCAGCACGCCGCCCGCGAGCTGCTCCGGCTGGTCGTCGTCGGCTCCGTGGACGATGGAAAGTCCACGCTCATCGGCAGGCTCCTCTACGAGAGCGACGGGCTCTTCGAGGACCAGATCTCCGCCGTGCGCAAGGCCAGCGCGAGGCGGACCGCCCGGCCGACGGAGGCCGCATCCACCGGGCTTCCTGAGGCGCTGGCCCAGGGCCTGCGCGCCGCGGCCGGGGCCAACGAGGAGGAGCTGGACTTCTCCCTCTTCACGGACGGCCTGCGCGCCGAACGTGAGCAGGGCATCACCATCGACGTGGCGTACCGGTACCTGAGCACCGCGCGCCGCAAGGTCATCGTCGCGGACACACCGGGACACCTCCAATACACCCGGAACATGGCCACGGGCGCCTCCACGGCGGACGCAGCCGTCATCCTGGTGGACGCCCGGCAAGGTGTGCTGCCGCAGACGCGCCGCCACGCGTACATCGCCGCGCTGCTGGGCATCCCCTACCTGGCCGTGGCGGTGAACAAGATGGACCTGACCGGCTTCGACCGGGCCCTCTTCGAGCGCATCGGCGCCGAGCTGGCGGACTTCGCTTACGCGCTCGGCTTCGAGGGCGTCCGGCTCTTCCCGGTCAGCGCCAGCCAGGGCGACAACATCACCCGGCCGAGCGTCCGCACGCCGTGGCACGAGGGCGGCACGCTGCTCGCGTGGCTGGAGTCCCTCCCCCACCAGCGCCAGCAGGACGACGCGCCTTTCCGCTTCCCCATCCAGTACGTCCTGCGGCCCCACCAGGACTACCGTGGGCTGGCAGGCCAACTGGCCTCCGGCACCGTCCGCGTCGGGGACGAGGTGCAGGTCCACCCGTCCGGACGGCGCACGCGCGTGGCGGGCATCGATACCTTCGACGGACCACTGGAAGCGGCCTCCTTCCCCGCGTCCGTCACGCTGCGGCTGGCCGACGAGGTGGACGCCAGCCGGGGTGACCTGCTGTCCCACGTGGAGCAGCCGCCCCTGTCACTCCACCGGCTCGACGCGATGCTCGTGTGGTTCGGGGAGCAGCCCCTGGACTGCTCCCGCCGCTACCTGGTGAAGCAGGCCACGCGCACCGCGCCAGCGCACGTCGAGCGCGTGCTCTGGCGCAAGGAGCTGGCGGACCTGTCCGAGCAGCCCGCGGAGACGCTGGCCCTCAATGACATCGGGCGGGTGCGGCTGGTGTGCCGCCGCCCCTTGCTCACCGACCCGTACCAAGACAACCGCCGCACGGGCGCCTTCATCGTCATCGACGCGCTCACGCACGACACGGTGGGCGCGGGCATGGTCCTGGGTCCCCCGGAGGATGCTTCGAAGGACGTGGTGGCGGACTCGCTCGTCACCCGGTCCGAGCGGCGCGGACGGCTGGGCCAGCCCGGCACCGTCATCCTGCTCCCCGCGACACCGGACGCCTGCGCCCGCGCGTTCCAGTTGGAGCGCCTGCTGTTCGACCAAGGCTGGCACGTGTCCGTCGTCCCTGGTGACGTGGAGGTCGCGCTCGCGCTGGCGGCGGCCGGGCTGGTGGCCCTGGTCCACGCCGACGCGCCCCAGACGCGCCGCGCCCTGCGCGTGGAGGCCCGGGATGCTGGCGCCACGTGGCTCGAACTGGACGCTGGCGACGACCTGGAGCAGCAGCTCGCCCGAATCACCGCCCTCCGGGAGACCCCGCGATGAACGCATCCCCTGTCCCCCAGACGCCGCCCTTCGTCCACGCGCAGCTCGGCGAGACCCGAAGTACCCAGTTGCTCGAACTGCTCCAGGGGCTGGACACCACGGCCCTGCACTGGCTGAGCGGCTACACGGCGGGCCTCGCGGCCCGCGCCCCCCAGCGCACCGTGACAGGCCCGGTCCCCACGCCCGAGGCAGAGCCCACCGCGCCCGTCACCATCGTCTACGGGACGCAGACGGGGAACAGTCGGCTGCTGGCGGAGCGCCTCAAGCAGCAGGTGGAGTCCGCCGGCCTCACCGCGCGCCTGTTCCGGGCCAGCGACTACCCCGTGCGGGAGCTGGCCAGGGAGAAGCTGCTCTGCGTGGTCATCAGCACCCAGGGAGATGGCGACCCACCGGATGACGCACGCGGCTTCTGCGAGTTCGTCCTCGGCAAGCGGGCGCCTCGCGTGGAGGGGCTGCGCTACGCCGTCCTCGGCCTCGGCGACTCCAGCTACCCGCGCTTCTGCGAGGTGGGCCGGGTGCTGGATGCCCGGTTTGCTGCGCTGGGCGCCACCCGGCTGCTGGAGCGCGCCGACTGTGACGTGGACTTCGAGCCCGTCGCCAGGGGTTGGCTCGACCAGGCGTCCTCCCTCGCACGTGAGGCCCTGGCGCCACGGGCACCCGCGGCGGCCACGGTCCTCCCGCTGCGCGAGGCCCCCTCCACGCCCACCCACGGCAAGGACGCGCCCTTCTCCGCGGAGGTGCTCCTCAACCAGCGCATCACCGCGCGGGGCGCGCGCAAGGACGTGCGCCACCTGGAGCTGTCGCTCGAAGGCTCCGGGCTGACGTACGCCCCGGGCGACTCGCTGGGCGTGTGGCCCCACAACCCTCCCGAGCTGGTGGACGCGCTCCTGTCCGAGCTGCGCCTGGATGGCCACGCCGACGTCACGCGCGACGGCCGCACGATGCCCCTGGCCCGCTGGCTGAGCGACGCGCTGGAAATCACGAAGCTCAACCGCCCCTTCCTGGAGCGGCACGCCGCCCTGTCCGGCAGCAGCGCGCTGCGGGAGGCGCTCGACCCCGGCCACGCTGAGGCCTTCCGCGCGCTGCTTGCGGACTACCAGCTCATCGACGTGCTCCGCGCGCACAAGGCGGCCTGGGACGCCACCGAGCTCGTCCAGTCCTTGCGGCGGCTGACGCCCCGGCAGTATTCGATTGCCTCCAGCCCCAAGCGCGTGGGCGATGAGGCGCACCTCACGGTGGCCGTGGTGGACTACACCGCCTTCGGCCTGCGCCACGTCGGCGCGGCGTCGTCCTACCTGGCCACCCGCGCGGCGGGCACGGACACGGTGCGCGTCTACGTCGAGCCCAACGAGCGCTTCCGGCTCCCCGAGGACGGCGACAGGGACGTGCTGATGATTGGCCCCGGCACCGGCGTGGCGCCCTTCCGCGCCTTCGTCCAGGAGCGGGCGGAGACCGGCGCGCGGGGCCGCAACTGGCTCTTCTTCGGGGAGCAGCACTTCCGGACGCAGTTCCTCTACCAGACGGAGTGGCAGGAGGCGCTGAAGAAGCAGACGCTGCACCGGCTGTCGCTCGCCTTCTCGCGGGACCGCGACCAGAAGGTCTACGTACAGCACCGGCTGCGCGAGGCCGGCCGTGAGGTCTACGCCTGGCTCGAATGCGGCGCCCACCTCTACGTGTGCGGTGACGCCAAGCACATGGCCCCGGATGTCCACGAGGCGCTGGTGGACGTCGTCTCCACCCACGGCGGCAGGAGCCGCGAGGACGCGCACGCGTGGCTCGAATCCCTGCGCGAACAACGGCGCTACCTGCGCGACGTCTACTGACCCCTTGCGATTGCGAGCAACGACATGAGCAACCCGCCCAAGCCGCTCTCCGAAGTGGAGCACATCAAGTCGCAGAGCCACCTGCTCCGGGGCTCCCTGGCGGCGAGTCTGGAGGACCCGGTGACGGGTGGCCTCGCCCCCCCGGACACCAACCTCATCAAGTTCCACGGCAGCTACCAGCAGGACGACCGCGACGTGCGCGAGGAGCGGCGCCAGCAGAGGCTGGAGCCCGACTACAGCTTCATGCTCCGCACCCGGCTGCCAGGAGGCGTCTGCACGCCCACCCAGTGGCTGGCGATGGACGCGCTGGCGCGGGAGCACGCCAACCACACGCTGCGCATCACCACGCGGCAGGCCTTCCAGCTCCACGGCGTCATCAAGGACGACCTCCAGCCCACCATCGCCCGCATCAACGCGGCGTTGATGGACACCCTGGCCGCCTGCGGTGACGTCAACCGCAACGTCCTGTGCAACCCCAACCCCGTGGACTCGCGCGTCCACGAGGTCGTGTACCAGTGGGCGGTGCGCATCTCCGAGCACCTGCTGCCGAGGACGCGCGCCTATCACGAAATCTGGCTGGGCCAGGAGAAGGTGGCCGGCGGCGAGGACGAGCCCATCTACGGCCCCACCTACCTCCCCCGGAAGTTCAAGGCCGCCGTCGCGGTGCCGCCCCTCAACGACGTGGACGTGTTCGCGCAGGACCTGGGCTTCATCGCCATTGTCGAGGACGGCGCGCTCGCGGGCTTCAACGTCTCGGTGGGTGGCGGCATGGGCGCCACGCACGGCGACGCGGCCACCCATCCCCGGCTGGCGGACGTCATCGGCTTCATCCCACCGGAGAAGACGCTCGCCGTCGCAGAGGAGGTGGTGAAACTCCACCGCGACTTCGGGGACCGCTCCAACCGCAAGCACGCCCGCCTGAAGTACGTCCTGGAGGAGCGCGGCGTCCCCTGGTTCACGGCGGAGTTGGAGAAGCGGCTCGGCTTCGCGCTCCAGCCCGCCCGGCCCTTTGCCTTCGAGCACAATGGAGACCGCTTCGGCTGGACGGAGGGCCATGACGGCCGGTGGCACCTGACGCTGCATCTGGACAGCGGCCGCATCGCGGACCGGCCCGGCGCCCCGCACCTCACCGGGCTGCGGCAGATCGCCCGCGTCCACACCGGAGACTTCCGCCTCACGGCGAACCAGAACCTCGTCATCGCTGGCGTGCCCGCCGAGTCCCGGTCTGCCATCGACGCGCTGGTCGTCGCGCACGCGCTGGACGGCTTCCGCAGCGCCAGCCCCGTACGCCGCAACGCGCTGGCGTGCGTGGCGCTGCCCACGTGCGGGCTGGCCATGGCCGAGGCCGAGCGCTACCTGCCCACCTTCGTGGGACGCGTGGAGGAGCGCCTGCGCGCCCACGGCCTCCAGGACGCCAACCTGCTGCTGCGCATCACCGGCTGCCCCAACGGCTGCGCGAGACCCTACCTGGCCGAGGTGGGCCTCGTGGGCAAGGCGCCGGGCCGCTACAACCTGCACCTGGGCGGCGATACGCGCGGCCAGCGCCTCGGCCAGCTCTACCGGGAGAACATCGACGAGGACGCCATCCTCGCGGCGCTGGAGCCCCTGTTCGCGGACTACGCACGCGAGCGACAGCCCGGCGAGGGCTTCGGCGACTACCTCGTGCGCGCCGGCCACGTCCCCATCGCGGCGCGCACACAGCCCACGCTCAGCCAGCAGAGCCCCGCACCGCCGTGAGGAGCAGGTCGTACTTGCCGCCCAGGAAGGTGCGGAAGCCGTGCTGGTGCAGATAGCGGCGGTAGAAGGACAGGTCCTTCACCAGCAACGAGAGGTCGGGCTCGCGCAGGTTGCGCACGCGGGCGCCATAGACGACCTCGCCATCCCGGAAGCGTGAGTTGGGGAAGCCGAGGAGCAGCGCCGAGCCCGGCTCCAGGTGCTCCTGCACGAGCTTGCGCAGTAGCGCGTGGTCATCCACGCCGGGGCTCTGCAACGTCCCCACCGACACCACGAGGTGGAAGCGGCCCAGCCCCTCCGGAAGCGCGTTGAGGTCCGCGACGTGGAAGGAATGGCGCGCGTCCGGGAAGCGGGCGCGCGCCTCCTCGATGGCGCTCGCGCTGTGGTCCACGCCCACGAAGCGCACGTCCGGGGCTCCGTCGAGCCAGGAGAAGGCGGCCAGCTCATCGCCGCGATTGACGCCCAGGTCCAGCACACGGGCGGACTCGGGCAACCGGATGCGGCCGAGCGCGTCGAGCCAGGGCAGCAGGAAGCCCGCGTCCTCCAGCTTGCGGAGGCGCGCGAACGCGGACGTGGCGCCGTAGCGCTCCTCGGGCGGCGCCTCGCCGTCGTCGGTCGTGCCCCCCGCGTGCCAGGGCGCCTCGGGCCCCAGGCGCTCGAAGGTCAGCGAGACGTGCGTCGCATCCGAGGCGCGAGGCGTGAGCAGCCGGCACCCGAGCCCTTCCGCCAGGTCACACCAGCTCCGCAGCGGGCGGTGGACCAGCGTGCCCGCGGGCCCCACCCGCTCACCGGGGTAGCGGCCTCGCCCCAGGTCCGGGTCCGGGACCTCGATGGTGACGGCCCCCGCGCCGAGGCCCTCCAGCAGGTACCGATGGATGATGACGAGGGGCTCGGCATGAAAGCGGCGCGGCGGCGCGGAGGGGCTCGGCATGGCGGCGGCAGCCTAGCGCGGCACCGCTCCTGTATCGTCCCTCCCAATCGAAGGCCCGACTCTCCGCCGAGGTGCCCCATGCATCGGTTCCGCTCCACTCCCGCCTTGTTCGCCGCCGTGGCGCTCATGGGCTGTCAGTCTGGACAGGACAGCAAGACGCCCGCGCCCCCTCCCGCCGCCTCCGCTTCTGCTCCCAGCACTGAGGCCCCGGCCCCGGCTCCGGCTCCGGCTCCGGCTCCGGAGAAGCCCACGCCGCCGCCAGCTCCCACGATGGAGGTCGGCTACCTCAAGCCCACCGAGGACGCCGAGCACTGCGAGTGGATGCGGCAGCCCCTGCCAGGCACGCCCACCCGGGTGTTCCGCTTCGATGCCTTCTGTGACAGGTCCTCGGTGTCGTGGAGCCCGGACGGAAAGCAGGGGCTCCTCTTCACCTGGCCCTCGGGCGAGGGCGAGGTGCCCCGCGCATGGCGCGTGGACGTCAACGCGAAGTCCGGCCAGCCGCTCGACCTGGGGACCTTGCCCGGAGGCAGCAGCGCGGGCGGACCGAACGAGCCCTTCATCTCCCGCATGAGCTTCGACCCCCAGGGCCGCCCCATCGCGCTCGTCGTCGTCGCCGCCGATGCCAGGGCCATCAAGAAGGGCGCCCTCACCTTCGCCGGAGAGACCTTCCCCATACCGCCGGGCAAGGGCATCCCGGGACTTGCCCTGGCCTATCGCTTGGAGGATGGCGACTGGAAACGCATCGAAGCCAAGATGAACCGCGTCCAGGAGAACACCGCGTCCGACCACGGCCTGCTCGACGTCGAGGCGACGCTCACTCCGGCGTGGACCGCCTCGCCGCCTGACCAGCTTGTCGGGACCCGCGTCCCCAAAGCCACGGCGCGGACGTTGGATGCCCAGGCCCACGGCTCCCTGGGTGAGGGCTGGTGGATGGAGCTGCCCGGCCCCGGGGGCACGCTTTACTTCCGGGCCCACCAGGAAGGCCCGTTGCTCGCGATGGGCCAACCGGTGCTGTGGGCGCGCGGGGACCAGCGCGTGTCCCTGAAGGACCTCACGGAGCCGGACGCCTACCTCGGCTTCGTCTTCGAGCGCGGCCTGCTGCTCGTGACGTCCTACGGGGGTTACGCGGCGGCCACCGTCTGGAACCCGGAGACGCAGCAGCGCGTGGCCTCCATCCCGGACGCCTATGCCCCCGCCTTCTGGCCCGCGCGCTGAGACGCGGGGCCGACGACGACGGCCCGGCCACCCGGAGGGGGACCGGGCCGTGTGTGGAGCCGAGCGGACGGGCTACGCCGGACCCGCGCCGTTGTACCAGCCAGTGATCTTCCGCACGTAGTCCTGCGTCTCCTTGAACGGCGGCACGCCACCGTACTTGCTCACGTTGCCCGGCCCTGCGTTGTAGGCCGCGAGCGCCAGGCGCACGTCACCGTTGAAGCGCTTGAGCTGCTGCGCAAGGTACTTGGTTCCCCCCTCGATGCTCTGACGCGGGTCCCTGGGGTTCGTCACGCCCAGCTCGCGCGCGGTCCCCGGCATGAGCTGCATCAGCCCCACGGCGCCCGCGCCCGAGCGCGCGTTCGGGTTGAAGGCGGACTCCTGCTGGATGACCGCCTTGATGAGGCGCGCGGGCACGTTGTACTTCCGCGACATCTCGTTGATGAGGTTGTCGTACTTGTTCGACGAGAAGCCGCTCAGGTCGTTGTTCCCCTTCGCGGGCCCCGCCTTGCCCGTCCCCGGAGTGCCTCCCGTACCGCTGGTGGCGCCACCGCTGGCCACGCTGGCGCCCAGCTTCGAGAACGCCGCCCGCGTCAGCGGGCCGTAGTACCCGGTGTTCTTCACGTTGTTGGCGGCCTGGAATTTCTTGAGCGCCGCCTCGGTGCGGGGACCGAAGACGCCCGGGCCGGTGTTCATCTCGGCCTGGGTCATGTAGCCCCCCTTCACCAGCGCCTTCTGGAGCTTCTCCACGGCGGGCCCGCGGGCGCCCTTCTCCAGGTCGCCGCCGGGCAGCGACATGCCCTTCACCGAGCCACCCGCGGTGGCAGGCGGCTTCGCCGTCCCGCCCGAGCCCTGCGTGCCTCCCGTGCCGTTCGTGTTGCCCGGACGCGGGTTGCCGCCCGAGAAGGTCACCAGCTCGCCCGTCGTCTTGTAGCCCTGGGGGCCTCCCGTCAGGCGGCTGCCCTGGACGTTGAGGGTGATCTCCTTCCCGGTGGCCGGGTCATTCGCGTAGTAGACGGGCTTGCCGTTCTGGGTGCCGCGGCCGGTGATGGTGATCCAGTGGTCGGTGCCGTTCGAACCACCATTGCTGCCCGGCTTGTAGTCCACGCCGACGACGACCGGCCGCCCTGCGTCGATCTGCTTGTTGATGGTGTCCAGCTTCCACGCCTGCTTCGACGCCCCCAGTCCCCCCATGGCCGCCGCGGAGCCCCACTTGAGCGCGTTGCCGGAGTAACCGTTGTTGCGGTCCAGGTAGGCGTCCATCTCGGCCGGGTTGATGGTCTTCCCGGTGATCTTGCTCACCGCCATCGCCGTGGCCGTCATGGCGCAGCCCGCCGCCGAAATGCTCGAGCCGGTGCCCAGCCGCCGCGAGCCCCACTGCGAATCGCCCTGTTTGTAGAGCGGCGTGCCGTCCCGCGACGTGGGGAACTTGCGGCCGTCGTCATCGCGAACCTGACCCTTCGCGGCGCGTGCCGTCGACGCCGCCGCGGTGAAGCCATCCCCGCTCGCCGGGCGCTGCGCGGCGCTGCGCTCCCCCTTGGAGGACGTCTCCTCGAAGCTGTCCGGGATGGTCAGCTTCTGCCCCACACGAATCTTGTTCGGGTCTGAGATGTCATTGGCCTTGGCCAGCGCAGACACAGACGTGTTGAACTGACGGGCCAGCGCGCTCAGAGAATCGCCACTGCGGACGGAGTAGGTCTTCAAGGCCAGTTCTCTCGTCACCCAGACAGCCAGGTGCGTAATGGGTTTGCACCATTCTCGTCCACGGCGAGCTGGAGTTGCCTCATCCGCCAACAAACACTGGCATCGAAAATATCAGCCTCCGCCAAACCATGGCGGCAACCCCGCAATGGCACACACAGCCCGATGACACGTCGCACAATCGCAACATTCCTATCAAATTACAGCGCACCAATTTGGCACGCGCGCATTGACAGTCCACGACAAGGACGACGCCATGCGGCATCCGGACTCTGGACGCTCCAAGTGAGCAGGCCATCTGGCGAGCGCCGCGCCTTTTGAGTCAGGCCTCCGCAGTGTGGGCGAGCACCACTACGAAGTGCTCCGGCGCATCAATGGCATTGCGCTCGACAGCGCCGAGAGGCTCCTGGACGCCTTCACCCTGCTGCAGGAGGCGCAGCACCTCGAGCTCGACATCGAGCGCTGCGGACACAGCCCATCCGCAAGGTCTACGACATGAGGTGACGACTCCTGCCGCTCAGCCGCGAGCCAGCGCCGCCGCGAGCCGAGGAAGCACGTCCCCTGCGCGCGCCTCCAGGTACACATCCGCCAGCTCCACACCGCGGCACTCACCAATGTTGAGGATGGCGATGGGCATGCGCCGCTCCGAGGCCCGCACCAGGAAGCGATAGCCAGAGAAGATGGCCAGCGACGAGCCCACCACCAGCAGCGCATCCCCCTCCTCCAGCAGGGAGAACGCGGCCTCCACGGTGGGGAGCGGCACGTTGTCTCCGAAGAAGACGACATCGGGCTTGAGCGTCCCGCCGCACACCAGACACGCCGGGACCTGGAACGAGGACAACTGCTCGGATGACAGGTCCGCATCGCCGTCCGGCCGTAACACGAGCACCTCGTGGGAGAACCCAGGATTGAGCGCCAGCAAACGCTCCTGCAGGTCCACTCGCGGCTCCTGGGCGCCGCACGTCAGACAGCGGACCCGGGCCAACGCACCGTGCAGCTCGATGACCCGCGAGCTCCCCGCAGCGTGGTGAAGCCGGTCCACGTTCTGCGTGATGAGGCCACGGACGTGCCCCGCCTGCTCCAACGCCGCGAGCGCTGCGTGCGCCGCGTTGGGCCGGGCCGACGAAAAGCGTGGCCAGCCCATCAAGCTTCGCGCCCAGTACCGCGCCCGGGCTTCGGGCTGCGTCAAGAACTCACGGTGCTGGATGGGGTTGCGCGCGCGGGCCCGCGTCCCTGGCCCCCGGTAGTCCGGGATGCCTGACTCCGTGCTGCACCCCGCGCCGGTGAGCACCACCGTACTTCGGCGCTTGAGCAGCGCGGCCAGCGCCTCCACGCTCGGGCTCAGGTCCGGGGCTCGCAGGGCATCGTGCTGAGAAGTCATCGCGGCCCACATTCTAACCGCGTGCGCCCGGCGCCGCCGGATGTCCTCCCCCGCCCGAGTCCGCTCACCCACCTCCACGCCTGTTCACGGTGCTGTGACCATCCAGCAGGCCGCCTACCGGCCCGCCGGGCCGCTCGCGTCCCCCCGTGCGGGCGACCAGCGGCGGAGGAAGGCGGGCGCGACGAGGAAGATGAGGAGCAGCCGTCCCACCTGGACCGCCAGGATGACGAAGCCCCCACCGCGAGGTGTGCCACCCGCTTCAGCTCCTGGGCGGAAGAGGCATCGAACTCGCTCCCCACGCGCACGCCCAGGGCCCACAACGCCAGCGCGAGCACGCCTGGTGGCCACGCGCCCACCGGAATCCCCACGGCCGTGATTGGGATGCCCAGCAACACCGGCCCCAGGAAGGAACCGGCCGGCAGCCGCAAGCGCAGTCCCAGCACGCTACCCACCACGGACACGGCCGCGGTCGTCAGCCAGGCCACGAGTGGCGGCGGAGAGCCAGGCAGGTCCGCCGCCTGGGCGAGCGCCACGGCCGGGGTATCCCCCGCCCAGCGCCCCACTGCCACCGCCACGAGAATCACGACGCACAAGCGCATGCACTGGAAGAGCGTCACCAGCCGGGCATCCGCGCCCAGCTCGTCACTCAGCGCGATCATCGCGGACGAGCCCCCAGGCATCAGCCCGAGGGTGGCGGTGCGCGGGTCCAGGTGCCCCAGCCGCGCGCACACCAGCGCCACGCCCTGCGCCACCGCCACCACGCCCACCACGGCGGCGAGCGACACCGCCCAGTTGTCCGCGAGCGCGCTCCAGGCCTCCGGCGAAAAGGACGAGCACAGCGCGCCGCCAAGCACGGACTGCGCCACCAGCATCCCCCGACGCGACACCGGGGCGTGCGTGGCCAGCGTCAGCGCGGCGGCAATCGACACCAGCATGGAGCCCAGCAGCGCCCCGGCCGGCAGGCGCGCGAGCTCGGCGAGCCCCGCGACGAGCAACGACACCACGGTGACAGCCGCCACGCGGCGTGACGTGCCCCCAGACGCGGTGTCCTTCGTCATCACGGCGCCCAAGCTACCAGCGGCGCTGGGGGAACGCTCCGGGTGCCCGGCGAGAGAGGCCCCGCCCGCTTACCCGTGCTAGACGCCCACCTCATGCGAAGCTGGCAGTGGAAGTCGTTCCAGGCCCTGTCGCTCGACGAGCTGTACGACGTGCTCGCGTTGCGGCAGGAGGTGTTCGTGGTGGAGCAGCGCTCCATCTACCAGGACGTGGACGGGTTCGACCGGAGCGCCGAGCACCTGCTCCTCCACGACGAAGCCCAGGGCACCCGCCTGCTCGCCGCCTACCTGCGCGTCCTGCCTCCCGGCCTGAAGTACCCCGGAGAGAGCAGCCTGGGACGCGTGGTGACGTCGCCCAGGACCCGAGGCCAGGGGCTCGGGCGCGAGCTGGTGGCGCGTGGCCTCGCCCGGCTCGACAGCCTGTACCCGGAGGCCGCCATCCACATCGGCGCCCAGCACTACCTCCAGCGCTTCTACGAGGGCTTTGGCTTCCAGGCGCGAGGCGGCGTGTACGACGAGGACGGCATCCCGCACATCGACATGGTGCGGCCCGCGCGCGGCCCTCGCTGATGCCACGCGACGTGAAGCTCCGCCACGATGCCCCAGGCGGCCGGACGTGACACGAGCCGCTTCGCCAGGGACCACGCTCCGGCCGAGGACACGGCCCGACTTGCGCCTCGGCGAGCCCCACGGGCGATGGCACGACAACACTTCCCCACCGCGTTCTGTCGCGTACCGCACGCGCCTGCCCGGACGCGCCCATGGGGCCCGCGTGGGCCCATGACGCCGTGCTGCTCCGGCGCTTTCCTGCGGCGCCATGAACCCCCACATCGTCGACAACCCCTTCACCGGTGACGTCGCCGCGTCTGTCGAGCCCACGCCGCCCGCGAAGCTGGACGCCGTGCTGGAGCGTGCCCGGGCCGCGTCGCGCGCCCTGCGCGCGCTGAGCGTGGAGGAGCGCGTGAAGCAGGTGCTGCGCGCCTGCGAGGCGATGGAGAAGCACACCGACGCCATCGCCCGGGACATCACCCGGCAGATGGGCAAGCCCCTCGCCCAGGCCCGCGGCGAGGTGGGCGGTATGGCGGGCCGCCTCCGTCACATGGCCGCCATCGCCTCGGAGTCGCTGGCCGACATCGTCCTGCCGTCCAAGGACGGCTTCGAGCGGAGAATCGCCAAGGAGCCGCTGGGCGTGGTGCTGGACCTGCCGGCGTGGAACTACCCGCTGCTCACGGCGGTGAATGCCATTGCGCCCGCGGTGCTCGCGGGCAACGCCGTCATCGTGAAGCACTCGCCGCGCACGCCCCTGTGCGGTGCCCACTTCGCACGCGCCTTCGCCGAAGCAGGCATGCCCGAGGGCGCCGTACAGGCCATCTTCCTGGACTACCCCGGCACGGAGCAGCTCGTCGGTGACTCGCGGGTGGACCACGTGCTCTTCACCGGCTCGGTGCTCGGCGGCCACAAGGTTCAAGCCGCCGCCCGCGAGCGCTTCCTGCACGTCGGCCTGGAGCTGGGCGGCAATGACCCGGCGTATGTCGCGCCGGACTGCGACCTCGACAAGACGGTGGAGCACATCGTCGACGGCGCCATGTACAACGCGGGGCAGAGCTGCTGCGCCGTGGAGCGCGTGTACGTGCATCGCTCGCTGTACGAGCGCTTCATCGCCGCCGCGGAGCCCCGGGTGCGCGCCTACGTGCTGGGCGATCCGGAGTCCGAGCAGACGACGATGGGCCCCATCGCCCAACCCTGGCATCCCGCCGAGCTCCAGGCCTTCGTCCAGGACGCCATTGCCCGGGGCGCGCGGCTCGTCGCCGGAGGCCACCCCACCCAGGTGGAGGGCCGGGGCCGCTTCTTCGAACCCACGCTGCTGCGGGACGTGAGCCCCCAGGCGCGGCTGATGCGCGAGGAGTCCTTCGGGCCGCTGCTGCCCGTCGCGCCCGTCGACTCCGACGAGGAGGCCCTGGCGCTGATGAATGCCTCGCGCCTGGGGCTCACCGCCAGCGTCTGGACGTCCGACCGCGACCGCGCGGACCGGCTGGCGCGGCGGCTCGAAGCAGGCACCGTCTACATGAACCGCTGCGACGCGCTGGACCCCGCGCTGCCCTGGAGCGGCGTGAAGGACTCCGGCCGCGGCGTGACGCTGAGCACGCTGGGCTTCGACGCCCTGACGCGGCCCAAGGCGCTGCACTACCGCCTGAGCCTGTGAAGCGTGGGGATGGGGCTACATCTTCCGCAAACGCACCCGCTTCACCTTGTGGTCCGGCCCCTTGAGGAGGATGAGCCGGGCGCGAGAGCGGGTGGGCGCGATGTTCTGGGCCAGGTTGGGGCCGTTGATCTCGCCCCAAATGGAGTCGGCCATCGTCACCGCCTGCTCGTGGCTCAGCTCGGAGAAGCGGCGGAAGTAGCTGCGCTCGTCACGGAACGCCGTCTGCTGGAGCTTGAGGAAGCGGTTCACGTACCACCGGCGGATGTCGGACTCGTGCGCATCCACGTAGATGGAGAAGTCGAAGAAGTCCGACAGGAACGTGGTGGGGAGCTGCTTCCCCTCCTGCGCCCCCGTCTGGAGGACGTTGAGCCCCTCCAGGATGAGGATGTCGGGCTGACGGATGACCTGTGCCTCGCCGGGCAGGACGTCATAGACGAGGTGAGAGTAGACGGGCGCCGACACCTCCGCGCGGCCGGCCTTCAGCTCCGCCAGGAAGCGGACCAGGCCGCGCCGGTCATAGCTCTCCGGGAAGCCCTTGCGCTTCATCAAGCCGCGCTCGGTGAGCACGCCGTTGGGAAAGAGGAACCCATCCGTCGTCACCAGCTCCACCCGGGGGTGGTCCGGCCACCGCTTCAGGAGCGCCTGGAGGATGCGCGCCGTCGTGCTCTTGCCCACCGCCACGCTCCCGGCGATGGCGATGATGAAGGGCACCTTCTGCGCCATGCCCCCCAGGAAGGCCTGCTGCTCCGCCCACAGCCGCTGGGCGGCGGCCACCTGTAGGTTGAGCAGCCGGGACAGGGGCAGGTAGACGTCCGCCACCTCCTCCACGTCCAGCTGCTCACCCAGGCCCCGGAGGCCATCAATCTCCGAGGAGTCCAGCGGCAGGGGCGTCGTGGCACGCAGCGCCCGCCAGGCATCCCGTTCCAGGTCGATGAACATGGATGCCGACGGGCTGCTGGGGGCTGAGGCCATGAATTCCACTCCAGGGAGATGAACACCCAGGCCGCCGCGTAGCACAGCCAGCGCATCCTCGCTCGGCCGTTCAGGTGCCAGCCGCCGGGTCCCAGCCATAGAAGCGCTTCAGCTCTTCATAAAGAGCAGGCGTCTTCTCCTGCATTTGCCGGGGTTTCTCGAAAAACGATTCGGTGGCCACGGCGAAGAACTCGGCCTCGTTGAGGCTCCCGTAGTCATCCAGGACCTGCCGCTCCAGGCGCCGGCCCTGCTGGAGCTTGTGGAAGTGCTCGCTCATCACCGAGCTCCAGGCCCGGTAGTGCGAGTACGCCCGCAGGTTCGGCGTCCCATCGAAGGCACCGTCCGCCCGGTCCAGCACATGGGCGAACTCGTGCGTGGCGGTGTCATGGCCGTCCTCCGGGTCGCGCAGGCCCGCGAGCACCGACTCCCACGACAGGATGACGGAGCCCCAGCGCTTCGCCTCACCCAGCATCACCCCCGTACGGTCGGGAATGCGGAAGGCACCGGGGTAGACGATGATTTCGCGCAGCCGGTCGTAATACGACAGGCCCAGGTGCAGCACGAGCTGCACCGCCGTGGCCGAAATCACCACGCGCATCTCGTCGGTGATTTCCAGTCCTCCGGCGCCGATGAACTCCTTCTCCCACGCGAACACCTTCAGCTTGTCCAGGAAGGGCTGCCGCAGTCCCGGGGGGAGCGTTCGGAAGAATGGCACCCGCGCTTCGAGGTACCCCAGCCAGGCTTCTGGCATGGGGCGGCGGAGCAGACGCTGGCGCCGGAACTGACGAAGGAAGGAGCCCATGCGCCCAGGCATAACAGACGGGGTGTGTCGGGAGGAGCACCTCCCGGAGTCCATCTGGAGGTAAGTTCCGCTCCGAGGGCGCTGGCCGGCGGCCCCCTTCATGGACGTGCGACGAGCGATGAGCAGACGCGTGTGGGTTGGATGCGCGGCGCTGGTGATGAGCCTCCTGGCGACCCGGGCAGCTGCGCAATACACGGAGCCGGACCCCGTGGTGGACGAGGTGGTGGTGCGCGGACCGGAGAAGACGCGCCCCGAGACGGTGCGCGCCTACGCGCGCGTGGGCGAAGGAGACCCGCTCACCCACGAGGACCTCGCCCGCATCGAGCGCCGCCTCGTCGCCACGGGCCTCTTCCAGGAAGTGAAGGTGGACTTCGAGCCGACGGGGCCGGGCCGGGTGCGGCTCATTCTCCACGTGGAGGACAAGGCCTCGTGGGTGGTGGCGCCCACCTTCGTGCTCCAGTCGGACAACGTGGGTGGTGGCGTGCTGTACGCGGAGAACAACCTGTGGGGCCGCAGCAAGAAGTTCGCGACGGCGGCGCAGGTGAGCACCGCGGAGAGCGGCCTCTACGCGGGCTTCCTGGACCCGAACCTCTTCGGCCAGCCCCAGCTCCGCTTCAGCCTGGAGGGCCAGCTGCGCAGCGACCGGGTGGACGAGTATCGGCCGGGCTCCGGCCAGCGGCGCCCGGAGGTCGTGCGCCGGACGCGGATGAACTCCGCCTCCATCGCCGGAGAGCTGGGGTTCCTGCTGTTCGAGCGCGTGCGCGCGGCGGCCAAGTACCGGCTGATGTCCATCGACGCCAAATCCCCCGACGCCAAGGAGGAGGTGACGACTCCCGCCTTCTCCCTGGGGCCCGCGCTGAAGGATGCGTCGCTGCGGCTGATGGTCGGCATCGACACGCGGCAGAACCTGCACGCCGTCATGGAAGGGCTCAACCTGGAGGGCTCGTATGAGATTTCCCATCCCCACGTCGGCAGCGACTTCCGCTACGAGCGCTTCGGTTTGCTGTACCGCCACGGCCTGCGGCTGGTGGGCGAGCACAACCTGGTGCTGCGCGGTGAGGCGGTGGCCGGTGTGGGCCTGCCCTTCCACCAGGAGTTCGTGATGGGCGGCAACTCGCTGCGCGGCTTCGTCCACCGCCAGTTCCGCGGCGACACGCGGCTGACCTTCACCGCCGAGTACCACTTCCCCCTGTTCACGGTGAGCCCGCTGTCCTTCCGTGGCGTCGCCTTCTCGGATACCGGGCTGATGACGTGGCGGAAGCTGCCCGGTGACAGGGAGCTGCGCGACGTGAACGGCCGCGTGGTGCGCAGCTACCTGCCAGACTCGGAGGGCGGGCTCGGGGGCGCCACCGTGGCCCAGGGGCTCGGAGCGGGCCTGCGCCTGTACCTGCGCAACATCGTCCTGCCCCTGGTGGGCGTGGATGCGGCCTACGGCGTCAACTCGGGGGAGTTCCGCTTCTACCTCGTGGCGGGTGTGAATCCATCGTAGGGGCGACGTGCCAGACGCCCCCCTGGCAGCGCGTCGGGTGCGGCGCGCCCCGCGCCCCAGGCCCCCTCGCCCAACCGCCCGGACGGAGCGGTCACGCGCCGAAGTTCCTTCGCCGCAGGTCGAGCATCCACGCCTCCAGAGCCGCCACCGCCTCGGCGGGGGGCGCTTCCGGGAGCGCGGCGTCCGCTCGCGCGGCTTCGAGCACCTCGAACGAGCGCGCCACCTCTCCGCGCCACTTCGCACTCAGGTCCTCGGGGAGCTCGCTCCGCTCCCCGCGGAGCTTCTGCTCCACCAGGGCGTGCGCGTCCGCGAAGCCGTAGGGCGTCAGCAGCTCCGTGACATCCGTCTCCACCACGCCCGTCCGCAGCGCATGCGCCCCCGTCAGCGTGGTGCGCGCGCCGCCAGCGGCGGAGGAATCCGCCGGAGAATCACTCATGGTTCACCTCAGCGGTGCGAAGCCGCCCAGGGACGAGGAGGCGTCCGTGGACCTGACCCGCCCCGAAGCAGGCGTCAGCGCCGGGGCGGTACGGCGGCATCACGGCCCAGCTCCGAGGCCATGCGCTCGTCCGGGTCCGGCCGCCTGTCGCGCAGGGTGACGAACTCCTCGGCCGCGGTGGGGTGGATGCCCACGGTGGTGTCGAGCTGCTTCTTGGTGACGCCGCACTTCACCGCCACCGCCAGCCCCTGGATGATTTCCGGCGCGTCCGCCCCCACCATGTGACAGCCGAGCACCCGGTTGGACGCGCGGTCCACCACCACCTTCATCATGGTGCGCTCGCTGCGCCCGCTCAGCGTGTGCTTCATGGGCCGGAAGCTGGTGACGTAGATGTCCAGCTTGCCGAACCGCTCCTTCGCCTCCAGCTCCGTCAGCCCCACGGTGGCCACGGGCGGCTGGCTGAACACGGCGGACGGCACGTCGGCGTGGTCCATCTTCATCGGGTTGTCGTTGAAGAGCGTCTCCGCCAGGGCCCGCCCCTCCGCGATGGCCACCGGCGTGAGGTTGATGCGGTCGGTGACGTCGCCCACCGCGTAGATGCTCTCCACCGAGCTGCGCGACCACGCGTCCACCTTCACCGCGCCTCTGGCGTCCAGCGCCACGCCGGCCTCCTCCAGCCCCAGTCCCGCCGTGTTGGGAATCCGCCCCGTGGCGAAGAGCACCGCGTCCGCCTCCACCGTCTCGCCGCCGCCCGTCAACAGGCTCACCCCGCCGTCCGCGCGCTTCTCGATGTCCCGGATGAAGGTGTCCGTCATCAGCTCGATGCCCTTCTTGCGCATCTCCTCGGTGAGGAAGGAGCGCACGTCGTCATCGAAGCCACCGAGTACGCTCGGGCCGCGAATCAGCATGGTCACCTTCGAGCCCAGGCCATGGAAGACGCCCGCCAGCTCCACGCCGATGTACCCGGCCCCGACGATGGCCAGCCGCCGGGGCAGCTCCGGGAAGGACAGCGCCTCGTCCGAGGTGATGGCGTGCTCGATGCCCGTGATGTCCGGCGGAAGGTAGGTCCGGGAGCCGGTGGCCACCAGGATGCGCTCCGCCGTGTACTGCTTCCCCGCCACCTCCACCGTGTGGGGGTCCACGATGCGTCCGCGCCCCTCCAGCAGCGTCACCCCCGAGTCGCGTAGCAGCCGCGCGTACACGCCCTTCAGCCGCTCCAGCTCCTTGTCCTTCGCCGCCAGCAGCTTGCGCCAGGTGAACACCGGCGCCTGGAGCGTCCAGCCGTAGCCCGCCGCGTCCTCGAACTCCTCGCGGAAGTGCGAGCCATACACCAGGAGCTTCTTGGGCACGCAACCCCGGTGGACACAGGTGCCGCCCACGTCGCGCTCCTCGCACACCGCGACCCGGGCGCCATGGGCCCCGGCCCTGCGGCTGGCCGCCACGCCGCCGGAGCCGCCGCCAAGGGTGAACAGGTCGAAGTCGTAACGGGCCATGGTCTCTCCAGCTCCTCGGTGGCGGTGGTGCCTGCGACTGAATCCGGAGAGATAGCCTCCAGCGGGGCATTCCCGCACGGAAGACGTGCGCCCAGGCCGTGAATCCCCGGTACGCGCCCCCCGCGTGTCAGCCGCCCGACAGGGACAGGATGCTGTCGCGCAACCGGCCCAGGAGCACCCGGGCGGCCTCCAGCTCCAGGCGGCAGCGCTCCAGCAGCTCCGCCAGTCCCTCCAGCTCGCCGGTGCCCGCCTGCTGCTCGATATCGCGGGCCTGAGCTTCCAGGGCGGCAGCGCCGAACCAGGCCGCGTTCGACTTCAGCGTGTGCGCCGCGCGCTCCAGGTCGTCCGCCCGCCCCCGGCCCAGCGCCAGGTACGCCTCATCCAGCAAGGACGGCATGCTGTGCAGCGCGGTGTCGATGAGGTCCGGCAGCACCAACCCCGCCTGCGGCCCCAGCTCCGCCCACAGGCGCGCGAGCGCGACCGGCTCCAGCCCGGGGACGCGGACCGAGTCAGGCAGCGCGTCCATGAGCGCCGACACGGGCGTCACCACGGTGCCGCCAGCGGCGCGTTGCTCGGGCGCCACGTCCGAGCGGCGCCGCTGGCAGCGCAGGAGCGCCGCCGTCAGCGCGTCCACGCGGATCGGCTTGCCGAGGAAGTCGTCCATGCCCGCCGAGAAGCACTGCTCGCGGTCGGAGTCCATGGCGTTGGCCGTCATGGCGATGACCCACGGCTGGGCCCTGGGGGGCAGCTCCTCGCGGATGCGGCGCGTGGCCTCCAGGCCGTCCATCTCCGGCATCTGCAGGTCCATGAGGACGACGTCGTAGCGCTTCTGGGATACGGCCTTCAGGGCCTGACCGCCATTGAGCGCCACGTCCGCGCGGTAACCGAGCCGCTCCAGCACCAGCAGCGCCAGCTTCTGGTTCGTGGGGTTGTCCTCCACGAGGAGGATGTCGAGCGGAACGGAGTCGCCCGGCCGGTCGCCGGGAAAAGGCCCCGCGCGAGAGGGCTGCATCGGGCGGGGGCCGGCAACCTGCGGCGCGTGCTGCGAGACACATGAAATCAGGGCGTCATGGAGCTGGGAGGTCTTCAGCGGCCGCGAGAGCACACCGGCGAACAGTCCCTCGGGCGGATTGCCCCGCCGGCCCGGTGTAGACAGCAGGAGCAGGGGCAACGTCCGCTCATGCTGCCGGATGCGCTCCGCCAGCGTGGTCCCATCCATGCCCGGCATGTGGTGGTCGATGAGCACCACGTCGTGGCGGCCCCCGGCGTGAAGCTGGGCCAGCGCCTCCATCCCAGAGGCCGCCTCCACTGGCTCGACACCCCAGGCCCTGAGCTGGCGCCCCAGCAGGCGGCGGAAGAGGGCGTTGTCGTCCACGATGAGCACGCGCCGACCTTGGAGCAGCGGCTGCTCCTGACGCAGGTGCACCGCGTAGGCTTCGGGCGCCACCTGGGCGCGCAAGGTGAAGCGGAAGGTGGTGCCCTGGCCGGGGATGCCTTCGCTCTCCACCCAGATGGTGCCCCCCATGGCCTCCACGAGCCGCTTGGAGATGGCCAGCCCCAGCCCCGTGCCCCCGAAGCGACGAGACACCGAGGCGTCGAGCTGGTTGAACGGCTGGAACAGTCCCGCGCGGCGGTCCTCGGGAATCCCGGGCCCGGTGTCCTGCACGACGAAGGTCAGCGCCCACTCCGTCGCGTCCTCCTCGCCGGAAGCAGGCGCGCCTTCCACGCTCACCACCGCCCCGCCCTGCTCGGTGAACTTGAGCGCGTTGCCCACGAGGTTGAGCAGCACCTGACGGATGCGCGAGGCATCCCCCACCAGCATCTGCGGCACCTGCGGAGCGATGTCACAGCCCAGGTCCAGCCCCTTCTCGCTGGCGCGGACGGCGAGCAGGTCCAGCACGGACTCCACGCACTGGCGCAGGTCGAAAGGCCGCAGCTCCGCCTCGAAGCGGCCCGCCTCGATCTTGGAGAAGTCCAGCACGTCGTTGAGCAGCGTCAGCAGCGCCTCGCTGCTCTGCCGGATGGTGGCGACGAAGTCGCGCTGCTCCTCGGTCAGCGCCCGGTCCAGGAGCAACCCCGTCATGCCGATAATGGCATTCATGGGCGTGCGGATCTCGTGGCTCATCGTGGCCAGGAAGAGGCTCTTGGCCTGGTTGGCCGCCTCCGCCGCCTTGCGCGCCCGCTCCAGGTCGGTGATGTCGTGGTAGATGGCGATGAAGCCGAGCTGCCGCCCTCCCACCGAGACTGGCAGCGCCCGCAGCTCCACATCCACCACACTGCCGTCCTTGCGCACCCGCCGGGTGACGGAGTGCAGGTGCCCACGCAGCACGACCTCGCGCGAGGCCTGCTGCGCCTCGGGGAGCACGGTCGGCTCGGTGGCCACCAGGTCGAAGATGTGCCTCCCAAGCGCCTCGGCTGGCGTGTACCCGAACAGCCGCGTCGCCTCGGGGTTCCACGACAGCACGCGGAACTGGCGGGTGATGGTGATGATGGCCACCGGGCTGTTGATGACCACCGCCTCGAAGAACTCCTTCTGCTGGCGCAGGGAGGCCTCCACCTCCAGCCGCGCCGTCATGTCCTGGAGCTGCAGCACCCAGCCCGCATCGTCCCCGCCCAGAACCGGAAGCGTCAGCACGCGCAGATAGACGGCGGGCCCCGTGCCGCCTGGACGCTGGCCCGCGAGCTCCGTCTCTCGCAAGGCCGCATCGGAGGGAGCGCTCGCCTCGGGGGGACGCCAGCCAGGAAGCAGCAGCCCCACCGGCTGGCCCACGTACCCGGAGCGAGGCCCGAAGATTCGCTCCGCGGCGCGGTTGACCTCCACGACTCGCTGACCAGCATCCAGCACGAGCACTCCTTCACGAGAGTGCTCGAAGACAGCCGCGTATGCGCTCGATGCCAGATCAGCCACCCTTCCCCCTACCACGAGAATGCAGGTCGTCTCGGACCACAATCATGCCAGAGGGCCGCGCGGTCCAAGCCGGGCCTGGTGCGCTGGGTCAGCGGCTGTTCCACCAGTCCTTGAACTCGTTCCAGGAGATCTTCCCGGTCCGGTCCGTGTCGACGATGTCGATTGCGATCTCCAGCTCCTCATCGGAGATGTTCTGGCCGAGCGCCTCCAGCAGGCGCGCGAACTCGGCGCGGTCGATGGTGCCGGTCCGGTCGCGGTCGTAGCGCTGGAAGATGTCGAGCACCTCGTTGCCGGAGCTGCTGAGCTCATCCACCGGGGCATGCACGGGCGCCAGCGGCTGCAAGCCCGCGGACGTCGTCTCCACCTGCACGATGTCCGGCGAACCCGTCACCGGCCGGGCGGCCTTCTTCGCCCTCGATGGCGCAGGCGCCGACGTCTTTCTCGCAGGAGTCTTCCTGGATGACGTCTTCCGGGTCGCGAGCTTCTTCGGCGCGGCCTTCTTCGCGGGTGCCTTCTTGGCCGCAGGCTTCCTCGCGGGCGCCTTCTTGGCCGCGGCCTTCTTCGCCGCGGCCTTCTTCACGGGTGCCTTCTTGGTCGCGGCCTTCTTCGCGGGCGCCTTCTTCTTCGCCGCGACCTTCTTCGCCGTCGAACTCCCTCGGGATGACTTCTTCGCAACAGCCGTCTTGCGTGACTTCGTCGCCATGGTGAACCCCTCCCTCAGCGGGCGCATCGTAGCGCTCCGCCATGCGGGTCCAAGAGCCGCGCATGACGAGTGCGCCGAGCCAGGCTCACGGGATGAACTCCGGAGGCCCTCGCGGGCGGGACTCCCTTTCCGGAGACAGAGTCTTGGTCCAAGATGACCCACCCCGCCCCTCGGGCCCCTGGTTCCCCTGGAATACCGGGATGCATACTGCTGGCAGGCCGTTCGCCAGCTTCCCTGGCCGCTTGCCGCACCGTGTTGGTAGCAAGGAGGGCCCGCGAGATGTTCACATGCCGCCGTGCGCCGCGAACAGGGCCGCCCGCACGCTCGTCACTGCGCCGACAATCCTGCCCGGCCCCCACTGGAATCCCGCGTCTGAATGAATGATTCGCTAGAGACCCTCTTGGCCGATGGCATCATCGAAGCCGTCATCGGCCAGTTGAAGACGGGCAAGGAAGCAGAGGTATGGCTGGTCCAGCATGCCGGAGAAGTGGTCGCGGCCAAGCTGTACAAGGAGCGCCACGAGCGCAACTTCCGCAACAACGCGGGCTACCGGGAAGGGCGGGAGGTGCGCAACTCGCGCACGCGCCGCGCCATGGAGAAGGGCAGCCGCTTCGGCCAGAACGCCGCCGAGGATGCCTGGAAGAGCGCGGAGTCGGACTCGCTCTACAAGCTGCACGCCCAGGGCGTGCGCGTGCCCACCCCGGTGATGTTCTACGAGGGCATCCTCCTCATGGAGGTGGTGCTGGACGCGGCGGGTCACCCCGCCCCCCGCATGGTGGAGGCACCGCCCACCACGCCCGAGGAGGCGCAAGCGCTCTACCTGGACCTGCGGACACAGGTCATCAACATGCTGTGCGCCGACCTCGTCCACGGCGACCTGTCCCCGTACAACATCCTCATGAGCTATGCGGGGCCCGTCATCATCGACTTCCCGCAGACGGTGGCCGCCGCCCGCAACAACCGCGCGGAGTTCTACTTCCGGCGCGACCTGGACAACGTCCGCAACTTCCTCGCGGGCATCGCGCCCTGGCTGCATGGCACCGCGGGCGACACAGGGGAAATCTGGAACGCCTACGTGCGCCGGGAGCTCACCCCGGACTTCACGCCGTCGGGCACCTACCGGGATGCCTCCCGCCGCCAGGGCCGAGGAGGCCCGAGAGACTCCGGCCTCCGTCCCCCGCGCGAGGAGCGCCGTGACGGCTACTCCCTGGAGCCCGCGCCCCTGGAGCTGGCGGCGCCCGCACGCGCCATGACGCCCGAGGAGGCCGCCGAGGCGGAGCTCCGAGAGCTGGAGGCGTTGGTGCTGAGACAGGGCGGTGGTGCACGCGGTAAGCCCGCGGCGGCGCCCCCTCCGAGAGGCGGCCGGAACCGGGGCTTTGGCGGCGGGAAGCCCCCGCCGCGCGGTGGCGGCAGTGGCCCCCGCGCGCCCATGAACGGGCCACGGACCGGCGGCGGCAATGGCCCGCGCCCACCCGCGAACGGGCCACGTATGGCGGGGGGTGGCAATGGCAGCTCCCGCCCCAACGATGGACGCGTGGGTGGCAGTGGCAACGGCCGCACGAGCCCCAACGACGCGCGCATGGGTAGCGGTGGCAACGGCCGCCCAGGCCCCAACGACGCGCGCATGGATGGCGGTCGCAACAGCCGCCCGGGCCCTAGCGACACGCGCATGGGCGGCAATGACACTGGCCGCTTCCGCTCCAACGCTGGACGCATGAGTGGAGGTGGCAACAGCAGCCCGGGCGCTAACGACACGCGCAGGGGCAACGGCGGCAATGGCAGCTTCCGCTCCCATGAAGGCCGTCCGGTCCCCCATGAGCCGAGGCAGGGCCGAGCCCTCCAGCCGAACGAGCCGCGCATGGGAGGCAACGCCCGCCCCGGACCACGTGACAGCACTCCCCGTGACGCCTATCCGGCACAGGTCGGCCAGGGCCCTCGGGGTGGCGGAGAGCGGCGAAGCGGCCCGAATGGCAGGCCCCAGCCGCTGGTCGAAAACCGCCCGGGCCTCCCAGGCAATGGCAACGGCCCCCGGCAGCCGGGGCGCGGGGGCCCACGCGCCACGCGCACGGCAGGCCCCCAGGTCTCCTATGTCGCCCGTCCGGCCCCCTCTTCCGAGCCAGGTCCTCCCGAGACGGGCTCCTGAGCTGTCATCCCGCCCCCGCTCGCCCGCCGTCGACCAGACGCGGCGCAATGTCCGCGCCCTCCGATGAAAGGCCCACACCGTCACGGCGTGGGCCCACGCCGGGCGGCGCGGTCATCCTCGCGGATGCCGCCTTCACCTCGTGAGGCGCAGGCCCCACCGGAGCGGACCGCGTCCTCGGGCCCGTCCATCTGCCTCTGAGGTACAGGCCAGAGCGCGCCAGCGTGGCTCAAGGGACCCGGATGACCACCTTGCCGAAGTGCGCGCCACTCTTGAGGTGCTCGAAGGCGGCCCGCGCCTCCTCGAAGGCAAAGACGCGGTCCACCACTGGCCGGACCTGATGCTGGGTGAAGGCCCGGTTGAGCGCCTCGAAGCCCTGGCGGTGCCCCACGAAGATGCCCTGCACCCGCAGGTTCTGCATCAGGATGGACGTCAGCGGCACGGCCCCCGCCCCACCGCTGAGCACGCCAATGACAGACACCGTGCCACCGGGCCGCACCGAGCGCAGTGACTTCTCGAACGTTCCCGCGCCGCCCACCTCCACGACGTGGTCGACGCCCACGCCCCCGGTCAGCGCGCGTGCGGCCTTGTCCCAGTCAGGCGTCGACACATAGTTGATGGTCTCATGCGCCCCCAGTTCGCGGGCCCGCGCCAGCTTGTCGTCGCGGCTGGAGGTGATGATGATTCGCGCGCCCATCAGCCTGGCAATCTGCAACGCGAAGATGGAGACGCCGCCCGTCCCCTGGAGCAGCACGGTGTCGCCAGCCTTGAGCGCCCCGTAGGTGACGAGCGCGCTCCACGCGGTGACGGCCGCGCACGGAAGCGTCGCCGCCTCTTCATCCGAGAGATAGGCGGGCGTGGGCACCGCGCCGTCCTCGTGCAGCAACACCGTATCCGCGAGCGCCCCATCCAGCGGGCCCCCCAGCGTGCTCACCTGCGCGGCGCGCGTGGGCTCTCCGGCGCTCCACGCCTGCGCGAAGAGGCCCATCACCCGGTCGCCGGGCTTCACCCGCGTCACGCCCGGACCCACCGCGTCCACCACGCCCACCGCGTCCGAATTGGGAATGAGCGGCAGCTTCTGGCGGGGGTTGTAGCGGCCCTCGACCATCATCAGGTCGCGTGCGTTGAGGCTCGTGGCCTTCACGCGCACCCGCACCTGCATGGGACCGGGCGTTGGGTCCGGCCGTTCGACGCGCACCAGCTTGTCCAGCCCGAACCCCGCTTGAATTTCATAGGCATGCATGACCCGGAGTTGTACCGCGCCCCCTCCAGTCACGCCTACAGCGCGAGCCCACCGTGTCCCCGCACATCCTCCTCACCTGTTCGCTGCTGGCCACCGCGCCAGCCCGCGCTTCCCCAAGCGCACGGCCCTCATGTACGTGGGGCCGGCGCCCCACAGGCTGCCGGGCTGGAGTGTCCAGCGCTGCACGGAGTGCCACGCCAACCATGAGGAGGCTTGGAGGCACGGCGGACATGTGAATGCGCACGGGGATGACGTTTTCCACGTCGCGTTGGAGTGGAGCAGCACGCTCCGCGGCGGGCGCGAAGCCCGCCGCCGGACTCGCACGGCTGGCCCACCGCAGGCTCAGGGCTGCTTCAGGAGCTGCACCGTCAGCGACATCATGCCTCCCGAGGCGCCCAAGGTGACGGTGCCCTCGGAGAAGTGCTGCTCGGTGAAGCGGAATGCGAGACGATCGGTGATGCTGTCGTGGCTCGCCACGTCGAGGTCCCAGAGCTGGAAGACCCACGGCTCCGCGAGCAACTCACTCGCGCGCGCGGTACATCCCCCCGTCGTCCAGGAGGGGGTATAGGCCTCCGACTCGGGGGTGGACGTCGAGACGGGCGAGCCCGGGCACCACAGCACGACGACCACGTCCGGCGCCGAGCCATCCACATCCCACGACGCGCCGTTGTTGCTGGGCGTAATCTGGGCGGCGACGGGCTGCACGCGCCAGACGCCCTCCGGGTCCACACCGCAGGTCTGGTCCACCTTGCACACCTGGGCGTTGCCGCAGACCCGGCACGCGGCGCCGGCCTTTCCACACGCCGAGGCCGCCGTCCCCGTCTGGCAGACATTGTTGAAACAGCAGCCCGCGCAGTTCGCGGCGTTACAGTCCTGCGCCTGGGGCGTCCCCCCGGGCTTCTCGTCATCGCCGCCGCAGCCAATGAGCGCGGAGACGACCACCATCACGACCAATGCAATCCGGAACATGTTCTCTCGCTTGGGGTTCGAGCGCATTCGCAGCTCGCCGCGAAACATGTTCCGCCGCAGGCAATCTGTATCTACCTCTTGGGTGGTATGCGAGCCACCGCCTGACGTGGCGAGAGGATGACGAACGGCAAGCCCACACGGTCCGCCATCGAGAGCACCCGCTTGTCCTTGCTCACCAACCATGCGGCACCGGCCCGCGCGGCAAGCTGGAGGAACTTCTGGTCGTCGCGGTCCTTGCATCGAGGCAGCGACACCGGCGACGCGCCGTCAGCGCCCGGCGCCATGCGGACCTGCGCCCGATAGCGTTCGAACGCGGCGGTCCTCACGGCCGCCGCCAGCCCCGGCTGGAAGTTCCGCGAGGCCAGCACATAGCCCAGCTCCGCCAACGTCTCCGTATCCGTCCAGGCGGTGAGCACCCCGGCCTCCAGCGCGGCGGCCAGGGGGCGGGTATGCGGGTCATCGAACACGAGCAGGTCGAGGACCACGTTGGTGTCGAGTACCACGGGCAGCGACGGGGAGGACGGCGAGGCGGCGACAGGAGGCATCAGGCGTTCCGGGCCAGCCCATCATGCCCGCCTGGTGGGCAGGAATCACGGCGGCCGTCACCCTGGTGGACGACAGGAACCGCGCGAGGCTCTTTCCCACGAGGCCCGCCGGCGTGGTACCCCGGAGGCCGTGAGCGACTCCTTCGAAAAACTGGGCCTCTCGCGGGAGACGCTGGGCGCGCTGCGCCGCGCGCGCTTCACGCGGCCCACGCCCATCCAGCAGCAGGCCATCCCTCCAGCACTGGCCGGCCGGGACGTCATCGGCTGCGCGGCCACCGGGACGGGCAAGACGGCCGCCTACGTCATCCCCCTGGTGGAGCGCCTCGCCGGGAGGAAGGGCACGCTCGCGCTGGTGCTCGCGCCCACGCGGGAGCTGGTGCAGCAGCTCGCCGAGCCGGTGCGGTTCTTCGCGGAGCCACGCCGCCTCACGAGCGCCACGGTCATCGGCGGCGAGGACATGGGCGGGCAGGTCCAGGCCTTGGAGGCGCACCCCTCCTTCGTCGTCGCCACACCGGGGCGGCTGGTGGACCTGATGGAGAACGCCGCCGTCCGCTTCCCGCGGCTGGAAGCGCTCGTCCTGGACGAGGCGGACCGGATGCTCGACATGGGCTTCCTGCCGCAGTTGGAGCGCATCTTCTCCCTCCTCCCCCGCCGCCGGCAGACGCTGCTGTTCTCCGCGACGCTCGGGCCGGACGTCAGCCGCTTCGCACGGGGCCGGCTGTACGAGCCCGTGCGCCTCGAGGTCACCCGCAGTGGCACGCCCGCGGAGCGCGCCGAGCAGCGCCTGTACTTCCTCCGCCCCGAGGAGAAGACGCCCCTGCTCCTCACGCTGCTGGCCCGCGACGCGGCGACGGCGCTGGTGTTCACACGAGCGAAGGAGCGCGCGGACAAGGTGCAGCGGGCCCTCCAGCGGGCGGGCTACCGGTCCGCGGTGCTGCACGCGGACCGCACGCAGAACCAGCGCAAGCAGGCCATGGAGGGCTTCCGGAACGGCACCTACCGCTGCCTCGTGGCCACCGACATCGCGGCGCGCGGGCTCGACGTGGAGGACGTGGGCCACGTCATCAACTACGACCTCCCCCACGCCCCCGAGGACTACGTCCACCGCATCGGCCGCACGGCGCGCGCCGCGGCGAGCGGTGTCGCGTCGACCTTCGCCACCACGCGCGAGGGCCAGGTCATCACGCGCATCGAGCACCTGATGCGCTCGGAGATTCCCCGCGTCCCCGTGCCGCGCGAGGACCCCGTCTTCAAGGAAGCGTGGGAGCAGTTCCTGGCGGCGCAGCGGGACCCGGGGCCTCCGCAGAAGGACCATGGGCAGTCGAAGCGCGAGGCGGGACAGGCCCCCGGGCGTCACGCGCGCTCGCACGGCAAGCGCCGCCCCTAGCCGGGTGGGCGCCGCGCGTCAGCCCGGCGCCCCTGCCGCTTCCCGCGCCAGCGCGTCCCGGAAGAAGGCGCTGCCCTTCGCGAGCTGGGCCACATAAGGCCGCACGTCCTCACGGGCCTCCGGGGACAGGGCCGCGAATGGCACTACGTGCTCGTCCGGCACGAAGCGGAACGTGAGGTTGATGCGGCGGGTACGGAAGTCCGGCAGCTCCGGGGCCAGCGTCCGGCCGGTGCGCGTGTCCACGCGCTGCACGCGGTGAAAGGTCTGCTCCTTCCAGCGCGCGCCCCCGAAGAGCTGGAGCGAGCCGTCATCCAGCCACTGCTCCAGCACCACCGCGTCCCGCTCGCCCGGACGCGAGGAGGTGACGAACTGGATGAGCGCCCGCTCGCCGAAGGACAGCGAGGCCACCGGGCCGGGCTCGAAGTCCTTGTGCTCGCCCACGCGCGCGGAGTCCACCCAGCGGCCGTCCTCCCACCGGCTGCCATAGAAGTTCACCAGGCAGGTGTTGAGGTGCCAGCGGGGAGGCAAGTCCGGCCCGCGATACATCCGCCGCGCCAGCTCCTCGATTTTCGCCACCTGCCGCTGGAGCACCGCGGGGAAGGGCTCGGCCTGGACGCACCGGTTCAGCACGCCCTTGGGCGGGCGGTAGTAGTCGAGGCACGCGAACTGCCAGTTGCCGAGCCAGTACACCGGCCGCAGGAGCCTCCGCTGCGACTGCCCCGGAGGAGGCGGGAAGTGCTTGGAGTAGCGCTCCTCCCAGAGCGGGCGGAGCGTCGCGAGCCAGCTCAGGGTCTCCGCCCGGTCGGCGGCGGACATGAAGCTCGCGTTGTAGTGGTGGCCGGGTGAGCGCTGACGGGCCTTGTGGGCCAGTGAGCGTCCCTTGTGCGGGGGAAACGCCATGGACGGCCCCCGTGCTACCACACTCCACAACGAACGAGCCCCGTGTCACCGCGCGGGGGACACGGGGCCCGGGCCCG
>JAFAAN010000074.1 GCA_023426545.1 Pseudomonadota bacterium
CGCCGGACCGGGCATCGAGCCGGGGCAGGGCACGCCGTCGGCGACCGGGCCCTACCGGGGCTCGTGGGAGCCGCCCCCGGGGGACGCCATCTACTTCGTGCTGGTGGACCGATTCGCCAACGGGGACCCGGCGAATGATGGCGCGGTGGACCTGGAGGACCCGCAGGCCTTTCACGGCGGGGACCTGCAGGGCGTCATCGACCGGCTGGACGGGCTGAAGGCGCTTGGTGTGCGCACGGTGTGGCTCTCCCCCGTCTTCCAGATGCGCACCGACCCATTCCATGGGTACGGCGCCTTCCACGGCTACTGGGTGGAGGACTTCGGCCGGGTGGAGCCGCGCTTCGGTGACGAGGCGTTGCTGAAGACGCTGGCGGCCGAGCTGCGCCGCCGGGACATGCGGCTGCTGCTGGACGTGGTGCTCAACCACGTGGGCCCGGAGACGCGGCTGACGCGTGAGCGGCCCGACTGGTTCCACGGCCTGGGCCCCATCCAGGACTGGGACGACCCGCGCGAGCGGGTGATGGGCGACGTGCACGGCCTGCCGGACCTCGCGGTGGAGAAGGAGGAGGTGTACGCGCACCTGTTGGGGCACTCGCGCCGGTGGGTGGACGCGCTGAAGCCCGTGGGCTTCCGGCTGGACGCGGTGAAGCACCTCCCCACGCATTTCTGGGCCCGCTACAACGATGACCTGCGCCAGCACGCGGGGCCGGACTTCCTGCTGCTGGGGGAGATGCTGGACGGCGACCCGGCGCTGCTGGCCGCCACGATGAAGGAGGGGCGCTTCGGCGCGATGTTCGACTTCCCGCTCGCCTTCGCGCTGGTGGACGTGTTCTGCCGGGACCGCTCTCCGTCGCACCTGGGCGCCGTCCTCTCCAACGACCGGCTGTACCCGGCACCCGGCGCGCTGGTGACGTTGCTGGACAACCACGACCTGCCCCGCGTCATGAGCGAGTGCGGCGGCGACCTGGCGCGGGTGAAGCGGGCGCTGGCGGTGCAGCTCACCGCGCGGGGCGTGCCGGCGCTCACCTATGGCACCGAGGAGGGGCTGACGGGCGCGAACGAGCCGGCGAACCGGGGCGACATGCGCTTCACCGACCACCCGCTGCGCGCGTGGATGGGTGGCCTGCTGGCGCTGCGCCGTGGCAGTGAGGCCCTCCAGCGCGGCGAGACGATGGTGCTCGCCGCCCGGGAGGACCTCTTCGCCTACGCGCGCGTCACCGCCCGGGAGGCTGTCGTCATCGCGGTGAACGCGGGCGTCCAGGCCGTGGACGTGGCGCTGCCCGGGGCGCTCGCCAGCGCGCCGCTGGAGCCGCTGGCCCTCGCGCCGCCGCTGCCGGGCGCGGCGAAGGGCGTGGTGCGCGTGGCGCCCGGGCAGGTGGCGCTGGCGCGGCTGGTGCCCGGCGCGCCCACGGGCTTCTCCGAGGCGGCGAGGCTGGCGGGCCAGCGGTGGCGTGGCGTAGGGGCGCGGCGCGCCGTGGAGCTGGCCGTCGACGACCCGGGGCTTCGCCTCGTGGGCAGCGGGCCGGAGCTGGGGGGCTGGAAGCCCGAGCGCTCGCTCCGTCCGGGGCCGGGGGGATTCTCTCTGTCACTGCCCGTGGGCGCCGTCTTCGAGTACAAGCTCGTGCGCGATGGTGCCGGAGGGACGTTCGACTGGGAGGACGGTGACAACCGCCTGCTCTTCGTCTCCGAAGGCACCGGACCGCTGCGCCAGACGCTGGCGTGGAGCCAGCGTTGAGGCACCTGTACCCCTTTCGCCCCGCGTGACGCGGGCTCACTCCGAGGTCCGAAGTGAATGACCGACTCCTCCGCGCGGCGCGCCGCCAGCCCACTGACACGACACCGGTGTGGCTGATGCGCCAGGCTGGCCGCTACCTGCCCGAGTACCGGGCCATCCGCGGCAACATCGCCTTCCTCGACCTGTGCAAGCACCCGGACCTGGCGGCGGAGGTCACCGTCCAGCCGGTGACGCGCCTGGGCGTGGACGCGGCCATCATCTTCTCCGACATCCTCATCCCCGTGGAGGCCATGGGCATCACCCTGGAGCTGGGGGACAAGGGCCCCCACTTCCCGAACCCCGTGCGCTCCGCGGCGGACATCGACAAGCTGGGCGTGCCTGACCCGGTGCAGGGGACCGGCTTCGTGGCCGAGGCCATCCGCCGCACGCGCAAGGCGCTCAACGACTCGGTGCCCGTCATCGGCTTCGCGGGCGCGCCCTTCACCCTGGCCGCGTACATGGTGGAGGGCGGGGGCTCCAAGAGCTACATCCTCATCAAGCGGCTGATGTTCGAGCAGCCCGAGCTGGCGCACCGCCTCTTCGGCAAGCTCACCGACACGCTGATTCCCTATCTGAAGATGCAGGTGGAGGCGGGCGCGAGCATCGTCCAGATTTTCGACTCGTGGGGCGGCGCGCTGTCGCCGTGGGACTACGAGCGCTTCTGCATCCCCTACCTCAAGCGGATGGTGTCCGAGCTGAAGGCCACCGGCGTGCCCGTCATCGTCTTCGGCGTGGGCATGGCCATGCACCTGCCCCTGCTCAAGAGCACCGGCGCGGACGTGGTCGGCCTGGACTGGACCACGCCCATGGACGAGGGGCGGCGCGTGCTGGGGCCGGACGTGGCGGTGCAGGGCAACCTGGACCCGCTCCACCTGTTCCTGCCCCGCGAGGAACTGGAGGGTCGGGTGAAGGACATCCTCCGCCGCGCGGGCCCCGAGGGGCACATCTTCAACCTGGGCCATGGCATCCTCCCGCCCACGGACCCCGAGGCCGCGAAGTTCCTCGTGGATGCCGTCCACCGTCATGGCGCCGCCCTGCGCCAGGGCACGCTGGGGGCGTAGGCCCGGACACTCCCCGGCAGGCCGCTGTCCCGGGGAGTGACCACCCATTGACTTTTGAATCAATGGGCGATTGACGCGGCGCATTGCCGCTCGTTAGATGCCCGCCTCCCGACTTCGCTGGAGGTGTGGCACACATGGCAAGCGAGAAGCGCAACGGCCCCCGCAGGGTGGCCATCGTCCGCGGTCTGCGGACCCCGTTCGTGAAGGCGGGCTCCGTCTTCTCGGGGCTGACGGCGCTCGATCTGGGCCGCATGGTGGTCCAGGAGCTGGTGCAGCGGACGGACCTGGACCCCGGCACCATCGACCAGGTGGTGTTCGGTCAGGTCATCCCCACGCTGACGGCGCCGTCCATCGCCCGCGAGGTGGTCCTCGCGGCGGGGCTGCCGAAGAAGATTGACGCCTTCACGGTGTCGCGCGCCTGCGCCACGTCCATCCAGGCGATGACCGCGGCGGCCAACGCGATTGCCACGGGCGAGGCGGACGTCGTCATCGCCGGCGGCACCGAGTCCATGTCGGACGCGCCCATCTTCACCAGCCGGCCGCTGGCCCATGCGCTGGTGGCGGCCTCCAAGGGGCGCTCGCTGCCCGACAAGCTCAAGCCCTTCCAGCGGCTCAAGGCCAAGGACCTGCTGCCGGTGCCGCCCGCCATCGCGGAGTACTCCACCGGCCAGACGATGGGGGAGAGCGCGGAGAAGATGGCCAAGGAGAACGGCATCAGCCGCGAGGAGCAGGACCGCATCGCCTACAACTCGCACCGCAACGCGGCCAGGGCGTGGAAGGACGGCCTGTTCGACGACGAGGTGATGCACGTCGTCGTGCCGCCGAGGTTCGAGAAGACGGCCGAGCGCGACAACATCGTCCGCGAGGACTCCAGCATGGAGGCCCTGGCGCAGCTCAAGCCGGCGTTCGACCGCAAGTACGGCTCGATTACCGCGGGCAACTCGTCGCCGCTGACGGACGGCGCGGCGGCGCTGCTGATGATGAGCGAGGAGAAGGCGCGCGCGCTGGGCTATGAGCCGCTGGGCTTCCTGCGCAGCCACGCCTACGCGGCCACGGACCCGGGGGAGCAGCTCCTCCAGGGGCCGGCCTACGCGGTGCCCACGGCGCTCAAGCGCGCGGGCATGACGCTGGCGGACATCGACCTGGTGGAGATGCACGAGGCCTTCGCCGCGCAGGTGGCGAGCAACATCCAGGCGCTGGCGTCCCAGGCCTTCGCGAAGAAGGCCGGCTGGAGCGCGCCGGTGGGCGAAATCGACCGCGAGCGGCTGAACGTGACGGGGGGCTCCATCGCCATCGGCCATCCCTTCGGGGCCACGGGGGCGCGCATCGTCACCCAGGCCCTCAACGAGCTGAAGCGGCGGAACAAGAACACGGTGATGTGCACTGTCTGCGCGGCCGGCGGCCTGGGCGCCGCCGTCATCCTGGAGCGTGCGTGATGGCCACCAAGGCGGAAGAGCTCGAGGCGAAGCAGGGCTTCTCGTACCAGGTGGAGGACGGCGTCGCCGTCATCACCTTCGACCTGCCGGACGCTCCGGTGAACACGCTGTCGCCGGAGACGGGCGAGGCCTTCCTGCGCGTCATGTCGCGCGCGGAGCGGGAGCCCGAGGTGAAGGCCGTCGTCTTCACCTCCGGCAAGAAGGACTCGTTCGTCGCCGGGGCGAAGATCGACTTCCTGCAGACCATCAAGACGGCGGAGGAGGCCACCGCCATCAGCCGCAACGGGCAGGAGGGCTTCGACCGGCTGGACGCCTTCCCCAAGCCCGTCGTCGCGGCCATCCATGGCGCCTGCCTGGGCGGCGGCCTGGAGTGGGCGCTGGCGTGTGACTACCGCATCGCCACCGACAGCCCGAAGACGTCGCTGGGCCTGCCGGAGGTGCAGCTGGGCCTGATTCCGGGCGCGGGCGGCACCCAGCGGCTGCCGGCGCTGATTGGCGCGCAGGCGGCGCTGGACCTCATCCTCACCGGCAAGAGCCTCAAGGCCGCGAAGGCGAAGAAGCTCGGCGTGGTGGACGAGGTCGTCCCGGTGCCCATCCTCCGCGCCATCGCGGTGCGGCGCGCGAAGGAGCTGGCGGAGGGCACGCTGAAGGTGGAGCGCCGCCACGGCCAGGGCTTCAAGGCGGTGGCCCGGGGCGGCAGGTCCAGGGGGCTGGCGGGCTTCATCCAGGGGCTGGCCAACAAGGAGCTGTGGGCCGAGGTGGCGCTGGAGGACAACCCGCTGGGCCGCAAGGTCCTCTTCGACCAGGCGCGCAAGCAGCTCCTGAAGAAGACGCGCGGCAAGTACCCCGCGCCGGAGAAGGCCCTCCAGGTGGTGCGCGTGGGCCTGGAGTCCGGGCACAAGGCGGGCCAGGAGGCCGAGGCCCGGGCCTTTGGCGAGCTGGTGGTGTCGGACGTGTCGAAGCGGCTGGTGGAGATCTTCTTCGCCACCACGGCGCTGAAGAAGGAGAACGGCACGTCCAACCCCGACGTGAAGCCGCGCGAGGTGAAGAAGGTGGCGGTGCTGGGCGGCGGCCTCATGGGCGGCGGCATCGCCTACGTGGCCAGCGCGCTCCAGGGCGTGCCCGTGCGCGTGAAGGACAGGGACGACGCGGGCGTGGGCCGGGCCTTGAAGCAGGTGCAGTCCGTCCTGGATGAGCGCGTGAAGCGGCGCTCGCTCACGCGCCGCGAGGCCACCGCGAAGTCGGCCCTGGTGACGGCGGGCACGGACTACAGCGGCTTCAAGTCGGCGGACCTGGTCATCGAGGCGGTGTTCGAGGACCTCAAGCTCAAGCACCGCGTCATCGCGGAGGTGGAGGCCGTCACCGGCGAGCAGACCATCTTCGCGTCCAACACCTCCAGCATCCCCATCACGGAGCTGGCGAAGGGCAGCCGGCGCCCCGCGCAGGTGATTGGCATGCATTACTTCAGCCCGGTCCACAAGATGCCGCTGCTGGAGGTCATCACCCACGCGGGCACCGCGGACTGGGTGACGGCCACCTGCGTGGAGGTGGGGCGCAAGCAGGGCAAGACGGTCATCGTCGTCAACGACGGACCGGGCTTCTACACCTCGCGCATCCTCGCCCCGTACATGAACGAGGCGGCGTACCTGCTGGCCGAGGGCGCGGACGTCGCGGAGCTGGACAAGGCCCTGGTCGAGTTCGGCTTCCCGGTGGGCCCCATCACCCTCCTCGACGAGGTGGGCATCGACGTGGCGCAGAAGGTGGGCCCCATCATGGAGGCCGCCTTCGGCAAGCGCATGGCGGCGCCCAAGGCCCTGGAGAAGGTCGTGGCCGATGGCCGCCTGGGCCGCAAGACGCAGAAGGGCTTCTACGTCTACGAGGACGGGAAGAAGAAGGAGGTGGACGAGTCCATCTACGCGCTGCTGCCGCACGGCACGGAGCGCCGCTCCTTCGACCGGGCGGAGATGGCCGAACGCGTGGTGCTGCAGATGGTCAACGAGGCCATCCGCTGCCTGGGCGAGGGCATCCTCCGCAGCGCGCGTGACGGCGACGTGGGCGCCATCTTCGGCCTGGGCTTCCCGCCCTTCCTCGGCGGCCCCTTCCACTACGTGGACAGCCGCGGCCCCGCGGAGGTGCTCCGCAAGCTGGAGCACTACCACGACAAGCTCGGGGAGCGCTTCGCCCCCGCGCCGCACCTGGTGGAGATGGTGAAGGCGGGCAAGACGTTCTACCCGCGCTGAGCCGTCCCCCGCCGCTCCCGGGAGTCCCGCGTGTCAGGACTCCCGGGCCGGGCGGGCGCCCGCCACGGGCCCGGCCTCCTGGCCTGGGGAGGCACGCCCCGCGGCTCCACGCCGGGAAGAACCGGTGGCTGCTCGGGATTGGTCCACGGCGGCCTCTGGCGTAGGACCCGCTGGGTTTGCGGCCTGCTGGCAGGGAATCCAGTTTTTCCGACGAGAAGGGTCGCGCTTCACCGTACATTCGTGGTACCGTGAAAGCACCATTTTGCGGGGACACTGTGAGCTCCAGGCCCTTCACCCTGCTGGTAGTGGATGATTCGAAGTCGACGTTGCCGCGTCTGGCCCAGGCCCTGGGTCCGGAGGACTTCGCCCTCCGTATCACCGCCCACGGTCCGGAGGTGCCGAGACTGGCGCGGGAGGTCTCCCTGGTCATCCTGTGCCCGGGCGAGGATGCCTCCGCCAGCCTGACCCTGCTGGAGCGGCTGACGCCGGGCGACGGCGGGCTGGCGCCACCGGTGGTCCTCCTGGCGCCGCCAGAGCCCCGGGACACGTGGATGGAGGCGCTCCGGCGAGGCGCCGAGGTCGTTCTAGACCCATGGGCGCCGGACGAGCTGCTGGCCCGGGTGCACCGCGTCCTGGCCGCCCACGCCCGGATGGAGGCGCTGGCGAGCCAGGTGGGAGAGCTGCAGCGGTTGTCCTCCACGGATGGCCTCACGGGCGTGCACAACCACCGGCACTTCCAGGAGCGGCTGCGGGAGGAGTTCCGCCGCGCCCAGCGGTATGACGACGCCCTGTCGCTCATCCTGCTGGACCTGGACTACTTCAAGGAGGTCAACGACAAGTACGGCCACTCCGCCGGGGATGGCGTACTGCGTGAGGTGGCCGCCGCGCTCACACGGGGCGTGCGTGAGACGGACCTGGTCGCCCGCTACGGCGGGGAGGAGTTCGCGGTGCTGCTGCCCCGCACGCACTTCACCGGGGCGCTCACGGTGGCCGAGCGGGTCCGCCGCGAGCTTCGGGCCCTGCGGCTGGAGGTGGACGACAGCCTCCAGGTCACCGCCTCCCTGGGGGTCTCCAGCTTCCCCCACCGCACCGTCCTCAGCCCGGAGCAGCTGCTGCTCACCGCGGACGAGGCGCTCTACCAGGCCAAGCGGGACGGAAGGGACCGCATCTGCCTGCACCCACAGCTCCCCATCGGTCCCTGAGGAACCTGGCCCGGGTCAAAGACCCGGGTCGTATTTGACCCGTTTGATGGGGATGGGTCATGATGGACTCGGCGTTGTTTCGCGCCACGGGAATGTCAAGGCCCGTGATTCCAGACTGTTGGGCAGGGAGTTTCTGCTGGCAGGGGCATTGCAGCTGTCTGGGGCCGGAAACAATTCATGGGTTCTCAAGTCGCACATGTCCACGGCCAGCCGGCCGTCTCGCCGCGCGGGCGGCTGCTCCTGGTGGATGACGAGGAGAACATCCTCAAGTCCATCCGGCGGGTGCTGCGCCGTGGGGACTGGGACATCGAGACGGCGACGGACGCCGAGCAGGGCTTGAGGGCGGTGGAGGCCTTCCACCCGGAGGTCGTCATCTCCGACTTCCGCATGCCGGGGATGAACGGCGTCGACTTCCTCACCCGGGTGAAGCAGCAGGAGCCGCGCGCCCAGCGCATCATGCTGACGGGGCAGGCGGACCAGCAGGCCATCGAGGAGGCCATCAACCGGTCCGAAATCTTCCGCTTCATCTCCAAGCCGTGGAACGACAGCCACCTGGTGCTGACGGTGAAGAGCGCCTTCGAGCAGTACGCGCTCCAGGCGGAGAACGAGCGGCTCTACACGGTGACGCAGGCGCAGAACGCCGAGCTGAAGCTGCTCAACGCGGACCTGGAGGAGCGCGTCGCGCAGCGCACGCGCATGCTGAGCCAGGCCAAGCGCGAGTGGGAGCTGTCCTTCGACTGCATGGAGACGCCGCTGTGCGTGGTGCGCGCGCGGGACTTTGCGGTGCGGCGGGCGAACCTCGCGTACGCGGACGTGGCCGGGCGTTCCATCGAGGAGATTCCCTCCGACACCACGTGCTACCGCTACCTCTTCGGCCGCAGCGAGCCGTGTACGGGCTGCCCGCTGCCGGCGGCGGTGGAGAGCGGCAAGGGCGCGCGCGGCGAGGTCCGCCAGGGCGGGCGTACCTTCGTGGTGTCCGCCTACCCCATGGCGGGGGATGAGCGCGTCGTCTGCACCTACCGGGACGTCACCGAGGAGCAGGCGATGACGCGGCGGCTCATCGAGACGGAGAAGATGGCCGCGGTGGGCCAGCTGGCCGGCGGGGTGGCGCACGAAATCAACAACCCGCTGGGCGGCATCCTCGCCTTCGCGCAGCTGATGTCGCGCGACGCCGGCCGCAGCGCGCCGGACCTGGAGTCGCTGGGGCTCATCGAGGAGAGCGCGCTGCGCTGCAAGCGCATCGTCGAGAGCCTGCTGAAGTTCAGCCGCCACAGCCGCGTGGAGGACCGGCGCCCCTTCGACCTGTCCAAGTGCGTGGAGGACGCGGCGGTGCTCTTCCGCGCGCAGCTCAAGTCCATGCCCACGGTGGAGCTGTCGCTGGGGCTCGCGGACGCCCTGCCGAAGGTGTACGGCGACCCCGGCCAGCTGGCGCAGGTGGTGCTCAACCTGCTGCAGAACGGTCTCCAGTCGCTCCCCGGACGCGAGGGCAAGCTGACGCTGGTGACGGGTCGCGAGGGCGACCGCTGCTACTTCGCGGTGACGGACACCGGCACGGGCATCGAGGAGAAGTACGTGCCCCGCATCTTCGAGCCGTCGTTCACCACCAAGGCCCCGGGTGAAGGCACCGGCCTGGGGCTCTCCATCGCCTACCGCATCGTCCAGGACCACGGGGGCAGCTTCCACGTGGACACCCAGGTTGGCCAAGGCTCCTGTTTCACCGTTTTTCTGCCCATCCCCCTGCAGCTCGAGAGGTTGCCGTGAACCAAGTCAAGCGCGCCAAAGTCCTCGTCGTGGATGACGATTCCGTCGTCCTCAAGGCCGTGACGCAGATTCTCCAGCGCGAGGGCCACCCGGTGGTGGCCATTGACGACGCGGTGGAGGGACTGACGGCGGCCAAGGACCCCTCCATCGACGTGGTCGTCCTGGACATCAAGATGCCCAACCTGTCCGGCATGGACCTGCTGCGCGGCATCAAGTCCGAGCGCCCGGACGTGGAGGTCATCATGATGACGGCCTTCGCCACCGTGGAGACGGCGGTGGAGGCGGTGAAGGCGGGCGCCTACGACTACCTCACCAAGCCCTTCGAGAACATCGACGAGGTCAGCCTCACGGTGGCCAAGGCGGCCGAGCGCAAGGCGCTCAAGGACCGCGCCCGCGCGCTGGAGGAGGCCCTCACGGCCCGCAGCCAGTTCGAGGACCTCATCGGCCAGTCCACGCAGATGCGCTCCGTCTTCAAGCTGGTGGAGACGGTGAGCCACTCCACCGCCACGGTGCTCATCCAGGGTGAGAGCGGCACGGGCAAGGAGCTGGTGGCCCGCGCCATCCACTACCGCAGCGCGCGCAAGGACAAGCCCTTCGTGGCCGTCAACTGCTCGGCGCTGACGGAGACGCTGCTGGAGAGTGAGCTGTTCGGCCACGTGAAGGGCAGCTTCACCGGCGCCACGGGCAACAAGAAGGGCCTCTTCGAGGCGGCCGACGGCGGCACCATCTTCCTGGACGAGATTGGCGACGTGCCCCCCGCCACCCAGGTCCGCCTGCTGCGCGTGCTCCAGGAGGGCGAGGTCAAGCGCGTGGGCGCCAACGAGCCGGTGAAGGTGGACGTGCGCGTCATCGCCGCCACCCACGTGGACCTGTCGCGGGCCAAGGAGCAGGGCAAGTTCCGCGAGGACCTCTTCTACCGCCTCAACGTCATCACCATCGACCTGCCGCCGCTGCGCGACAGGCCCGAGGACGTGCCGCTGCTGGCGCACCACTTCCTGAAGCTCTACGCCGCCAAGGCGGACAAGAAGGTGACGGGCATCTCCCCGCGCGCCATGGAGGCCCTCACCTGCAACCGGTGGACGGGCAACGTGCGTGAGCTGGAGAACGTCATCGAGCGCGCGGTGGTCCTGACGGCCAATGACATCATCGACGTGGAGGACCTGCCGCCGGGCCTCCAGTCCGCGCCGCAGCCGGACTCCACCGTGGAGGTGTTCAGTCTGGCGCACCTGCCCTACGCCCAGGCCAAGCGCCTGGCGATGCGCGCCTTCGAGCGGCGCTACCTGTCGGCCTTGCTGGAGAAGAACAACCAGAACGTCTCCAGCGCGGCCCGCGCGGCGGGCGTGGACCGCTCCAACTTCCGCCGCCTGCTCAAGCAGTACGAGGTGGCCGGCCGGTCGATGAAGCCCCGCGTGCCCCCGGCGGAGGACACCGAGGCGCTCGAAGTGGCATCCTGAGGTGTCAGCAGGCGGGCACCCCGGCATTTCGCATGAGCGCCGGGGGGCCGCCTGGATTAGAAGGCAGGGCCGCGTGCAGACCCTGGCAATCGTCGCGAAGAGAGACAAGCCCGAGGCGGTGGCGCTCGCGGCTCAAATCCGTGAACGGTACCCACACTTGACGGTGCTGGCGGACCGCACGCTGGCCCATGAGCTGGGCTGGCCCCGGGTGGATGACCGGGAGCTGGTGAGCCGGGCGGACCTGATGGTGGTGCTGGGCGGCGACGGCACGCTCATCTACGCGGCCCGCCTGCTGGGCGGCCGCGGGGTGCCGATCCTGGGCGTCAACCTGGGCAGCCTGGGCTTCATGACGGAAGTCCCGGTGGATGAGCTGTACCCCATGCTGGAGCAGGTGCTCGCAGGGCGCTTCCAGGTGGACTCCCGGATGAAGCTCACCTGCCGCCTGATTCGCGGCGGCCGGGTGCTCATCGAGGACGAGGTCCTCAACGACGTCGTCATCAACAAGGGGGCGCTGGCGCGCATCGCCGACCACGAGACGTCCATCGACGGGGTGCCCATCACCACCTACAAGTCGGACGGCGTCATCCTGGCCACGCCGACCGGCTCCACGGCGTACTCGCTGTCCGCGGGCGGGCCCATCGTCCACCCGTCGGTGGACTGCACGGTGCTGTCGCCCATCTGCTCCCATGCGCTCACCCAGCGCTCCATCGTCGTGCCGGCGGACCGGATCATCCGGGTGACGCTGCGCAGTGAGACGGCGGACACCTACCTCACCATCGACGGGCAGACGGGACACGGCCTCCAGGGAGGGGACTGCATCGAGGTGGTGCGCTCGCCCAACCGGGTGGACCTGGTGCGCAACCCGAACGTGGCCTACTTCTCCATCCTCCGGCAGAAGCTCCACTGGGGCGAGCGCTGAGAGGCGCCGGGCGCCGTGTTCCTGTTCCTGTCGAAGGTGCTGGACCTGCTGCTGGCTCCGCTGACCTGGGCGTTGCTGCTGGGAGGCGCGGCCTGGGGGCTGCGCGGGCGGCCGCGGGCGGCGCGGTGGCTGGGCGCCCTGGGCGTGGGGGTGCTGTACGCGTTCTCCATCGAGCCGGTGGCCATGGCCTTGATGCGGGTGACGGAGGCGGGCGCGACACGGTCCTTCCGGCCGGGCACCACGTATGACGCCGTCATCGTCCTGGGCGGTGCGCTGGACCCGGCCGCCACGGAGCGCACGGGGGGGCCGGAGTACAACGCGGCGGCGGAGCGCGTGCTGCGGGGCTTCGAGCTGCTGCGCGAGGGCTGGGCGCGGCAGGTGCTCCTCTCCGGCGGCACGCTGGACCCGAGGCCCGAGGCGGTGGTCGAGGCGGACGTGCTGTCCCGGCAGCTCCAGCAGTGGGGGATTGCCCCCGAGCGCATCGTCACGGAGGGGCGCAGCCGCAACACGCGGGAGAACGCGCTGGAGTCGGCGCGCATCGTCAAGGAGCGCGGGTGGAGGTCGCTGCTGCTGGTGACGAGCGCCGCGCACATGCCACGCGCTGCGGGGTGCTTCGCGGCGGTGGGGCTGCGGCCGGACACGCTGCCCGTGGACGTGAGGGCGTCCAGCTCGCCGCTGGCGCGCATGAGCTGGCTGCCCCGGGCTGGCGCGCTCAACCTGAGCACGGACGCCCTGCGCGAGCTTGCGGGGCGCGCCATCTACCGCCTGCGGGGCTGGACGGCGGATTGAGCCCACGCGCACCGGAGCGCGAGGCTCCGAGCTGTCCGCCCGACCTATCCGGAGCGGGGTGCTCCCGAGCGAGGTTTCAGCGGCACGTTGCCGGAGCCAGGCCCGGGCGGCCTACTTGAGGGGCGCGGGCGGCTGCCGCGCGTCGGGCGCCAGCATGCCGCTGCCGAGCTGGGAGATGCGGCCATCCGCCTGGGGATGCGGGGATGGCGTGCCGGTGCGGAGCGCCTTCGCCAGCACATCCAGGGGCGAATCCCCGTTCACCATGGCCCGCGTGGACGGCTGATTCCTCAGCATGTCGTAGCCGTCCTTGCCGCTGGCCAGGAAGCTCAATGTCGCGAGCCGGTAGGTGGCCGACGCGTCCAGCGGCCTGCCGCCCACCTTCACGCCCAGCACCCGCTGGCCCGCGGGCCGGTCCGAGTCGAAGGTGAACTCCAGCCCGGACACCTGGGGGAAGCGGCCCGGTCGCGAGTCCTCTCGGCTGAGGCTGACGCCATTCTCCAGCGCCGCGTGCAGCGTGTCGCCCTTCACCTCCAGCACCACCAGCTCGTCCGCGTACGGAAGGATGGCGTGCAGGTCCCTCCGAGTCACGCCGCCCGCGGGGAGCACCGTGTCCGCGCGCAGCGCTCCGGCATTCACCAGCGCCACGTCCGCGCCCGCCGCCGCGCGGAAGGCATCGGCGACGAAGGAGCCGAGGTTCGTCTCGCGCGTGCGGACCTCGGCGGCCCGCGCGTCCAGCGCCACCGGCGTGCGCCCCACGGGCTCTGACAGCTTGTGGAACAGCGCCGCGTAGGGCCGCATCGTCGCGTTGAATTCCGCGTCCTCGGGGACCCTGGCCGTCACCGGCAGCGTCTGCCACGTCACCTGCCGCACCCTGGCCGTCGCCGTGTCCACGTCCAGCGTGAGCCGGCCCAGCTCCACCGCGTCCGAGGCCACCTTGAAGATGGGCGTGCCCGTGCTGTGGTCCTCCAGCGCCTCGTGGTCGTGCCCGCCGAGCACCACGTCCACCGGGACGCAGCGGGTGAGGGCCCGGTCCTGCTCCGCCGTCTGGTGCGTGAGGGCCACCACCACCTGGGCGCCGGCCTCGCGCAGCTTCGCCACCGCGCCCCGGGCAGCCTCGCAGACGTCCTCGAAGTGGGTGTCCTTGCCGGCCTTCGTGGTGCGCTTCGTCTCCGGCAGCACGACCCCGAAGAGGCCGACCTGGATGCCGCCCACCGCGCGCACCGCGTAGGGCTTCACCCCCGTGAAGAGCTCACCCGTCCGGGTGTCCCGCACGTTGGCCGCGAGCCACGTGAAGCGCGACTCGCGGATGCGCTCGCGCAGCACGTCGTCGCCGAAGTCGAACTCGTGGTTGCCCAGCACCGCGTAGTCCAGCCCCAGCGCGTTCCAGGCGGCCACCATGTGCCGGCCCTTGAGCTGCTGGCCGTCCAGCTCCACCAGCGACTCCACGGACGGGGACAGCGTGTCGCCGCCCATCAGCGTGAGGACGTGGGGGGACTCGCGCAGCACCTGCTTGCGCAGCGTGGCGGCGCGGGCCAGGCCTCCGCGCTGGCCGTCCTCCACCGCCTGCACCTGGTAGACGTCCGCCAGGTGAAGCAGCGTCAGGCGCACCGTGCCGGCGGGCGGAGCGGGTGGCGTGGCCGGTGAGGTCGTGGCGCAACCGCCGGCCAGGACCGCGGCCAACGCCAGAAGGGCCTCACGTCGGGCCAGCGCTGTCTTCTTCTTCATCGTGCGTCGCTCTCCCCAGCGCGCACCCACGGCGGGGCGCAACATCGGGGGCGTATCGCACTCAAGGGTGGATGGCGAGCGCTGGGGACTTCACGCGGCGTGTCACGCGACAGTGGCAGCGCGCTGGGCGATGCCCGGGAGGTACCCCGGTATGGTGGAAAGTTACAGATTGCAGGGAGAGCTGTTTGCGCTGGATTCGCTGCGGTTGCTAGGACGCTCCCCGACCAAGGGAGGTTGTCACCCATGAAGCACTGCAACAGGTGGCGCGCGCTCCTGCTGACCGGGCTGTTGGCCGGTTGCGGGGAGTCCGCGCTCGAAGGGGCGCGAGGTTCGGAGGCAGAGACGGCGGTCATCCGCCAGCAGCTCAGCCCGTCGACGCGGCCCGGGATGGGCGCCACCGTCTATGCGGGGGGCACCACGTTCCGCGTCTGGGCCCCGCTGGCGAGCCGGGTGTTCGTCTCCGGCGACTTCAACGGCTGGGGGACGTGGATCGAGCTGGGCAACGAGTCCAATGGCAACTTCTCGGGTGACGTCGCCGGCGCGGTGAAGGGCCAGAAGTACAAGTTCATCACCCGCAACCAGTGGGGCTCGGACGCGTGGCGCGCGGACCCCCGGTCGGCGTGGCAGGAGAACTCCACCGGCGCCAGCATCATCTATGACCACGGTGAGTACTGGTGGAACGCCCAGCAGTACGGCAGCCCCGGCTTCAACGAGATGGTCATCTACGAGATGCACATCGGCACCTTCCACGACTCGCCCGGCTTCGGCCCCGGCAACTGGAACAGCGCCATCGCGAAGCTCGACCACGTCCGCGACCTGGGCGCGAACATGGTGAAGGTCATGCCGGCGTACGAGTTCGCCGGTGACTTCTCCTGGGGCTACAACGCCGCCTTCCCGTTCGCGCCGGAGAGCGCCTACGGCCACCCCAACGACATGAAGCGCTTCGTGGACGAGGCGCACCTGCGCGGCATCGGCGTCATCTTCGACGTCGTGCACAACCACTATGGGCCCAGCGACCTGCCCATGTGGTGCTTCAGCGGCGACTGCCTGGGCTCGGGCGGCGAGTACTTCTACAACGACTCGCGCAGGAGCACGCCGTGGGGCGACACGCGCCCGGACTACGGCCGCCCCGAGGTCCGCGCGTACATCCGCGACTCGATGATGAACCTCACCCATGCCTTCCGGGGGGACGGCCTTCGCTGGGACGCCACCAAGTACATGCGCACGCAGGACGGCAGCGACGCCACGTCCATCGCCGACGGGTGGCGCGTGTTCCGCTCCATCAACCGTGAGATCAACGCCACGCAGCCGTGGAAGATCAGCATCGCGGAGGACCTGGGCGGGGGCGACGCCATCACCAACGACGCCACGTCCGACACCAGCGGCGGCGCGGGCTTCGACTCGCAGTGGGCGGGGGAGTTCGTGCACCCCATCCGCGCGGCCGTCATCACCATGAACGACGGCGATCGGGACATGAACTCGGTGCGCAACGCCATCACCCACCGCTACAGCGGGCGGCACACCGCGCGCGTCATCTACTCGGAGAGCCACGACGAGGTGGCCAACGGCAAGGCGCGCGTGCCGGAGGAGATCTGGCCAGGCAACGCGGGTAGCTGGGCGTCCAAGAAGCGCTCCACGCTGGCGGCGGGCATCGTCTTCACCTCGCCTGGCATCCCCATGCTCTTCCAGGGGCAGGAGTTCCTCGAGGACGGCTACTTCCAGGATACGGACCCGCTGGACTGGAGCAAGAACAGCACCTACGCCGGCATCCGGACGCTGTACCGCGACCTCATCCGCCTGCGCCGCAACTGGTTCAACAACACGCGCGGCCTGCGCGGGGGCAACGTCAACGTCCACCACGTGAACAACGGCAGCAAGGTGATTGCGTACCACCGCTGGGAGAACGGCGGGCCCGGGGATGACGTCATCATCGTCGCCAACTTCAGCGGCACGTCCTTCCCCAGCTACAACATCGGCTTCCCGCGCGGGGGCACCTGGTACGCGCGCTTCAACAGCGACTGGAACGGGTACTCCGGCGACTTCGGCAACACAGCCACCGTCGACACCGTCGCGTCCGGCGGCGGCAAGGACGGCATGTCGTACAATGCCTCCTTCGCCCTCGGTCCCTACTCGCTGGCCATCTTCTCGCAGTAGCGCCCCTGCCGGCTCACACGTTGTAGCGGCGGCCCTGCGCGAGCGGCTCGATGACGCTCGCGCTGGTGTCGAAGTCGTCCGGGTAGTGGATGAGCCGCATGCGGGCGCGGAGCTCGGCGGGCAGCGCCGCGAGCTTCTCGTAGGGGGTGTGTACGCCGTGGTTCGTCTCGTGGATGACGAGGTCCGCCTCCGAGAGCCAGTCGATGAGCCCCTCGTCGAAGGCGGTGTCCGCGCTGTAGCCCAGGCAGCGGCCTCCGGCGTGGATGCGCAGCGCGGTGGTGGGCACGTGGTGGTACGTGAGCCGGCTCTCGATGAGGAAGGGCCCGTGCCGCACGGAGGACTCCGTGGAGAGCGGCGTGTGCTCGAAGTAGTCCTCGAAGTGCCTGGCGCTGGGCTGCTCGCCGCGCCGCTCGATGAGGCACTCCATGCCGGCGGCCAGGTGGCCCTCCCAGAGCCGCTGGGCCACGGCGGGGTGGGCGAGCACCTCCAGCTTCCGCCGCAGGACGAAGAAGGAGAAGTAGCCCAGGCTCTCCAGGCCCGACGCGTGGTCCGCGTGCAGGTGGGTGAGGGCGACGGCGCTGATGCGGTCCGCGTCCAGCGGCACGCCGGTGGACTCCGAGGACTCGCGCATCATCTTCCGGATGGGGTGCGGGCAGTCCACCAGCAGCACCTGGTCCTCCGCCTCCACGGCGAGGCAGGACGAGTAGCGCAGGGCGGAGAATGCGTCGCCGATGCCAAGGGTGATGAAGGACAGGCTCAAGGCGTGCTCCGGTGGGAGGGGGCGAGTCGCTCCTGGAGCTTCGCCGCGACGGCCGGCGGACAGAAGGCGGAAACGTCCTCGCCGCGCGCCACGCGGGCCTTGAGTCCGCTGCTGCTCACCTCGGCGAGGTGGGCCTCGGCCGGGAGGAAGAGGGTGGACAGCTCGGGCGCCAGCGCGCGGTTGTTCTGCGCCAGCGTCGTCTCGAACTGGGCATCCATGGCGCCGCGCACGCCGCGCAGCAGGACGCTGGCGCCGATGTCGCGCGCGAAGTCGACGATGAACCCCTGGGTGGAGGCCACGGTGACGTTGGGGTGGTGCGCCACCGCTCCGCGCAGCAGGGCCACGCGCTCCTCGGCGGACAGGAGCGTCTGCTTGTCGGGGTTGACGGCGACCACCACCACCACGTGGCTGAAGAGGCGGGCGGCCTGACGGACGACGGACATGTGGCCGGCGGTGACGGGGTCGAAGCTGCCGGCGTAGACGGCGATGGTCATCACGACACCTCGGGAGCGGTCTCGGGCGCCAGGCGCCGGGGCGGGTGGAAGGTGAGGGCGGCGTACACCGTGCCCGCGGCGCACAGCAGCGCGGACAGCGTGAAGTGCCCGGCGTAGCCCAGGGCCTGCGCGCTGAAGCCACTCACCGCGGCGGCGGCGCCCGTGGCCAGCACCACCAGCGAGGCCTGCACGGTGTAGTCGGTGGCGGCGTGGTCCGGGCGGCAGGCGTCCATCATCGCGGTGAAGACGGTGGCGGTGGCCATGCCGCTGGCCACGTGTTCGGCGCCGCAGACCAGTGCGAGCAGGGGGAGGGAGGGCGTGCCCCGAGCCACCAGGGCATAGAGCAGCACCGCGCCGGCCTGGATGGCGCCGAAGACGAGCAGGGCCCGCCTCCGCCCGAGCCGTACCACCAGGCTTCCGCCGAGCAACGCGCCCACGAGCCCCGCGGTGAAGCCCACGCCGCCCAGCATCCAGCCGATGTCCGTCAGCGACAGGCCCGCATCGACCAGGAAGGTGCGCAGCATGCCCGTGGCCAGGGACTCGCCCGCCTTGTAGACGATGAGCAGCGTGAGCCAGGCGCCGGCGCCCGGGCGCTTCAGCCACCACGTCAGGCCCAGGCTCTGCGGAGCGGGAGGCGCGGAGGGCGGCTCGCGGTAGCGGGCGATGGGGACGGTGGCCGCGAGCAGCAGCGCGCCCAGGGCGAGGAAGGTGGGGCGCCAACCCGCCGCGTCGAAGACGGCGAGCATCACCCCGCCGCCCAGAATCATGCCGACGCGATAGGCGGCCACCTGGATGCCGTTGCCCCAGCCGCGCTCGGCCGGCGCGAGCAGGTCCACCGCCAGCCCGTCGGTGGCCACGTCCTGCGTGGCGGCCAGCAGGTTGACGCCCAGCACCGCCGCCATCAGCAGCCGCGTGTCCAGGCTTCCATCCGGCAGCGCGAGCGCCAGCAGCAGGCCCGCGGACAGGCACTGCAGGGGGAGGATGTAGCCGCGCCGCCGTCCCCACCGCGCCGAGCCCTTCCGGTCCATGGGAGGGGCCCAGAGGAACTTGAGCGCCCAGGGCAGGGCCAGCAGGTGGGCCAGACCGATGGCGGGCAGGGACAGGCCCTGGTGGCGCAGCAGCACGGGCAGCGCCTGGGTGAAGAAGCCGAAGGGGAGCCCCTGCGACAGGTAGAGGCTGGAGAGGAGCCCGAGCTTGGCCGCCGTTTTCATGCGTCCTCCCCCGCGTCCGCCGGGCCGAGGAGCCCCGCGGCCATGCGCTTCACCGTGCTGGCCGCGGAGCCCGTGGGGACGAGGCCGGGGACGCTGGCGGAGAGCACGAAGTAGCCCTGCACGGCGGCGAACAGGCCCGCGGCCAGCGCCGGGGCCTTGCGCTGGCCCACCACGGCGGCCACGAGCGAGGTCAGGCGCTCCAGGTCGGCGTGCACCACCTGCTCGTAGACGGCGCGGACCTCCGGCTGGCGGATGGCCTCCGCGCTGATGACCACCCAGCTGGCGACCGCGGAGGGGGCAGCGTCGTCGCCGGTGGCGAGGTAGGCCTCCAGGAAGGCGTCCACCTGGGCCCGGGCATCCGGGCGCTTCACTCGCGCGAGCCGCGCATCCACGCGCTGCCGGGCCTGCGCGGCGAACTGCTCCACGAGCGTGAGCAGAATCTCCTGCTTGCCGCGGAAGTGGTAGTGCACCAGCCCCGGGCCCAGGCCGGCCGCCTTCGCGATTTCGGCCACCGACGCGCGCTCGTAGCCGCGCTCCGACATGACCTTCAGCAAGCCAGCGACAATCTGCTGGCGGCGCTCCTCGGTGTTGGACGGACGGGGCATGCGGGCCTCGTTTATTGGTTGTTTGACCAACCTATAGGCAAGGCTGGGCCGGCGTCAATGGCCCCGGGGGCGGGAGGGCGGGTGGCTTGGAATCTGGAAACGTGGAAGGGCGCTGATAGCGTCCAACACACGAGCCGAGCCACTCACCGCGTTCGCGCCGTGGTGCTCTCTGGCCCCCCTGGTGGGAGCGAGCCTGGTTCCGTCACGGGGCGTGCCCGCGGGCTTCTTCGGCCCCGCGGAGCGGCCCGTATAGTTCATCCTCGATGACGCGGGTGCCGCCCGAGACGACCGCCGTCCAGGCGCCCACCGCGTCCGTGCCGGAGGCCCGGGCCGCTACTCCCCGGACAGCGCCCCCGCGGCGGGACGCGCCCGCCATCGCGCCCACGCTGCCGCGTGAGGCCACCGTGCTCCGCAGGCTGCCGACCCCGGAGGCGCGCGCGGAAGCGGGGCCGCCCGCGGCCGATGCACCGCCGCCGGAGAATCCAGAGGACGTCCCGCTGTCAGTCCCGGCCGAGCTGCCCGAGCCCTGCACGCCCAAGGGCTTCGAGCAGGTCGTCTTCCGCGCCGCCAGCGAGTGCGGCATGGGGCTCGACGTGGTGGCCCTGGACTGCTCGGAGTCCCCTTGCATCGCGTGGACGCAGGCGAAGGACGACACCGTCACGAAGTTCTCCATGACGGGATGTGCCCCCTGGGAGGAGGCTTTCCAGAACCGGACGCTGGTGGTCGCGAGCAGCCAGGCCGGGGAGGGCGCCTCCCGGACCCGCTACCTGGCCTGGATGCCCATTCCCCAGGACCCGGCGCTCCAGCGCATCGCCATGCAGCGCGCGGGGGGGCGCACGGGCGGCATGAAGGAAGCGCTCGGGCTGCCGTAGGCCGGCCGCTTCAGGCTGGCATGGCGCCCGCGTGGAAGGGAACCTCCCGCGCGGAGACGAGCGCCTCGATTCCCGCCGCCACCATGTCCGGCACCTCCAGCGCCGGGAAGTGGCTGCTGGCGGGCAGCTTGAGCACATGGAAGCCCGGGTGCTCCACACCGAAGTCCACCTGCGCCGAGAGGTAGTCGTGCGACTCCGGGCGCGCGTACAGGTGAATCGTCAGGGGCATGGGCTCGAGCGCCGCCAGGGCCCGCAGCGGCGAGCCCTCGCGGGCATACGCGGCCTCGATCTCCCGGCCTGCCCGGGCCCACATGGCTTCACCGTACGCGCCCATGTCCTCGCGGACGAAGCGCTGGATGGCCGCGTCGTCCAGGCCCTCCAGCCAGCCATGGAGCAGCCGGTTGCGGACCTCGCTCCAGCGCTCCGTCTGGAGGTCGCGCAGGGCCTTGAGGAAGGAGGGGCTGGGCGCGGTGGCCATCCAGTCCAGCAGCACCATGCGCGGCACGCGCGCGGGGCCGAGCGCACGCCGCACGCCGAGCGCCCACCATCCCGCGTGGGACATGGCCACGGGCACGACCTGCCGTGCGCCGCTGGCCTCCACCACCATGAGCAGGTCCTCCAGCACCGTCTCGCTGTCGAAGTCGGTGCCACCGCCCTCTGATTCGCCGTGTCCCCGGAGGTCCACGGACAGCACGCGCCGAGAGGCGGAGCAGCGGGGAAGCAGCTTCTGGAAGCTCGCCCGGGTGCTACACCAACCCGGGATGAAGAGGAGCGCGGGCTCGCCATGGCCCACGTCGTCGAAGCGGATGCGGGCGCCGCCGCGGGTATGTACCTCCGGCATGTCGTCCCCTCCGTGGAAGCGTTGGTTGGTTCTCGTCGGAGGGTGCGCAGGCACGGCCTGCGTGTCAGCAGGCGACACGGCAGGGGCCGTTACGGCCGGGCGGGGGGATGCATCGAGAAGTTCTTGTTTAGAGTGTTATCCTGCTTGTGCCCCCGGATGGCCCCGGGGGAGGAGGCAGCCACATGCAACTGAAGTCACTCGTGGGGTGCTGTGCGCTCGCGGTCGCTGTACTGCTGGTGGGTTGTGGTGGCTCGGAGCTGGAGCCGGGCGTTTCCGAGGACCTGGGCGTCCACGAGGGCGCCATCAGCCAATGTCTGCCCGGGGCGCCCGCAGGCTCGCTGTGTGGCAGCGGCGGCACCTGCGTCTACGACTCTCCCACCCAGGAGGCGCCTGCCTGCCGTCCGAAGTGCTCGGAGAGCATGACGTGTAGCGGCTCACAGGTGTGTTGCCCGGGCCCGAGCCGCTCGTACTGCATGCCTGCCCACCTCGGCTGTTCGCCGCTCATCCCCGTCGGGGTGCCGTAGCCGGAGCGCCTGGCCGCTGCCAGTCGGCGCCCGGTCAGAAGGACAGCAGCGTCGTCACCCGCTCGCGGCCCAGCCGGTCGGGGCCTTCGAGGGCGTCGAGGGTGAGCAGGAAGCAGAAGCCGACCAGCTCGCCGCCGAGCCGGGACACGAGCCGGGCCGTGGCCTCCGCCGTCCCTCCCGTGGCCAGCACGTCATCCACGACGAGCACGCGCTCCCCTTGGAGGATGGCGTCCTCGTGCATCTCCACGCCGTCGGAGCCGTACTCCAGGGAGTAGCGCTCCACGACGGAGCGGTGGGGCAGCTTCCCCGGCTTGCGCGCGGGGACGAAGCCCGCGTTGAGCGCCAGCGCGATGGGGGCGCCCAGGAGGAATCCCCGGGCCTCCACGCCCACCACCTTCGTGATGTGCTGCCCCCGGAAGGGCGCGGACATGGCGTTGATGACCCGGCCGAAGAGGCGAGGGTCCGCCAGCACGGGGGTGATGTCCTTGAAGACGATGCCGGGCTTGGGGAAGTCCGGCACGTCCCGGAGACGGGCCTTCAGGTCCGAGAGGAGGGTGGTGTCGGTCAGGCTCATGACGGGCGTGTTCATGCACGGCGCTCCGGCGTGTGGGGAGGGGAGGGCGGCGGTCCCCGCCTGCCGGCCCGCTGGAGGGCGCCAGCGGGGGCACCCGGGCGCCCGGGGCAGCGGCCCGCCGCCCGCGCTGGCGGTAGGGTGACAGACGCCCCGTTCCCATGGGCAGCGCGGCCCCTGGCTCGTACCTGCGGAGTGGGGGTGGCTGTCTCAGGGCGTGAAATCGGGTGCCCGCTCGATGGGCCGGTCGCTCCCCCGGAGTGCGGGCGGGTATTGGAAGCACGTGAGCGGACGGTCCGGACCATGGCGGGGGTTGATGCTCTCACAGCTTGATGCCGGCGGCGGGTTCTGCTGGCGGACGCATTGATTTTTCCCGAGACCGGGAGCCTCGTTGCTGTGGTAGTTCAACGGGTTCCCCGGCGATTTGGAGCCTGGGGCCTGTGCCAGCCGTGCAATCCACCGCCGATATCCGAGAGATCCTCCCGCCTCAGGACACCCAGTGGCTGCGTGCCCTGAAGGCCGAAGTTCAACCCACGACCTTCAAGCAGGGGCGGGAGGTGGCGGAGTCGCGCCGCGTCTTCGGCCTCCAGCGCGAAGGTGACCGCATCAGCGCCCAGGTCGCCAGCTCCTCCGGTGCGCGGTACCAGACGGCCCTGCTGCTGGGGAACGGCCGGGCCACGTCCACGTGCACCTGCGCGTCGTGGAACGTCGGTGGCCCGCACTGCAAACACGTGGTGGCCGCGGCGCTCATCTACGCCGCCCGCTTCCGCTCGCCCGGACCGCCGCAGCCCCGCCCGGAGCCCGTGGCACCCGCGCCCGCGCCCACGGAGGTCATCGCGGCCGAGGACGAGGTCCCCGTGGAGCCGATTCCGTCGAGCGGCGACCCGGTGAGCCTGCCGGCCCTGGCCAAGGTGGAGAGCTGGCTCGGCCTGTCCTCCCAGCCCGACTACGAGTTCTTCTATCGGCTGACCGCGGCGAGCAACGCCAATGGCAGCATGCGGCAGTGGATCCTCGACGTGCGCCGCCAGGACGCGCAGACGAAGGGGCCCATCCACGTCAAGCGCCTGCTCCAGGCGGGGGGCCGCCTCTCTCCCGCGGACGAGCGCGTCTTCCTCACGCTGTCGCGCCACGAGCACCGCTACGACTCGCGCCTGGTCCTGTCCGACGAGGAGCTGAGCGAGGCGCTGGAGCTGCTGCGCCACCGCCGCGTCATCTACCGCGGCACCCAGCTCATCAACACGGAGACGCCGGTGCGGCCCCAGATTCATCTGGAGTCCCGCGCGGACGGCGCCACCGCGCGCATCGAGCTGCTCTTCCCGGACAACGCGAGCCTCCCGCTCAAGGACGTCATCCTCCTGGCGGGCCGCCGCACCTGGGTCATCCAGGGGCAGAACCTGCACCCGGTGGAGCCGGACTTCCCGCCGCGCCTGCTGCGCAAGTGGCTGCTCGAGCCGAGCATGTCCTTCCCCACGGGGCAGCTGGACCGCGTGCTGACCTTCTTCGCCGCGCACCTGCCGCGCTTCCGCATGGCGCTGAAGGCGGACGACATCGATGTGGACGAGGCCGTGGAGCCGCGCTTCATGCTCACCCTCGAGGGCAGCCCCGAGCGCGTGAAGGTGCAGCTCGCCGCGAAGTACGGGCAGACGACGGTGCCCGTGTCTCCCGTCGCCACGCACCTGGGCTACGCCAGCGGGGTGGGCGCGGACAGCCGCAAGCTGTACCGGCGCCGCGAGGAGCTGGAGCGCGCCGCGGGCAAGCAGCTCCTGGACCTGGGCCTGCGCTTCGATGCGCAGGCGCACGCCTTCGACGCCACGAGTGACACCGCGCTGGAGTTCTGGGCCCGGGGGCTGGCCTCGCTCCCCGCGGAGTGGGAGCGCTTTGGCGCGCAGGCCCCCAAGGTGCGCCTGCGTCCGAAGCTCAAGCCGCGCATCCGCGTGGGCATGAGCGGCGTGCAGTGGTTCGACCTGGACGCCGAGTTCGTCACCGACGACCAGGCGGTGGACCTGGGCGCGGTGCGCATGTGGCTGGACTCCGGCCGCCGCTTCGTGCCCCTGAAGGACGGCACCTTCGCGGAGGCGGACCCCGTCGAGCTCAAGCGCGTGGCGGACCTGCTCGAGGAGGCCGGCGCGCTGCCGGGCCGCTCGCGCACGCGGCTGCCGCTGCACCAGGCCGTCGCGCTGGACCTGCTGGCGGACCTGGGGGAGTTCACCGAGGTGGAGGCCAAGGCGCGCCAGGCGATGCTGGAGCTGCGCGAGACGGCGGGCGTTCCCAAGGTGGCCGTCCCCGAGGGGCTCCAGGCCACGCTGCGCCACTACCAGGAGGCGGGCCTGTCCTGGCTCTGGTTCCTGCGCCGCCACGGCCTGTCCGGCATCCTCGCGGACGACATGGGTCTGGGAAAGACCATCCAGTCGCTCAGCCTGATGCAGAAGGTGGCCAACGACGAGGGCCGCAAGCCGTCGCTCGTGGTGGCCCCCACCAGCGTGCTGGCCAACTGGGAGCGCGAGGCCGAGCGCTTCACGCCGGGGCTGAAGACCATGGTGTGGCACGGCCAGGACCGCAGGGAGCGGGCGGAGGTCCTGAAGGAGATGGACCTGGTCCTCACGTCCTATGCGCTGGTCCGCCGCGACCTGGACCAGCTGTCCCAGGTGGGCTTCCGCTACGTCATCCTGGACGAGGCGCAGAACATCAAGAACGCCGACAGCGCCACCGCGCAGGCGTGCAAGGCGCTGCCCAGCGAGACGCGCCTGGCGCTCACCGGTACGCCGCTGGAGAACCGCCTCTCCGAGCTCTGGAGCATCTTCGACTTCCTGATGCCGGGCTTCCTCGGCAGCGCGGATGGCTTCGGGGACCGCTACGAGCAGCCCATCCAGGTGGCCAACGACGCCTCGGCGAAGGACCGGCTGCGCCGCCGCATCCAGCCCTTCATCCTGCGCCGCTTGAAGACGGAGGTGGCCAAGGACCTGCCGCCGAAGACGGAGAGCGTCGCCTGGTGCGAGATGGAGCCCGGCCAGGCCGCGCTCTATCGCGAGGTGCTGGAGGAGAGCCGCCGCAAGGTTCACGAGAGCATCGAGAAGGTCGGCTTCAAGCGCAGCCGCGTGTCCATCCTGGCCGCGCTGATGCGCCTGCGTCAGGTGTGCTGCGACCCGCGCCTGCTCAAGCTGCCGCCCGGCACGCTGATGCCGCCCAGCGCGAAGGTGGAGCGCTTCCTCCAACTGGTGGAGGACCTGGTGGCGGAGGGCCACCGCGCGCTCGTCTTCAGCCAGTTCACGGAGATGCTGGAGCTGCTGAAGCAGGAGGCGGACAAGAAGGGCCTGCGCTACCTCTACCTGGACGGCCGCACCAAGGACCGCATGGGGAAGGTGGACGAGTACAACAACCCGGACGGCCCTCCGCTCTTCTTCATCTCCCTCAAGGCGGGCGGCACCGGCCTCAACCTCACCGCGGCCGACTACGTCATCCACTTCGACCCGTGGTGGAACCCCGCCGTGGAGGACCAGGCCACCGACCGGACCCACCGCATCGGCCAGACGCGCGCGGTCATCAGCTACAAGCTGATCACCCGCGGCACCGTGGAGGAGAAGATTCTCGCCCTCCAGCGCCGCAAGCGGGACCTCGCCGCCGGGGTGCTCGGCGGGGACGGCGAAGACCTGGGCCGGACGCTCACCGAAGAAGACCTCCAGGACCTTTTCACGGAAGTCTGAGGACTTACGCGGTTGGGGCCCCAACGAGGCCCCTCCCACTCCCGCCCGCCATCCGTGCGCTCAACCCGAACGCCTGTGCAGTGTCAGCCGGACCTGCTAGGGTGTTCAGTGCCAGGGCCGTCGTACGGACATTGGAGGGCGCGCGTGCTGCTGGGTCTGCGGATTTCGAACGTAGCGGTGATCGAGGAGGTGGAGGTGGCGTTCGGAGCCGGCCTCACCGTCCTCACGGGTGAGACAGGGGCGGGCAAGTCCATCCTCGTGGATGCACTGGGCCTCTTGCTCGGCGGGCGTGCCGACGCGGATGTCATCCGCGCCGGGTGCGAGGAGGCGTCTGTAGAGGGCGTCTTCGCGCGCACGCCGGCGCTGGAGGCCCGCCTGGAGGAGCTGGGCCTGCCGGACCTGGGGGAAGAGGTGCTGGTGCGGCGGGTGCTCGGGCGCACCGGGCGGGGCAAGGCCTACGTCAATGGCTCGCTGGTGACAGTGGGCGTGCTGGGCAAGCTCACGCGTGGCGTGGTGGACATCGCCGGCCAGCACGAGCACGTCAGCCTCTTCGACTCGGGGCTGCACCGGGTGCTGCTGGACAGGTACGGCAACCTGGAGGAGGTGCTGGCGTCCTTCTTCCGGGAGTACACGGCCCTGCGCGAGGTGGACGCGCGCATGGAGGCGCTGGGCGGAGACGAGGCGAAGGTGCGCGAGCGCGCCGAGTTCCTGCGCTTCCAGCTCGATGAGATTGCACGCCTGGACCCGGAGACCGGGGAGGACGCGCGCCTGGACGCCGAGCGCAAGCGGCTGGGCGGGGCGGAGAAGCTCAAGCGGCATGCCTCGGAGGCGGAGCTGCTGGTGGCCGGCGAGGAGCAGTCCGCCGTGGAGACGGTGGGGCGCGCCCTGGGCCTGGTGCACGAGGCGGTGAAGTGCGACGCCACGCTGGAGCCGGTGTCGCAGGCGCTGAGCACGGCGCTGTCGGAGCTGGAAGAGGCGCAGCGGCGGCTCAACCGATATGTGGAGGGGCTGGAGTCGGACCCCTCTCGGCTGGCGGACGTGGAGGAGCGGCTGGATGCGCTCAAGCGCCTGTGCCGCAAGCACGGCACGCACCTGGACGGCCTGCTGACGAAGCGGGGCGAAATCGAGGTCGAGCTGGGCACGCTGGAGAACCGCAAGGAGATATTGGAGGAGCTGGCCTCCGAGCGGCGGAAGGTGGAGGAGCGGGCCCGCAAGGCGGCCGCGGCGCTGACGCGTGCCCGCACGGCCAGCGCGGTGGCGTTCTCCGCGCAGGTGCGCGAGGGCCTGGGGCAACTGGCCATGGGCAAGGCGGCCTTCGAGGTGCGGGTGACGCCGGGCGAGGCCCTGCGGCCGGACGGGGCGGACGACGTGGAGTTCTACTTCAGCGCCAACCCCGGCGAGCCGCCGCGCGCGCTGTCCAAGGTGGCCTCGGGGGGTGAGGCGAGCCGGCTGCTGCTGGCGCTCAAGAAGGCCCTGGCCGACAGCGACGGGGGCGGGTGCTACATCCTGGACGAGGCGGACGCGGGCGTCAGCGGCGCCATCGCGGACGTGGTGGGGCGGATGATCAAGGATGTGAGCAGCCACCGTCAGGTGCTGTGCATCACCCACCTGCCGCAGGTGGCGGCCTACGCCGACGCGCACCTGCTCATCCGCAAGGGGCTCAAGGGCGGGCGCACCGTCTCCGAGGTGGCGGTGCTGGAGGCGGGGACCGAGCGGACCCGCGAGCTGGCGCGGATGATGTCGGGCGTGGAGGTGACGCGCGAGGCGCTGGGCGCGGCCGAGGCCCTGGTGCGTTCGGCGCACCGGGCGCTGGGGACCCGAGCCCGCAGGGAGTCCGGACCGGAGGGGAGCCCCCGGGGACGGCTCCGACGCACCGCGTGAATTACAGATGGTGCATCCGTGTCCTTGCCCCGTCCTTGGGGCTCACATAGCATCCCGGGTGTGTCCAGCACCGCAGGGCAGACCGCGGCCTCCCGCTTGAAGATAATCTCCGCCGGCCTGACGGATGTCGGGCGCAAACGCAATCACAACGAGGACAGCTTCCTCATTGATGATGAGCTCCAGCTCTACGTCGTCGCCGATGGGATGGGCGGCCACGCTGGGGGTGGTACGGCGTCACGCATCGCCGTGGAGACCATCGACAAGGAGATGCGCCGGGCGCGGGAGGGCAAGGACAACCCGTTTCTCTCCGTGCCCAACCTCCAGGATTCCCCCATCCCGGAGGCGCTGCGCACCGCCGTGGAGCGGGCCTGTCTGGCCATCTTCACGGCCGCGCAGGAGGACGCGCGCCTGTCCGGCATGGGCACCACCGTCATCTCCCTGGTGATGCGCGACGAGCACGCCTTCTTCGCCCATGTCGGGGACAGCCGCGCGTACCTCATCCGCGGCGACCTCATCCAGCAGATCTCCGAGGACCACTCGCTGGTCAACGAGCAGATCAAGGCCGGGATGATTACCCCGGAAGAGGCGAAGCACTCCCGCTACAAGAACATCATCACCCGCTCGGTGGGCTTCGAGGAGGAGGTGCAGGTGGACGTCATGGGGCTGGTGTCCGAGCCCGGTGACATCTTCCTCCTCTGCTCGGACGGCCTCGCGAACATGATGGAGGACCGGGAAATCCACGAAGTGGTGGCGAATGCGCGGACCTTCGAGGAGGTCCCCAAGCGTCTCATCGATTTCGCCAACGAGCGAGGCGGGGACGACAACATCACGGTCATCGTGGTGCGGGTGGAAGCCTGACACACCGGGAGTCTGGACGAGGCGACAGCGGACCTCCCTCGGGTCTGTTGACCTTGACACTCTTGGAACGTGAGTGGTAGCTGCCCCAACGTTTCCAGCCGAGGCGAAATGCCGGTGGGTGACGAAGCGGGAGGGGTAGGCGGCGGGGGGAGGTGTTGCGCGAGAGCAAGCGACTTAGCTTGCTTCGCCAGAAGTCCCACGCAAGCAGGGGAGCAGTCCCGTGGCGAAAAAGTCCTTCACACTGATGGTGATTCCGGATCACGACGCTCCGGTCAAGCGGTACACCATCCAGCGGTCCTTCCTCACCCAGGTGGGGATGGGGCTGATGCTCGTGGTGGGACTGGGCGTGGGCGCGAGCGTCCACTACTTCCAGGTGGCCGCGGACGCTTCGGAGAACCGCATCCTCCGCGAGGAGAACCTGACGCTGCGCTCGCAGCTGAAGTCGGTGCGTGAGCGCATCGAGCACATCGGCTCTACGTTGGATCGGGTGGAGCGCTTCGACCAGAAGCTGCGCGCGGTGACGCTGCTGTCGGATCCGCAGCGCAACCTGGCCATGGGGCCGACGGAGCCCGAAGTCGGGACGACGGCGCCGGCGACGGACACGCAGTTCACGCAGCTGACCTCCACGGAGACGCCCAAGGCGCTGGTGAGCCGGCTGGACCGCCTGAGCGCGGAGGCCACCCGCCAGGAGCAGAGCCTCCAGGAGCTGCAGGCCTACTTCCAGGACCAGAAGTCGCTGCTGGCGTCCACGCCGTCCATCTGGCCCACCCGCGGCTGGGTGACGAGCGACTTCGGCTCGCGCCTGGACCCGTACACCGCTGATCGCGTCATGCACGGCGGCATGGACATCGCGGCGCCGCACGGCAAGGAAGTCTACTCGCCGTCGGACGGCACGGTGGTGTTCGCTGGCCTCGAAGGGGGCTACGGCAACGTGCTCGTCATCGACCACGGCTACGGCATCAAGACGCGCTACGGCCACCTGTCGAAGATGCTGGTGAAGGCCGGCGACAAGGTGAAGCGCGGCATGCACATCGCCGCCGTCGGCAACACCGGCCGCTCCACCGGCCCGCACCTCCACTACGAGGTCCGGGTCAACGGCATCGGCCAGAACCCGCGCAAGTTCATCCTCGAGGAGTAGTCCCCCGCGGGCTCCGTCCGCCCCTCACAGGGTGGCGGGGCCGGGGATGGCGCCGTCCAACCGGATGCGCCGCCGCTGCAGTCCCTGTGCGCGCCCGGTGCGCTCCATGACGTGGGTGCGCTCCAGCTCCGCCCACAGCAGGGGGCCCAGCACCTGCCAGTGCGAGGGGGCATCCACCGTCAGCTCCAGCAGGCTCACCGTCCACGAGGGCACGTCCGCGTCGGGCGTGGACTCGGGCAGCACGCGCCGGACGTCCTGGGCCAGCCGCTCACGCGTGGGGCCGGCGAGGTGCTCATCCACGGTGAGCTGGGAGGTGGGCACCAGCAGCGCCGCGAAGGCGTCCGCGTGGATGCGCACCACCTTCGCGCCGGGGTACTGCGCGGAGAGGGACTCCACCGTGGCGCGCAGCACGGCGTCCCCGGTGGGGAAGCCGAAGCGGGCGTTGACGTTGATCATCCCCTGCACGTCGGCGATGACGGCGCCCACGCGCCACCCGTCATGGTGGGCATGGGTGGACAGGTCGTACTCCTCCTTGAGGAGGTTGCCCTGGGTGAGGGCGGGCACCTGGAGGGCGCCCGTCTTCGCGTCCGGCTGGCCGCGGCGGGCCTGCTCCGCCTGGAGGAGCACCTCCACGGCGGCCTGCACCGGCGCCTGGGGGCTGCGGGTGAGCACCCAGGGGTGGAGGGCGATGAGGGCGGTGGCGGTGGCGTCGTCGAGCGGGTAGGGCATGGCCCCCTTGTGTAGCGCGTCCTCCGCCTCCGCGCAGGGCCTCACTTCAGCTTGTGGGCGGTGACGGTGACCTCGTCCCGGTCGTGGTAGAGCTGACGGACGGTGAGGCCCTCCCAGCCGCCCTCCTGGGCGAGCGTGTGGCGCACCCGCAGCAGGATGGGGTTCTTGTCCTTCATCGGCAGCTTGATGTTGGCCACCAGGTGGCGCGCCCAGCCGCGGCGGCCCCACTTGGCCAGCAGCTGCGCCACCTCCAGGGGACGCCACGCCATGTCGCAGAAGAGCCAGTCCACCGGTTCTTCGGGCGCGTAGGCGAAGGCGCTCTCCTGGACGTGCTTCACCCGCGCGTGGCCCGTCAGCTCCGGCATCAGCCGGGCCGGGTCCACCGCCACCACCCTGGCGCCGCGGCTCACCAGCCGCTGCGTCCACCCACCCGGGGCCGCGCCCAGGTCCACGCAGACATCGCCGCGCCCGGGCTCGAAGGGGAGCCCGTCCAGCGCCTCCTCCAGCTTCATGGCCGCCCGCGACGGGGCATCCCCCGCCCGGCGCATGCGCCTGCGTCCGCCCGGCGCCAGGGACAGGGCCTCGCGCGCGGGCACCGCGCCCACCACCGTCACGTCGTCCGGCGCCACGCACAGCGAGACGAGCAGGGCGCCCGCCTCGCGCGCACGCTGGGCGTCATCGACGCGGCGCTCCAGCGGCAGCCGGGCGCTCACGGCGGCCTCCAGCGCCTCCGCCACGGGGGCCAGCGCGTTGCCACGGGCCGTATCCGGCGTGAAGGCGTGTAGCACCCAGGGCGCGTGTCCGGGGAGCGCCAGCACCGCCTGGGCGGCGGCCTGGGCGGCGGTTTCCGGGGCGGTGGCCTGGGCGGCGGTTTCCGGGGCGGTGGCCTCCAGGGAGGCTAGAATCCGGTAGCCTGCGCGGGCGAAGGCCGGAGGCGGGCCGGAGATGGGGTCGCTCTCCACCAGGGCTTCACCCAGCAGGCGCGGCCCGGCGCCGGCCCAGGCCAGCTCCTCGAAGAGGTGGGCCTCGAAGCCGGCGCGGCACGTCCACAGCCAGCGCCCGGGCCGGGCGGCCAGCGTCCGGGCGGGTGGGGCAGGGGGCATGGCCCGGGGAGGCGCGCTGGGAGCAGGCGCCGGGGTGTGGGCAGGGGCCTTGCCCCGGGGGGCAGGACCCTGGCGCTTCGCCGGGGCTGCGGGGCGCCCAGAGTGTCGGGGGGAAGGGTGTCGAGAAGGCCGGGCCGGGCCGCGGCGTTGTTTTCGTGTGGAGGACATTGCGTGCGCGAGGTTCCGCTTTACTCTGAGCCGCTTCGTGGTGGGCGGCCGACCGGGTGGAAGTTTCGGCGGACGCACGTGGTTTCCATACGTTTCTCCCTTACACCTCCAGGGATTTCCCTTCACTCGCCGCCGTCCTTCGAGGATTCTCCGGCGAGAGAGCCGACCGAATGATCGAATGGACGCTGAAGAAACTGATTGGGACCAAGAACGAGCGTGAGCTGAAGAAGGCCCACGCGAAGGTCGCCCGGGTCAACGAACTGGAAACCCGGATGCGGGCCCTCAAGGACGAGGACTTCGTCTCCGAGACGAACCGCATGCGGCAGGAGATCCAGAACGGCCGTTCGCTGGACGACCTGCTCTTCGAGGCCTTTGCCCTCACCCGCGAGGCGGCGCGCCGCGTCATCGGCCAGCGTCACTACGACGTGCAGCTCATCGGCGGCATGTTCCTCCACGAGGGCTGCATCGCGGAGATGCGCACCGGTGAGGGCAAGACGCTGACGGCGACGCTGCCCACGTACCTCAACGCCCTGTCCGGCCGCGGCGTGCACGTGGTGACGGTGAACGACTACCTCGCCCGCCGCGACGCGGAGTGGATGGGCCGCGTCTACCGCTTCCTGGGCATGACGACCGGCTGCGTGCTGCACGAGCTGAACGACAAGCAGCGGCAGGAGTCGTACCGCGCGGACATCACCTACGGGCAGAACAACGAGTTCGGCTTCGACTACCTGCGCGACAACATGAAGTTCCGCCTGCAGGACTACGTCCAGCGCGAGCTGAACTTCGCCATCGTCGACGAGGTGGACTCCATCCTCATCGACGAGGCCCGCACCCCGCTCATCATCTCCGGTCCCACCGAGGACAGCACGGACAAGTACTACCGGGTGGACCAGGTCATCCCCGGGCTGGTGCCGGACCAGGACTACACCCTGGACGAGAAGCACCGCTCCGTGTCCCTCACCGACGAGGGCATCGAGAAGATCCAGAAGCGGCTGGGTGTGGGCAACCTGTACGACCCGGGGGAGATCGAGACGCTCCACCACGTGGATCAGGCCCTGCGCGCGCACACGCTGTACAAGCGCGACAAGGACTACGTGGTGAAGGACGGCGAGGTCGTCATCGTCGACGAGTTCACCGGCCGCCAGATGCCGGGCCGCCGCTGGTCCGACGGCCTGCATCAGGCCATCGAGGCCAAGGAGGGCGTGAAGATCGAGAACGAGAACCAGACGCTCGCGACGGTCTCGTTCCAGAACTACTTCCGCATGTACTCCAAGCTGGCCGGCATGACGGGCACGGCGGACACCGAGGCGGAGGAGTTCGCGAAGATCTACAACCTCGACGTCCGCGTCATCCCGACCAACCGTCCTCCCATCCGCAAGGACCTGCAGGACCTGGTCTACAAGACGGAGCGCGAGAAGTTCGAGGCGGTGGCCGCGGAGATCGAGCAGCTCCACAAGGCGGGGCAGCCGGTGCTGGTGGGCACGGTGTCCATCGCCAAGAGCGAGGTGGTGTCCAGCTTCCTCAAGAAGCGCGGCATCCCGCACAACGTCCTCAACGCCAAGCAGCACCAGCGCGAGGCGGACATCGTCGCGCAGGCCGGCCGCAAGGGCGCAGTCACCATCTCCACCAACATGGCCGGCCGCGGGACGGACATCCTCCTGGGCGGCAACGCGGAGGTCCTGGTCAAGGCGGCCATGGGCCCGCCGCCCGAGCCGCCCACCACCTCTCCGGATGGGCAGCCGGTGGACCTGACGGCCTACGAGCAGGCCCTGGCCGAGTGGGAGAGCAAGTTCGCGGAGTCCAAGGCGAAGCTCGAGGAGCAGACGAAGAAGGAGCGCGAGGAGGTCCACAGCGCTGGCGGTCTCTTCATCATCGGCACCGAGCGCCACGAGTCGCGCCGCGTGGACAACCAGCTGCGTGGCCGCGCCGGCCGCCAGGGTGACCCGGGTGGCAGCCGCTTCTTCCTGTCGCTCGAGGACGACCTGATGCGCATCTTCGGGTCCGAGCGCATCCAGGGGCTGATGGAGCGGCTGGGCATGGAGGAGGGCGAGGTCATCGAGCACGTGTGGCTGACGCGTGCCATCGAGGGCGCCCAGAAGCGGGTCGAGGGCCACAACTTCGACATCCGCAAGAACCTCCTCGAGTACGACGACGTGATGAACCAGCAGCGGCGCACCATCTACAAGCTGCGCCGCCAGGTGCTGGCCTCGGGCGCCGGCATCCCGCTGGTGGAGTACGAGGAGGATCCGAAGACGCGCGTGAAGACGCGCACCGAGCGGACCCTCAGCTGGGCGGACTTCCGGGAGATGGTGCTGGACGCGATGGAGGACGTCATCGTGTCCCTGACCGACACCTACGCGCCCACCCGCGGCGTGGAGGGGTGGGACATCGGCGCGCTCGAGCAGTCCGTGAAGGAGACCTTCAACCTCGAGATGAGCTTCGAGGGCGTGGGCAACCGCGAGGACCTCCAGGAGCACATCTACAAGGCGGCGGAGAAGGTCTTCCAGGCGCGCGAGGAGGAGTTCGGCGAGAACTTCATGCGCTTCCTCCAGTACAACTACCTGGCGACCATCGACCGGCTCTGGAAGGACCACCTGCTGGCCATGGACCACCTGCGCCAGGGCATCGGCCTGCGCGGCTACGGCCAGAAGGACCCGAAGCAGGAGTACAAGAAGGAGGGCTACCAGGGCTTCATCCAGATGCTCTCCGCCATCAAGGCGCAGTTCGTCACCCAGCTGATGCACGTGCAGCCCCGCTCCGCCTCCAGCGCGGCGGAAGAGGCCGCCCGCATCCAGCGCCAGCTCGCGCAGCAGCAGAAGCGCGCGGTGGAGGGACGGGCCACGGCGGAAGGCAAGCTGGACGAGGGCTCGGTGGCGACGGCGGCCCGGCCGGCGGCCAGCAAGCCCGCGGTGGGCCGCAACGACCCCTGCCCCTGCGGCAGCGGCCGGAAGTACAAGAAGTGCCACGGCGCCTCGGAGGCCAGCGTCTAGGACGCGGGCCCGCTGACGGCGGCTGGCAGGAGGCCGGCGCGGCGGCTCCCTCGGGAGTCACCGCGCCGGTGCCGTTTCCGGGGCGGATGGATCGCGCCGGGACGGCAGGAGGGCGGGGGAGCGGCCTGTGCCGTCCCCGCCCGGACGGGCGGTGCGGCGAAGCTTGCGCGGCCCGGAGGGGTTCTGTTAAGGACCCCCCGCCCCGGAGTCTGGGGTCAGGGGGGAGGTTCACCCCTGGCAGCACTCACTACTCACACGTCCGTGCCGGTCGCCGGTGCTTCCGTGGGTGAGGACCTCTCTCGAAGAGGGCCACGCCCCCGGATGTTTCGGCCGGAAGGTTTGCCCGGGCGTGGCGGAACAACCGGAGACACCCCATGGAAACGCAGGACACGCAGTCGCAGCAGCAGGCGATGGCCGCCGCCGGTGGCATCACGATGAGGCAGCTCCTGGAGGCCGGCGTTCACTTCGGCCACCAGACGAAGCGCTGGAACCCGAAGATGAAGCCGTACATCTTCGGCGCCCGTAACGGCATCTACATCATCGACCTGCAGAAGACGGTCACGATGGCCCGCTCGGCGTTCCGCTTCGTGGCGGACATCACCGCGCGCGGTGGCTCGGTGCTCTTCGTCGGCACCAAGAAGCAGGCGCAGGACGTCATCCGCGAGGAGGCGGCGCGCGCCGGCCAGTTCTTCGTCACCAGCCGCTGGCTGGGTGGCACGCTGACCAACTTCAAGACCATCAAGCAGGGCATCGACCGGCTGAAGTCGCTGGAGAAGATGGCCGAGGATGGCACCTTCGAGCGCCTGCCCAAGAAGGAAGTGGCCCAGCTGGAGCGCGAGCGCGAGAAGCTGGAGAAGAACCTGGGCGGCGTGAAGGAGATGTCGAAGCTGCCCCGCTGCGTCTTCGTCATCGACCCGAAGAAGGAGCACATCGCCATCCACGAGGCCAGCCGCCTGGGCATCCCGGTCATCGGCCTGGTGGACACCAACTGCGATCCCGACGGCATCGACTTCGTCATCCCCGGCAACGACGACGCCATCCGCTCCATCAAGCTGTTCACCTCGAAGATCGCCGAGGCCTGCCTCGAGGGCTCCGCGCGCTACCGCGCCTCGGGCGCCGCCGAGCGCGACGAGCAGGAGGAGCGCGAGGGCCGTGACGAGCGCGGTGATCGCCGCGACGACCGCCGTGGCCCGCGCCGTGGCGACCGCCGCGACGACCGTCGTGACCGCGGGGGTGACCGTGGCGGCGAGCGCCGGGGGCCCCTCGTGGAGATGAAGGGCGCGGCGCCGGTCGCGTCCGAGCCGGCCGCCGACGCGGGCTCCGAGGGTGGGGCGGCGGCCGAGTAGCCGTCCCTTCTTCCTCTAGGCAGTGCTGAAGCGGCCGGGGGGCGCCATTTCGCGCCTGCGACCCGGCCGCCTCTGTTTCCCTGATACGCAGTATCCCTTTGAACTTGCAATGCTCCGCCCGGCGCGCCGCGCCCTGGTGAGGCGGAGCCTGGAGACGACAATGGCCGAAGTGAGCGCCCAGATGGTGAAGGAGCTCCGCGAGCGGACCAACGCGGGCATGATGGACTGCAAGAAGGCGCTGACCGAGTCGGGCGGCGACTTCGCCAAGGCCGAGGAGTGGCTGCGGAAGAAGGGCATCGCCAAGGCCGCTGGCAAGGAGGGCCGCGTTGCCGCCGAGGGTGTCATCGGCACCTACGTCCACGGTGGCCGCATCGGCGTCATCGTCGAGGTGAACTGCGAGACGGACTTCGTCGCCCGCAACCCCGACTTCCAGGAGCTCGTCAAGGACCTGGCCATGCAGATCGCCGCGGCCAGCCCCAAGTTCGTCCGCCGTGAGGAGGTCCCCACGGAGAACCTGGAGAAGGAGAAGGAGATCCAGCGGGAGATCCTGAAGCAGCAGGGCAAGCCCGAGGCGATGCTGGACAAGATCCTCGTCGGGAAGATGGAGAAGTACTACGAGGGCGTCTGCCTCGTGGACCAGCTCTGGGTGAAGGACGACAAGAAGAAGGTCGGCGAGATGCTCTCCGAGCGCGCCGCGAAGATTGGCGAGAAGGTCTCCGTGCGCCGCTTCGTCCGCTACGAGGTGGGTGAGGGCATCGAGAAGCAGAAGGACGACCTCGCCGCCGAGGTGGCCAAGACGCTGGGCCAGGCGTAAGGCGCCCGCGGTCCCCTTGGGGCCGCGAGCCTGCACGCACGCAGGACTTCGGGTCGCGCGCTCCGGAAACGCCCCCCACGGGGTGTCCGGGCGACGCGGCCCTTCTTTTTGGGTCAGGACGGCCCCCCGGGCGACCGCCAGCGGACGATGCGCGCCATCCCGCCCGACTCCAGCGTTGATCCCTCGCGGAGCGGGGGATAGAAGCGGGGGCGCATGTCCTCCGACACGACGAAGCCGCTCCCGTATAAGCGCGTTCTCCTCAAGCTCTCGGGCGAGGCCCTGATGGGGGAGGGGAAGTACGGCATCCACCCGCCCACGCTGATGGCCATCGCCGAGGAGGTCATCGAGGTGGCGCAGGCAGGCGTGGAGGTCGCGCTGGTGATTGGCGGCGGCAACATCTTCCGCGGCGTCGCCGGCGCCACGGAGGGGATGGACCGGGCCAGCGCCGACTACATGGGCATGCTGGCCACGTGCATCAACTGCATGGCCATGCAGGACGCGCTGGAGAAGAAGGGCCTGCATACGCGCGTGCTCTCCGCCATCAAGATGGAGCAGATCGCCGAGCCCTACATCCGCCGACGCGCCGTGCGCCATCTGGAGAAGGGCCGCGTGGTGATTTTCGCGGCGGGCACCGGCAACCCGTACTTCACCACCGACACCGCCGCCTCCCTGCGCGCCATGGAAATCAACGCGCAGGTCATCCTGAAGGCGACCAAGGTGGACGGGGTGTACAGCGCGGATCCGAAGAAGGACCCCACGGCGCGGCGCTACCGGTCGCTGACGTACATGGACGTGTTGAAGCAGAATCTCAACGTCATGGACTCCACGGCCATCTCGCTGTGCATGGACAACAAGCTCCCCATCATCGTGTTCGACCTGACGCAGCAGGGCAACATCCGCCGCGCGGTGCTGGGTGAGGGGGACATTGGTACGTTGGTGGGTGGCAGCGAGACCCTCTGGGCCTGAGGCTGGAACCACCGGCAAGCACTCAAGGAGAGAACGCAATGAGTGGAGACGTCGTCGCCGAACTGAAGGGACGCATCGAGAAGGCGCTCGAGGGCCTGCGCCTGGACCTGACCCGGGTCCGCACGGGCCGCGCCAGCATCGCCATCCTGGATGGCGTCCGGGTGGACTACTACGGCACGCCGACGCCGCTGTCCGGCGTGGCCAGTGTCAACGCGCCCGAGCCCCGGCTCATCACCATCAAGCCGTGGGAGAAGAGCGTCCTCAAGGAGATCGAGAAGGCGCTGCGCGAGGCGAACCTCGGCATCAACCCGATGAACGACGGTGAGATGATTCGCCTGCCCTTCCCGCCGCTCACCGAGGAGCGCCGCAAGGACATCGCCAAGCAGGTAAAGACGAAGGGCGAGGAGTTCAAGGTCGCCATCCGCAACGTCCGCCGCGACGCGAACGAGGCGCTCAAGGCGCAGCTCAAGGACAAGAAGATCACCGAGGACGACCACAAGCGCATCACCGAGCTGGTCCAGAAGCAGACCGATGCGGGCATCGCGCAGGTGGATGAAATCGTGAAGAAGAAGGAGAAGGAGGTCATGGAGGTTTGAGTTCCTCCATCGTCCTCGCCGAGCCCTCCGCGCCGGTGGCGGGCGTCTTGCGCCGCTTCCTGGAGTCCGCCGGTCACGAAGTGTCGTGGGTGGGCGGCGCCGATGAGGCGCTGCGCATCGTACGGGAGCAGTCGTCTGCTGTCCTGATGGCGTCCGCGATGGGCGCCCTGGACGGCGAGGCGCTGTGCCGACGTGTGCGCGCCGAGGGCCTGGCCGCGCCGGTGCTGCTGCTGTACTCGCCGGACGAGGAGCGCGCGGACACGCGGGCTGCCGAGGTGGGCGCGGACGGGTGTCTGGTGGGGCCGCTGAAGCGGGCCACGGTGCTGACGTGCGTGTCCCTGCTCGCGCAGCGTGAGGATGCCCGGCGGCGGGTGGCCGCCCTGGGCGCGCTGCCGCCCCCTCTGCCGGTGCCGCCGCCGCCTCCGCCGGCCGACGACGAGGCTGCGGCCGATGGGCCGCCGCGCGAGGGCGAAGCCGTGGCGGCGCAGCCGCTCGCGCCGGAACTGGACGCGGAGCCGATTACCTCGCCGTCCTCGGCGGCCGATAGCGAGGCCCGGGACGCGGCAGGCGGGGCCGTTGCGGTTGATGCGGAGCAGGGGACCTCCGAGGAGGACGGCCTCCCGTTGCTCTACGCGGACCCGGAGCCCGACGAGCCCCAGGTGTCCCAGGGCGAGGGCGGTGCTGCCCTGGAGGCTTCGGCCGCGGCTCAGGGCGAGGGCGGCGCTGGCCTGGAGGCCTCGGCCGTAGCCCAGGGCGAAGGTGGCGCTGGCCTGGAGGCTTCGGCCGCAGCTCAGGGAGCCGAGGCCGCGCCCAGCCTGGCAATCGCGGCGCCTGGAGGCGCGGCGGAGGCCCAGCCAGTCGCTCCCGTGGCCATGGACACGGGGCTGGCGGGCGGCGTGCCGCCTTCCTCCTCGTCGGAGGGCTCACGCCTGTCGGGCGCTTTTCCCGCCGTGGGGGCCCGGCCGTCTGGCGCCTTCCCCGCGCTGGCGTCCACGCCGGTTCCGGAGGCCCGTCGCGGCTCGCGGTCCGACCTGCCGTCGGTGGGCTCGCACCCGGACTTCGAGTTCCTCAAGCGGCTGATGCTGATGGAGGTGAAGCGGAGCCGCCGCTACCGTTACCCCATCGCCGTGCTGCTGGTGGACATCGACCGGTTCGCGGAGAAGGCCGCGGCCCTGCCTCCCGCCGCGCGGAAGCTCGCGCTGGCCGAGGCCCTCGGGCTCCTGGTGTCCGGGGTGCGGGACATCGACGTGGCCGTGCCCTTCGCGGACAGCCGCTTCGTCGTCTTCCTCCCGCACACGCCACGCTCGGGCGCGCTGGTGGTGGGCCAGCGGCTGCGCGAGCTCATCAAGTCCCTGAAGGCCTTCGAGGGCGCCAGCGCCTCCGTGGGCGTGGCCGTCTCCGAGCCCCCAGCAGGCCGTGGACCGGTGACAGGGACGTTCGCGCAGGTGAGCTTCGGCGGCCTCCTCAAGGATGCCGGCGAGGCGCTGCGCCGCGCACAGGCGGCGGGTGGCGACTGGGTGGAGGCCGCGAGCGGTAGGGCTCAGCCAGGGTAGGCGAAGTCTGCGCCGCTGATGTCACGCACTACGTCCGCGACGAACGACAGCAGCTCCAAGCCCCGGCCCTTGTCGTCCTTCCAGGTGCCGGAGGCCGCGTCGTAGTCGAAGTGGATGCCCTGGCCCCGCCCCGCCACCCAGATCTGCCGCACGGCGCGCTGGGTATTGACGATGCACTTCTCCCGCGAGGCCGCGGTGAGCGTCACCATGTCGCCGGTGCTGTCGGCTTCGAGGATGTCGGGGTCGAGGTCATCCGCCGCGGCGAGGATGCGTTTGAACGCCGCAGCGGTGAGCTGGTTGTAGCGAGCTTCGTCCATCATGGCCGCAAGGCCTCACTGGATGATGTCGAGCACCTGCTGGCCAGGAGCCGCGTAGAACAGGAGCTTGAACGGCGGCGAGGACTCCCCCTCCGTGCGCTCCAGTCCGATGACGGTGCCCGGGTTGACGGGCTTGGGGAAGGACTGCATGCCGAGCAGATGTGCCGCCAGCGCGCCCATGGACGGCTGGTGCCCCACGAGGACCAGGTTCTCGTCGGCGTACTCGTTGAGCACTGGCTCCACCGCGCCCACGGGCATGTCGGGCAGCAGGCAGCGGTGCACCTTCAGCGGGCCTTCGTGCTTGGCAGCGAAGGAGAGAAGCTGCGCCGTCTGCACCGTGCGCACCAGCGGGCTGGTCAGGATGCGCCCCACGGGGCCCATGCGCGCGGACAACGAAGCGAAGTGCTGGGCGGTGCTGGCGCGGGCCTTCGCGGTGAGGGCGCGCGCCTCGTCACCGAGACCCTCCGGGATCTCCGCGTCCGCATCGCCGTGCCTAACCAGGAAAAGCCTCAAATTCCCTCCACCGCTTTCGACAGAACCGCGGTTCGTACACGAGCGCGGCGGGGTTGGTCAAAGGTAATGCGGCGATTGTTCAGTGGCCGGAGCGCCCCCGCCATGACAGACAGGGGCGGGAAGCCTCTCACCGCTCAGGTTGCCGGAGCATACACGAGGGGCTGACATGTCCCGTCTGGAGGAACGCGCGTGCGCAAGGTGCTGTGGGGACTGTGGGTGCTCGTAGCCTTCTCGGCCTGCAAGAAAACCGAGGAGGTTCCACGCCCGGCCGCCGGAGCGGTGGGCGAGCAGACCCCAGGAGCCGGCGAGGCCGCCCTGGAGGCGGGCCCCTACACGGTGACGAAGGAGAAGCTCGACGCGTACGTGGGCTATCAGCGGCGGATGCTGGACGTATACGGAGCGCTGCTGAAGGGGCTCCAGGGCCTCGGGGCGCTGGTGGACGCCGGCACGCCGGAGGCCATGGCCGCCGCGCGTGAGGGGCTGAAGGCCGTGGAGGCGAAGGCCAAGGCGGAAGCGGAGGCGCGCCGGGAAGCGAATCTGAGCGAGGCGGACGTCAACGGCATCGCCGAGGTCGTCACCGCCGTCATCAGCCAGCGGCAGCTGGGCCGCACGCTCCAGTACGAGGAGGAGCTGAAGAAGCTGGAGGCGCTCCAGGCGAAGCTCCCGCCCGAGCAGCAGCAGGGCATGGAGGCGCAGGTGGCCTCGATGCGGGCCCAGGTGGAGGCGTTCCATAAGCTGGCCGACGCCCGGCGCGACTACGGCGACGCGAACGTCGACGTGGTGCTGACGCGCGAGGAGGACCTCATCCAGAACTACCAGGAGATGCTCCGCGTCTTCACCGGCCCGCGCCGGGGAAGGCGGGGCGGGCCGCGCCCCG
>JAFAAN010000108.1 GCA_023426545.1 Pseudomonadota bacterium
GGCCCGGGCTGAGCGCGCCGCCGTCACCCCAGCGCGCGCGCCGCCGCCGGGTCCAGCCACACCTCCGCGTCCGGATGGAGCTGGAGGAAGGAGGCGGGGCAGCGAGGCGACACCGGGCCCTGGACCATGGCCCGCACCGCCGCCGCCTTGGACTCGCCCAAGGCCAGCAGCACTGCCTTCCGGGCCTGGAAGATGCCGGCCATGCCCAGCGTGAGCGCCTCCAGCGGAACGCGCGCGGCGTCGTCCCCGAAGAACATCGCGTTCGCCTCGCGCGTCTCGCGATTCAGGCGCACCCGGTGGCTCCGCGCCCGCAGGCCGTCCGCGGGCTCGTTGAAGGCCAGGTGCCCGTTGGCCCCGAGCCCCAACAGGAGGAGGTCCAGCCCCCCCACTTCGTGGAGCCGGGCGTCGTAGCGCGCGCACTCCGCCTCCGCGTCCGCCGCAGTGCCATCCAGGAAGTGGATGTGCTCCGGCGCCAGGTTGACGTGCTGGAAGAGGTGCCGCTCCATGTACGCGCGGTAGCTGCCCCCATCCTCCGCCGAGACGCCGAGGAACTCGTCCAGGTTGAAGGTGCGGACCTGGGACAGGTCCAACTGCCCCTGCCTGAACAGCTCCACCAGCCCCCGGTAGACGTTGAGCGGCGTGCGCCCCGTGGGCAGCCCCAGCACCAGTGACGGCCGCGCCGCCACCGCGCTGGCGATTCGCCGGGCGCACGCCCCCGCGGCTTCCTGTTCAGAATCGAAAATGCGGATGTTCACCAGACGCTCACTCCAGCAAGGCAGGGCCCGGAGCATAGGCATGGCTCCACGCCCGAGCCAGAAGATGACGCGACCCGCCAACACTCTCTCGCGCCACGGCGGCCCGCCGTGTCCAGTCCGGCCGGTTGGAGGGTCCCCGGGTGAGCGCTCGCGGAAACTTGGGCGTCGCGTCCGCCGTCGGGCGCGATAGAACCTTTCTTCATGAAAGTCGCCGTGCTCACCGGCGGGGGCGACTGCCCCGGCCTGAATGCAGTCATCCGCGCCGTCGTCCGCCGCGCCACCGCCCACGGCTTCGAGATGATGGGCCTCCGGGATGGTTGGAAGGGGTTGCTGGAGGACAGCCACTTCCGCCTCACGCGTGAAACCACGTCCGGCATCCTCCACCGGGGCGGCACCATCCTGGGCACCTCGCGCGTCAACCCGTTCAACGTCGAGAACGGCCTGGAGCGCGTCAAGCGCGCCGTCGAGCGCAATGGCATCCACGCCATCATCGCCATCGGCGGCGAGGGCACGCTGTCCGCCGCCACGCGCATGTCCCAGGAGGGGCTGCGCATCGTCGGTGTGCCGAAGACCATCGACAACGACATCAACGCCACGGACTTCACCTTCGGCTTCGACACGGCGGTGGCCATCGCCACGGAGGCCATCGACCGGCTGCACTCCACCGCCGAGTCGCACAAGCGCGTCATCGTCTGCGAGGTGATGGGTCGTCACGTGGGCTGGATTGCCACCTACGCGGGCATCGCCGGGGGCGCGGACGTCATCCTGGTGCCGGAAACTCCCGCCGACCTGGAGAAGGTGGCCGAGCACATCCAGCGCCGCCACGCGGGCGGGCGCACCTTCTCCATCGTCGTGGTGGCGGAGGGCACGCGCATCAAGCGGTCCGCGGACCAGCAGGAGCAGCTCATCACCAGCGGCGCGCTCGACGAGGCAGGCAGGCCGCGGCTCGGCGGCGTGGGCACCCTCCTGGCGCAGGAAATCGAGCGTCGCACCGGCTTCGAGACGCGCGTGTCCGTGCTGGGCCACATCCAGCGCGGCGGCGCGCCCACGGCCCATGACCGCGTGCTCGCCACCCGCTACGGCGTCCATGCCTGCGACATGGTGGCCCGCGGCGAGTTCGGGAAGATGGCCGCGCTGCGCGGCAACGACATCATCAGCGTGGACCTGGCCGACGCCACCCGCGAGCTCAAGCGCGTGCCGCAGGAGTTCTTCGAGGTCGCCCAGGTCTTCTTCGGCTGACGCGGCGCGACATCCCGGGGCGCGGGTGCGGTGGCGCCGCGCGCTCCGATAGCATCGGGACCTCTCCTCGCTCACAAGGAACGGTGCCGATGCTGCCAGGCCGCATGATGGATTTCCCGCTCACGCTGAGCCACCTGCTGGAGCGAGCGCGGACCTTCTACCCTCGCTCGGAAATCGTCAGCCGCAACCCGGACAAGTCGCTGCACCGCTACACGTACGCGGACTTCTACGAGCGCACGTGCCGGCTGGCCAACGCGCTGACGCGGCTGGGCGTGAAGGCGGGGGACCGGGTGGCCACGCTGAGCTGGAATCACTACCGGCACCTGGAGGTGTATTACGGCGTGCCGTGCATGGGCGCGGTGGTGCATACGCTCAACCTGCGCCTGCACCCCAACGACCTGGGCTACATCGCGCGGCACGCGGAGGACTCCGTGGTGGTGGTGGACCGCTCGCTGCTGCCGCTGTTCGAGAAGTTCAAGGACGCGGTGCCCAGCATCCGCCACGTCATCGTGGTGCCGGACGCGGGCCCGGCGCCCGAGGGGATGCTCGACTACGAGGCCCTGCTCGCGGCCGAGTCGCCGCGCTTCGACTTTCCCGAGCTGGATGAGAACTCGGCGTCGATGCTCTGCTACACGTCCGGCACGACGGGCAATCCGAAGGGCGTGCTCTACAGCCACCGCTCCACGGTGCTGCACGCCATGGCGTGTTGCATGGCGGACGTGACGGGCATGCGCGAGGCGGACGCGGTGATGCCGGTGGTGCCCATGTTCCACGCCGCCGCGTGGGGACTGGCCTTCGACGCCGTCCTCACCGGCGCGAAGCTGGTGTTCCCCGGGCCGCACCTGGACCCGCCGTCGCTGCTGGACCTGATGGCGGCGGAGAAGGTGACGATGGCGGGCGGCGTCCCCACCATCTGGATTGGCATCCTCGCGCTGCTGGACCAGTCGCCCGGCAAGTGGGACCTGAGCAGCATGCGGTCCATGCTGATTGGCGGCTCGGCGGCGCCCCCGTCGCTGATTGAGGGCTTCCGCCAGCGGCACGGCCTGGAGGTGGTCCACGCCTGGGGCATGACGGAGATGAGCCCGGTGGGGACCATGGCCAAGCTGAAGGGGCCGCTGCGGCAGGCCGCGCCCGAGCTCCAGGCGTCGGCGCGCGCGTCACAGGGCTTCGCGCTGCCCTTCGTGGAGACGCGGGTCGCCAGCGACGACGGCACGCTGCTGCCCTGGGATGGCGAGACGATGGGCGAGCTGGAGGTCCGCGGCCCCTGGGTTTCGTCGTCCTACTTCAGCGACGAGGGCGAGGACCGCTTCACCCGGGATGGCTGGTTCAAGACGGGGGACGTCGTCACCATCGACCCGCAGGGCTACGTCCGCATCTGCGACCGCAGCAAGGACGTCATCAAGTCGGGCGGCGAGTGGATCTCCTCCGTCGCGCTGGAGAACGCGCTGATGGCCCACCCGGCGGTGCTGGAGGCGGCCGTCTTCGCCGCGAAGCACCCCAGGTGGGACGAGCGCCCGCTGGCCGCGGTGGTGCTGAAGGAGGGCCACCGCGCCACCAAGGAGGAGCTGGCCGCGCACCTGTCCGGGCAGTTCGCGAAGATGTGGCTGCCGGATGACTACGTCTTCGTCACCCAGGTGCCGCGCACCTCCACCGGCAAGTTCCTCAAGACGAAGCTCCGTGAGGACTACGGCGACCACCTGCTGAAGAACCTGAAGCAGGAGGTCGGGACGTAGGCCACTGCCGCCGCGCGGCGGCGCATCGTCCAGGGCAACCCGTTGCCCTCGACTCATGAGCGGGCTCCGGGACTCAAGGGGCTCTCCGCGCGGTCGCTGCCGCCGCGCGGAGAGCGCTCCATGCGCCTGGAGCTGGCTAGTTCCCCCCGATGCAGACGCCGCCGCAGGTGGTCTCCACCTGACCGCCGGGCCGCAGGAAGCGGTCCACCTGCTCGCGGCCGGCGGCCTCGCGGCGCACGCCCTCGTGGACGGCGTTGTCCGCCTCGGGCAGGTCCGCGATGGTGCCGGGCAGCGGCGACGGCAGGCCGAAGTCGAACTGCACCAGCGCCGAGCCGTCCACCGTCCCCTCCTCCGCGGGCAGCATGGGCACACGCCACGTGGAAGGCAGTTGCTGCGTCAGCCCCATGGCCCGGGCGTGCAGCTCGGTGGCCACGTTGGGCACCTGGGCGTCACCCAGGCCGTACTGCACCAGCACCCGGCGCGACGCGGGCGCTCCGGGGTACACGTCCTGGAGGACGTGCGGCGCGTAGGTCAGCGGGTCGATGCGGTCGAACACCGTCTGGGTCAACGCCGCGAACTTCTGCTGGTCCAGCGCGTCGGGCACCGCCTGGGCGATGGCGCCCAGGAACATGCTGAAGGGCCGCGCCCGGAACATCATCAGCGAGAAGTCCGCCCCGCCCACGCTGAACACGGCGCGCGAGACGTGCGGCGACAGCGCGACGTACGTGCCCCCCAGGATGTGGCCCTGGCTGATGCCGTAGAAGTACGTCTGCTCCGGGTCGTAGACGCGCACGCCGTTGTCCTGGAGCTCTGGCAGCGCGGCGAGCGTCGTCCGCGCCGCGTAGGTGACGGCGAGCTGGTTCACCATGCCCTGGTGCACGCGGTCGGTGAAGCGCATCGTCTGGTCGGGGGCCGCCGCCATCGCCTGGAGCACGCCCGGCGCGTCCGCCTGCGACATGCCCCACCAGTCCACCGTCAGCACCACCATCCGCGTGGCCTGGATGAAGGGCCGGACGAACGAGCCATCTGCCTCGGCCTGCCGCCCGAAGAAGCCGTGGCCGTACTGGAAGAAGCGCACCGGCGCCACGCCCTGGCCCCACACGCTGCGGGGAACCTGGAGCGTGAAGGGCACCTCCGCGTCCCCGTTGCGGCGCACGCGGCCCGCTTCGTCGCGCGCGAGCAGCGCCCCCGGCTGGTCGTTCTCCAGGAAGAGCGGGACGCGCAGGGTGCCGAGGATGCGCCGGGCCACGTTCGCGTCCACGTCATCCTGCACCTCCGTCACCGTGACGACGGGCGGCGTGGCCTCCATGGCCTCCATGGCCAGGCGCCGCACCTCCAGCATGTCCCGCGTGACGTTCTCCTCGGACTCGGTGGTGAAGTCCCACGCGAGCTGGAGCTCCGAGCGCGGAACACCCGCGGCCTCCAGCGCCGGGAAGATGTCCGCCTCGTAGCGCTCGGCCAGGGGCGCCAGCAGCGGGTCTCCGGCCGTCTGCCCGTCGCGGATGCGCCGGAAGCCCTCGGGCACGGGCACCGGCGTGCCGTCCTTCGCCGTCAGCCCGCGCAGGGCGATGATGTAGCGAGCCGCGTTACGCAGCCGCACCACGGGCCGCAGCAGCAACGCGCGGCGCGCGTCATCCGGCGCGCGCGGGTCCAGCTCCGCGAAGTGGAGCACGCCCTCTCCCCGCTCGGCGTCGAGGAACACGGTGCTCCCGCGCGTCTCCGCCGTGGGGCTCGACACGGTGGGGAGGCGCGTGTCGTCCACCCCTTCCGGGAAGAGCGCGAGCACCTGCGTGCCGTGGGAATAGCCATCCGCCGGGTGGAGGTCCGTGAAGTCGAACGCGGCGCCGCCCTGCGTCTTCAGCTTCGCCTCCTCCGTCAGCCGCACGCGGTGGCCCGACGGCAGCGCCGCGTCCTCCTGGCGGTAGAAGTCCGAAGGGTACGGCAGCAGACAGTCGTGCTCGGATGCCAGCGGGTTGCAGCCCGCGGGCACCACCAGCGGTGGCAACTCCTCGCCCGCGTCCGGGGTGCCACTGTCACCGGGGCCGCCCGCGTCGGGCACCCCTGAGTCCGGTACGTTCGTGCCCGCATCGGGCGGCGTGCCTTCGTCCGAGTCACCGCAAGCGGGCGTCACCGCTAGAAGCAGCACCGCCCACAATCCAGCGCCATACCCCTTCATCCGCATTCTCATGTCGTCGCTCCGGGTGGGTTTCGCGGAAAGGCGCGATGAAAGCGGACGTCACGGGCACGTGAAAGGTGGCGTGCGTCATGGCCCGCGGCCATGGCACACCGGGCGAGCAGGCGGCACGCACGCCGGTTGACGGTGGACAGTTCACGCGAGCCCGCCGCCGTGGGGCGCCACGCCTCCGCGACACGGTCTAAGGTGCGGGCACCATGCTGTCCGTCAAGCAACTGCGCCCGTTCGCCCTGGCCACGCTGGAGTCCTTCGTCGAGGCCTCCGGCCGCGTCGCCCTGGTCCAGCAGCCGCCCGAGCCCGTCTTCCAGCAGGTGGCGATGCGGCTCGGCGAGGCTCGCACCGTGGGCATGGCCCACCGCAGCCGGCTGGTGGAGCGGCTGTTCGTGATGCTGCGCGGCTTCGACGCGCTGGAGGTCCACTTCCTCCGCCCCGAGGTGGAGGGCCAGGAGTTCACGGTGGGGCGCATCGAGGGCTGCGCCTTGATGGTGCCCGACCCCTCCGTGTCCAAGAGCCACGCGACGCTGCGGTGGAACGCGGCGGCCGGGGACTGCTCGGTCCGCGACGCGGGCTCCATGAACGGCACCTGGGTCAATGCCGCGGCCCTTCACGCGGAGCAGGAGCGGATGTTGAACGATGGGGATGCCCTGGCGTTCGGCGATGCCCAGTTCCTCTACCTGCGCACGGAGACGTTGCACGCACAGCTGCGTATGGCGAGCCCCGGGCGGGGCTGACGGGCCCGGTGGGCGGCCCGGCAGGCGGCGCTGCCGCGGCGAATGCCCCGCGTGCCCGCCGGGAGACGGCTCCATCCCCGTCTCCGGTCGCTTCCTGCGGCGCGAGTCACCCTCCCCGGCTATGACTCCTCCCCCCCAACACCACGGGAGCATCGTCACATGGGCAGGTTGCTGGTCCTCCTGGTCTTCAACGTGGGCGCCTGGGCCGTGCTGCGGTCGCTGTGGCCTGGCCTCCTCCAGAGGTGGCGCCTGGGCGTCTTCGCGGCGGGGACGCTCCTCTCGCTGTCGGCGTGGGCCTACTCCGCGGTGGCAGGGCGCCACGCCCAGCTTCCGGTGGGGGACTCGGCGCTGCGCGTCTTCTCCGTGGGCTGGTCCGTCGCCATCATCATGGTGGTGCTCATCGGCGCGCCGCTGCTCCTGCTGCGCAAGTGGCTGGAGCGCCCCTCCCGGAAGCCACAGCGGACCGCCGAGGCCCCTCCCACGCCGGTGAACCTGGGCCGCCGCCAGCTCCTGACCCACGCGGGCCGCGCGGTGCCACTGCTGGCCACGGGCACGAGCTCGGTGGGTCTGGCCAACGGCAACGCGCGGTTCTCCGTCCGCGAGGTCGACATCCGGCTGCCCGGCCTGCCCCCGGCGATGGACGGCTTCCGCATCGGCCAAATCACGGACGTCCACGTGGGCACCTTCATCGACACCCGGTACCTCCAGGACGCCGTGCAGGCGATGAACGACGCCCGGGTGGACCTCCAGGTGATGACCGGGGACCTCATCGACGACCTGGACCAGCTCGACGACACCATGGCCGCGCTGTCGGAGTGCCAGGCCCGCCACGGCATGCTCGCCATCCTGGGCAACCACGAGCACTGGCGCGGCCTGGGCCCCATTCGCCGGGCCTACGCCGACGTGGAGGCGCGCGGCGGCCCCGTGCGCCTGCTGGTGGACGCCTCGCACACCTTCGAGCACGCGGGACAGCGCGTGCGCGTGGTGGGCGTGGACTACCCCATGTCGGGCCGCAGCCACCGCGTGAAGGCCGAGCGCATGCAAGCCTCCGCGGAGACCGCCTTCCAGGGCATCTCACCGGACGAGGTGGTGCTCTGCCTGACGCACCACCCGGACTTCTTTCCGCTCGCGGCCGAGCGCGGCGCCCGGCTGACGCTGGCCGGCCACACCCACGGCGGACAGGTGGCCTTCCTCGGCGTCCCGGCCTTCTGGTTCGCCTTCAAGTACATGCTGGGCCGCTACCGCCAGGGCGACCATCAGCTGTACGTGTCGGGCGGCACCGGGCACTGGCTGCCCTTCCGCATCGGCGTGCCCACGGAGGTGACGGTGCTCACCCTTCGCGCGACGGGGGCGCCGGCTGCTGGCCGTACGTCTTGAACTTCTCCAGGACGCGCGCCATCTCGGCGCCGTCCAGCAGCACGGGCTCGCAGCGCACGTCGGCGCCACCCGCCGCGCACACCAACGAGCCCCGTGCCGAAGAAGCTCTTCTCCCGGGCGAAGGTCCGGTCGATGAACTGGTCCACGACGACGAAGGTGCCGGGCGGGAACTCCTCGCGAAGGCCGCCCACCGCCGACAGCGAGAGCAGGTCCGTCACGCCGCTGCGCTTGAGCGCGTCGATGTTCGCCCGGAAGTTGATGTCCGTCGGCGCCAGCCGGTGACCCCGGCCGTGACGCGGCAGGAAGACGACGCGGTGGCCTTCGAGCGTGCCGAAGCACAGCGCGTCCGAGGGCTCGCCGAAAGGAGAGCCAACCTCCCTCCACTCGACGTCCTTCAGCCCATCCATCTGGTAGAGACCACTGCCGCCAATGATGCCGATGACGGGCGAAGTGGAGGTCGACATGCGGCACGCTCCCGGTCAACGCCAGCCCGAGCACAGAGCCGGCGGCGGGGAGCGTAGGAGCCGGCACGAGGCCACACAAGGTCCCAGCGGGCGCCCGGCGGCATGACGGGCGGCCTCCTGCGCGCGCTCAGGGCTGCCCAAGCGCGAACGAGGCCATCCGGTGCCTGAACACCTTGCCGGCGTCCTCCAGGACGTCGTTGTGCCCCGCGCCGGCCACCGTCTCCACCGTGGCCTGGGGAAAGAGCTTGCCCAGCCGACGCCCCATGTCCACGGGGATGAGCGTGTCCTCCTCTCCGTGAATGATGAGCACGGGCAGCTTCACGGCGGCGGCCTTGGACGCGGTGTCATACCGGTCACGCGTCAACAGACGCGCGGGCAGGAAGGGGAAGGCCGTGGCCGCGATGTCAGTGATGGATGTGTAGGGGCTCACCAGCATGACCCGGGCGCCGTGCCCGCGCCGCGCCATCTCCACAGCCACGCCCGTCCCCAGGCTGCGGCCGCTGAGCACCGTCTGCTGTGACGTCACGCCCTTCGTGCGCAGCCACGCGAGCGCCGCCTCCGCGGCGGCGTAGATGCCCTCCTCCGTGGGGCTGCCAGGCGAGGCGCCATAGCCCGGGTACTCGACGGCCAGGAACCCCAGCCCGCGCTCGGCCATCAGGCGCCCCAGCCCCACCTGCATCAGCACCTCTTCGCCGTTGCCATGGAAGTGCACCACCGTGGGGGCCCCGGGAGGCGCGGGCAGATAGAAGAGGTCCACGTACAGCTCTCCCTCCAGGGGAAGACGGCTGAAGCCATCCGCCTCGGCCTGCAACGGCGCGCGCTTGGGCGCTGGGTAGAGCAGCGAGCGTTGCAGTGCGAACGCCGCCACGCACGCCAGCAGGTACATCGTTCCAAGGGTGGCCAGGACGAGGAGGAGCATGCGGCGCAGGCGAAGCATCGCCGCAGTCTGCACCACGTGACAATGCGACGCGACAGCACCTGATGGGCGCACGCTGGCGCGGCCCCACCTCCACGCCCGCTCATGCTGCCCGCTGTGACTGGACGACGGACGCCGCGGCTACGACGTCCGCGAGGAACTCGAATCGAGGCAGCCCTCCAGCGTGTCCCAGATGGCGGAGAGTTCCTCGGGCGTGTACGCGGCGAAGCCGAAGCGAAAGGCCTCCACCGTGCCGCGCGCGAGGTGTGTGGAGCCAGGGGCGAGGAGCAGCCCTCGGGCCTGCGCGCGCTCGGCCAGCGCGGCCATCGTGATGCCCTTCAGCCGGATCCACAGCGCGAGCCCGCCGCTCGGGGAATCGCACTCGAATGCCGCCCGCAGGCGCGGGCTCGAAGACAGACGCTGCATCACGAAGTCCCTGCGCTGCCGGTAGAGCAGGCGGGCCTTCCGGGCGTGGCGCTGGAGCTCGCCTTCCTCGATGAGCTCGGCGATGGCGCGTTCCAGCACCACGTTGCCCTGCCGGTCGAGACACTCGCGGGTGGCCCGCAGCCGTGAGGTGATGTCCCTGCTGGCGATGACGTAGCCGAGCCGCACGGCCGGGGCGAGGAGCTTCGACAGGGACGCGACATAGACGAAGGGCAGCCCTCCGGCGGGCGTCGCGGACAGCGGCAGCCGGGGTGTCCCATCGAAGTGATATTCGTAGTCGTAGTCGTCCTCGATGACCGTCAGGCCGTACCGCTCACCGAGGCTCCGCAGGTGCATGCGCCGCTCGGGCGTGAGCGTCACCGTCGTCGGATACTGGTGGTGCGGCGTGAGGTACACGGCCTTCAGCCGCCCCCGAAGCTTCCGGGCCACGGCTTCGAGCTCGTCGGTGACGAGCCCCTCCTCATCGACGCGGACGTGGACCACCGAGGCGCCCGCCAGCGCGAAGGCGCGCCACGCAGGCACGTAGCCGGGGTTCTCGACGGCCACGACGTCACCTCTCTGGAGGCAGGCCAGCGCGAACAGGCTCAACGCGCCCTGGCTTCCGGAGGTGAGGACGACCTCCTCCATCGAACACGACAAGCCACGGGCCTGGTTGACGAAGCTCGCGAGGAGCTCCCTCAAGGTCACGTCTCCCCCGGCGTCGCCGTACCCCAGGCTCCCAGCGCGGGCCAACGAACGCAGGGCCCGCCGCTGTGCGCGGGCGAGCGCGTCCACCGGAGCGATGCGCGGGTCCGGGAAGCCGTCGCTCACGCGCATGAGCGGAGCCCGAGGCGCTCTCCCCCGGGGCGCTCCCGAACGGCGCCCCTCCACATCGCCCACGGGGAACTGGGGGAGATTCAACGCGACCCGGACACCTCGCGCCGGTAGGGCCTCCAACCACCCCTGCGCGACGAGGTCCTCCACGGCGGCGACGACCACCTTCCGGTTGACGCCCACCTGCACCGCCAACGTCCGGCTGCCAGGAAGGAATGCACCCGGCGCGAGCCGCCCCCGCTGGATTTCGGAAATCAGTGAACGCGCCAACTGCGTCTGCCGTGGCACGGCCGACGTGTCATCGAGCGCGAAATCGAACCGCCAGGGACGCTGAGCCGGACCCTTCATGATGTTCTGACTGGCTCCTTTCAGGGGTCCAGTTGTGCGCTACCTGTCTTCGCCACGCAAGCCGGATTCCCCGGCGGCACAGGAGCAACGATGAGCGCCAGATACCACTCAGCGGACTTCGACAAGACGCCTCCCCGCCCACGGGTCGTGATGCCCGACAAGCTCGCCCATCCCGGCGTCGAGGCGACGGGACAGCACGGGGACTATTCGAAGGCGCGGAAGCACCCCGTCTTCTTCGTCGACCTGCCCTCCCATGCCATCAGCATGACGATTGGCTGGCTGGACGTGGGCCAGTCCTCCAACCGGCACCGGCACACCTACGAGACCGTCCTCTACGTCCTCGAGGGCGAGGGCTATTCGTACGTCGGTGGCAAGCGCGTGAACTGGAAGCAGGGGGACGCCATCTACGTGCCGGTGTGGGCGTGGCACAACCACGTCAACACCGGCACGACGCGGGCGCGCTACCTCGCGTGCGAGAACGCGCCCATGCTCCAGAACATGGGGGGCGTGGCGCTGCGGGAGGAGGTCCCCGAGCGGGGGGACCAGCTCTTCGACACGCGCCATGAGGATGACGGAGGTGCCCGATGAGCGCGCCCCTGCGAGGCATCGTGGCGTATCCCATCACCCCCTTCACCGACGCGGGCCGCGTGGACGAGCCGCTCCTGGAGCGAATCGTCGATGACATGCTCGCCGCGGGCGTGCACGCGCTGGCGCCCCTGGGCAGCACCGGCGTGCTCCCCTACCTCTCCGACGACGAGCGCGAGGCGGTGGCGGAGACGGTGGTGAAGCGCGTCGCGGGCCGCGTCCCGACGCTGGTGGGCGTCTCCAGCCTCACCACCGAGCGGACCGTCCATCACGCGCGCCACGCCGAGCGCGTGGGCGCGAGCGCGGTGATGATCATCCCGATGAGCTACTGGAAGCTCACCGAGGACGAAATCGTCGCCCACTTCGACGCCGTGGCCCGGGCCATCTCCCTTCCCATCGCGCTGTACAACAACCCTGCGACGGGTGGGCTCGACCTCGGCCCCGAGACGATTGCCCGGGTGCTTCGCATCCCCAACGTCACGATGGTGAAGGAGAGCACGGGTGACGTGAACCGGATGCACCGGCTCGTGCAGCTCTGCGGCGAGCAGGTGGCGTTCTACAACGGCAGCAACCCGCTCGCGTTCTCGGCGCTCGCCGCCGGGGCGCGCGGCTGGTGCACCGCCGCACCCCATGTCATCCCCCGCCTCAACGTCGAGCTTTACGAGGCGGTGACGCGCGGCGACCTCGAGACCGCGCGGCGCTCCTTCCACCGGCAGCTCCCCTTCCTCCAGTTCATCGGCGCGCACGGCCTGCCCCGCACCATCCCCGCGGCGCTCGAGCTCATGGGCATCCGGGTCGGTCCGCTCCGGGCGCCCCTGCAGCCGCTCGCCCCGGACCGCATCGAGGCGCTCCGCACCATCCTGGTCGACCTGGAGGTCATCCCGGCCCGCTGACAGCCGCGAAGCCATGCCTCGCGGCGGATGACGCCCCCTCTCGTGGGAGGGGGCGTCAACAGCCTTCACGCTCTCCGCGTCCCCCACTTCCATTCGGGCAGACGTCAGGCCCCCGTGGACTCACCCGAGGTGAGCTGCTGCAAATCCAGCTCCTCCAGGTCGAGCTCCTGCTCGATACGCTGAAAGGCGGCATCGCCAATGGTGCCATCCGCTCGCAGCGCGATGAGCCGGCGCCGCGCGGCCGACGTCACCCCGCGGACGATGGCCGCGTCGACGTCGAAGGCGTGGCTGTCATCCTCGGAGGCCCCATGTGACGCGCTCCCGCCGCTGGCCAGGTCCGCCTCGGCGCGCCGGAGCAGGACCTCATAGCGGCGGCGAAGCAGCCCCGACATCTCCTCGTCTGGCCGCTCGCATGTGGCCTGGAACGCCGCGCGCAGCGACGCGACCCGGGCGAGCCGCACCTCCCGCTCCACCGAGTCATCGACCTCGAACTGGAGCGCGTCGAGGAGCGGTCGGAGCGTCATGCCCTGGACGACGAGCGTGCCCAACACGACAGAGAAGGCCGTGAAGAGGACCAGGTCCCGGAACGGAAAGGCGGGCGAGCCGCCGCGCCCCGTGGGCAGCGCGAGCGCCGCCGCGAGCGTCACGATTCCCCGCATGCCACACCACCCGATGACCGCCGCTGCCTCCCTTGACAGGACGGACGAGCCGTCCCGCCCAGGCGTGTGGCGTGACCGCCAGCGGTGCCATCCGCGGCTGAGCGCGGCGGCCCCCGACACCCATGCGATGCGCGCGACCATCGTCGCGGCGCAGACCGTGGCCGCGACACCGGCATACGCGAGCAGGGTTTTCGAATCCAAGCGGCCCAGGATGTCCTTCAACTGGAACCCCACCAGGATGAAGGCGAGGACGTTCAGCACGAAGACAGCGAAGTCCCAGACGGCATAGGAGGGAATCCGGACGCGCGCCGGGGTCGTCTCCGCGGAGCGGCGCGCGGTCGCCATCGCGAACACGACGACCGTCAGGATGCCGGAGAGGTGGAGCCGCTCCGCGAGCAACCACACAGCGAAGGTCCCGCAGAACTGGACCACGACCGCGATGGCGACGTCGTGAATCCTCGCGATGACCTGGACGACGACGCGCGACAGCAGGAACCCGAGCGCCACGCTCCCCACGGTGCCGACCGCCAGCCGGTAGACCAGGAGCGCGCTCGCATCATTGAAGAGGCTCTCCCCTTCGAGGACGACGAGCAGGCGGTACGGCGGCCGGAGCTGCTTGAGCACGGCCGTCGCCGCCGCCGCGTCCGGAGGGGCCACGATGGCGCCCAGCGCAATCGCCACGGCCCAGGGCATGTCCGGCACGAGCAGGTGGGCGACGACCGCGACGACGACGATGGTGAATGCGACAGCGCCGATGACGAGCCCCGCGACGGTGCGCCAGTTCGCCCGGAGGTCCCGGAGGGAGGCATCGAACGCCGCGTCCAGCAGCACGGGGGCGACGAACAGCGTCAGCGCGAGCTCGGGGTCCAGGACGAGCGTCGGCGTCCCGGGGACGAGCGCCAGCCCCGCCCCCGCCAGCGCCACCATCGCCGGATAGGGTGTCCCGAGGCGGCGCGACAGCGCGGTGAGGCCCGCTCCCGCGAGCAGGAGCCCCACGATGATTTCGAAGACGAGCATGCGGAATGCCCCTCGGCGGTGCCCACCGGGGCCGCGCTTCGCCTCTCCCTGGGTCCCGAGCCGGCCACTTCCAGCATGGCCGAGGACGGCGCCAACGCGCTTCCGCCTTCACGCACGGCCTCTGCTCGGGCCTGAACAGGTTGCCCGTCACATGCAGGCCGCTCGGCCAGCATTGAACGCTTGGGGCGCCCGCCCCTACCCGGCGAGTACCGTCATCGCCGGTCGGCGCGCCGCCAGCGGAGCGTCAGGCCGCCATAGCCAGCCGTCTGGCGGCGGCCTTCTCTCAGCTCGAAGGGAAGCTCGAAGCCGCCCTCTGCTCGCAGCTCGAGGGTCGGGCCCAACCGGAACGCCACGCCCAGCGAGCCGCCCGGTGAAGCCAGCAGGTGCGTGCCGTTGAACCTGCCTTGAAAGGCGGTGAGGGGGCCGGCGACGGAGCCCATCAGCGAAGCGCCCCCGGTGAGGGTCCAGTCTCGGCCGAGCCGATAGTCGAGCAGCGCCTGCGCCCCGAGGCGGAAGTTGACGGGCTCCGTGGAGTTGTTGGTGACGGGCACGAACCAGAGGCCCGCGCTCGGGGCGACCGACAACGTCCACCGTGAATCGTCGAGGAGCCGGTGCCGCGTCCCGAGCTCGAGGCCCAACAACGTCAGGCGACCGCCCCAGTCCCAGTTCTCGCCTGCCCCCTTCCGGAAGGTGAGCTCGGGACTGGGCAGATATGCCCGCTCCCGGCCGCGCTCGAAGGCAATCCCATTCAACGAAACGCCGACGTCGGTCGTCCCCACGGGGGTCGTCGCCGCACCGAGGTTCCGCGCTCCGCTCAGGCAGCCAGGGATGGCGAGGAGCAGCCCACTCACCCCAAGGAGGCGAATGACATGCCGCGGCGTCATGGCGGCCACGCGAAGCGTACCCAGACCGGATGATGGTCGCTCCCTGCGGGACGTCTATCCACGCCGCGCTCCATCGGAACGAGCCCCTGGGAGAAGACGAAGTCGAGCGGGAAGCCGCCGAGCACCGAGTCCACGGTGTCGCCCACGCCTTCCGAGGCCCATTGGAACCCCCGCTTCGAGAACAGCTTCACGGTCTGCCCGAGGCTGCCCGGGTCGGAGGTGTTGAAGTCGCCTGCGATGACCTGCAACGGCCCCGTCCCTTCAAGCGCGTTGATGATGGTCTCCGCCTGGTCGAGCCGCCCGCCGAGCCCGACGATGGGGGTCGCGTTGTGCACGGAGACCACCTGGACGGGGGTGCCATGGATGTCCAGCGTCGCGACGACGGCGATGCGGCGGCGCTGGTGGTACGGGTCGTCGTGGGGAAGGTGAATCTTCCAGTCAGCGGTGATGGGCCACCGGCTCAACAGCGCATTCCCGAAGTCGTCGTCATCCACCTGCACGGAGGCGGGGTAGTAGACGTAGGACAGCCCAAGCTCCTTCGCGATTCGGTCCACCGCGGACGCGTCCATCTCCTGCATCGCGATGACATCCGCTCCCGCAAGCGGCGGCCTCTGGAGCGCCGTGATGGCCTCGGTGACCTGCTCCGCGAAGGCGAGGTTGAACGTCACGACGGTCACCGAGGAGGGGGCCTCCGCGGAGACGGGACCGGGCGCGCGATGGTCGCCGCTGTACCTTGGTCCGGTATCGTCGGTGTAGTTCTCCGCGAGCGGGCACCCCGTCAGGAGCGTGAGCAGGAGGAGCGCGCACGGCGGCGCGGCGAGCCACTTCCAAGGAGCGCCGTGCCGCAAGCCGACTCCTCTCGTGCGAGCCGCCTGCCGCGGAACGGGGAACCGTCGCGGGGATACGACGGGCCACCGCGCGACCCGGCGTGCTTCGTTGAAGAATTGCAAAGACCGATGCATCGCGCACCTGAACGGTGAGGGGCGCCAGAGATTCCAGCCGTCTCGGCATCGGGGGCTGCACCGCGCTCGCGCGTGGAAGCAGGGCCGCAGAGCGGGCGAACACACCGCCCGGATGGCGCCCCGCCCGCTGCTCCAGCGGAGACATCCCCTGGCGCCCGTAGACTGTGCCGCGCGTGCGATATCAGACCGAGGTCAAGTCAAGAGACGCTTGCCTGACGCAACGGCTTTCCGCCTCGCGCCTTCGAGACTTGCACGAGCGCGCTCGATGTCGTTCGACAGGGCTCCACCCGCCGAGCGCGCCCCGCAGTACCGGGGCCGACTCACCGAGCCTCCGGAGAGCGTCCATGCCGCCACTCCCGCATGCACGAGCACGGCCCACCCGGTCACTGCTGCTGGCGCTCGCCATGGTGGGCGCCTGCGCCCCTTCGCCGGATGCTGACGGTCCTTCCCCTGGTGCGGGGGACCCGCTCCAAGGTCCCTTCCACCCGGTGGTGGACCTGCGTGCGGATGTGAATCGCAACGGCATCGTTGAGCTTCACAACCCATCCGAGGACGAAGGCGAGGACACCTGGACCGCGGAGCGCGGCGCCATCTTCCTGGCCAACATCGACGATGACGAGAAGGCCTGCCCCTTCTCCATGGACCCCGACCGCATCAGCGACGACGCGCTGGCCCAGTGCCATGACGCCATGGACTCGGTGGTCAACGGAGAGGCGGACCTCGAGGACCTCGCCCGCCTGCGCACCGTCCCCTGGCCCGAGGCCCCCGCCGGGACGCAGGGCTCCGTCAGCGTGTCCGGCGCGGCGAGCAGCAAGGTGCGCCTGTTCAAGCGCGTCCGGGGCGAGTTCGTCTCCGGCCGCTTCCCCGACACGGTGTTCCTCACGGCGGCCGAGATCCGCCGCGGTGTGGAGCTGGCCATTGAAGGCCGCGACATCGTGCGCGACCCCGAGGAATGGGACGGGTTCGCGGACGTGGTGCTCACCATCGGCCGCAACAACCCGGACGACCCCGTGTTCACCGACACCGTCCGCATGCGCGTCGCGCCGGTGGTGCTGTTCCATCACCTCACGCCCGCGTGGAACGTCTTCGTCTCCAAGCCCTCGGCCAGCCTGGAGTCCGCGCGCTTCCGGCAGGCCCTGGGCAGTGTGCTGGAGGACTCCGGGGAGCGGATGGTGTACTCGGAGTTCGCGGTGGACGACCTCTGGGCGCAGGACTATTTCGAGCCCGCGTACATGTCGATGCCGGCGCCTGGCGGGCGCCAGCACGTCATCCAGGTCCACTACCGCGCCCCCCACTTCTACAACACGTCGGAGCGCGCGCCGCTGCGAGCCGCCGGCCGCATCGCCTTCTGGCTGCGAGGCCCCGACCGGGCCGCCGTCCAGCAGTACCAGCAGGACATGTCCCTGCCGTCCCAGACGCTGAACTCGTTTGGCAACACGGAGGTCATCCCGCCCTACGAAAAGGACGGCGTGTCATTTCCCCTGGGCCGGCTGTTCCGGGGCCGCGGCCCGGACACCCGGCCCGACTACCAGCCCGACCCCAGCTTCACGAAGCTGCTGGAGGCGCAGGGCCAGCAGCCGCCCCTCTACGTGGACACCTCGTGGCTGTTCGTGGACCACGTGGACGAGACCTTCACCTTCCTGCCCGCCCCCACGCCACGCGGGTGGATTGCGCTGATGGCCGACCCGGCGCTCGCGCGGCGGATGCTCCAGGACGCGCAGGCCCAGGGGCACGGTGACGCGAAGCTCTTCGCTGGGCTGTCCTGGTCGTACGCCGTCCCCGCGGAGACGCACATCGCCAAGGTGCTCGACAACCCCGGGCTGATGGATGCGAGCGCGGTGGCGGCCCTGGAGATCGACACGCAGCTCTCCATCCTCCGCGAGGAGACGGGCCTCACGGAGGACGAGGTCGTGCGCGTCCCCTTCCTCTTCCAGAACGCGTCATCCGGCGTGACGGCCTATCAGCCCGCGACGCTGAACCTGCTGTCGCTGACGCCCACGCAAGTCGTTGCGCCCGACCCGCACGGGCCCGTCATCGACGGGAAGGACCTGTTCAAGGCCCACTTCGAGGAGGCGCTCGGCGCGTACGGCATCCGTGTGCACTGGGTGGATGCCTGGGCCCCGTTCCATCAGTTGCAGGGCGACGTTCACTGCGCCACCCAGACCGCGCGACGCGTCCCCGACTTCAAGTGGTGGGAGAGCGGCCGATGACGCGAGGACTCTGGCTTGGACTGGGCACCGCCCTGCTGCTGGCCGCGCTGGGCGCGAAGGCCTCCGAGGCACCTTCCGCCAACGCCTGGAGGGACGCGCTGCGGGAGCACATCACCCGGGCCCGCCGGGAGAGCCCCGAGGCCTTCATCCGCTTCGACCAGGCCGCCGCGCAGGTGGACGCACTGGACGCGAGGAAGCAGGGCACGCTGGCCGCGACGGGGCCGGGGCTGAAGGCGCTGGGGCCGGAGGCGCTGTGGCCCATGGTGGAGCGGCTCGCGTTCCCGCCCCGGGACAAGGCCCTACTCCCCACCCGCGAGCCCGCGCAACTGGCGCTCACGGTGGGCATGGTTGAAGCCGCCGGAGCCCTGCGCGACGCGCGGCTGCATCCCCTGTGGGTGGAGTTGCTCGAAGCCCCGGACACACCGCCGCTGGTCCTGCACGCGGCGGCGGGCGCGCTGGCGCGGCTGGAGACGCTGGAGGCCGCGAGCGCGCTCATCCCCCTCTCCCGCCAGCCAGGCCCCCGGGGAGAGGCCGCGCTGGACGCCCTGGGCCAGTGCCGGAGGCGGGTGGCGACACGCGCGCTGGTGGCAGCCCTGGAAGCCCGTCCGGACCGCGAGCGCCTGCGCCGCATCGCCCGCGCGCTGGGGGATGCCGGCTCCGCGTGGGCCTGGCAGACGTCCGGGGTGAAGGCGCGCACGGAGGAACGCGCCATCCGCCGAGAGGCCGCCGAGGCCCTGGTGCGCGTGTACCTGGACACCGACGGGGACGTGCGGCGCGCGGTCTCCAATGCCCTGCTGCGCGTGGACGCGCCGGAGACGCCCGCGCTCATCGACGCCGCGCGTGCGCGGGCCGAGCCCTCGCGGCGGGCCGAGCTGGACGCCCTGGCCGAGCGCCTGCGCCGCAACCCGCTGCGCTGACGTCAGGCCGCTTCAATCTCCATCCGGTACCCCACGCCGCGCACCGTCTGGATGGCGAAGCGGGACGTGCTGTTCCAGCCCAGCTTCTTCTTCAGGCTGGAGACGAAGTTGTCCACCGTGTGCGGGTCCACGACGACGTCGCGGCCCCACACCGCGTCCAGGATTTCGTCCCGGCGCAGCACGCGCTCGCGCTCGCGCACCATGAAGGCGAGCAGGTCGAACTCCGTCCGCGTCAGCTCCACCGGCGTCCCCGCGGGCGTCTCCACCTTGCGGCGGTCCAGGTCCAGCCGGTAGCCCGCGAAGCGCAGGCCCTTCACCGTCGCCGCGCCGGAGCGGCGCACCAGCGCGCCCACGCGCGCGAGCAGCTCGCGCAGCCGATAGGGCTTGGCCAGGTAGTCCTGCGCGCCCGACTCGAAGCCCCGCACCACGTCGTCCTCCAGCGTGCGCGCGGTGAGCATCAGCACGGGCGTCGTCACGCCTTCCTCCCGGAGCGCGCGGCACAGCGTGTAGCCGTCGCCGTCCGGCAGCATGACGTCCAGCAGGATGAGCTGGAAGTCGCGCCGGCCCAGGTGCTCGCGCGCCTCACGCACACAGGTGGCCTCCTCCACCGCGTAGCCGCCCTGGTTCTCCAGGTTGTCACGCAGCGCGAGCCGCAGGTTGGCGTCGTCCTCCACCAGGAGGATTGCCGGAACGGATGGGGTCATGTCGTCACCGTGGGAGGGAAGCGAAGCTCGAAGGTGGTGCCTTCGGGACTGGAGGCGACCACGTGCAGCGTGCCCCCGTGCACGCGCATGATGCGGCGGCACAGGGCCAGCCCCAGGCCGCTGCCGGGGGCGTCATGTCCCTGGCCGGGCAGGCGCACGAACTCCTCGAAGGCGCGCTCCCACTGGGCCCGGGGAATGCCAACGCCATTGTCGGAGAAGCGCAGCCGGCCGTCCGGCAGGGCCTCCACCCGCAGGCGCACGGGGCTGCGGGTGTTGTAGGCGCACGCGTTGCGCGCGAGGTTGGAGAGCAGCAGGCGCAAAAGCTGTCCGTCGACGCGCAGGGTGTGCTCGCCCACGTCGGCCTCCAGCTCCACGGGAACGCTGGACCAGGACTCCAGGTCGCGGCGCAGCTCGGCCACCAGCTCGTCCAGGCGCACCGGCGCCAGCTTCGGCACCCAGCGGCCCTTGTCGATGCGGTTGAAGGACAGCAGGTTCTCCACCAGGAAGCCCAGCCCGTCCGCCTCGCGGACGATGCGCGCCGGGTAGTCGCGCGCGTCCGTGCCCTCCGCCAGGCGCCACTCCAGCGTCTCCGCCAGCAGCCGGATGGAGGCCAGCGGCGTGCGCAGCTCGTGCGACACCGTGGCCACGAAGTCACTCTTCAGCTCCAGGAAGCGCAGCTTGCGTTGCTGGGCCACGAAGGCCAGCGCGGCGATGCCCAGGGCCAGCGCCGCGCACAGCGCCACCATGCCCGTCTTCAGCCGATAGCGCCGCTCCAGCGAGAGCTGGGCCCGCGCCCACTCCGGTGTGTCCACGGACAGGGGCAGGTCCTCCAGTGGCAGCACCTCCGCGTCCGCCAGCAGCCGCACCTGCCCGTCGGGTTCGAGCAGCCCCCGCTCTCGCATCTCCCGCGTCAGCGACTGGAGCAGCGCGCCCGCGTCCACCGCCACGCCCCGCACGTGGCCGCCGCCGCGTGGCTCCAGGTACCACCCCGCCCGCACCAGCACGGGGCCGGGGAGCGCCCCGGGCAGCGGCAGCGGCTCGGAGGCCAGCTCGGCGGCGCGCGCCTCGAAGTCGGCCGCCGGCACGCCCGCCTTCGCGGAGAGCGCCACGATGCGCTCGCGCAGGAAGTCGAAGTCCGCCTTCGTGAAGCGCGCGCGGCGCAGCAGGAGCAAGCGCTGGAGCCCATCCAGCCTCCCGCTGCGTCCGTCCGCCAGCCCGTCCCGCACCAGCGCATGCATCAACTGGGGCACGGGGTCGCCTCGCTCCGCCAGCACCTCCAGGACCACCAGGAAGCCCGGCACGTCGCGCGTGGAGGCCAGCACGTACTGCGAGCGGTGCTGGAGCAGCGCCAGCAGCGCCACGGTGGACGCGCGGCGGTCGCCTCGCGCCAGCGCCCGGTCCACCTCACGAATCAGCGCGAGCCGCTCCGCCCAGGGGTCCTCGGCCTCGTCCGCCCGCTCGGTGCCAGCGCGCAGGCCCGCGTAGCGCGCCTTCGCGGGCGTGTCTTCGCCGGAGTCATGGAGCGCCAGGCGGGGCAGGAGCTGTGTGCCCCGCTCTCGCAGATAGAGCCCCGCGGCCGGAGCGAGCGGGTCCATCGCGGCGGCCTCCAGGGCCGGGCGGGCCGCGTCCAGCCGGTCCCGCAGCGACTGGGCCAGGGAGGCGCGGGCGTACTGCTCCAGGGCCTCCCTGCGGGATTCGAGCGAGGCCTGCGCGTCGTCCCGCTCCGCGGCGAAGATGCGCTGGAGAGAGCCCAGGCCCCAGGCCAGCCCGGCGAAGCCCAGGAGGAGCGCGATGAGGGTGGGCAGCAACCGGCGGAGCATCGGCGCGGCTCAGTTCCCCAGAGAGGGCACGTCGTCGAAGTCCGAGGCCCCGCTGGGCATGAGGCGCTCGAAGCGGTTCTTGCGCGTGTCGAGCGCCTGCGCCTTGCGGATGAGCGTCCCCAGCTCCACCACATCCTTGCGGCTTCGCAGCGGCTCGCCGATGCCGTCCCACAGCGCCAGCAGCCGGGGCCAGTCCAGGGCCCGCGTCCAGAAGGAGCCCCGCAGCTTCTCCGCGAACGCGGCCGCCACATAGGCCAGGCGCGTGGAAGCGGCGGCCCGGGCGTAGTCGGAGCGCAACGTGCTGGAGGGCATCAGCATCTGCACCCGGCGCCAGATGCGCGAGCTCCCCTGCTCGTAGCGCACCCGGAGCATCCCGAAGGCGATGGAGGGCCCGAGCAGCTTCACCTCGTGGATGGAGGTGACGGACTGGCCAGCCCCCAGCGGGAACCACTCCGCGTCGGCGCCCGGGTCCGGCGGCTCGGGAGATGGAGACAGGTACTCGTAGCCCAGCAGCCGGTAGCGGGCGACGGCCTGCCGGTTGAACTCCACCTGGACGCCCACTTCGCGGACCGGCTCTCGGGCCGTCACCGTGATTCGCACCACGTGGTAGCCCTTGCGGCTGGGCGACGGGAAGCCCTCGACGTAGAGCAGGAAGGGGCCGTAGGGCTCGCCTTCGTCCCCTGCGTCGAAGCTGTTGATGAAGGCCTCCGTCCGCACCGTGCCTTCCGAGGGGAAGACGTCGCGGGACAGGTAGTCGCGCGCCACCGCGTAGGGGCGGGTGTCCACGGCCACGGGGAACTCCGAGACGCGCAGCTCCTCCGTGTCGATGGTGGGGTTCACGCCGAACCCCCGCATCTCGATACCGGCGCCCGGCTTCCCCGGCCGCGCGCGATAGAGGGCCATCCACGCGCCATCCGGCACGAGCACGGGCAGGTGCTGCAACGTCCAGGCGGGGGACGGCTCCCGGTCAGCGCCCTGCGCCACGGGTGCGAGGACGGAGGGGCGAGGCTGGAGCGCGGTCGACAGCGCCACGTCCACGCGCGACTCCTGCCCGGACCTCACCACGACGTCCGTCCGGCTCAGCGCCTGGAACGACTCCTTCTCGAAGCGGAGCGAATAGACGCCCTCCGCCAGTTGGGGGAAGCGGAAGCCGCCCTGTGCATCCGTCACCGTGGAGCGGGGCTCCGCCAGCCCGGGCGAGGTCGCGGTGACGCGCACCTCCTGAAGCGGGCTCTTGTCGGCGGCACGGACGACGGTGCCGGAGAGGCTCCCCGCCGCCAGCGCAGGCGCGGCCAGCAGCAGGAGGACGGCACAGAGGGCGTTGCAGAGGGTGGGCTTCATCGTGGGTGCCGTCCCGGGCCACGTGCGCCGTGAGCACCCTGGGGAGGTACCGGCAGCGTGCCGCAGGCGGGACCTCCGTTCATCATGGATTCATCATGTCATGGCGGAGAGAAGGGCACGTCCAGCACGGGGCGCTTCTTCGCGTCCGGCAGGTCGTAGTGCCACCACTCCATGCGGTTGCGCTTGAAGCCCGCGCCTTCCATGGCCTCGCGCAGGACCTCCCGGTGCTTGCGGGACGCCTCGGTGCCGCCCTGATAGCCGTGGTGCGCGGCGGGGCTGAAGGTGTCGAAGGGGGTGGGCATCTCCACCGCCTTGCCGTCCAGCGTCGTCAGCGTGAGGTCCACCGCCCCACCCCGGTTGTGGTTGGAGCCGGTGCGCGGGTTCGCGACATAGCCGGGCACCGGCATGAGCTTCCACATCTCCCACTGCACCGCGCGGGGCCGATAGCAGTCGTACACCTTCAGCCGGTAGCCCTTCGCGCGGAGCGCGTCCGCGGCCTGCTTCAGCCGCTGGGCCGACTCGGGCAGCAGCAGGCAGCGGGCCGTGTCCGGGTACACCTTCCGCTTGAGGAAGTTGTCCTCCGTCGCGTAGCGCAGGTCCACGACCAGGTCCGCCACCACCGCGGTGGCGTCCACGAGCGGCGCGGCGTCCTTCGGCGTCCCCGCGTCCTCCGCGAGCGCGGCGCCGGACACCAGCCCGAGCGCCGCCACCACGCCCCGCGCCGCGCGCGGCGTCACGCGGACTCCGTGTAGCGCGTGGGGTCCGGGACGCCGGCCTCCTCGAAGCCCTTCTTGCGCAGCAGGCAGCTGTCACAGCGCCCGCACGCGCGGCCCTGGGCATCCGGGTCATAGCAGGAGTGCGTCATCCCGTAGTCCACGCCCAGCTTCACGCCCTCGCGGATGATGTCCGCCTTCGTCAGGCCGGACAGCGGCGCATGCACGGTGAAGCGCGCGCCCTCCGCGCCGGCCTTGGTCGCCAGGTTGGCCATCGCCTCGAACGAGCAGATGAACTCCGGCCGGCAGTCCGGGTAGCCGCTGTAGTCCACCGCGTTGACGCCGATGTAGATGTCCGTGCTGCCCACCACCTCCGCCAGCCCCAGCGCCAGGGAGAGGAAGAGCGCGTTGCGCGCGGGCACGTACGTCACGGGGATGGCGTCGCTCATCTCGTCCGAGGGCCGGTCCTTGGGCACCTCGATGTCCGCCGTCAGCGCGGAGCCGCCCACCTGCCGCAGGTCGATGGACACCACCCGGAAGTCCGTCACCCCCATGGCGGCGGCGACCTTCCTCGCCTGCTCCAGCTCCACCGCGTGCCGCTGCCCGTAGGCCACCGCCAGACACACGGGCTCGAAGCCCTTCGCCTTGGCCATGGCCAGGCACGTCGTCGAGTCCAGGCCGCCCGAAATCAACACCACCGCGCGCTTCGACATCAATCCCTCCGCTCTCCTTGCACGGTGTACACCGTCGTGCAGGTCGCCGGCTGGCAATTGCAGTTGCGGGTGCCCGGCAGGAAGACGTCCGTGAGCGAGCCGCACGCCAGCGACACGTCGTAGCCATTCTCCGTGGGCCCCGGCACCGAGCCGTCGGGGATGCCCCCGTCGAACTGGCGGCAGTCGCGGTTGAGCGCGCGCGCCTGGCTGTCGCTGAAGAGCGTCACCCGCAGCGTCTCCTCGATGGAGGAGTCCTCGCAGCCCGTGCCACACGAGGCCCGCGGGGCGTTGGCCCGCAGCGTGGACGTGGCCACCTGTCCCTCATAGCCCGCGTCGCGCGAGTAGTTCTGCACGGTGAAGTAGCCCGTGCCCGCGTCCGTGTCGCGCGAGAAGGTGCCCTCGAAGAGGAACACGCCCGCGTCATTCACCTGCGCGAAGTCCGGCACCGACGCGTCGCACGTGGTGCGCGCGGCGTCCACGCGGGCCTCGAAGCGGAAGGTGCCGAGCACCTGGTCGCCCGGGTACACCGGCTGGGAGTAACAGGCCATCGCCACGGCGATGGCCACGACGGGCAGGACGGCGAGAGCAAGGCGCTTCACGTGCATGGCGCGGCAACGCTACACGGCTAGACGCCATCCAGCACGCAAAGGGCCAGCGCGCGGAAGGTGTCTCCCCGGGCCAGCACCGCGCCTACATCCACCCGCGCCGGATCCCCACCCCGCACCTCGGGGTCGAGCCGCGCCAGGACGCGCCCCGCCGCCAGCGTGGCCGGCACGGCGCGGAGGGCCGCCACCGCCGCCGCGTCCAGCCCCGGCACCGGGCCGGGACGCGCCAGCGCGGCGCCGTCCTTCCCCAGGGCCAGCGCCAGCGCGCACAGGTAGCTCAGCTCGGGCGCCCCGAAGCAGGACAGCGCGCCCGCGCCCAGCACCAACACGTCACCACGGGCGAGGTACGCCTCCACCCCGCCCACCGGGTCCACGACGAGTTGCACCTCGCCCGCGCCCAGCGAGTCCAGGACGGGACGCAGGGCGGCGGCGAGCCGGGGCAGCCGCTCCGCCGTGACGGGCACCGCGTCTGGCGGCACCGGGTGCTCGAAGCCCGAGGGCACGGGCAGCGGCGACACCGGGGCCTGGGGGGCCGCCGCGTCGCTGGAGGACAGCGCCGCGCCGATGCCATCCGCCCGCCGCGACTCCTCCGTCCGGCCCAGCGCCCGCAGGGCCTCCGCGTAGAGCGTCCACCCGTCCACGTCCAGCGGCTGCTCGCGGAGCAGGTGCGGCCAGAGACGGATGGCCAGGGCCACGCCTTCGGGTACCGCGGAGAGGTGCTCGGCCGTCAGACGGGTGACCTCGGGGGAGAGCTGGCCCGCATCGAACAGGCGGGCGGCGAGCCGGGCGGCTGGGGACACGAGCTGCGCGTCCAGGTAGCCGCGGAGGATGGCCTCCAGCACCGCGGGCTCGTCGGTGAGCTGCTCGCGCAGGCGCAGCGCCTCGCCGGTGAGGCCGCGCTCCTCCGCCAGCCGCGCGCGGCGGGCCAGGCGCTCATTCGTCTCCGGGAGGCGTTCGAGCTGCGCGGCCGCGTCCGCCCCCATGCCCAGGGCTTCGTAGGCGTCGGCCAGCCGCTCGCGGTACGGGTCCGCCGCCGCCGCGCCCGCCGCCTGCTCCACCCGCTCCACCAGCGACACGAAGACGGCGGGCTCCTCGCCCAGGTCCACCAGCGACAGCAGGTGCCGCAAGGCGTGGCGCTGCGTGGGCTCCTCCGCCAGGGCCTGCTCGAAGGCCTCGCGCGCCTCGGGGAGCTGCTCCAGCGGGCTGAGCAGCAGCTCGCCGCGCTCCAGGTGCAGCACGGCGCGCGCGCCCGCGTCCGTCTCCACCTCGACGAGCTGCGCCAGCGTGCGCGCGCAGGCCTCGAAGCGGCCCAGCTCCAGCTCCAGCGCGTGGCGCATGCGCAGCAGCGGCTTGCGCCGCGAGGGCCAGCCGTCCGCGGCCATGGCCAGCGCCTCCACCCGCACCGTCGCGGGCTGCGCCCGCACCTGGGCCAGCACCGCCTCCGCCAGGGCCTCCGGGAGCTGCTCCAGGCCCGGCAGCAGCAGCGTGAGGCGGGCGGCGAAGCCCGGCTCGGGCGCCAGCTCCTCCAGCGCGCGCAGGCGCGGCAGCAGCGGGGCCGACGCCGAGCGCAGCACCTCGTCCCGCAGCGCCACCGCGAACGCGGCGTCGCGCGCGGCGGACATGCCCGCGAGCTCCAGCAGCCCCTCCGCGTCGCCCTCGGCGCGCAGGCCATCCGCCAGGGCGGAGGCATGCGCCGGGTCGGCGTCCTCCAGCGCGGCCAGGGCCCACAGGGCCTCCCGCGTGCGCGCCTTGTCGCCCGCCTGCGCGGCCATGGCCAGCGCGTCCGTGAGGTCACCCGCGGCCATGGCGGGCGCGAAGCCCACCTCCAGCGCGCGGGCGAAGGCGCCCAGCCGTCCGAAGCGCTCCGCCAGCTCCGAGGGCGCGAGCATGTCCGGCGCCTCGGCGGCGATGCGCTCGAACACCTCCAGCGCCTCGCCGTGCTCGCCCGCCTTCTCCCAGAGGCCCGCGGCCTCCAGCAGCAGCGGCGGCCGCTCCTCGGGCGCCGCCAGCCGCGCGGCCTGGAGCAGCGCCCGCGCCGCGCGCGGCGTGTCGCCGGAGGCGCGGTACAGGTGCGCCACGCGGAGCGCGGCGTCGACGTCCGGCTCCTCCGCGGCAGCATCCTTCGCCACCCTCAGCGCGTCCGGCAACTGGCCCGCGGCCTCGAAGCCTCGCGCGGCCGCCAGGAGCAGCGCCTGCCGCTCACGGCCCGCGGCCAGCTCCGCGCGGGCCACCTGCACCTCGGCGCGGCGCGCGGGGGCGTCCTCCAGCAGCGGCTCCAGCGCCTCCAGCGCGTCCGCGTAGCCCGCGCC
>JAFAAN010000125.1 GCA_023426545.1 Pseudomonadota bacterium
GCTCGGTGGTGTTCGTCGGGAGGGGGCCCGAGCTGCTCCCGCCAACGACGAGCACTCGGCCGTCATTCAGCTCCGTGGCTGTATGGCTCATGCGCCGCGACCGCATGGGTGCCACGGATTTCCACCCCGGCGGTTCGCTCCCGGCATCCGGAAGCCCCGCGTCAGTGCCTGCGTCTGAACCGCTGTCCGCGCTGCCTGACCCACCGTCCCCGTTACCTGACCCGCTGTCCCCGCCGTCCGGCCCACCTCCATCCTGGCTGTCAATGCCGTCAGAGCCTGCATCCGGCGCGCTGCCCTGGCAGGCGCCAGGTTTCTTGAGACAGAATTGGTCCACCGCGTCGTCGACGTCGATGCACGCGGCGGCAAGGACGCTGAGCAGCAGCAAGCCAAGGGCTGTCGAGCGAAGCGGGGCCTTCATGGCCATCTCCCGGACACGAACGCGGACGTCCCACTCAGCCCGACTTGAAGGGGCACGGGCTCTCCTGGCGACCCCAGCAGATGCATCCCCAGGGCGGCGCCCAGCCCCGCCATGCCTCCCACCAGCAGTCCCACGGAGACTGACTGCAGTCTTCGCGCGCTGCTGGCCACGTCCCTGGCATCGGCCTGTGAGCGGAGGTGCTGCGCGGGACGCGCCAGGTCCGACTTCTTCTTCTCCGCCAACCCCCAGAAGACGCCCGCCGCGACGACGAGGGAGCCTCCCGCCACGGCGGGGATGAGGGCCCGGTCTCGCAATGAGGCGGAAGCGGATGAAGACTCCGTGCGCCCCAGGGCCACCCGGGTGAGCGGCTCTCGTAGCGCCTGGACCTGCTGTGCGCCTGAGGAGCGCTCCAGCTCCGAGGGCCCAGGGCTTGCTCCTCGCGCGGCCAGCTCGCTCAGGACACCCTGGCGCAGCGCTTCGAAGCGCCGCTTCACCTTGGGGGAGACGAGCAGCGGCAACGTCGCATCGGGGTTCAAGAAGAGGGCGGCCTTGAAGGCGGCTTCGGCGTCGCTCAACCTTCCGCTCAGCTCCGCCAGGATGACGCCCTCATAGAGTGACATCACCACGTCATCCTCGGGACCTCGCGACACCTGCTTGCCTCGGGCGACTTGCTCCAGCCCACGCTCGTACTCGAGGTCCTCGATCAACTGGTGGATGGACACCGCATAGCGATGCACGTCCGGGGAGACGTCGCATCGGGCGCCCAGGGGGAGGAGGAAGAGCCCGAGGACCAGGACCCAGGCTGAGGCGTCATGCCGCCACGGGGTGCTCGGCAAGAACGCAGTCGCTTTGCCGTAGGTGGAATGAATCATCACGTGCCCTGAGGCAGGCCTCGTTGCCGCTGGCGAAGGTTTGCAGCCCCTTGCCAGGGCTGCCCATGCAACTGAGGAGAAAGAGGGCGCGTGCCCACCGGCGTCCCAAAATAATTCTGGGAGCCGGGGTCGCCAGCCTTCGCGGCGGAGGGACCGGTTAGTTCAACAGTCCCAGGAGGCTGATATCCAGCCGGCTGCTGACCAGCCCCAGGAGGCTCTCCAGGGCGAGCTGGTCCTGCTTCAGCAGGGGCGCGAGCTCCATGCGAACGCGCTCGAGCAACTGCTCGCGGGCATCGGCGACCTTGCGCGCGACGTTGGAGCGCGAGCCGCCATAGATGAGCGCCAGCCGGTCCATCGTGAACCCATGGAAATGGTGCAAGCGCAGCAGGGTTCGCTCCTGCTCGGAGAGCACGGCCACGGCTTTTCGGAGTGACTCGGCGAGGAGCTGGCGCGCGTCTTCGCGCAGCAGCGCGTACTCGGGGTCGCTCGGGGCCAGCAGCCGCGCGAGCTCCTCGGGAGGCTCGGCGACGAGCTGGTGGCGCTCGTCCCGGCCCACCAGCTCCCTGGCGATGCGCGCGGCGATGATGCTCACCCAGGTGAGCAGGGGCCCTCGCCCCCCATAGCTCGCAATCCTCGGTGGCGTGTTGCCACTGCCTACCAGCAGCCGCTCGCGCAGCACCTGCAGCACTTCCTCCGCCAGCGTCGGCGACACCTTCCCGAGCCGGGCGGGGATGTGCCGGAGGATGTTCTGCTCGAAGGCCCGGAGGGCCGCGGGCGCTTCGGTGGCGCAGGCGCACGCGAGGTACAGGTCGGCACCGCGGAGGTTGCGCATCACCTCCGCCGCCTTCCCCGCGGGAAGGTGACGGGCCAGGTGCCGTATGAAGGACTCGGCCGGGAGCGACAACGTGGGCCACTCGGTCCGGGCCGCCTCGACGTGTCCGAGCAGCAGCGCTTCGAGGTTCTCCACTGCGTCCAGCTCCGCGCGCTGCGCCCGCGGCAGGTGCTCCCGCAGCAGCGCCGCGAGTGAGCCTGTCTTCCGTTCCTCGCTCATCGTTTCCCCTCACGCCGCTGCCAGGCCAGCACCGTCTGGAGCTCCGGCAAGCCTCGGATGCCCACGGACTTCAGCCGCTCCCGAGCCTCCTCGGCCAGCGCGAGCGCCCGCGCCCGGTCCGGGGAGGAGCGCGTTTCCAGGAGCGCCCGCGCCAACAGGAACGCCGTCTTCCCGGCCGCGGCCGTGTCACCGGGCTCGCCCCAGCGGGTCTGGATTTGGCGGGCGCGCTCGAGCAGCGGTACGGCCTCCGCCGCGGCGCCCAGCGCCAGGTGTGCCTTGCCGGCACAGGTCAGGGCGCTGGTACCGTCCTCGGACTCCGCGGCATCGGCCGCCTCGGTGACCTTCCGCGCACGCTCGCAGTACGCGAGCGCCTCCCGCGGAGCCCGGGTCGCCAGGGCCAGCTCGGCCAGGGGCAGGAGCACTGCCACCATCTTTCCGCTCTCCGGGCCATGTTCCCTCTCCAGCCGCTTCAGCGCGTCCATCAGGTCGCGCCGTGCCTCGGGGTAGCGGCCTGCCTTCAGGTGCGCCTGCCCCCGGACGGTCAGCGGCAGGGCGGCGCGTGGTGTGTCCTTGCCGAGGGAACGTTGGATGCGTTCCAAGGCCTCGGTGGCGAAGGCCAGCGCCTCGTCGTCCTGACCCGCGTCACGGGAGAGGTTCGACTGCTCCGAGAGCGCGAAGATGACGGTGATGTGGTTGGGGCCCCGGGCCCGCTCGAAGATGGCGCGCGCCCTCTCGACCATGGACCGCGCTTCCTCCAGCCGACCCTCGACGCGGGAGACGACGGCGAGGTTCAGGAGCACCGTCCCCAGGGGAGGACTCTCCAGGGGGGAGGACGCCTCATGGAGGGCCAGGGCCTTGCGCCAGGCGCTGACGGCCTCGGCGTGCCGGCCTACCTTCAGCGAGGCCGTGGCGACCCGGTTGTAGGAAGTCACGAGGGCCGGGTTGTCGGGGCCCAGGAGGCGCTCGCGCAGCTCCAGCGCCTCGCGGTGGAGCTTCAGCGAGTCTTCGTAGCGGCCCTGCCCGAAGCGGATGCGCCCGAGCTGGTGGAGGAGGTTGGGCGTGCGGAGGCTGTCCGGGCCATTCCTCCTCCGCGAGAACTCCAGGCCCTGGAGCGCCTCGTGCTCCGCCTCGGCGAGCTGGCCGTACCCCTCTCGCAGCGACGACAGGCGCGCGTGCAGCTCCGTCGTGATGTCCGGGAAGCGCTCCCGCCCCAGCCGCTCGACGGCGGCCCGGGCGTGCCGGATGAGCTGCTCCGCTTCGTCGGGGCGGGACTGCTCCTCACCCACCACCCAGATGAGCTCCAGCCAGGCCCTCGCCACCGTCTCGTCGTCACGCGCGGCCTCGGCCGCCCACAGGGCCTGGTAGAAGTACGACTCCGCCTCCTTCGGCTTGCCGTGGCCACCGAGGAACAGGCCGTGGGCCAGGAGCACCTCCGCCCGCAGCGGCTTGTAGTCGAGCCCCTCCAGCTCATCGAGGAGGGCTGACGTCACCGCGAGGCCCTCGGCGAACCGGTGCGACACGAGGTGGACGCGGGCCTGCGCGAGCTTGTGCCGTGCCGCATCCACCCGGGCCCGGAGGCTGTCGGGTGGCTGGGGCCGGGCGGAGTGGCCGGGCGTGTCCCGGCAGCCGGCGAGCCCTTCGAGGGAGTCCATCAGCTCGTGCGAGCGCTGCACCGTCAGCGCGTCCGCCTTCTCCAGCACGTCGGTCACCGCGGCGAGCTGCCACAGCCGCGCGTCGAGGCACGTGGCCGTCTGCCAGGCGCCGTCCGTGGTGTCACGGTCCGCTGCCAGGCAGGCCTCGGTTCGCAGCGCCCGCCATTGGGAAGCGTAGGCGTCCAGCCCCGACGCGAGCTGCTCCCAGGCGGGCGCGGCATTGGGCGCGCCGGTGGCGAGGAACACCGCGCGGATCCGTTCACGTCGCGCGGGGCTCCAGGCCGCTTCGAGCTTCTCCACGTCCTGCGCGCAGCGCGCCTCTTGCCGATGCGTCACCCCGAAGGCGGTGAGCGCCCCCAGTACGCCGGTCAGGGTCGCGGTGGCCACCACCCGCATGCGCATCCGCTGGGGCGGCGGGGTGAGCGCCACCAGCAGGGGCTCCATGGAGGGGAAGCGCTCTCCGGGCTCGGGCTTCAGCCCCCGGAAGACCGCGCGCCGCACCCAGTCGGGGACCTTCACCTCGCGCCCGGGCGGATGCACCCGGCCCTGCCGCACGGCCTCGGCGATCTCTTTCAGGGTCCCCCCCTGGAAGGGGCGCACGCCGAAGAGGGCCTCATAGAGCGCCACGCAGAAGCTGAACTCGTCGGAACGCGCGTCCGCGCGTTGGCCCTGCAGCAGCTCTGGGGCGAGATAGGCGGGTGTGCCCAGCACGAGGCCTGTCCGGGTGAGCGGTCCCGTGGGATGGGCAGGAGCCTCGTGGCCCGCCCGCTCGGAGGGTCCCTCCTCCTGGAGGAGACGGGCGATGCCGAAGTCCGTCACGAAGACCCGCCCCCCCTTTCCCAGGAGGGTGTTGGCGGGCTTGAAGTCACGGTGCACCAGGCCCGCTGCGTGCGCGGCGGCCAGGCCCTTGCCGGCTTCGAGGAAGACCCGGAGCACCTCCTTCCAGGGACGTGGCTGCTGCATCCACTCCGAGAGGGTGGTGCCCTCCACCAGCTCCATGGCGAGGAAGACATCGTCGCCGTGGGTGCCGGCGTCGTAGAGGGTGACGACATTGGGATGCGCGAGCCGGGCCAGCGCCTGGGCCTCGCGCAGCAGCCGCTGCCGCAGCTCTTCTCGTTGGCGTCCCTCGGGGCGCAGCATCTTGAGGGCCACCCGGCGGCCCAGCTCCGGGTCATCCGCCGCGTACACGACGCCCATCGCTCCGGAGCCGATGCGCTCTCGCACCACGTAGCGGGAGACGCGGGCGCCAGGCAGCAGGGACTGGGAAGGCGGCAGCGCGAGGGCCGCCGGAGCGCCGGTCAGGACCCCAGCGCCATCCCCCACCGCCAGGACCCACCGGCAGTCCGCACAGCACTCCAGGTGTGCCAGGACGGAGGTCCGGTGCTCGTCGGAGAGCAGCCCGGCAAGAAAGTCCGTCAGCGTCGCTTCCTGGGGACATGACTGCATGTGTGCGGACTCCGCGCTGCGTTCCGGTTCGCCAGACATGGCAACCCTGGGGGCTCGTTCAAGCGAGCCAGCAAATCCCAGCAGAACCCAGGGGCGCGGATGGGCCCAATTCCTCTTGCTCCACGAGTGTATGGATAGTCATCCATTGACTCGCACAATGGGCGGCGATGTACGTCACGGGGGGCCGGTCGGCGCGCAGCACCTGGGCCAGCGCTTCCAGGCAGACCTTCGGCAAGTCCTCCAGCAGCGCGCCTTGCTCCAGCGCGTGCCGTCCTCAGGGATTGCCGAGCTTCAGCTCCAGCTCCGCCAGCTCGCGCTGCACGGTGGTGTCCGTCAGCCGGAGCCCCTCCACCTTGCGCACCGCGGAGATGACGGTGGAGTGGTCCTTGTTGAAGCGCGCCGCGATTTCGGGGAAGGAGCTCTTCGTCAGCTTGCGGCTCAGGTACATGGCCACCTGACGCGCGTGGGCCAGGGCCTTGTGGCGGCGGTCCTCCTTCAGCGACTCCACCGTCACCTTGTAGAAGCGGGCCACCTCGCGCTGGATGGCCTCCACGTCCACCGCGCTCTGGGCGGGGAGGATGTCGCGCAGGACTTCGATCGCGAACTCCTCCGTCACCGGCTGGCGCGTCAGGCTGTGCACCGCCGACAGCTTCACCAGCGCGCCCTCCAGCTCACGCACGTTCTTCTGGATGTGCTTGGCGATGAAGTGCGCCACCGAGTCGGGCAGGTCCAGCCCCTCCGCCACCGCCTTCTTCTGGAGGATGGCCACCCGCGTCTCGTAGGTGGGCTCGCGGATGTCCGTCATCAGCCCCATGGCGAAGCGGCTGCGCAGCCGGTCCTCCAGGCCCGGAATCTCCGCGGGCACCGTGTCGCTGGTGAGGACGATGGCCTTGTTCAGCTCGTAGAGCGTGTTGAAGGTGTAGAAGAACTCCTTCTGCGTCTCCTCGCGCTTGCCCAGGAACTGGATGTCGTCGATGAGGAGCACGTCGCACTCCTCGCGGAACTTCCGGCGGAAGTCCGCCATGCGGTGCTCGCGGACGCTCTCCACGTACTCGTTGGTGAACTGCTCGCTGGAGAGGAACACCACGCGCTGGGACGGGTCGCGCTCCCAGATGTGGTTGCCCACGGCCTGGAGGAGGTGCGTCTTGCCCAGGCCCGTGCCGCCGTAGATGTAGAGCGGGTTGTAGGCGTGGCCCGGCTTGTCGGCCACGGCCTGCGCGGCGGCGGCGGGGAGCTGGTTGCTGTCGGCCACCACGAAGGTGTCGAAGGTGAAGCGCGCGTTCAGCCGGGCCGGGCGGGAGGCGCTCGTCTTGACTGTGGGTGCGGGCGGAAAGTGGGGGTCGGGCTCCAGGCCCTCCACCACCTCATAGGCCACGGACACCAGCCCCTCGCCGAGCCGCGCGAGCTGGGCGTCCAGCATGGGGCGGTAGTGGTCATCCACCCAGTCGCGGAAGAAGCGGTCGGGAACGCCCAACACCAGCGCGCCGTCACGCACCTCCAGGGGGCGCATGCGCTCCAGCCATCTCAGTGCGTAGTCGAATTTCTCCTGGCGGATGGCATCCAGCATCCGAGCCCAGATAATTCCAGCACTTGGGAAGGGAGAAGCGGCTTGGGCGAGGGCGTTCACGCGGAGCTCAAACGTGCAGAAGCAGGGGGGAAACGAGGCGTTCGGCGGTGCTAACAGACGGTTCCAGGTGGATCAAGCAACCGGCCAAAACCGCAGCGTCCTCAAGGGTTTTTCCGGACAGGGATGATCCGCAACGGGCGTGCCAGCAGGGCCCGGTTGTGGATCATCCCCTCCCCTACCCCAAGCGCTGGGGGCACCCATGCGCTGTTCACCCAGTGTGAAGACGGCGGCGCCCAAGCGCCCACGGCCTGCCGTGCGGCCGCTCGGCACGAGAAAAAGCGCCAGGGAAACAGACGCCCGCGCTGTTCGCGATTAAACTCCCGCCGCCGTGCGTTGGGCGGTGGTCGGCACCGCCAGTATCACTCAGGCCTTCATTGTCCTACCTTGCGCAGGCCCCGGGCCCCTGCAGGTGTGGGGCTCAAGGTGGGCCAGGGTGATCCAACGTTGACTTACCCTGGAAATGGGGGTACGGACCCGCCCCTTTCCTCAGTTCAGGTCGCGCCGGAGCGGTAGGAGGCGCCGCCGTCATCATCAAGGAGTCGAGCCGTGTCCAAGCGCACGTACCAGCCGTCGAAGGTCCGCCGCAACCGCGCCCACGGGTTCCGCAAGCGGAACGCCACCAAGAGCGGCCGGGATGTCCTCAAGCGCCGTCGCGCCAAGGGCCGCAAGCGGCTCGTCGTGTCCGCCCCCAAGAAGTAAGCGAGTCCGCGTGTGAGGGCCGAGGGTGCGACGCCGGGCCAGTCCCACCCGGCAGACCAGCGCTTCCCCAAGGCCCTGCGCCTGCTTCAGCGGCGCGAGTTCCTCGAGGTCCAGGAAGGCGGGCAGAAAGTCCCTTCGGACTGCCTCCTGGCCCTCGTGAAGCGCAATGGCCGGCCGTACTCGCGTGTTGGCTTCACCGTGTCGAGCAAGGTGGGCAACGCGGTCGTCCGAGTGCGCTTGAGGCGCATCCTGCGAGAGCTCTTTCGCAAGCGCCGCGCGCAATGGCCGGCGGGACTGGACGTCGTCCTGGTGGCGCGCTCCTCCGCGAAGGACGCTTCCTTCCAGGTGCTCTCGCGGGCCTTTGACGGTGTCACCCGGAAGCTGCAGCGGTTGCCTCGCGCAGCGGAGACGAAGCCGAAGAAGGAGCCTCCCGGATGAGCCCGCTCGCCTTCGTCATCTCGCTGCCCATCCGCTTCTACCGGAAGTTCCTCGGGCCGCTGCTCCCCCGGGTGTGCCGGTTCCATCCTTCGTGCTCCACCTACGCCATGGAGGCGCTGGAGAAGCACGGCGGCCTCAAGGGGTCGTGGCTCACGCTCTGGCGGCTCCTGCGCTGCCAGCCCTTCCATCCCGGCGGCATCGACCCGGTGCCGTGACGGGGGGTTCCACCCATTGCCGCCCTCTCCCTCGCGGAGGGGGGAGTCTATGAACGATCCGCTCTCGCCCCAGTCGAACAATTCGCAGAAGCGACTGCTGGCGGCCCTGGCCCTCTCGTTCGCGGCCACCGCCGTCTACACCTTCTTCTTCGCCCCCACCCCGCCGCCGCCCGGCGCGGAAGCGCCCGACGCGGGCGTGGTCGCCGCGGCGCCCGCCGACGCCGGCACCGCCCAGCCCGCACAGCCACCGGAAGGCGGCGCGAACGCCGGCGAAGGTGCCACCGCGGAGGCCCCGCCGCCCCCCGCGCGCACGGTGGAACTGCACCGGGACGAGGCGACCTACGTCTTCTCCTCCGAGGGTGCCGGCCTCACCGCCGCCGTGCTCAAGGGCTCGAAGATGCGGGAGCAGCAGCAGCTCACCGTCACCGAGGGCTTCCAGAAGCTGTTCGGCAAGGAGATTCCTCCCCCGCCGCAGATGGACCTGGCGCGCCCCACCCCGGGCCAGCCGCTGCCGCTGTCCGTCTCCATCCAGGGCGCCAGCCCGCTGCCCGCGGACCTGCCCTATGCCCTGGAGGAGGGCGCTCCCGGCAGCGCCGACGGCGTCACCTTCACCGGCCGCCGGGGCCCGTGGGAGGTCGTGAGGACGGTGAAGTGGCCTCAGGACGGCTTCGAGCTGGCCTACACCGTCCAGGTCCGCAACATCTCCGGTCAGCCGCAGAGCGGCGAGCTGCAGGTGCACCACAACCGCGCCATCGACCCCAACTTCGAGCACGCGCCGTCCTTCTTCGGCGGCGTGGGCAACCTGAGCCGCGCGGCGTGCTGGGTGGATGACAAGCTCCGCAAGATGAACCCGGGCGACGACACCCCGGACGCCGAGGACACCCGCGGGCAGGTGCAGTTCTTCGGCATCGACCAGCAGTACTTCCTGTCCGCGCTCTACCCGCTGGAGGGGCCGCGCGCCGGCTCCTGCCACTTCGAGGCCACGCCCACCCTGCGCAAGGTGACGGCGTCCTTCCCGATTGCGGCGGCCCCGGGCGAGACAGTGACGCTGCGCTTCGGCGGCTACTTCGGCCCCAAGGACCCGGACCTGCTGTCGCAGGTGCCCGGCGCCTCGCTGCGCGCGTCCGCCGGCCTGGGCGAGGCCTCCTTCCACCCGCCGCTGGCGGAGACGGTGGACTTCGGCATCTGGGCGGTCATCTGCAAGGTCCTGCTCTTCGTCATGAAGCTCTTCCACGGCCTCACCGGCAACTGGGGCGTGTCCATCATCCTGCTCACCGTCGTGGTGAAGCTGGCGCTGCTGCCCCTCACCTACCGCTCCATGGTCAGCATGGAGCAGGTGAAGAAGCTCCAGCCGCGCATGGAGGAGATTCGCAAGAAGTACGCGGACAACCGCGAGCAGCAGAACCTCGAAATCATGAAGCTGTACCAGGAGGCCAAGGTGAACCCGCTGGGCGGGTGTCTCCCCCTCCTCGTCCAGATGCCGGTGTGGATCGCGCTCTTCACCGCGCTGCGCAACAGCTTCGACATCTACGGTGAGCCCTTCATCGGGCCCATCTGGCGCGACCTGACCTACAAGGACCCCACGTACCTGTTGCCGCTGGCGCTGGGCGTGTCCATGGTCATCACCCAGAAGATGCAGCCGCAGATGATGGATGCGGCCCAGGCCAAGATCATGACCTGGTTCCTGCCCATCGTCTTCACGCTGACGCTGCTCCAGTACCCCGCCGGCCTGTCGCTCTACATCTTCACCAACAACATCCTCTCCATCGCGCAGCAGTACGGCTTGCGGAAGTGGCTGGACCGGAACAAGCCCCAGACGGGCGGTGGGACACCGGCGGTGGCCGGTGCGGGAGGCAGGCGCAAGTGAGCGAGCAGGTTCCCCAGCAGTCGCCCGCCCCGGCCTCCGGCGCTTCGTCCGCGGAGTTCCGGAGCCGGGTGGAGAAGCTCCTCGGCGACATCCTCGGGCTGATGGGCTTCCCGGCCCGTCTGGACATGCGGGATGTCGCCGACGGCAGCCTGTCCGTGGCGCTCCACTTCGAGCCGGCGCCGCCGCCGGGGGTCGAGATGGGGCGGCGCAGCCAGGTGGTGGACTCGCTGCAGTTCCTGCTGAACAAGATGCTGCACCGCCCCGGTACGGAGCGGCGCTGGGTGATGCTGGGCGCGGGGGTGCACCCCGAGCCCCGGCAGCGCCGTGAGCCCCAGGCCGCCGCCGCGCAGGCGGTGGCTCCGGGCGCAGCGGCTCCCGCTCCCGCGGCGCCCCGCGCGGCGTCCCAACCGGCGGCCCCTGCCCCGGAGAAGGGCGGCCAGCGGGGCGCCCAGGCGAAGGCCGCTCCGGCCGCCAAGGCGGAGGGTGATGAGCGCTCCGTGTCGGTGGACGAGGATGCCGAGCTGAAGGCGGCCGTTCGCCGGCTCGCGGAGAAGTCGGCCAGCCTGGGCCGCTTCTACGCGATTGCAGCCATGAGAATTGAAGACCGCGCGCGCGTCCTCACGTCAGTAGAAGGAGTGGGTGGCGTGAAGGTGTCGGCGGAGGGCGAGGGCCGGAACCGCCGCGTGGTGTTCACGCCGGACAAGCCCGCGCCGCTCCCCAAGCGGAGCATGCTGCCGGACGACGACGAGGACGACTTCGACGCGTGAGCGCCGCGCGCACCGTGCGCGCTGGAGCTTCGGAGAGAGACGAGGGATGGGCAAGGCGAAAGCTCTCAAGGACAAGCTGTACGGCGCGGCGGTGCTCAAGATGAGCTTCCGCCTGCGAGGAGACGAGGAGTCTCCCGCGTTCCGTTTCGTCTACCCCGGCGTCCTGCGGGACCTGGAGCTCGAGGACGAGGCGGTGGAGCGGTACATCGAGGAGAACCGCGAGGCCGTGGAGAAGGCCGCTCGCGGCTCCACGCCTCCCGTGGGCGCCCGCTGACGGGCCGCCCGCGCCGTTCGGGGTGGAAGCGCTCCACCGGCCGCGCATGACGTCTGCCTCCTTCACCATCGCCGCCCTGGCCACCGCGCCCGCCGCGGGGGCCGTGGGCATCCTCCGGCTGTCCGGCCCCGACGCGCTGGACGTGGGCCGGACGCTGGCCCCGGGAATCCCCGCGCGGCCCACGCCGCGCCACGCGTACCTCGCGGCCTTCGTGGACGCGGAGGGCCGCTCGCTCGACGAGGGCCTGTTCCTCTACTTCCGCGCGCCGCAGTCCTTCACCGGCGAGGACGTGGTGGAGCTGCAGGCCCATGGCAGCCCGCGCCTGCTGCGGCTGCTGCTGGCGCGCGCGCTGGAGGACGCGCGGGTGCGCCACGCCGCGCCCGGTGAGTTCACCCGCCGCGCCTTCCTCAACGGCCGGATGGACCTCACGCGCGCGGAGGCCGTGGCGGACCTGGTGGCCGCGGACTCGGAGGCCGCGGTGCGCGCCGCCGCCGCGGGCCTGTCCGGGGCGCTGGCCACACGCGTCCGGGCCCTGGAGGAGCCCCTGCGCGCGCTGCACGCGGACATGGAGGGCGTGCTCAGCTTCCCCGACGAGGCGGAGGGCGCGGACGCGAACGTGGCGGAGCGCGTCGCCGCGCTGAGGGGCCAGGCGGAGGCGCTGCTCGCCGAGGCGGGCCGTGGCCGGCTGGTGCGCCGGGGCGCGCGCGTGGCGCTGTTCGGCCCCGTCAACGCGGGCAAGTCCACCCTCTTCAACCGGCTGGTGGGTGAGTCCCGGGCGCTGGTGGATGACGAGCCCGGCACCACGCGCGACGTCCTAGAGGCCCGCGCCGAGTGGGACGGGCTGGCGGTGACGCTCTTCGATACCGCCGGGCTGCGCGAGGCGCCGGGCCGCATCGAGGCGCTGGGCATCGCGCGCACGCGTGAGCTGCTCGCGGGCGTGGACCTGGCCGTGCTCGTGCTGCCGCCCGGAGGCACCGCGGCGGAGGCCGAGGCGTGGCTGCGCGAGGCGGGCAGCACCCCGGTGCTGGTGGTGGACGGCAAGTGCGACGTGGCGGCTATCTCCTCCGCGCCACGGACTGCTCACGGCGGCGCGCCGCGCCGGAGCGTGAGTGGCCTCACGGGCGAGGGGGTGGACGCGCTCCGCGCCGACATGCTCGGGTTGCTGTGGGGCGGTGGCACGCCCTCGGCGGTGGCGCTCGTCTCGGAGCGCCACGCCGATGCCATGCGT
>JAFAAN010000008.1 GCA_023426545.1 Pseudomonadota bacterium
GAACAGCCCCGCGACCGCGAGCGCGCGTAACGCCAGGGCGCTTACGGGGTCGGCGGCACGATCTCGCGTGCCGAGGGGTAGGCGAAGTCGACCCGCCGCCAGCCGTCCACGCGGAACGTCGTCTCCCAGCCGGCCCACGTGGCCGCCCGATTGTAGTGACCGGTGCTCTCGCCATCGCGGTCATGCCACTCGGTGAAGAGGCGGAACTCGTTACGCGGCGTGCCGGAGGCGTCGAAGGGCTCGGTATCGAGGAACAGCAGATTCCGGGTGCCGCCCTCGACCAGATACGAGACCACCTTCACGCCGAGCCAGCGGCCTTCCTGCAGCTGGTAGTCGAAGTAAGGCGTGAGCGAGAGATGGTCGTAGGTCGGGTGGTCGAGCTCGCGGTAGGCCTGGGGCGAGACGCCGCCGAACGGGACGTCCATGCCCACGCAGCTCGAGCGCGCCACCTCGGGCTTCGTGTGCTGACCGCCGCGCATCTTCCAGGACATGGAGTGGTGCGTGCCGTTGTCCTCGTGGACGCGCACGTAGACGGTGGCCTCGAAGTTCAGGAGATCGCCGGGGCTGCCGATGAAGCCGTTCTCGAGGGCGCCGTCACGCCAGGTGAAGGTCTGCTTGCCGCCGCTGGGACGGAGGTGGAGCCGCACCGTCTTTCCGGCGGGCTTGCCGCTCGCGTACGTGACGCGGTGGCCGGTGGTCGACCAGTAGGGGACTCCGGATTCGAGACCGGGCGTGGCCTTGTCACCTTCCATGTCGAAGAATGGCTTGGAGTCGGTGGGGTCGCCGTCGCCGAGGTGGAAGCTGCTGCCGGAGGACTCGGAGGGGAACAGCATCCCCACTCCGTTCGGGCCGACCTCTGCCACGGGAGCAGGAGGAGTGGCCGGGGCGGCGAGCGCCGGAGCGGCAGTGCCAATGACGAGCGCGGAGATGAACGAAGCTCTGAAGAAGTTTGGGATCGGCATGGGCGGCGCGAACCGCCTGCGGTGACGAGATCATCCCGAACGGGGGCAGAGGAGCGTGCGGGGAGGCGAGCACGCCGCTCTATGCGCGGAGCCCGTCCGACGGAGCTCTCGAGGTCCGCGCGCGCACCGCCCCCCGGCTCACGGACGGCGACAATCCCATCACAACGAAGCCCGCACGTCCCCTGCCCACTCGCGAACGGGAGGCGTGTGTAACACGTCACGCTTCGCCAGAGGACCTGACAGCCCAAAGACAGACTCACACAAGAACAGGAGAAGTGGACTATCAGGAACACCCTCAATCTCGAATCATGCGCGTCATGCAAACAATGCAATGGCGAAGCCTCGACGAGATGTTCGGGGAGCTCGAACGGCCCGAGGGCTGTAGTATCGAGCAGCTCGGGCGGGTGGACATCCAGCAGATCACGATGCTCCTGGGCACGTGGTATCCAGACATCCGGGTCGGCACGGAGAGCCGGCACCTCGAGCCGTCCTTCTATGAGAGGGACGTCTACCTCCAGGGCGAGTCTCCGGATCGCCCCGTCTACGCCATGGTGTGCCGCCACCGGGCCACGCGGGACATCATCGGGTTGCTGACGCTCGAGCGGAACGTCCGCGGCCTCCAGCTGTCGGCCGCCATGGGCGCGCTCGAGCCGACGCAGCGAGGCCAGGGGCTGGGCCAGTACGGCATCTCCGTCCTGGAGCACGTGGGGCGCAGCATCGGCGCCGAGGTCGTCCTCTACTACTCCACGCTGAAGCTGGCCCGGGCGCAGCGCAACGCCGAGCAACAGGGCTTCAAGCTGGTGGGCCTGGTGCCGGCCTTCGACATGGACGCCATCTCGCCCGGCACGGTGAAGCGCGTCTACGAGGCCATCTACGCCAAGGTCCTCGTCGGACCCGAGAAGGTCCACCTCCCCGACTGGAACGCCCTGATTCCCTCCACGCGCGCGCTCTACACCCACCTGTTCGGCGAGCACCCGGCCGCCGCCGCCGCCGAGCGCGTGAGCGCCCCCCGCCCCGTCCGTCCCGCGGTGCCGATGTCCTCCTCCGTGTCCGAGGTCCGCCATGGTTGAGGTTCGCACCTTCGAGGGTGACGCGAAGCAGGCCTCCCAGTTCATCAACGGCGTCTGGCAGCGGACATACGGCGCGAACCTGGCGGTGAGCGTCTGGGATGAGCGCTTCTTCGACTGGCTGCTTTTCAGCAACCCACATGCCGACCGGGACTACCTGCTCGGCGCCTACTCCAAGGGCAAGCTGGTGGGGGCCTTCTTCGCGGAGCCCGCGAAGATTCAGCTCGGCCCGCGGCAGGTGGATGGCACCTATGGCAGCTGGGCCAGCGTGGCGCCGGAGAACCGGGGCCAGGGCATCGGCGTCAAGCTGTCCGATGAGATGCTGTCGCGACACCGCGAGCGCGGCGCGGCCCTCACCCTGGGCTGCGTGGCCGCGGGCACCCTGGGTCAGACGTTCTGGGGTCGCAGGGCCCATGCCCGCTTCCTCAGCGGCCTGGACCTGTGGCTGCACCTCTTCGACAGCAAGAAGGCCGTCCGCTGGTCGCTGAGCGCCGCCGAGCGCGCGTTCCTCACCCTCACGCGGCCGCTCCAGAGCCAGCGCTTCCAGGAGGCGAGCCCCGAGGGCATCCGCGCCTACCGGCCGCAGGACCTGCCCCAGTGCATGGCGCTGGTCCAGAAGATGATGACCCCGGTGAACCTGGGCTACGCCTACACCGTGGAGCGGCTGGCCCACCAGCTCCAGTACCGCGACGTCCCTCGCACCTTCGTCCTGGAGCGGGAGGGCATCATCCAGGGCCTGGTCAATTCCTACCTGCTCCAGATGACGGCGCGCGGCCTGCTCACGGTGGGGCTGGTGGACATGCTCGCCTTCCAGGACACGCTGCCCTTCTCCGAGCAGCGCCGGCTGCTCTGGGTGGCCATGCAGGACCTGCGCGCCCAGGGCGCGGACTGCGCCGCGATGGTGCGGAGCGTCTGCACGCCCCCGGCCTTGATGCTGCGCTCCGGATGGCTGCCTTTCCCCGGAGGCACCCGGGTGACGTGCCTCCTCTCCACGCCCGACGTGGAGCTGCCCGCGTCCCCACGCGTGTTCATGCACCTGCGCTGACGCGCCCCCGGGTCCCGCGCCGCGTCTCCCCCCGCCCGTGCAACGACGCCACGCGCAGCACCTTCACGTTCGTCACCTTGCCCGAGCGCTCCAGGACCCCTTCGCCCACCAGGAAGAGGGCGCCATGGATGTCCTTCCGGCACCGCTCGTACACGTCCGGAGGCACCACCAGGTTCGCGATGCCCGTCTCGTCCTCCAGGGAGATGAAGCAGATGCCCTTGGCCGTGGGTGGCCGCTGGCGGCAGATGAGCATCCCCCCCACCGCCACCTTGCGCCCGTGGGGCACCTTCTTCAGCCCCTCCGCCGTCACCGCGCCCAGCGCCTTCAGCTCCGGCCGCAGCAGCTCCAGCGGGTGCCTCTCCAGCGACAAGCCCACGGTGTCGTAGTCCGCGCAGACGCGCTCCAGCACGTCCATGGATGGCAGCTCCACGGCCGTGCCGTCCATGGCCATGCCGAAGAACAGGTCGTCCGCGTCCAGCGGCCCCAGCGCCTGGAGCTCCCACAGCGCCTGACGCCGGGAGCCACACAGTGATGCCAGCGCGCCCGCGAGCGCCAGCCGCGTCAGCTCGTGCCGGGGCACCCGCGCCCGCCTCGCCAGGTCCCCCACGTCGCGGTACCCCTCGCCCCTGGCGGCCGCCACCCGCTGCCCCGCGGACACCCCGAGCCCCTTCACCATCCGCAGGCCCAGCCGCAGCGCCGCCCCGCCCTCCTCCAGCGTGCAGTCCCAGTCCGAGCGCCGCACGTCCACCGGCCGCACCTCCACGCCGTGCCGCTGCGCATCCGCCACCAGCGTGTGCGGCGCATAGAAGCCCATGGGCTGTGAGTTCAGCAGCGCCGCCGTGAAGGCCGCCGGGTAGTGACACTTCAGCCAGCTGGACGCATAGGCAATCAGCGCGAAGCTCGCGGAGTGGCTCTCCGGGAAGCCGTAGTGCGCGAAGCCCCGGAAGTTGTCGAACCACTCCTCCGCCTGCTGGCGCGTGTAGCCCCGGGACACGCAGCCCTCCACGAAGCGCCCCCGGAACTGCAACAGCATGGACTCGGCGCGCTTGTGGCTCAGCACCCGCCGCAGCCCGTCCGCCTCGCCCGCGGTGAAGCCCGCCGCCACCATGGCCAGCTTCATCGCCTGCTCCTGGAAGAGCGGCACCCCCAGCGTCTTGCCCAGAATCGCCTTCACCGCCTCGCTCGGATACTCCACCCGCTCCTGGCCATGCCGCCGGCGCAGGTAGGGGTGCACCATGTTCCCGACGATGGGCCCGGGGCGGATGAGGGCAATCTCCACCACCAGGTCATAGAAGGTCCTCGGCCGCAGCCGGGGCAACATGTTCATCTGCGCCCGGCTCTCGATCTGGAACACGCCCACCGTGTCCGCCTCGCACAACATGTCGTAGACCTTCGGGTCCTCGGCGGGCACCGTCGCCAGCGACAGCGCCCGCCCGTGGTGCTCGCGCACCAGCGCGAAGCACTTCGACAGCGCCGTCAACATCCCCAGGGCCAGCAGGTCCACCTTCAGCAGCCCCACCGCGTTGATGTCGTCCTTCTCCCACTGGATGACGGTGCGGCCCGGCATCGCCGCGTTCTCCACCGGGACCAGCTCCGTCAGCGGCTCGCGCGTGATGACGAAGCCGCCCACGTGGATGGACAGGTGCCGGGGGAAGCCCTCCAGCTCCATGGCCAGCGCCAGCGTCTTCTGGACGCGGCCGTCCTCCGCGGACAGCCCCGCCTCGCGCAGCACCTCCGGCGTCACGTCGAAGCCGTTCGACGCGGCCACCTTCGACAGCCGGTCCACCTGGTCCAAGGACAACCCCAGCGCCTTGCCCGTCTCCCGCAGCGCCAGCCGGCCCCGGTAGCAGATGACCTCGCACACCATGCCCGCGCGCTGCCGCCCGTGCTTCGCGTAGACGTACTGGAGCACCTCCTCGCGGCGCTCGTGCTCGAAGTCCACGTCGATGTCCGGCGGCTCCTTGCGCTCCATGCTCAGGAAGCGCTCGAACAGCAGCCCCATCCGCACCGGGTCGATGGCGGTGATCTGCAGCGCGTAGCAGACCGCCGAGTTCGCCGCGCTCCCCCGCCCCTGGCAGAGGATCCCCCGCTCCCGGGCGAACCGGACGATGTCCCACAGCGCCAGGAAGTACCCCGCGAAGTCCAGCGCGGCGATCAGCTTCAGCTCATGTTCGATCTGCTTCACCACCGCCGCGGGCACACCGCCCGGGTAGCGGAGCTGGAGCCCCTCCTGGGTCAGCGCGCGGAGGTGCGCGTCCGCGGTGCGGCCCTCCGGCAGGTCCTCCTCGGGGAAGCGGTAGCGCAGGTCATCCAGCGAGGCATGGCAGCGCGAGGCCAGCTCCGCCGCGCGCGCCAGGGCCTCCGGCCGATCCGCGAACAGGCGCGCCATGTCCCGCGGCGACTTCAGCGTCCGCTCCGCGTTGGGCAGCAGCCGCGTCCCCGCCCGCTCCACCGTCGTCCCGTGGCGGATGGACACCAGCATGTCCTGCAACGGCTGCCGCCTGCGGTGGTGTGTGTGTACGTCGTTGTGCGCGACCAATGGCACGCCCAGGTCCAGGGCCAGCCGCTCCGCCCGGGCCTCGCGCTCGGCGTCCCCGGCCGACAGCGTCCGGCACACGCCGACGTGGAAGCGCTCCGGGAAGGCCTCCGCCAGCGAGACGACCTGCTCGAAGGGCGCCGGCGCGGGCAGGAGCGCGAGCAGCCCCGCGGACCGGTCCGCCAGCGCCCGCCACGGCAGCCCCGCCTCCCCCTTGGGGTGCGCCATCCGGCTCTGGGACACCAGCGCGCACAGGTTCGAGTACCCGGTCCCATCCGCCGCGTACACCACCACCGGCGGGCCATCCTCCAGCGTCAGCTCGGCGCCCAGGATGAGCCGCACCCCGTGCTCCTTCGCCGCCAGGTGCGCCTTCACCGCGCCGTACAGGCCATCCGCGTCCGTCAACGCGAGCGCCCCCAGCCCGAGCCGCGCGGCCGTGGCCACCAGCTCTTCCGGGTGCGAGGCCCCGCGCAGGAACGAGAAGTTGGAGCGGCACACCAGCTCTGCGTAATCCACGCCCGGATCCAAACACTGCACGGGCATTCAGGCGCTAGATTGGATCTGCGCGGTGCGGGGAGGGAACTCCATGGGTTGACGCGAACGAGGCCACGGCGGGCCGGCGCATCCGCCCTGGCCCGTCGCGCGCCCCGGGAGCGCCCGCCGAGTCGAGGAGGCTCCCCGCTTGCTCTGAAATCACGTATACGTCCCCCCCGCACAAATTTCGCAGCACACGAGCGACTCGGAGGGGCAAGTCAAGCCCCCGGGACTGCTCTGGAGGAATGGATGGAGTTGTCGAGTCTCGAGTCGAGTTTCTGGGCAATCGCACCGGGTGCCGTCGGAGCCGTGGGGTTGCTCTTTGCTGCGTTCTTCTACTTCCGCGTCAAGGCACTCCCCGACGGTGATGCCACGATGAACCGCATCGCGGGCTACATCCGCGAAGGCGCGATGGCGTTCCTCGTCCGCGAATACAAGGTGCTGGCGGCCTACTGCGTGGTCATCGCGGTGCTCATCGGCCTGGCCCTGGGGCCACTCGCCAGCGCGAGCTTCGTGCTGGGCGCGTTCCTCTCGCTGCTGGCGGGCTACGTCGGCATGAAGGCCGCCACCTTCGCGAACGTGCGCACCGCGCAGGCGGCGCGCACCGGCTCGAAGCCGAACGCGCTGCTGGTCGCCCTCGACGGCGGCGCGGTGATGGGCCTCGCCGTCGCGGGCCTGGGCCTGCTCGGCATGGGCGGCATCTACTACGCCTTCCAGGGCCACGAGCAGCTGTCCCCCATCCTCCACTCCTTCGCCGTGGGCGCCAGCTCCATCGCGCTCTTCGCTCGCGTGGGCGGCGGCATCTACACCAAGGCCGCCGACGTCGGCTCCGACATCGCCGGCAAGGTCATCGAGAACATCCCCGAGGACGACCCGCGCAACCCGGGCGTCATCGCCGACAACGTGGGCGACAACGTGGGTGACGTGGCCGGCATGGGCGCCGACATCTACGAGTCCATGGTGGCCGCCCTCGTCGCCGCCATGGCCATGGCGCTGACCGCCAGCGCGACGGACCTCTCCCGCCTGGTCGCGGACCCCGCGGTGGCCGGGAACGCGAAGGTGGCGGGCGTGGTGCTCCCGCTCGCGCTGTCCGCGGTGGGCCTGATCGTCAGCCTGCTGAGCATCTTCATCGCGCGGGCCCTCCGGCAGATGAACCCCGCGCAGGTGCTGCGCAGCGCCCTCATCCTGCCCCCCGTCATCCTGGTGGCGCTGTCCTTCGTGATGATGCAGGTGTTCGGCCTGTCGCAGGCCATCACGGTGGCGCTGGCGGCGGGCGCCTTCGGCGGCGCCATCATCGGCCTCGTCACGGACTACTACACGTCGGCCAGGCCGGTGCAGCGCATCGCGGAGGCCTCCATCACGGGCGCGGGCACCAACCTCATCCGCGGCCTCGCCGTCGGCATGGAGAGCGTGGGCATCTCCATGGTCACCATCGCCATCGTGGCCTACATCGCGGACCGGGCGCTCGGCCTGTACGGCATCGCGCTGTCCGCCGTGGGCATGCTGGGCGGCACCGCCGTGGTGATGACGGTGGACGCGTACGGCCCCATCTCCGACAACGCGGGTGGCATCTCCGAGATGTCCGGCCTGGGCCCCGAGGTCCGCGCCATCACCGACGAACTGGACGCGGTGGGCAACACCACGGCGGCCATCGGCAAGGGCTTCGCCATCGGCTCGGCGACGCTCACCGTGATTGCCCTCTTCTCCGCCTTCAACCTCGAGGTCAACCACACGCGCCTCGCCGCCGGCCTGCCGGAGATGAGCCTGATGCTGACCGACCCGAGCGTCATCGTCGGCCTGCTGCTGGGCTCCATCCTCCCGTTCCTGGTGGGCGCCTCCACGATGCTCGCCGTGGGCCGCGCCGCCGGCGCCATCGTCGAGGAGATTGGCCGTCAGTTCCGCGAGATTCCGGGCCTGATGGAGCTCAAGGCCGATCCGGAGCCCAAGAAGATCGTCGACATCGCCACCAAGAGCGCCCTGCGCGAGATGATCTTCCCGGGCCTCATCGCCATCGCCGCGCCGCCGCTGGTGGGCTACCTGCTGGGCCCCGCCGCGCTGGCCGGTCTGCTGGCGGGCGCGCTCGTCGTCGGCGCCACCATGGCCCTCTACATGGCCAACGCGGGCGGCGCGTGGGACAACGCCAAGAAGTACATCGAGAAGGGCAAGCTGCCGGGCCACGCGAAGGGCTCGCAGGTCCACAAGGCCGCCGTCGTCGGCGACATGGTGGGTGACCCGTTCAAGGACACCTCCGGTCCGGGCGTTGCCATCCTCATCAAGGTCATGAGCGTCGTGTCGCTGCTCGTGGCCTCGCTGATCGCGCTCCGGTAGTCACGGCCCGCGGGTGGCGCCATCCAGATGGAAGGCGCCACACCGCGGCTTCGCGGTTCCCACCGCGCGGCGCCCAGGGCCGCGCGGTGGTGTCCGGCGGCCCTGGCGGGCGCGGGCCATGCGGGCCCCGCCGCCGGGCGCCTGCTCCCTGGTTCCCCCCACTCCGCGGTTGAAGGACTCCAGGCGCCCAGCCAGGCGCTGCCCGGGAGTGCCCTGGGCGGAGGGCGGGCACGCACTACACTTCAAGGGTGACCCGCGACTCGCCTGCGCGCCAGGCCTCGGCTGACCCAGAGGTGCCCCATGGTCCTGGAACTCTCCCAGCAGCAGCTCCACCTCCTCCAGGCCTGCCTGGCAGAAAGCATCGAGGCGCTGCACGACGAGGTCCTCCATACGGACGAGCTCAAGCTGCGTGAAACCCTGCGGGAGAGGCTCGACCAGTTGCAGGTGCTCCAGCGCCAGTTGGAAGACCGGCTGCAGGCCTGAGCGGGCGCGCCGTTCCCCAGCCCACCCCCGCCGGGTGCCCTCATTGACAGCACAGCGACGCGGCTGCCAAACATGCTGTCATGGACTTCACTCCCACCGCGTGGCAGCTCTGGCTGGTCGCGGCGCTCCTCCTGGGCGCGCTGGAGCTCCATCTCACCAGCTTCATGGTCCTGTGGCTCGCCGTGGGAGCGCTGGCCTCCTCGCTCGGGGCCGCCCTGGGCCTGGGGCTCAATGGCCAGCTCTTCCTGTTCACCGCAGTCTCGGGCGCCCTGTTCGCCGCCTCGCGCACCCTCTTCAAAAGCGTTTTCATGCGGGACGCCACGCATTTGAAGACAGGCATCGAGGCCATGCTGGGGCAGGAAGCGGTGGTGGTGGAGTCCCTGGGTGAGCCCCACGGGGGCACGGTGCGCATCAACGGAGAGCTGTGGACGGCGCGCTCGCTGTCGGGGCCCGTGCTCGAGGGGGAGCGCGTCACCGTGGAGCAGGTCGAAGGTCTCAAACTCTGGGTGCGCCGACCGACGGCGTCGTTGCCGGTTCCCGTGGGGGACCTGAAGAAGGAGTAGGCCGGATGGACTTCTTGACGGTGCTTGGAATCATCGCGGTCATCATGGTGGGCATCGCCGCCACCGGCATCCGCATCGTTCCGCAGGCCAAGGTCATGGTGGTGGAGCGGCTGGGCAAGTTCCACAACGTCGGCAGCAGCGGGCTCAACTACCTCATCCCCTTCGTGGACTCGCCCCGCGCCATCGAGATGCGCACGGGCAACCGCTTCATGCGCAGCAACCTGGTGGACCTGCGTGAGCAGGTCATGGGCTTCGACACCGTCCAGGTCATCACCCACGACAACGTGAACATGGAGGTCGGCTCGGTCATCTACTACCAGATCGTCGAGCCCGCGAAGGCGCTCTACCAGGTGGAGAACCTCGCGCTCGCCATCGAGCAGCTCACGATGACGAACCTGCGCAACATCATGGGCGGCCTGACGCTGGACCAGACGCTCACCAGCCGCGAGACGGTCAACACCAAGCTGCGCATGGTCCTGGACGACGCCACCGAGAAGTGGGGCGTCAAGGTGACGCGCGTGGAGCTGCGTGAAATCGAGCCGCCCCAGGCCATCAAGGCCGCCATGGCCAAGCAGATGACCGCCGAGCGCGAGCGCCGCGCCGAGGTCACCAAGGCGGAGGGCGACAAGGCCGCCGCCATCCTCCAGGCCGAGGGCGAGAAGATCTCCCGCATCCTCCGCGCCGAGGCCGAACGCGACGCCGAGGTCGCCCGCGCCGAGGGCCAGAAGCGCGCCACCATGCTCCAGGCCGAAGGCAAGGCCGAGGCCACCCGCCTCGTCTTCGAGGCCATCCACAACGGCCGCGCCACGCCCGAGGTGCTCGCGCTGCGCTACATGGAGACCCTCCAGGAGCTGGGCAAGGGCGACAACAAGATGTTCGTCCCCTACGAGGCCACCGCCACGCTGGGCGCCATCTCGGCGATCAAGGAGCTCTTCACCCAGGGCGAGGACACCGCAAAGCCTCCCCCAGCGTCCGCCGCGAGCCTGAACACCCAGGCCCTGCTCCGGAGCCGGGTGGCCCCCGAGAACGCCCACCTGACCGGCGGAGCGCCCGCCGCGCCCGCTCGGCGCTCGCGTCCGCCCGAGGAGCCGCGGGACGACTGAGCCACCGCGGCGGGAACCTTCCACGTGCCCCGGTGTCCGTCTCCCTGGACACACCACCTGGAGGGAACCATGCAAGACGCATTCATCGCAGGAGGCTGGGGGATGTACCCCACGTTGCTGGCGGGGCTCGCGCTCATCGCCACCTGCGTCCAGTACTCGCGCCGGCCCGAGCCGCGCTACGTACCGCTGATGTTGTCACTGGGGCTTTGCACCTTGATTGCGGGCACGCTCGGCTTCGCCACCGGCATCCTCTCCCTCCTGCGCGCCTATACCGGGCCGCTGTCGGAGCAGGGCCTGCGCATCCTCTTCGTCGGCACCTTCGAGGCGCTGCACAACGTGGCGCTCGCCCTGCTGCTCGCCATGTCGGGCGCCGTGCTGGCGTCCATCGGCGCGTGGCGGCTCTCCCGCCGGGTGGGGCGCTTCGCGGCGCCCGCGGCCGGCTGATTCGAGACACTTCAGAGGACGCGCCGGAGCGGAACGCCCTGCCTCACGCAGACAGGGGTTGCGTTCCGGCCCGTCACTGGACATAGATTGCGCCATTCCCCAGGAGGGCCTGACGCCCCCTCCCAACCAGAGGTCTGACGTACCCTTGAGGACGCTTCACTGAATTCCCAGGTCCCTTGGACTTTCCCGCGCTGAGCCGCCTTCGGGCTGGCTTGCGCCCTGGATTCAGGAGCTTTCTCAATGCCTTCCGTACGCGCGCACCGCGTTTCTTTTGCGTTTTCCGACGCCGTTCCCGTCCTCTCCGATGTCGACTTCCACCTGTCCCCTGGCTGGACGGGGCTCGTGGGGGCCAATGGCGCCGGCAAGTCCACCCTCCTCCGGTTGCTCGCGGGAGAGCTGACGCCCACTGAAGGGAGCCTCCAGTTCGAGCCCACGGCCCCCACCCTCCGCCTGTGCCGTCAGGAGGTGGAGGCGCTGACGCCGGACATCTCCGCCTTCGCGGAGGCCTGGGACTCCGTCGCGCGGCGGCTGCACGGCCAGCTGGGCCTGGACGTCACCGCGCTGGAGCGCTGGTCCACGCTGTCCCCGGGCGAGCGCAAGCGGTGGCAGGTGGGCGCGGCGCTCGCCGCGGAGCCGCACCTGCTGCTGCTGGACGAGCCCACCAACCACCTGGACGCGGAGGCCCGCACGTGGCTCATCTCCGCGCTGCGCCGCTTCCGGGGCCTGGGCATCGTGGTGTCGCACGACCGCGAGCTGCTGGAGTCCCTCACCACCGCGACGCTGCGCGTGCACAACGGCAGCGCGCGGCTGTGGCCCGGCGCCTACACCGCCGCGCGGTCGCACTGGGAGGCCGAGCGCGAGGCCGAGGTGGCCTCCCACCAGCAGGCCCGCGCCGAGCAACGCCGCGCGGCGCAGCTGCTGGACCAGGCCCGGCGCGAACAGCAGTCCGCGGATGCCGCGCGGCACACCCGCAAGCGCTTGAAGGGCAAGTACGACAACGACGCGCGCTCCATGGGCGCCAAGGTGGTGGCGGGCTGGGCGGAGGCAGGAGCCGGGCGGCGCGTGGGCATCGCCCGGCGCGAGCTGGAGCGCGTCAGTGAAGCCGTGGGCAGCTTCACCGCGGACAAGACGGTGGGCCGCTCCGTCTTCCTGGACTACGTGCGCTCGCCCAACCCATGGCTCTTCATGCTGGACGTCCCCGGCCTCCACGCGGGGGACGTGGCGCTGCTCGGGCCGGTGAACCTCTCCGTGAGCCGCGAGGCGCGCGTGCGCATCGAAGGCCCCAACGGCGGGGGCAAGAGCACCCTGGTGCGCGCGCTGCTGGAGCACGCACGGGTTCCCCTGGAGCGGGTGCTGTACCTGCCGCAGGACGTCAGCACGGAGGAGGCCCGGGCCACGCTGGACGCGGTGCGGGCGCTCCCTCCCGAGGAGCGGGGCCGCGTGCTGTCACTCGTCGCGGCGCTCGGCGTGGACCCGGAGCGGCCGCTCGCCTCCGAGCAGCCGTCCCCGGGGGAGGTCCGCAAGCTGCTCATCGCCCGGGGCCTGGGACAGCACGCCTGGGCTCTCGTGTTGGACGAGCCCACCAACCACCTGGATCTGCCTTCCATCGAGAGGCTGGAGGCCGCGCTGCGCGAGTACCCGGGCGCGCTGCTGCTCGTCACCCATGACGCCGCCTTCGCCCAGGCCTGCACGTCCGAGGTCTGGCGCGTGGAACACGGGCAGGTGACGGTGACGTCCGCGTAGGCGGCGCGCCACCGTCAGGGCGCGGGAGCCAGGACGCCCAGCCACGTCTCGTTGTTCTTCTGTGCGTTCGAGACGCGGGCCAGGTTGGGCGCCTGGTTGGTGGCGAAGGCAAAGACGATGGAGCCATCGGGCCGCGGCGACTCGCCAGAGGTCCTCAGGGACGGGACTGTTGGAGGAACCAGTCCACGAGGCCGGCCAGTCCCTCCTCCACGGAGATGCGGGGCCGGAAGCCCGTCTCCCGCTCCAGCGCGGACGGGTCCGCCCACGTGGCGTCCATCTCCCCGGGCTGCGCCGGCGTGGGCCGCACCCGCGCGGACGTCCCCAGGCGCCGCTCCAGCACCGCCAGGAAGTCCCGGACCGAGACGGGCTCGCCTCGCCCTACGTTGAGGACGCGATACGCGGGTGCCCCCTGGGGCGGCCGGTCGAGCACGCGCAGCACGGCCTCCGCCACGTCCTCCACGTGGGTGAAGTCGCGCCGCATCTGCCCCTCACCGTGCAGCGCCAGCTCGGTGCCCTCGCGCAATGCCCGCAGGAAGCGCAGCGGCGCCATGTCCGGGCGCCCCCAGGGGCCGTACACCGTGAAGAAGCGCAGGCCGCTGGTGGGGAGCCCGTGCAGGTGGCTGTACGCGTGCGCCAGCAGCTCATCGGCGCGCTTGGTCGCCGCGTAGACGCTGAGCGGCTGGTCCGCCGCCGCGCCCTCCTGGAACGGAGGCGCCGAGCCCGCACCGTACACGGAGCTGGAGGATGCGTAGACCAGGTGCCGAACCCGGGCCGCGCCGGCCTGCTCCAGCACCTGCAGGAAGCCCGACACGTTGCTGTCCACGTAGGCCTGCGCGGTGACGCCGGCCGGAGGCCGCACCCCCACGCGGGCCGCTAGCTGGACCACGGCCTCGGGCCGCGATGCCCCGAAGAGCTCCCGGAGCAAGTGCCCCTGGGTGAGGTCCATCTGGTGGAAGGTGAGCCCCGAAGCCCCCGGCAGCGTCCGCAGCCGCGCCAGCCGGGCCTGCTTCAGCGCCACGTCCCCGGAGGGGTCCAGGTTGTCCACGGCGATGACCGCATCCCCTCGCGCCAGCAACCATGCGCTGACGTGGTGGCCAATGAAGCCCGCAGCTCCTGTGACGAGTACCCGCATGTGCGTCCCACGCTCCCACGCCCTCCGCCAGGACACCACGGCCGAGGGGTCCGAAGCGACGCTTCCCGTCCCCGCCGCTTGCACGTAGGGTGGAGGACGTCATGGTGTCCGTGAATCAGCTCCGCCCCTTCGCGAGTGCCTCGCTGGACGCGTTCCGGGCCGCGTCCGGACCGGTGGCCCTCATCCAGCCGCCCAGGGAGTTCATCGTCCAGGGCGCGGGGAACCTGGCGGCGCGCACCGTGGGCATGGCCCACCGCGCGCACATGGACGAGCGGCTGCTCGCCATGCTCCGCGACTTCGACAACCTGGAGGTCCACTTCCTCCAGCCCACCGTGGATGGGGAGGAGCTCACCGTGGGCCGCACCGAGGCGTGCGACCTGGTGGTGCCCGACCCCTCCGTGTCCCAGCACCACGCCACCTTTCGCTGGAACGCCGCCCGCGGCGGCTTCTCCGTCCGCGACGCCGAGTCCATGAACGGCACCTTCATCAACGGCGCCCCGCTGGGGTACCGCGCCCAGGTGCAGCTCCATGACGGGGACACCCTGGCCTTCGGTGACGCCCAGTTCCTCTACCTGCGCGCGGAGACCGTCTACGAGCACCTGCGCCTGGCCAGCCCGAAGAAGGCGCGTTGAGCCCGGCCGCCCCCCGGCGGCTCACGGAATGGCCTGGATGGCCTCCACCACTGCTTTGCGCAGGTACGAGCGGAAGTCCGTCTGCGCCTGGTAGGCGCCCAGCATGGCCACGGTGCGCGTGGGGTTGCTCCACCGCAGCCGGCCATTCGGTCCGACCACCCCCGTCTCCAGCAGCACCTCCGCGCGCCCCATCAGCTGGGCGGACGTCACGTCCAGCCAGTTGAGCACCACCACCACCCCGGCCTCGGCCTCGTTGTCGCGAATCATCGCCACCACCTCGTTGGTGGTGGGCGACGGCGACGGGGAGATGCGCGTCCCCACCACCTCGAAGCCGCGCTCCCGCAGCGTGGCCTGCGCCTGGCTGACCAGCACCGAGCGGGGGTTGCCCTCCCCCATCATGTCCTGCCGGTACGTGTAGGTCGGCAGCGCGTCCACCCGCGAGCCCACCACCACCACCACCTTGCGCAGGGCCCCGGGCGGGCGCACCTGGGGCGCGGCGCACGAAGCGAGCAGGAGGCAGAACAGGACGGCGGCGGGACGAAGGACGCGCATGGCTGAAGACCTGGGAGACGGGTGCGAGGCCACTATGCTGGGGCTCTGGACCTCAGTCGAACAGTCCTTGGAGGTAGAAACGTCCATCCCGTCCGTCGCGGAACACCCAGGCCGGCCCCAGCCCCTCGAAGTGAACGCGGTAGTAGTCCCGCTGGAAGGGCGTCTCCGACCACCACTCCCCGCCCAGCCGCTCCGGCCCCGCCAGCGCCGTCACCCGGTGCCGCCGTCCATCCATGCGCGCGGCCAGCAGCCGCCCGGACGCCGCCACCTCCGCGTCCAGGCACGCCGGCTCTGCCAGCAGCCGCGAGGGACGCTCCCGCAGAGCCGCCGCCACGGGCGTCTCCCGCGCGCCCGGCGCCAGCAGGTCCGCGGCCAACCCCCGCCTCGTCTCCGGGGGCCGGAAGGCCCGCGCGCCATGGGCCGCCTCGGGGCGGTGGACGGCCTCCAGCCCCGCCGCGAAGAGGGACGCCTCCCCCAGCGTCGTGGCCAGCCGGGACAGCACCACCTCCAGCGCCGCATCGCCCTCGGGCGTGTCCCCCAGCGCGAGCTGTTGCCCCATGTCCTCGGAGTGCTCGTCCACCCGCGCGGACACCTCCGCCACCGGGTTCTCCAGCCGCAGCGTCTCCAGCCGGTGCCGTGCCAGCTCGTGCAGCAGCTTCGCCTGCGCCGTGGGACGCGCCAGCGTCAGCGTCACGCCGCGGTGTCCCGTGGGGTCCAGCTTCAGCGTGAAGGTGAGCCGCACGGCCGCACGGCACCGTCCGGACAGCCGCGCGCCCAGCCGGTCCATCAGCGTCTTGAGCGCGAAGCGCAGCGGCTCGAAGGACTCGGCGGGGAAGTCCAGCACCACGCGCTCCTCCAGCACCGGCTCCAGCACCTCGGGCACGAAGGGCGTGTCGTCCTCGCCCCGGCACCGCGCGTGGAGCCGCGCGCCGGCAGCCCCCGCCCGGGCCGCCACGGCCCCCGCGGGCAGCGCCGCCACCTCTCCCAGCGTGGTGAGCCCCAGCGCGGAGAACGCCGCCCCCTCGCGGCCCTCCAGCGCGGACAGCGGCAGCGGCGCCAGCGCACGGGCGCTGTCCCCCGGAGCCACCACCTCCACGCGGCGCGCGCCATGCCGCGCCACCGCGCGCGCGGTGAACGCCTCCGAGGCCACCACCACGTGCGCCCGGTAGCCCAGCCCGGAGCACAGCGCCAGCATCCGCGTGCCCAGCCCCTCCTCACCGCCGAAGAGGTGCGCGGCGGCCGCGTCCAGCCACAGCCCGTCCGGCGCGGCCAGCTGGAAGCCCGGAGCCAGCGGCAGCAGCGCCTCGCCCAACGCCGTCAGCGCGCGCCGCTCCTCCTCCGGCCGGTAGTCGAAGTGCCGCAGCGCGGGCTCCAGCGCGGTGGCCGCCGTCAGCGTCATCCCCGGACGGACGCCCGCCTTCAGCGCCGAAGTGGAGGCGAAGGCCACGCGGCGCTGGCCACGCACCGCCTCCACCAGCACGAAGGGACGGCCCGCCAGCTCCGGGGACTCCACCACCCGGCGCTGCACCGGGAAGCGGGTGAGGTGCAGATAGGCCCTGCGCATGGCCGCCCTCAGTGCGTCGGGACCGACAGGGCCGCAGCCAGCCCGTGGCGAAGGGGCGGCATGGGCGCGTCACGCCCGGGACGCTGGCCCAGGATGCCCAGGCCGTTGCGCAGCGCGCCTGCCTGCTCCCGCAGGAAGTCTGGCGTGGCGTCCTCCTCGGCCTCCGCCACATCCAGCAGCCGCCCGCCCCCCTCCAGCCCCAGCGCCGGGTACAGCGAGCGCCAGGGCAGCACCGCCCGCGCTCCCGTGCCGCCCTGCCGGCTGCGCACCACCTCCACCGACCAGCCCTCCCCGTCCCTCGCCTCCGTCCGCAGCCGCAGCATCCCGTCCGCCGGGGCCTCCGGCGAGGTGAGCAGCACGAGCAACCCGCCGCCGCGCGCCGCCGCGTCCGCCAGCTTCCGCGCCTCCACCGGGGACACCCGGCAGGCCCGCCCACCGGGGGAGGCGCCGCGCGTCAGGTCCAACACCACGCAGGCGAAGGCCCCGCTCCGGGCCAGCTGGACGGCGGCCCAGAGGCGCTGCTCGGGAGCGCCGGGCCGGACGATGAGCAGCCGCTCCAGGTCCACCCCGAAGGCGGCGGCGGCCGGCGGGTAGAGCTCCCGGGGGCCATCCACCCACGCGCACAGCCGGGCTTCCTGGTGCGCCGCGGCCACCGCGTGCAGCGCCAGGCTGGTGCGCCCCGAGGCCGCCTCTCCACACAGCTCCACCGCCTGCCCCAGCGGCAGGCCGCCCGCGGGCAGCAGCGCGTCCACCGCCGTCAGGCCCGTGCGCAGCACCGCCAGGTAGCGCCGGGGCGCCGCCTGCAACTGACGGATCCGCTCCCGGAGCTGCTCCACGACCGAGCCCGCGCCCTGCCCCGCCTCCACTCGCTGCGCCGCCGCGCTCATCTCGCCTCCTCGCCAGACCCGCCAGCGCCGGACAACCGGCCGGGCGGTCGTCCACTATCCTCGGAGGTCTGACATGCGCCTTCATGGGACGCATGGCGGTGGGTGCGGAGATCAGACCCGCTGATGCGGGTCTCCTGCGCTCAGCCCGCGCAGAGGACCTTCACCTCCACCTTCTTGTCGTCCGCGCGGCGCAGGCAGCTCGACTGGAAGAAGAGACGGGCCGGGTACCTCTCCGTGGACGCCTCGTAGCGCAGGTCGCCCGCGGCCACCGAGCACCGCTCCACCTCGCCGCTCGCGCGCGTCAGCTCCACCTGGACCAGGCGGGGGTCCGGCAGGTTCACCACCTCGATGCTCTGCGCCACCGTGGCCAGCTCGGCGATGCGCAGCAGGGTGTCGCGGTAGCTCTCCCGGCAGATGGAGTCGAGGTTGTCGAGTCCCTGGTCGAACGCCGCCGCCATGGCACGCTGCCGGTGGCCAGGACCATAGGAGGTCGGGCAGTCGGCGTTGCGCACGAAGGTCCCGTCGGGCGTGACGTCGCGGATGAGCTCCGCCCGCTTGTCGGACAGCGCCACCGGCCCAATCGTGGCCCAGAGCACCTGACGCGAAGCCCCGGTCGAATCCCGAAGCTGCTGGAACATGGCGAAGTACTCCTCCACCGACGTCAGCAGATGCGCCTGCTCGCTGCAGTTGTCCACCGACGTGTCGTCGGACACCCAGACCGGCGGAGGCCGCTCGGTGGTGCTGCAGTCCTCTTCGTCCGTCACCACCGCCACCAGCAGCCGCGCGCCGTCGCGCAGGAACCCGCCGTTGCCGCCCTCCGCCACCGGCGTCGTCGCCAGGGGCTCAGAAACGGCCAGCCGGACCGCCTCGAAGGGCGTCTCCTGCCCGCTGCCCTCCGTCCCCTGGATCACCAGCCGCCGGAACTTCTCCAGCACGTATGGATCCGTGCCGTCGATGAAGCGCTCGTCGGTGGGGTTGCCCGCCGCGTCCGGCACGGCCTGCAGCCGGCCGGACTCCTTGGCGTACTCTCGGAAGGTCGTCCGCCCATCGAGCATGGCCAACCGGTACACGGACGTGGTGATCACCCCCACCCGGAAGTCCTGCGAGACGCCGCTGCCCTCCTTCAATGCCTCCAGGAAGGCGGGCAGCTCCGTGGCGATGGCGTTCTGCTCCTCCTCCATGGAGCCGGAGTTATCGATGACGAAGAGGATGTCCGTCTTCTGGGGCGCGATGACGGGGGACTCGCTCTCACACCTGCCGGGAAGGCTGGAGCCCGGCTCATCGACGGGCGACCGGCACGACGTCCACAGCAGGGACGGCAGCAGCAGCAGTTGGGCGCAGTGGCGGAGCTTCATGGGGGACCTCCCGGAGGGCAGCGCACCCCGGCGGGGCGCCGCATCAGACACTAGGGAGGCGAGCATGCCCCACCCCTCGCCCGGACGCGAGACTTCCGAGGAACGCTGGAGTGGCAGCGGGGGGCGGAAAATCGCACACGGCGTTTGCCATGTCCGTTTTGGTTGTTACGTTGGTTCATCCGCCGCAGAAAACCTGGAAATGTTCACTGGTTGTCGAAGGGAAAAGGCCGAACTTCATGTCCGATGAGAAGAAGAAGGGCACCGCTGCGAGCGCAATGCCCACCGCGATGGCCCCTCCGGGGCTCATCAACAAAGAAGACATCCCGCAGGTGCTCCCCATCCTCCCCCTGCGCAACAGTGTCTTCTTCCCGGGCGGGGTGCTTCCGCTGGCCGTCGGCCGCCAGAAGACCATCGCCCTGATCAAGGACGCCGTGCGCGACGACCAGGTCATCGGTGTCGTCACCCAGCGCCGCGCCGAAGAGGAAGATCCGGGTTCCGCCGACCTCTACACCATGGGGACGGTCGCCCGCATCGTAAAGCTCCTGAAGATGGGGGAGGACAACTACTCGCTCGTGGTGCAGGGGCTCGCCCGCTTCCGCGTCGTCGAGCTCGTCCAGGAGGCGCCCTATCTCAAGGCCCGCGTGGACGCCGTGGAGGACAAGACCTCTTCGGAGAACGTGGAAGTCGAGGCGCTGGGCATCAACCTCAAGAAGCTGGCGCGCGAGGTCATCGAGCTGATGCCCGAGCTGCCCGCCGCCGCCACCGAGCTGGTAGAGAGCATCACCCACCCCGGCCACCTGGCGGACCTGATCGCCGCCAACGTGGACGTGCCCATCGAGGAGAAGCAGGCCGTCCTGGAGACGGTCGACCTCAAGGCCCGGATGAAGCTCGTGCTCGAGCTGCTCAACCGGAAGCGGGAGATCCTCAAGCTCTCCAACAAGATCGACTCCGCCGTGAAGGGCGAGATGTCGAAGACCCAGCGCGAGTACTACCTGCGCCAGCAGCTCAAGGCCATCAAGGAAGAGCTGGGGGAGATGGGCGAGGAGGAGGAGGAGCTCGACGAGCTGCAGGAGCGCCTGAAGAAGGCCAACCTGCCGCCCGAGGTGGAGAAGGTCGCCAACAAGGAGCTCAACCGCCTGAAGACCATTCCGGCGGCCTCCAGCGAGTACACCGTCGCGCGCACCTACCTGGATTGGATCGCCGACCTGCCGTGGGCGAAGATGTCCGAGGACAACCTCGACATCGAGAACGCGCGCCAGCAGCTCGACAAGGATCACTTCGGCATCAAGAAGGTGAAGAAGCGCATCCTGGAGTACCTGGCCGTCCGCAAGCTGAAGAACGACATGCGCGGCCCCATCCTGTGCCTCGTCGGTCCGCCGGGCGTGGGCAAGACGTCGCTGGGCCAGAGCGTGGCCAAGGCCACCGGCCGCAAGTTCGTGCGCCTGTCGCTGGGCGGCGTGCGTGACGAGGCGGAGATCCGCGGCCACCGGCGCACCTACGTCGGCGCGCTCCCCGGCCGCTTCATCCAGAGCATGAAGAAGGCCGGCACGAAGAACCCGGTCATGATGCTGGACGAGATCGACAAGCTGGGCGCCGACTTCCGTGGCGACCCGAGCGCGGCGCTCCTCGAGGTGCTGGACCCGGAGCAGAACAACACGTTCAGCGACCACTACCTCGACGTGCCGTTCGACCTGTCCAAGGTGATGTTCGTCGCCACGGCGAACCAGCTCGACCCCATCCCCGGTCCGCTGCGTGACCGCATGGAGATCATCGAGCTGACGGGCTACACCTTCGAGGAGAAGCAGAACATCGCCCGCATCCACCTGGTGCCCAAGCAGCTCAAGGAGCACGGGCTCAACGAGGACCACATCGACATCACCGACGAGGCGCTGCTCACGCTGACCACCGCGTACACGCGCGAGGCCGGTGTGCGAAACCTGGAGCGCCGCATCGCGGACATCTGCCGCGCGGTGGCGGTGGAGGTGGCCGGCGGGAAGACGGAGAAGCAGACCATCACCGCTGACCGGGTGAAGGAGATCCTCGGGCCCGAGATGTTCTACTCCGAGGTCGCCGAGCGCACCGAGGTGCCGGGTGTGGCCACGGGCCTGGCCTGGACGGCGGCGGGGGGTGACCTCCTCTTCATCGAGGCGACGAAGATGGCGGGCAAGGGCGGCATGACGCTCACCGGCCAGCTCGGCGACGTGATGAAGGAGAGCGCCACGGCGGCGCTGAGCTACCTGCGCAGCAAGGCGGAGCAGCTCGGCATCAGCCCGAACTTCCTGGAGAAGACGGACCTGCACCTGCACTTCCCGGCGGGCTCCATTCCGAAGGACGGGCCCTCCGCGGGCGTCACCATCCTCACCGCGCTCACCAGCCTGCTGACGGGCATCCGGGTGCGGCACGACACGGCGATGACGGGCGAGGCCACGCTGCGTGGGCTCGTCCTGCCGGTGGGTGGCATCAAGGAGAAGGTGCTGGCGGCGCACCGGGCGGGCATCAAGCGGGTCATCCTGCCCGAGCGGTGCCGCAAGGACCTGGTGGACGTGCCGGACCAGGCGCGCAACGAGCTGGAGTTCATCTTCGTCACCCACATGGACGAGGTCCTGAAGGCGGCGCTGGAGACGCCTCCCATTGGCGTGGCGGGCACCCCGGGCGGCGAGCCGAGCAAGGAGGCCCCGCTGCCGAAGCCGGCCGAGTCCTCTCCCGAGGTCCGCGCCTAGCGCACGGCCCCACTGGTAGGAAGTGACACGGGCAGGTTCCCACTCTTGGGAACCTGCCCGTTGTCTTTGCGGGGCCATGGGCTTCCACGCCTCCCCGCAGACAAGGGAGACTGGGCAACGGCGCGCCGCTCGTGGGCGCCTCCGAGCACCATGCCGAAGACTTCCACTCTCCTGGGACTGGGGCTGCTCCTGCTGGCGGACCCCGCCTCCTCATCCGCCCCCACGTCCGTCGCACCCCCACCGACGTGGCCCGCGCCGGGAGCGCCGCTCACCGTGTCCGAGGTGCGCTTCCCCAAGGGCTTCGGAAAGCGGCGCATCTACCTGGATGCCGGGCATGGCGCGGAGGGGAACACGGGCAACAAGGGCGTCACCTGCGAGGACGAGGAGACCTTCACCCTCCGCGTCGCGGAGGACCTGGCGAAGCGGCTGGAAGCCACCGGCCACTTCCAGGTGCGCGTGAGCCGCAAGTCCGGGAAGCGAGTCCCCTATCCCACCCGCGTCACCGCCGCCGAGCAGTGGCGTGCGCACGCGATGCTCAGCCTGCACTCGGACTCACGCGGCGCCGCCGCGCCCTGGTCACCCACGCCGGACCAGGAATGCTTCCGGCAGGACACCGCGCCAGGCTTTACCGTGCTCTGGTCCGAGTCCGAGGAGGCCACGGCGCTCCTTCAAGCTGGACGGGCGGGGCTGGCCCGCGCCCTGGCTCGAAGGCTGAACCAGACGGGCTTCCCGCCCTACGACGGCCTGGATTACGAGGGCCTCTACGCCAGCGACACCGCGCAGCCCGGCGTCTTCGTGGCCCGCGAGCCCACGCACCGGAAGATCTTCGTGCTCCGGAAGCCGCGCATCCCCTCCGTCATCATCGAGACGCACCACGCGCTCGACTTCGAAGAAGCCGCTCGCTGGCGAGAGCAACGCACCCTGGAGGCCTTCGCCGCCGCCGTGGCGCAGGGGCTGGTGGATGCGCTCGCGCCAGAGGCGCCCGCCGAGCCACCGGCGCCCCGCCCCCGCTGAGCCTGACGCCGCCGCGGCCCACAGCACCGCATGGGTGCCATTGCCTGGGCGGCGGGCCACTCCACGACCACCACCATCGCTCATCCCTCGCGTTCCTGGTCTAGCGCCTCGCGTGGTTCCGTGGCGGCCTCCACGTGCTCGACGAGTCGGCGCGCCACCGCCTCCACCTGCGGCAGCCGCAGCACGCTGTAGTGGTCTCCTGGGACGTCTTCCACGGTCAGACCCGAGGGCACCCAGCGAGCCCATCCGTGGGACGGCTCCACGACGCGAGAGCGCTGCGCATCCTTCGCGCGCAGCAGCAGCACGGGGCAGCGCACGGGACCGGGCTGATACGCCGCCAGCGCGCGAAGGTTGGCGCGGGTGACATCGCGCCAGGCGCGGAGGGTCGACGCCTCGACCTCGGGAGGAAGCCAGCCCGCCTGCCGCGCGCACTGGATGAAGGTGGAGAGTCGCGCCTCGTCGGACAGGCCCGTGAGCGCCTCCGGACGCAAGGTGGACTCGGCCCCCGCGGACCTTGCCAGCTCCATGGCCATTCCCGCGAGCAGCAGCGCGTCCCCGGGCTCCGGCGCAGGCCCGCTCTCGTCGGGAGTGAAGCTGTCCAGCATCACCAGGAGCGCGACACGCTGTCCCCGCCGCTCCAGTTCTCGCGCCATCTCGAAGGCCACCACGCCCCCCAGCGACCAGCCGCCCAGCACATAGGGCCCCACGGGCTGGAGCTCGCGCATCGCCTCCACGTAGCGGTGGGCGAGCGCCTCCACCTGCTCCAACGGGGGCTCACGACCATCGAGCCCCACCGCCTGGAAGCCGTGGACGGGCCGATTCGGCCCCATGCACCGAACCAGCTCGCGATACGGCCCCACGGCGCCACCGACAGCGTGCACGAGGAACACAGGCGTTCCCGAGCCCTCTGGCTGCAATGCCACACAGTCGCGCGCCGCCTTCTTGTCCGAGCCGCGCAGCCACGCCACGAGCCGCGACACCGTGGGAGCCTCGAAGAGGGCACGAAGCGGCATGTCCAAGCCCATCCCCGTGCGAACCCGCGCCACCACCTGGGTCGCGAGCAGCGAGTGCCCCCCCAGCTCGAAGAAGTCATCGTGAAGACCGACGCGAGGCACACCCAGCACCTCCGAGAAGATGCCCGCCAACGCGAGCTCGTCTTCCGTGCGCGGCGCGATGAACGTGTCAGCGGCAGCGCTGGCACGCGGTTCGAGAGCCAGCAGCGCCCTTCTGTCGACCTTGCCGTTGGGAGTCAGCGGCAGCGCCTCCAGCACTACCACCGACGAAGGCACCATGTACTCCGGCAACCTCTGCCGCACGTACTCCTTCAGCGCGGGCCCTTCCTCCCCGGGCGCCACCACGTACGCCTCCACCCGCTTCTCCTGCCCCTCCCCCCGCACCACCGCCACTGCCTGCACCACCTGCGCGTGCTGCTTCAGCGCCTCCTCCACCTCCCCCAGCTCAACCCGGTACCCCCGCACCTTCACCTGCGTGTCCCGCCTCCCCAGGAACTCCAACGTCCCATCCCCCTTCCACCTCACCTCATCCCCTG
>JAFAAN010000024.1 GCA_023426545.1 Pseudomonadota bacterium
CGCTGGCGCTGTACCGGGCGCTGGACGCACGCGAGGCCATGGCGCGCTGCCTCGCCCGCCTGCGGCGGCCCCTGGAGGCCGCGGCGGTGTACCGCGAGCTGGGCAACGCCCACGCGGAGCTGGAGGCCCTTCGCGCCGTGGCCCCGGGCCTCCCGGAGCGGCGGGAGGCGGTGCTGCGGATGAGCGCGCTGCTGGACGCGCAGGGCGAGTCGTGGCGGGCGCTGGTGCTGCTCACCGACGTGCTGCAAGAGCCGGTGTTCCGGGAGGACGCCGCGCTCCAGGCGGAGCATGCGCGGCTGCTCCGCCACCTGGGGCTGACCGAGGGGCCGGTGGGGGAGCCCGCGCACGCGCCGCCGCCGGACGGCTATGAATACCTCAAGGCCATTCCGCTCTTCGGCGAGCTGTCCCTGGACGACATGAAGGACCTGTACCAGGTGGCGCGGCCGGTGCAGTTCGCGCGGGGCGCCACCGTGCTGGAGAAGGGCGCTCCCGGCTCGGGGCTGCTGGTGCTGCTGGAGGGCACGGTGGACGTGCTCAGCGGGCCGGAGCCCGGGGCCCGGCTGCTCAACACGCTGGGGCCGGGGGCCTTCATCGGTGAAGTCTCCCTCATCCTGGATGGGGACACGTCCGCGCACGTGCTCGCGCGCACCGACGTGCGCGCGCTGCGGGTGACGCGCGCGGACTTCCAGCACTACCTGGACACGCACGCGGCGGCGGCGCTGCGCATCCTCCGCCTCTTCACGGAGAAGCTCGCGCAGCGGGTGCGCGCGCTGAGCGCGTAGCCACCTTCGACGCGCCGCCGCGCGGGCCGCTGGAAACACGACGCCCGGGCCTCCGTGGGGAGACCCGGGCGCGGTGAGGTCCGGACGGTGCCGGGAGGCTACATGGAGTAGCCGAGCGTCAGGCCGAACACCTGGGCCGTGCCGTTGTAGATGCCGGGCATGCCCGGCGCGGTGCTGTTCTTGTCGGACAGGTTGATGAACTGGTAGGCGGCGTCGACGCGCAGCGCGCCGAAGCTGTAGCCCACGCCCGCCGACACGCCGAAGCGGTCCGCGTCCGGCAGGTCCGGCGTCAGCGTCTCATCCGGGCTGGGCGCCGGGTCCAGCAGCACGCCCGCGCGCACCTGCAGCGCGTCCGTGATGCCGTACTCACCGCCGAGGTGGAAGTTCCACGTCGAGCGCCAGTTCTTGGGCAGCGGGTTGTTGATGGCCGGGTTTTCCGGGAACTCGATGGCGAGCTCCGGGAAGCTGGACCAGCCCACCCAGTTGGCGTCGAAGGCAATCGTCAGGCGCTCCAGCGGCGTGAAGGCGATGCCCGCCACCACCGACTGCGGCAGGGTGACGTCACCCTGCACGGGGGTGTCCGGCAGGCGCCCCTGGAAGGCGGGCGGCACGTTCTGGAAGTCCGCGTCGCCCTTGAACGTCATGTCGATGGCGCTGCGGTACTGCACGCCCACCTTCAAGAGCTTGGGCAGCACGTCCGCCTGGACGCCGGCGTTGAAGCCGACGCCCCAGCCCGCGCCGCCCAGGTGCACCTGGCCCTCGCTGGTGACGAAGCCCAGCGCGCGCTTCAGCTCCAGCGTGCCGCGGGTGATGTCGAGGCCCACACCCACGCGGAAGCGCTCGTGGAGCTGGTACGCCACCGTCGGGTTGATGTTGTAGATGGACAGCGCCGACTCCTGGGCCCGGAAGCGGCCCACGAAGCCGTCTTCCCAGCGGCTGCTCGCGCCGAACGGCGTGTAGAAGCCCACGCCGACCGCCAGCGAGTCCGTGGGCTTGTACACGGCGAACACGTGCGGCGGCGGAGACAGCGTCGTCTTCTGCCCCTGGAGCGTGCCGTCCGTCGGCGTGAACTTCAGGCTGGGGAGGATGCCGGTGCCGCCAGCGGTGATGTCCAGCTTCTTCACGCCCAGGATGTTGGCCGCGTTGGAGTAGATGGCGGACGAGTCATCCAGCCACCCCGCCGCCGCGTTGGCCATGCCCGTGGAGCGGGCACTGTGCGTGTTCACCTGGAAGCCCGCGGCCTGGGAGGCCCCGGCGGCGAGCAACGTGATGAGGGAGAGTGTCTTCTTCATGTGCGTTCGTTCTCTCTCGGGATGCCGTTACGGGGTGGTCGCGGTGCCCGTCTTCAGGAACTGGATGACCTGGTCCTGGGCCGCGTGACGCACGGACTTGAGGAACAGGCTGGTCGCGGAGTTGGGGTCCAGCCGCGGGTCCACGATGCCGAAGAAGGCGTGGCGGACGTTCTCGGGGAGCTGCGAGGGGCCGGGCACCATGTACGACTGGACGGTGCGCGGCGTGGAGGCGTTGACGAGCGGGTGGTTGGCCGCGCTGATGAGCCCCTCGGTCACCGCGTTGGGGATGACCATGTCGCCCTCGATGTACTGGATGAAGGCCTTGCGGTTGGCGGGCGCCGACGGCGCGTTCTCCAGGTAGCGGCCGTAGTTGCGCGGCGAGGCCGGGTCCAGGATGGTGCGCGCCAGGGTGATGAACTCGTAGAACTCGGGCGTGCCCGGCGTGCGGCCGATGGCCGCCAGGGTGCCGAAGAAGCCCTCGCGGTACTTCACGAAGGTCTCGTCGGTGGCCGTCAGCAGGATGTCCACCAGGTCGCCGCCCGGGGCGTTGAGCGCGGTGAGGCCCATGGCACGTGACACGGAGGCGGACAGCGCGCCCTGGATACCGCCCAGGCTCTGGCCCACGTAGCTGAGCTGGGCGCTGTCGAGGGGGCTGACGCCCTCCTCGGCCAGGAGGCCGTTGAGGGTGTCGGTGCGGAGCGCGCGCACGAGCTGCGCGAAGTCCACCACGTGGTGGCGGAAGTTGTCGCGGGTGGCGAACAGGTTGACCAGGTTGAGGAAGCCGTTGCCGGAGGCGTACGGAGGCTGGTTGGCGCCAGGACGCGCGAAGTCGCCGCCCTCGCACTGACCGTCGGTGCTGCCCATCGGCGCCACGCAGCGGCCCAGGCCCTGGGTCGCGCAGACGAGGTCGCCGTGCGCCGGTGCCGCGGGGTCCACGCTGCAGGCCGGCTGGTTGTCCGACACGCAGCGGCCGAAGGTGGGGCTGCCCGGCGTCACGTCGCAGGTGGCGCTGCCGTCGCAGGCCGCGTCCGGCGTGTTGGCGTAGAACTCGGGGGTGCCGTCGCGGTCCTCGTCGATGAAGATGGGGGAGGCCTGGCTGACGCCCGCGCAGCTGGCGCGCTCGCCATGGAACACGGTGTCGATGGCCGCCACGGCGTAGCCCGCCGCGTTGAACTTGTTGGCCATCGTCACGATGTTGGTGCGGTTGCCCGTCAGGCCGTGTCCGAAGACGACCACGGGGTAGCCCTCCTCGGACGTCGGGGCGTCGGCGGGCGTGAAGAGCATGAACGGGACGCGGTCGATGCGCGGCGCGGCGCGGTTGAGCGTGCCCTGCGCGTCATCCAGGAGGAAGGGCGAGTGGTACGCGCCGATGAAGACGCGGCCCACCGCGTCGTTGTCCAGCGTCAGGTCCTCCATCGTGGCCTTGATGGTCGCCGTCTGGTCCACCAGGTAGACCGGGTCGGCCGGCACCTGCGTGGGCGCCAGGTTCAGCAGCTCCAGGACGGAGCGCGTGCTCTGCGTGGTGAAGGCCCAGGCCAGGTTGATGTCCTTGCGCGCGATGCCACCGGCCTCCAGCGCGTCGAACAGCGGCTTCATGCCCTTGCGCGCCGGCTCCAGCTGGGCGGCGAGGGCATCCGGCACGGCGGCGAGCTGGCTCTTGCCCTGGTCATCCACCAGCGGGCTGGCCATGCGCAGCAGGGCCTGGGCGGCGGTGGGGGCCACGGTGCGGCCGTTCTCGTCCTTCATGCCGCGCAGCATGACCACGGCGTACTGGGTGCTCTCGTCCAGCGGCACCTCGGGGACAATCTGGAGCTGCTGCGGCGAGTTCGGCGCGGGGCTCACGCCCTCCGCGACGGGCTCGCAGTTGAAGCACGCCTTCACCCGGGGCTCGGTGCCCGAGTCCTGGTTGGTGAGCTTGACGAAGCGCAGCGTCGTCTTCTGGTCATCCGGCGTGCCCTCCGCGTCGGGCTGGAAGCCGACCTTCAGGCGCACCGTGACGTCGTGCAGCTTGGAGCCCGGCTCGAGCGGGCCGTGCGTGGGGCTGTTCTCCGACACGATGGGCGCGGTGGTGGACCAGCCGTCCAGGGTGTTGAGGCCCGCGATGAGGCTCTGCGCGGGGCCCGGCTCGGAGGGGACCGGCAGGTTCAGGTGCGCCGGGGTCGTCCCGTTGGCCGGCACGCGCAGCAGGTCGTTGGGGAAGGGGATGACGCTGGCGCCCGGGTCGAAGGTGGCCTCCGGGTGGTCCATGATGGTGAAGGTCCACAGGAGGACGATGTCCTCGCGCTTCACGCTGAACTGCTCGGAGATCTCCTTGATGATGGGGGCGTAGCCGCGGCGCAGCTGCTCCAGGCGCAGGGCGCTGGCCGTCTGGTCCGCCAGGCGCGCGGCGGGCTCCGTCTCCGTGGAGGGGATGAGCTCGGTGGCCGTCTGGCAGTCCGGCGCCTCCAGGTCATCGCAGGTGACCAGGGGCTCGGTGGAGCTGGCGAAGGCCCACGTGGCGGACGGGATGACCGGCTTGCCGGCCGTCGTCTTCACGCCGTTGTTGCCGCCGATGATGGCCACCGCGTAGCGGCCGCCCTTGGGCCAGCCACCGGGGAGCGGCGGGGTGATGGTGATGAGGTGGGTTTCGGGGTTGTAGACGATGGAGCTGGGCGTCGCCGGCTTCGCCAGCGGCGTCCCCGCGTACACGTCGATGAGCTTGACCGTGTCCGCGTTGACCGTCTCCGGGTTCAGGTTCCGGATGAGGGTCGTCGCGCTGACGGTGATGGGGAAGCCGTTGAGCGAGTTCACGTAGTCACGCGTGAACTCCTGCTCCGCCGCCGAGGCCTGAGGGTTGATGGGCGCGTTGACCCGCCCGTTGACGATGGCGAGGTCGTTGGGCGACGGAACGACGGGCGGCGAGCCGGTCGGGTCGAACTCCGCCACGACGGAGTCTTCGGGGCTTCGCGGTGGATCCTGGGCGATGTCGGGTGCACAGGCCGAGGCGCCCAGGGCGAACGCCCCGAGGAACAACACCTTTCTCATGGGTACAACCCCCTCCAAGTCCTGGGTTGGGATGACTGGACTGGAAACGTCCATGGCGTACCACGTCCCTGGGTTGGCAGGAAGGCGCGGGACTTGACGCGTCGTGTCAGTCGTGCATTCGCGTGCAGGAGGCTGCGACCGTCTGTCTTTGACACGGTGCGCAGCGGAGGCCTGGTGTGTTCGGCATTGACGGTCTGTCTTTGACACGCTGCGTGGTGGACCCTGCCCGGTTACGCTGCCGCGCATGAACCGACTCTTGGGTGTGCTGGTGGCAACAGTGGCGATGGTGGCGCAGGCGGAGGACGCGGGCGGGCTGACGTGGACGGCGCCGGCGGAGTGGGCGGTGCAGGGGCCCCGGCCGATGCGCGCGGCGACGTACAGGATTCCCGCGGTGAAGGGGGACACGGAGGGCGCCGAGCTGGCCGTCTTCTACTTCGGCCAGGGCCAGGGCGGCGCCGTGGACGCCAACGTCAAGCGCTGGGTGGGGCAGTTCCAGACGGCGGACGGCAAGCCCCTCACGAAGGAGGCGAAGACGAAGACGGAGAAGGTCAACGGTATGCCGCTGACCACGGTGGACGCGAAGGGGACGTACACGGGCGGCGGGCCGATGATGGGCCCCTCCACGCCCAAGCCCGGCTACCGGCTGCTAGGCGCCATCGTCGAGGGCTCCCAGGGCGCCGTCTTCTTCAAGCTGACGGGCCCGGAGAAGACGGTGGCCGCTTCGGAGAAGCCCTTCCGCAAGCTGCTGGAGTCGGTGAAGCCGCAGTAGCCCGCGGGGCTACTTCGTGCCGCTCGCGGGCTTCGCCCGGCCCTTGGTCGTGGTGCCGCCCGCGAGCGCGCGCTCCACCTTCGCCGCCGGCGTGCGCTTGGAGGGCAGGTCCGGCGTGAGCAGCACCTCGATGCGCCGGTTGCGCGCGCGGCCCTGCGGGGTGGCGTTGCTGGACACCGGCCGCATCTGGCCGTAGCCCGCCGCCACCAGGCGCCGCGCCGGCACGCCGCCGGTCTCTTCCAGGAAGCGCACCACGTTCACCGCGCGCGCCACCGACAGCTCCCAGTTGCTGGGGAAGGTGGCCTGCAGCTTCTGCGACGGCGGCGCGTCGTCCGTGTGGCCCGACACCTGGATGGACTTGTCCTCCACCTTCGCCAGCACGCTGCCCAGCCGCGTCAGCACCTCCTGGCCGCGCGGGCTGATGCTCGCGTCACCGGAGTCGAAGAGCACCTTGTCCACCAGGTCCACCTGGATGCGGCCCTCGGCCTGGGACAGGCGGATGGCGCCCTCGGCGATCTCCGCCTTCATCTTGTCCTCCAGGTCCTCGTAGGTGGCCTTCAGCTTGGCCAGCTCCGCCTCCTGCTCCTGCACCGTCTGGCTGAGCTGCGCCTTCTCCGAGCTGAGCTGCTCCTTCTCCGTGGCCAGCTGGGCGCGCTCGGCCTCCAGCGCCGCCAGCTTCTGCTCGAGCTGGAGCCGCGCGGCCTCCGCGTCCCGCGCGCGCGTGGAGGATTCCATGGCCGCCTGGCGGGACTGCTCCGCCAGCGCATCGGCCTTGGTCGTGCCACGGTGCGCGAGGAACAGCACGCCGGCCGACATCAGCGCCACCAGCGCCGTCACCAGCCAGGGCACCCAGGGCCGTCCGTGCTGGGCCTGGCTGTGCTGCGTGGACTCCGTCATGTCGCGACCTCCGAGGGGGACTTCAGGGGGAACGCGCGCCACCGTAGCGAGACGGGCTGGGTGTGCTTCAAGGCGCTCCGGTGTGCGCAGGTGTCTGGCGGTGCAAGGTTGCAGCAGTGTCAGAAGGAGGCCGTGCGCTCCGCACACCGCGTCGCCGGGGCCCGGCCTGGGAGCGGAATGCGCGTCACCGGCGCTGCGCTGCGCGGCGCGGATGGACGGGTTGCGCGGGACGTGGGTGGACCCCAGGCGCGCGGTGCCTCGCTGGGGTCCACCCTCCCGCTTGGGGAGTGCCACGACCGGGCATCGCGCTTCGGGTGACGGCTGATGGACGGAGCGCCCGGCTGGATGCTCCTCCAGCGAACACCCGTCCGGAGTGACTGGCGGCTGGCTGACGGCTGGAACCCGGGGGTGGGCTGCAATCCCACGCGGACGCCACAGCCTTTGGGCAAAGGCCCCCGGGCCTGCTGGCGTTCATTCATGGGGGCGGAGGAGGCGTGGCATGAAGGCAGTGGCGATCATCCTCGCTGCGGGTGAGGCCCGGCGGATGGCCCACCCCAAGGCGCTTATCGAGCACGAGGGAGGCAAGAGCTTCCTCCAGTCCCTGGCATCCACCTTTGGCAAGGCGGGGGCCATGGTGCTTGGCGTGGTGGGGAAGGACTCCGAGGCCGTGCGCGAGCAGCACCCGGGGCTGGACCTGGTGGAGTCGGAGCGGTGGCAGGAAGGGCCGCTGCTGTCGGTGAAGGCGGGGCTCGACGCCGCGCTGGAGTCGGAGGCGGACGTGGTGCTGCTGCACCCGGTGGACATGCCGGCGCTGCGGGCGTCCACGCTCAAGTCGCTCCTGAAGATGGCGGGCGACTCGGACGAGCTGCTCCGGCCCGAGTTCGAGGGCGCGCCGGGCTGGCCGCTGGTGCTCTCCCGGAGCGCGGCGGAGCGGCTGCGCGCCGCGGAGGGCCAGCAGCTGGAGCCCGCGCTGGCGGCGATGAAGGTGCGCCGCGTGCCGGTGAAGGACCCGGGCGTGGTGGTGAACATCAACACGCCGGAGACGTACGAGCGCCTCTTTGGCATGCAGCCCCGGCTGGCGCCTCCACCCAAGCGGCGCGGCAAGCGCGGCGCGGGCCCGGCGACCTCCAACGTGGCGGACCTGGGAGGTGGCTCGGCCCCCATGGCGGCGGCGTCCGACGAGTAACACGCCCGGCGCTCCGCCAGGCTGGAGCCCGCCGTCACGGGGCTCCAGTCCGTGCGCGTCTCGCGCGTCAGAGCGTGATGCCGATTCCCAGGTAGGGCCCGGTGAGGCGTTCGACGTGCTCCTCGCCATCCAGATGGCCGGCGTCGTTGAGGTAGAGGGTGCGCCAGCCACCGCGCAGGTTCAGCGCGCCCAGGTGCAGCGCCAGGCCGGCCTGCGCATCCACCTGCCGATGCGGGAAGGGCACCGCCTGAACGCGGGCCTCGACGTCCACCGGCGAGGGGCCGATGCAGGCCTCCACGGAGGCGCCGAAGCTGGGGCCCGCGAAGATGATGTCCGGCGCGTGTGCGCTGGCGATGCCGGCCTCCAGCCGCAGCCGTCCCCGCGGTCCCGCCCACAGCGCCGCGGTGGCGTGCGCGCTGAGCAGGGTGATGCGGTCGGTGGTGTCCGAGCCGTCCGCCGCGCGAAGCGACAGGCCCGTCATGCGCGCGTCCAAGCCCAGGCGCCGCCCATCCATGGCCATGAAGAGCCCCATGGCGCCGCCGCTGTCGTGCAGCCAGTCGCCCTGCACGCCCATGCGCACGAGGAGCCGCACAGCGTCGTCCTGCTCCTGCTCCACGCGGGGCGGCGTGCCCACGTAGCCGAGGCGCGAACCCGTGGCGCCCGCGACGGCCCCCGCGACGAGGTAGCCCGGGGGCACGGGGCGCACGCGCGCCGTTCGCCTCCGGGGTGCGTCCGCTCCCCGGGACTCGCGTGGCTGGCCGATGGCCGTGGCCGCGTGGGCACGTCGGCCGCGTGCCGGGGAGCCTTCTCGAGGCTGGCCCAACTCGCTGGCCGGATGCGCGCGGGCGGGTGGAGCTGGCGAAGGCGGGGCGGAGGAGGCCTCGCGCGAGCTCGCCTCGCCGCTGGACGTGGCGCCTCGCTTGCCGAAGCGCGCCTCGGCGGGCGCGGGGCCCAGGGCAGCGAGGGCTCCGGCCGCGAGCGCGGCGTACAGCACGGCCTTGGATGCGGGCAAGGTCCACTCCTCGTGGGGGCTGAGGGAGCGCGGATTGAAGCGTTTCGCGCTGCCTCGGACCATGGGCCTCCAGGTATGGCGCGCCGTCCACCAGCGATACCTGTGTGGCGGCGGACACCGTTGCTCCGCGTGGCCGTGGGAGGCGTCACCCGATGATGCGTTGGCGCAGCTGCGCGCGGATGAACGCTTCGCCGGGACGCAGGTGCTGGTGATTGCGGTGGAGTCCGGCTCAGTAGGTGAGGCCCAGCCCGAGGAAGGGGCCGTGGAACGTGTCGACGTGGGAGACGCCATCCACGTAGCCGGCGTCGTCCAACACCATGCCGCGGTAGCCGCCGCGCAGCACCACCGCGCCCAGGTGCAGCGCCAGCGCGGCGGTGGCGTCCACCTGCCGGTAGGGGAAGGGCGTCACCTGCATGCGGGCCTCCAGGTCCAGGGGGCCGGCGATGCAGGCCTCCAGGGACATGCCCAGGCTGGGGCCCACGAAGGTGATGTCCGGCGCGTGCGCGGTGCTGACGCCGGCCTCCACGCGCAGGCGCGCGCGCTCGTGTGAAATGAGCGCCCAGGTGAGGTGCGACTGCGTCAGGGCGATGGTGTCCGAGCCGCTCGTCCCGTCATCCGTGGGCAGGCCCAGGCCCGTCAGCCGCAGGTCCACGCCGAAGCGCCGGCCTTCCAGTCCGAGGAACAGGTCCGCTCCGCCGCCGCCCTCGCCGACAGGCCCGCCCTGGATGCCCAGGCGGAAGGACAGCGGCGCCGCGTGGCGGTCACCGCGCAGCTCCGGCGTCACCCCCAGCCGGTGGTTGCCGGAGAGGAAGAGGAAGGAGAGCCAGTGCGCCGACACCACGTCCGAGCCACCGCTCACGTACCGCCGGCTGCCCGAGGAGCGCGGGCGGGAGGGGCGGCGAGGCGCGTCGTCATCGTCATCCGAGCCGATGGCGGAGGCGCCGTGCTCCCTGTCATCCCTGTCCTTCTTGGAGTCGCTCTTGGCCGGCCGTGAGCGCTTGCCGAAGCGCGCCTCGGCCGTCGTCGGACCCAGTCCCAGTCCGAGCGCGAGGAGGGCACACAGCACGGTCCGGATTGAGAACACGGGGTCAGCTCCTGAAGGTGGGCCGGGGATGCGGCCGCCGGACACCTGGACGCCTGGCTGCCTCGGATTATTCAAAACGGAGCGCTCCGTGGGCGGCCGACACCCCATGCCCGCGGTACCGCGGGGCTGGGCAAGGCGCTTGTGGATGCGGGGGCAACGGGCCGTCAGCGCCGGCCGCGCGCCTTGGCCTTCGCTACGCGCCGGGGCTCGGGCTTGCTCGGGGGCGCCGGCGCCTGGAGGGCGGTGGTGCACGCCGCGGTGGCCGTCACCGCGGCCGCGTAGGCGGCGTGGTGTTGCTGCTCCAGCGTTCGCAGCCGGCGCGACATGGCCTCGCGCAGGGCCTGGAGCTCCGCGACGCGGGCTTCGGACTCGGCCGCCTCGCGCGCCAGCGCGTCGTTGCGCTCCACCAAGGCGGAGATGGAGCGCGACCCGGCCAGGGCCGCCGTGGCGGCGAGCAGCACCGCGCCCACCAACAGACCCCATGGCAGCCACGCCCGGCGCGGGGGCGCCGACTCGTTTCGCTGCATCGCTTCCATGACCGCGAGGTTAGCGGGCTTCGTGGGGTAGGCTTCAAGGCGAGGACGTGGGAGTCGGCAGCACCTGCGCCCGGGGCCGCACGGCACGAAGCGCGCGCCCGGGCCCAGCGGGGGCCGCCTCCACTGTCGGCCCACCGCGTGGGCGCGGGCAGGGTGGCGGGAGGGAGATGCAGCGCCCCAGCCTCAACCGCCCGGCGCGGATGCCCACCGAGCTGGACAGGCGCGTGGTTGATGCAGGCGGGCTTGATTCGGGGGCCGTGGGTGAGGCCTCATCCGGCCCCTTTCCTTCAACTTCGGGAGCCGGTGGTCTGATGGCGATTGCGTGCGTGGTGCTGGACTTCGACGGAACCTTCACGGACGTGGCGGCGGAGAGCGCGCCCTTCCTGCTGCATTTCCGGCAGGGCCTGGCGGCGGCGGTGGGTGCGGAGGTGGAGTCCGCCTGGGAGGAGGAGGTCGCCGCGCTGCGCGCGGGCGCGGATTCGCTGGGGTGGGACTTGGGCGGCCGGGTGGTGGCGCCCGCCACGGCGGACCCGTACCTGACGGCCACCTGCACGGCGCACCGCCTCATGCAGCGCTTCGGACAGGGCGAGGACGAGGCCCGCCGCTCCGAGGTGGTGCAGAAGCTCTACCGCGAGGCGTACGCGCACTCGGCCACCGCCTTCAAGCCGGAGGCGAAGGAGGTGCTGGAGGCACTCGTGGCCACGGGCCTGCCGGTGACGGTGGTGACGAACGCGCACACCGACCTGGTGGAGAAGAAGCTGGACCAGCTGGCGCCCAAGGGCCGCGAGAAGCTGACGGTGTCCGGGGACGCGCGCAAGTTCCTGCTGGACCCGCCGGACGCGCCGGACGCCCGCTTCTCCGCGGTGCCGGAGACGCAGACGCTGGACGGCGTGCTGCGCCGCCCCGTCTACCTGCGCCGGGGCCGCTACTTCGAGGCCCTCAAGCGCGTCTGGGAGACCACGGGCGCCACGCCGGAGCAGACGCTGGTGGCCGGTGACATCTATGAGCTGGACCTGGCGCTGCCCGCCGCCCTGGGCGCGCACGTGCAGCTGGTGGCCCGCGACAACGTGCTGCCCTACGAGCTGAAGGCGGTGGAGCAGCTGGGCCCCCGCGGCGGCGTGGACCGCAGCCTGCACGCGGTGGTGCGGCGCCTGCGCTGAGCGCGCCCGCGGCGCGGAAAACACGAAGCCCCGCCTCCCAGTGAAGGGAGCGCGGGGCTCGGGTGTCACGGGGCCCTGAGAGGGCCCCGCTCCGTGTCCGGCTCAGGCCTTGGCGCCCGGCGTCGGCTGGAAGACCTCGTTGAACTCGGTGATGGCCTTGTTCAGCGCCGCCTTGGTGTCGGCGGTCAGCTCGCGCTTGGACGCCAGGTCCTTGGCGATGTCCGGGTGCTTGCCGTCGGCGAACTCCAGGAACTCACGCATCCAGCGGACCACGTCGCCCACGGGGATGTCGCGAATCCAGCCGCGCTTCTTGGAGTCCTCGCGGTTGGTGGCGGCGTAGATCTGCATGACCTGCTTCTCGACGGGCATGGGCTCGTACTGGCCCTGCTTGAGCAGCTCCACCATGCGGGCGCCGCGCGCCAGCGTCTCCTGGGTGGCCTTGTCGAGGTCGGAGCCGAACTGGGCGAAGGCGGCCAGCTCGCGGTACTGCGCCAGCTCCAGCTTCATGGTGCCGGCCACCTGCTTCATGGCCTTGATCTGCGCGGCCGAACCGACGCGGGACACGGAGAGGCCCACGTTGATGGCCGGGCGGACGCCGGCGAAGAAGAGGTCCGTCTCGAGGAAGATCTGCCCGTCGGTGATGGAGATGACGTTCGTCGGGATGTACGCCGACACGTCGCCGGCCTGCGTCTCGATGATGGGGAGCGCGGTGAGCGAACCGGCGCCCTCCTCGTCGGACAGCTTGGCGGCGCGCTCCAGCAGGCGGCTGTGCACGTAGAACACGTCACCGGGGTACGCCTCGCGGCCCGGCGGACGGCGCAGCAGCAGCGACAGCTGGCGGTACGCCACGGCCTGCTTGGACAGGTCGTCGTACACGATGAGCGCGTGCATCTTGTTGTCGCGGAAGTACTCGCCCATGGCCACGCCGGCGTACGGCGCGAAGAACTGCATGGGGGCCGGGTCGGAGGCGTTGGACGCCACCACCGTGGTGTACTCCATGGCGCCGAAGCGGGTGAGCTTCTCCACCACCTGGGCCACCGTCGACTGCTTCTGGCCGATGGCCACGTAGATGCAGTAAACGTTCAGGCCCTTCTGGTTGATGATGGTGTCGATGGCGACGGCCGTCTTGCCCGTCTGGCGGTCACCGATGATGAGCTCGCGCTGACCACGGCCCACCGGCACCAGCGCGTCCAGCGCCTTGATGCCCGTCTGCAGGGGCTCGTGCACGCTCTTGCGGGACACGATGCCGGGGGCCTTCACCTCCAGGCGGCGCGTCTCGGTGGCGGCGATGGGGCCCTTGCCGTCCAGCGGCTTGCCGAGCGGGTCCACCACGCGGCCGAGCAGCTCCTTGCCCACGGGCACGGAGGCAATCTGCTGGGTGCGCTTGACGGTGTCGCCCTCGCGGATGGCCTGGAAGTCGCCCATGATGGCGACGCCGACGTTGTCCTCCTCGAGGTTGAGCACGAGGCCCTGCACGCCGTTGGCGAACTCCACGAGCTCACCGGCGAGCGCGCCTTCGAGGCCATAGATGCGCGCGATACCGTCACCCACGGACAGCACGGTGCCCGTCTCCGCGACGGTGACCTTCTTTCCGTAGTCCTTGATCTGCTCCCGGATGATTCTGCTGATCTCGTCGGCGCGGATTTCCATGGGCGTCTTGCGTCCTTGCACAGGGGCGGCCGACGTGGGGCAGGCCGCCGAAACCTTGAAGTCGGGGCCCCTTACCACGCACACCCCCCCGCTGCAATGCGCTCGGTACCACCTGGTACGCCCTGGAGGAGCACGCCCGTTCAGGAGTGGGACAGACGGCGGCGGGGATGCATTTCCGAGGTGCTCTGGGGGTGGGGGCCGGGGCGCTCCAGGCTACTCCGGGGCATCAGCAGCCGTTGCCGTGGCACTCAGTGCGGCGCCTCGCGGGGCAGCCAGGCGACGAAGCGCACGCCGCCCTGGGTGCAGGACTCCGCCGCCAGCTTGCCCCCGTGCGCGATGGCGATCTGCCGGGCGAGGTAGAGGCCCAGGCCCAGGCCCTCCGGGTCGGAGGCGCGCTCCTTGCGGAAGGGCTCGAAGAGGACGGCGTGCTCCTCGGCGGCGACCTTCAGTCCGTGGCTATGCACGCAGAGTGTGATGCCCCCCACCGCGCCCGCCAGCCGCAGCGTCACCGGGGACTCGGCCTCGCCTTGCTGCAGGACATTGCCCAGCAGGTGGTCCACGAGCTGCGCCAGCCGCGCGGTGTCCCAGCGGCCGCGCAGGTCGCCCGCCGTCTCCACCAGGAGCGTCCGCCGCGGGTGGGCCTGACGCCGCGCCTCCACCACGTGGGCCAGCACCGCGTCCAGCGTCGCGGGCTCCGGCCGCAGCGCCAGCCCGCCCGCCAGCCGCGCGCGGGTGAAGTCCATCAGCTCGTGGAGCATCCGCTCCATCCGCCGGGCGGCCTGGGCCACCTGCCCCACCAGCGTGCGCTGGGGCTCGGGCAGCCCGGCGAGCTGCTGCATCGAGCGGGTGCCTTGCTGGATGGCCTGCAGCGGCGCCCGCAGCTCGGTGTCCACCGCGCCCAGAAGCTGGTTCCGGAACTGGTCGGCGTGGGCGGTGCGCTCCTCGGCGGCCTTGCGCCCGCTGATGTCCCAGACGGCGGCGAGCCGCACCTGACGGCCCTCCCACGTCACATAGCGTCCCAGCACCTCGATGGGCAGCCGCTGACCGTCGCGGCGCAGGACGACCACCTCGTACGGCGTTTCGAGCCCCCGGCTCAGCACCAGCCCCACCTGCGACCGGAACTCCGGGGCCACGTAGTCCGCCAGGTGGCGGCCAATCAACTCCGAGGGGGACGAGTAACCCAGCAGCTGCGTCACCGCGCGGTTGGCGTCCAGCACGACGCCGTTGTCGTGCAGGAAGTGCCCGTCGCACGCCACGTCCGCCAGGCTGCGCATGTGCGACTCGCGCGCGCGCAGCCGCTGCTCCTCCAGGACCCGCTCCGTCTCGTCGCGCACCCACAGCGCCACGCCCGCGAGCGTGCCGCAGTGGAGCGCGGGCGACAGGCCCACCCGCAGGTGCCGCTCGCCAGCCGAGGACGACAGCACGCCCCGTACGGGGGCCTCCGTCACATCCTCTCCCGACAGCGCCCGGGCCAGCAGCGGCGACAGCGCCTGCGCCACGTGCGGCCACAGCTCCGCCAGCGGGCGGCCCAGGTGCGCGCGCGGCTCCAGCCCGGAGAGCGCGGCCAGCGCGGCGTTCACCCACAGCGGCCGCAGCTCCCGGTCCAGCAGGGCCACGCCACAGCCCGCCCCCTGGAGGAGCGCGCCCAGGAAGGGACGCGCCTCCTCGGGCGCCGCCAGCGGGGACGACCCGTCGGGATACCGGTGGGGTAGGGACTGCGCCATGGTCAGGTCGTCCGGGGTGGCACGGGTTCGTCCCGCGACAGCCAGACTATACCGCTGTCAGGGCCTACAGGGAATACCGGTTAGCCCTGGACTGCGGGGTGATACGGACGACCTGGAGCGTTGGTTGTCCGGCGCGCGGCCGGGCTCAGCGCTGCTTCAGCTCGCGGCGCATCTCCTCGAGCTGGGTGCGGATGCTGCCGTCGTAGAGGATGCTGCCCACCTGCGCGGCGACACCACCCAGGAGGCTGGGGTCCACGCGGGTCTCCAGCAGGACGTTGCGCTGGGTGAGCTGCTGGAGCGTCTGCTGGAGCTGCGCCAGGGCGTCCGCGGGGAGCGGGGCGGCGCTGGTGACATGGCCCCGGACGCGGCCGGCGCGGGCGTCCGCCATGTCGCGGAAGAGGCGGGCGATGTCCGCCAGGTAACCCAGCCGGTTGCGGTCCACCAGCAGGCGGAGGGTGTTGGCCAGCGTGGGCTCCACGCCGCCGGGGACGGCCTTCATCACCGCTTCCACCACGTGGAGGCGCTGCTCGCGGGTGTAGGCGGGGTTGACGAGCACGTCGTTCAGCTCGGCGTTCTTCGCGATGACGTCGGCGAAAGCGGTGAGCTGCTCGGCGACGGCGTCAGTGCGGCCCGCCTCCGTAGCGACATCGAGGAGGGCGCGGGCGTAGCGGCGGGCAATCGACACGTTCACCATGGCGGTCGCGCCCTTAGCACGGGGGCCACGGGCGGGCAACGTCCGTCGCGGCCCGGGCGCCCGAGGGCGTCCGCACGCCCGCCGCCCCGGCCTGTGGGGCGGGGAAGCGGCGCTTATTGATGCGCGGGGGCGGGAAGGGGGCTTGGCGAGGTGGCGTGAAGGCCCGTAGGGTGGTGTCCTCCTGGCCCCTCATGTACGACCCTGTCATCGGCATCGACCTGGGTACCACCAACAGCGCGGTGGCGACCGTTGAAGACGGACGCCCACGCGTCATCCCCGCGCGCGCGGGTGGCCGGCTGACGCCGTCCACGCTGGGCGTGAACAAGGCAGGCGAGCGCGTGGTGGGCGTCGCCGCGCAGGCACTGGCGGAGGAGCACCCGGACGCCGTGGTGTGGGCCACCAAGCGCTTCCTGGGGCGCCGCTACACGCCGGAGCTGGTGCAGGAGGCGAAGGCGCTCGTCCCGTATCCGCTGGTGGCCGGCCCCTCGGGCGACGTGCGCGTGCGGCTGGGGGGGCGGGTGATGCCCGTCACCCAGGTCTCCGCGATGATTCTGGGCGAGCTGGCCCTGGACGCCCAGGCGCACTTCGGCCGCCCCGTCACCAAGTGCGTCATCACCGTTCCCGCCAACTTCGATGACAACCAGCGGCAGGCGACGCGCGAGGCGGCGCACATCGCCGGGCTGGACGTGGTGCGGCTGGTCAACGAGCCCACCGCCGCGGCGCTGGCGTATGGCCTGTCGCGCGGCTTCGAGGGCAACGCGCTGGTGTTCGACCTGGGCGGCGGCACCTTCGACGTGTCCATCCTCGAGGTGAAGTCCGGCGTCTTCGAGGTGCGCGCCACCGGCGGTGACCCGCAGCTGGGAGGCGAGGACTTCGACCAGCGCATCGTCCAGTGGCTGCTGGCCCAGGTGGACGACGAGCTTCGCCACGTGGTGTCCCAGGACGAGCAGAGCCTGCGTCGGCTGAAGGCGGCCGCCGAGTCCGCCAAGCGCGAGCTCACCGAGAAGGAGGAGGCCTCCATCTACGTCTCCGGCCTGGGAGACCACTCCGCACCGGGCCGCCGCATGGTGGAGCTGGAGACGGTGCTGACGCGCTCCTTCTTCGAGACCCTGTCCGAGCCGCTGTCGCGCCGTTGCCTGGAGGTGTGCGAGAGCGTGATGCGCGAGGCGCAGATGGACCCGCGCGCGGTGGACGCGGTGTTGCTGGTGGGCGGCATGACGCGCGTGCCGATGCTGCGTCGGCTGGTGGCCGACTACTTCGGTCGCGCGCCGTCCACGGACGTCCATCCGGAGGAGGCCGTGGCGCTGGGCGCCGCGGTGCAGGCCGACGAGCTCGTGCGCCAGTCCGGGCAGGCGCTGCTGCTGGACGTGGCCAGCCAGAGCCTGGGCGTGGGCGTCATGGGCGGGCGCGTGAGGCGGCTCATCCCCAAGAACACCGGCGTGCCGGTGGTGGCGCGCGACATCTTCTACCCGGGCAGCTCCGGCCAGCAGGAGGCGCGCATCCCCGTGTACCAGGGGGAGAGCGAGTTCCAGGACGAGAACTACAAGCTGGGCGAGGTGGTGCTGAAGCGCCTCCACGTCGCCGCGCGCGGGGATGTGCCGCTGGAGGTCGTCTTCGAGCTGTCCAGCGAGGCCATCCTGTCCGTCAAGGCCACGGACCTGACCACCGGGAACATGGAGGCGGTGCGGCTGGAGGCCCGTGCGGGGTTGCCCCACGGCGAGGCGGAGAAGCTCGGCGCGGAGCAGGCCAGCTACGCGCGCTCGCAGGGCGTGATGGATGCCAAGCGCGCCGAGGAGCTGTTCCGCAAGCTGCTGGAGCGGGGCGAGAAGCTGGCGCGGCTGCTCCAGCGCAGCGCGCAGGAGAACCCCAGCCCGGAGGCCGAGGCCACCCTGGGCACGGTGCAGCGGCTGCTGGACGGGGGCCGCGGCGCCCTGGAGAGCGGCAACGCCGCGCAGTGCGCCATCATCGCCCGTCAGCTCACCCGGCTGTTGTCCGGCCGCCAGGAGCCGCGCGCCTGAGCGTCCATCCCCGAACGATGGCCCCGGGCGCCCGTGGCCGCGGCTCCACTTTCCGCCTATCCGTGAACCCATGAGCCCTCCTCCCGCGCGCGACACCGTGTTCGTGGTGGACGACTCCCGCACCGCCCGGGAGGTGGTGCGGCTGCACCTGTCGCGGCTGGGCTGCGAGGCGGTGGCGCTGGAGGGCGGCGAGGCGTGCATGGCCGAGCTGGCCCGGCGCGCGCCGTCGCTCATCCTCCTGGACCTGCGCATGGAGCGCATGCAGGGCGACGAGGTGTGCCGGCGCGTGAAGGCGCACCCGGCGGGGCGCAACGTGCCCGTCATCATGTTCACCTCCGGCGGCGAGCCGTACGAGGTGATGCATTGCTGGCGCGCGGGCGCCGACGACTTCCTGCCCAAGCCGGTGGCGCTGGGGGCGCTGGAGGCGAAGCTGGCCGCGGTGCGCCAGTCCCGTGAGCGCGCCCGCGACGCGCTGGCGCGTGGGCGGCGCGTGCTGCTGGTGGAGGGCGGCCGCTTCCTGCACACCTTCCTGGGCGGCTCGCTGGAGCAGGAGGGCCTCCACGTCCTCTATGCGCGGGACTTGGAGGACGCGGAGGACCTCGCGGCCGAGCACGGCGCGCGGCTGGACGGCTTCGTGGTGGACGTGTCTCGCACGCCCCGCGAGGCCCTGGCCCTGGCGGCGAAGCTGCACGACGCGCATCCGCGCAAGCCCCTGGTGCTGCTGTCGCGCGCGGAGGAGTCGCACGAGGTGCTCGCCCGCGCGCGGGCGCTGGCCGGCGCGCCGCTGCTGGAGAAGCGCCACATGGGCGCGGACGAACTGCTGGGCCGGGTGCTGGGGCGCCTGTTGCCGGGCCACACGCCGCTGCGCGCCGCCGAGCGCGTGCCCTTCTTCACGGTGGTGGAGTTCACCGCGCCCGGCGGCGCGACGCTGTCGGGCTTCAGCCACGACGCCGGCCCCGGGACGCTCTTCGTGCGCACCCTCACCCCGGCCCGCGAGGGCGCCCGTCTGTCCTTGAAGGTGCTGCTGGCCGGCCAGCGCGCGCCCTGCACCGCGGAGGCGACGGTGGCCTGGTCCAACGCGCCCCTGCCTCCGGGCCCCTTCCGCGCCGCGGCGGGCATGGGGCTTCGCCTGGAGCAGATGGACCCGGTGCTCACCCAGCAGTTCGTCCGCTTCGTGCCCAGCGGTCTCGGTTTTCCGGCCCCGGGCGCTCCCCGCGCATCAGGTTTCTGAGAGGCCTGGGCGCGCGCAGCCGCTCCGTGCGCTCCGGCTCCCAGGGGAAACGGCCCCTGGCACGCGGGTGGCAGAAGACACGGCCGCCGCTGGCGGACATGACCATGACACCGGGCGAGGTCCCGGCGCCGTCAGTGGGGCCGACGTGCAAAGGGAGGGTCGAATGCGGCAGTGGAAACGCTGGAGCTGGGCCGGAGTGGCGGCGGTGGTCGCGGCGGGCTGTGACTCGGGGGCCAGGAAGCCCCTCATCGAGAACGAGCCCGTGCAGCAGGCGGCCCGGCTGGAGTCCTTCTCCAGCTGCGAGGCCCTGGAGCAGCACATCGAGGACTCCGCGACCCGGCAGATGCGCGCGGCGCTGGAGGTCTACAAGACGTATGACTTCGGAGGCGGGCGCGGAGGCGAGGCGCCCCCCATGACGGGCGCGCCCCAGGAGGACTCCTCCGGTGGTGGCGGCCAGCCGAACGACTACACGGGCACCAACAACCAGGTGGCCGGCGTCCACGAGGCCGACTTCGTGCAGAACGACGGCACGCGCGTCTTCGTGCTGTCCGGCTCCCGGCTCTACGTCCACCGCTCGTGGCCCGCGGAGCAGCTCACGCGGACGGCCGTGCTGGAGGTGGAGGGCTGGCCGCGGGAGATGCTGCTCGACGCTGAGCGCAACCGGCTGGTCATCACCTCGCAGGTGTACGAGCCCCGGCCTGGGAGCCCATCCGGAGGCCACGGCCTGGGCGGGCCGGCCGTGGACTGCTCGGGCATAGGCTGCGGCTACGCGTCCAGCGACACCCTGAAGGTGACGGTGGTGGACGTGACGGAGCTGGAAGCGCCGCGCGTGCTGGAGCAGCTCTACCTGCCCGGCGCCTACCTCAACGCCCGGCGCGTGGAGGGCGCGGTGCGGCTGGTGCTGACGGACGCGTTCCGCTGGCCCGAGGGCGTGCGGCTCCATCCCGAGTACTCCTCCGAGCTCTTCCGCGACTGGGACCGGCTGGCCGCGCATGTGGACGCGCTCATGAAGGAGAGCGAGGAGCGCATCCGCGCGCAGACGCTGGAGTATTGGCTGCCGCCGGGGCGGCGCGTGGGCGCGGGCGGTGAGGCGGTGCCACTCACGTTTGATTGTACGTCCTTCTACCGCACCAACGCGCCCACGGGGCTGGGGCTCGTGTCGGTGCTGTCGCTGAACCTGGACGCGCCCGAGTCGGCGCCCGTCCGCACCAGCGTGGTGGCGACGCCCGGTGAGGTGTACGCGTCCCAGGACGCGCTCTACCTGGCGGCCCGCCACTGGTGGTGGTGGCCGCAGCCGGGCCAGACGACGTACACGTACCTCCACAAGTTCGACATCCGCGACCCGGACCGCGCCACCTACGCGGGCAGCGGCACGGTGGAGGGATACATCTCCAACCAGTTCGCCATGGACGAGCACGAGGGTGTGCTGCGGGTGGCCACCACCGTGGAGTTGCCTCCCGAGAACCCGGGCAACGGGTCTTCGTGGACGCCCCCGGACACCCTCAATCGCGTGGTGACGCTGCGCGAGGTGGACGGGCGCTTGCAAGAGCTGGGGCGCAGCGAGGACCTGGCCCGGGGCGAGCGCATCTTCAGCGCGCGCTTCGTGGGCACGCGTGGCTACGTCGTCACCTTCCGGCAGGTGGACCCGCTCTTCACCTTCGACCTGAGCGACCCGGCGCACCCGCGCAAGGTGGGCGAGCTGAAGATTCCGGGCTTCTCCACGTACATCCACCCGCTGGGCGACTCGCACCTGCTCACGGTCGGCGAGCATCGCGACGAGGACGGCACCTGGCGGGGCCGCGCGCTGAAGCTGTCGCTCTTCGACGTCAGCGACCTGGCCCAGCCGAAGGAGGCCTTCACGTATCCGCTGGGCTCGATGAACAGCTACAGCGAGGCGCTCTACGAGCACAAGGCCTTCACCTACTTCCCGGCGAAGGGGCTGCTGGCGTTGCCCTTCATGGACTGGGACACCTCTGCGTACGACTACTGGTCCGGCTTCCGCAGCGAGCTGCGCGTCTTCCGCGTGGACACCGCCACGGGCTTCTCGCCGGTGGGCGTCGTCTCCATGCGGGACATGTACCAGACGCTCAACTTCCAGAACTGGAGCTGGTACTGGCAGCCCACGGTGCGCCGCAGCATCATGGCGGACGACTACGTCTACGCCATCTCCGACGCGGGCATGCGCGTGTCCCACGTGGCCAGCCTTCAGACGCCGGTCGCCACCGCGCCCTTCCTCCCGCCCATGCTGCCGTGACGCGGAGGTGACGGCCGCTCGCTCCCTGGGCCGCTGGGGATTCCAGGGGGAGACAGGTCATGGCCGGGGGCAAGTCCCCCGGTCAGGCGGAGGACCGCCACGCGTCAGCGGTGGGCAGCGCATTCCCTGCCGGAAGGCGCTATAGGCGCACTCCCCATGTCTACCGCCGTCTCGTCGATGCCCTCCGTGAAGTCCCCCCGCACCGAGCTCCGGGAGCTCGCGCGGTTGGCGATTCCCATCGCCATCGCCCAGGGCGGGCAGGCGCTCATGGGCCTGGTGGATACGCTGGTGGTGGGCCGCGCGGGGACGTCCGCGCTGGCGGCGGTGGGGCTGGGCAACGGCATCTTCTTCGCCGTCAGCAGCTTCGGCATGGGCCTGATGATGGGCTTCGACCCGATGATGTCCCAGGCCATGGGGGCGCGGCACTTCACTCGGGCGCGGGGGCTGCTCTGGCAGGGCGGGTGGATGGCGCTCTTCGCGGGGGTGCTGTTGGCGTTGCTGCTGGTGCAGATGCCGCCGTTGCTGCTGCTGGCGGGCATTGGCGCGGACGAGGTGTCGGGCGCGCGGGACTACCTCGTGTGGCGCGCGCCCAGCATGCCGATGATGTTGGCCTTCCTCATGGTGCGCTCGTATTGCCAGTCCACGGCCTATACACGGCCGCTGGTGATGGCGACGGTGGCGGCCAACCTCTTCAACCTGGCTGCGGACGTGGTGCTGGTGTTCGGCGGCGAGGTGTTGCCGGCCGCCTTCGGGCCGCTGCGCGCGATACCGGCCATGGGGGTGGCGGGCTCCGCCCTGGCGACGACGCTGTGCACCGGGGTGCAGTTGGGCGTCGTCCTGTTCGCGGTGCGGGCGCGCCCCCTGGACGGGGCCCAGTCCTCCACGCGCCTCCCTGTGTGGGCGGACCTGCTTCAGGCCGTGAAGCTGGGCATCCCCATTGGCCTCCACTTCGCCGCGGAGATTGGCGTGTTCGCGCTGGCGGGCGTGCTGGCGGCGGGCCTGGGGCCGGCGAGCGTGGGCGCGCACCAGATTGCCATCTCCTTCGCCAGCGTCACCTTCACGGTCGCCATGGGCATCGGCAACGCGGGCAGCGTGCGGGTGGGCTGGGCGGTGGGGGCACACAACGGCCGGCAGGCGCGGCTGAGCGGCTTCATGGCCTTCGCGGGAGGCGCGGGGTTCATGGCGCTGGGAGGGCTGCTGTTCGCGCTGTTCCCGGAGCCGCTGGCCCGGCTGGCTGGCGCACCCGAGGACGTGTTGCCGCTGGTGGTGCCGCTGCTGATGGTGAGCGCCGTCTTCCAGGTGTTCGACGGCGTGCAGGGCGTGGGCGCCGGTGTGCTGCGCGGCGCGGGGGACACGCGCTTCACCTTCCTGGCCAACATGGTGGGGCACTACGCCATTGGCCTGCCGCTGACCCTGCTGCTGGGCTTCAAGCTGGGCCTGGGCGTGGTGGGCATCTGGTGGGGCCTGTGCGCGGGCCTCATCTCCGTGGCCGTGGCGCTGCTGTGGCGCTTCAACCGGCTGAGCGCGGGCACGCTGCGTCCGGTCGAAGCGTAGCGCGCCGTGCCTACCAGGGCAGGTACTGCTGAATCATCTGCCGCCACACGGGCCAGTCGTGCGTGCCGCCCTGCCACACGGCGAGGTGGTTGCCGATGTCCTTCTTCCACAGGAGGTTGGAGAGGTGCTCGTTGGAGGGGCGGCAGAAGTCGTGCTCGCCCACGGCCAGCACCATCTCCACGCGCTGGAGCGCGGACAGCAGCGCCGGGTCGGTGAGGTTGGGCAGCCACTCCGTGCAGGAGTGGAAGTAGACGTCCGCGTCGTGGTGGCCGTCGAGGAACTCGCTCGTCTCGAACTTGCCGCCCATGGACAGGAGTCGGCGGAAGACGTGCGGGTGGCGCAGCCCGACGTTGTACGCGTGGAAGCCGCCGAAGCTGCACCCCGCCAGGGTGAGGCGCCCGCCGGTGCTGCGGCTCTTGAGCAGCGGCACCACCTCGTGGAGGAGGTAGTCCTCCCACTGCTGGTGGCGGATGACGCGCTCCCTTGGATGGATGGCGGTGTTGAACCATGACTCCGCGTCCACCGAGTCGGGACACACCACCACGTACCGGCCGGACTGGATGCGGTCGGCGATGGCGCCGATGAGGCCGAAGTCCTCGGCCTGGAAGAAGCGCCCCTTGCTCGTCGGCAGCAGGAGGACCGGCTCGCCCGAGTGACCGAAGACGAGCAGCTCCATGTCACGGTGCAGCCGCTCGCTGTACCAGCGGTGGTATTCGCGGTTCATGGCGCGCAACTTAATCGCAATGCATCAACGGTCGCGACCGGGGTGCAACGGCCGCCCGCCGGACTGCCGGGAGTGAACACCTGGAGCCGCTGTCTGCCTTTACCGAGGTCGGCGGCTACCCGCCCGTGCGGCCGCCACGGGGCCTCGGACCCAGGCACGCGGGCGGGGACGCTTCGGCGGTGGAACGCAGTCTGCCCGCCTCCCTGACCCAAGGACATACCACCCCAGGGGGAGGGCACGTCTGGCTCAGTCGTAGGACAAGGCACGTCATGTCTGTCACTCGACGGAGAGCCCGAATCCGCTACACTCGGCCGCTCGCGGACATGGCGTGCGGACGCCATGGGGGGAAGACATGAAGAAGGCATTGGAGCGTCCGGAGTCGTCTTCGGCGCCTCGCGTGCTCACGGCAGAGGCCTTGGCCCATGTGACGGAGGACGGCCGTCCTCACCTGCTGCGTGAGCACCTGGAGGCCGTGGGCCTGAGGGCCGCCACGCTGGCACCGCGCGAGGATTTGCGTGCCCCCGCCCTGCTCACGGGGCTGTGGCACGACCTGGGCAAGTACAGCCACGACTTCCAGTTCCGCATCCGCAGGGAGAACGGCTTCGAGGCCCACCTGGAGCGGGAGGGCGCCTTGCAGCGGGACCACTCGACGGCCGGGGCGATCTGGGCAATGCAGCGCGACTCCCGTCTGCTGCCGCTGGCGATGGCCATCGCCGGGCACCACGGGGGGCTGCCCGACTGGCGGAATCTCAAGGCGAGCCTGCGGCGTGACGACAAGCAGGCGCTGCTGGCGGATGCCCGGGCCCGGTGCGATGCGCCCGCGCTGCTGGAGCGGCCGCTGGACTTCGAGCTGGGCGCCATGGAGCGGTGGGCGCCGCGCCGGCTGGAGTTCTGGACGCGGATGCTCTTCTCCGTCCTCTGTGACGCGGACTTCCTGGACACGGAGGCCTTCTTCGACGCGAGCCGGAGCGCGGCGCGCGAGGTGCCGGTGTCGCTGCCCCAGCTCGCGGAGCGCCTCCAGGGCTTCCTGGAGGAGAAGCAGCGGCAGGCCCCCGAGACGGAGGTCAACCGGGTACGCCGCGAGGTGCTCGCCTCCGCCGTGGACGCCGCGGCCCAGCGCCCCGGCGTCTTCAGCCTCACCGTCCCCACGGGGGGCGGCAAGACGCTGACGTCCATGGCGTTCGCGCTGGAGCACGCGCGGGTACATGGGCTCCAGCGCGTCATCGTCGCCATCCCCTACACCTCCATCATCGAGCAGAGCGCTGACGCTTATCGCCAGGCCTTCCAGGGGCTGGAGCACGCCGTCATCGAGCACCACTCCGCCGTGGACCCCGCGCGAGAGACGGCGCTCAACCGCGTCGCCAGCGAGAACTGGGATGCGCCCGTCATCGTCACCACCACCGTCCAATTGCTGGAGAGTCTCTTCGCCAACCGGCCCTCCGCCTGCCGCAAGCTGCACCGGGTGGCCCGGAGCGTCATCGTGCTCGATGAGGCGCAGACGCTTCCGCCGTCGTTGCTGGAGCCCATCCTGGACGGGCTGCGGGCGCTGACGGCGGACTATGGCTGCTCCGTGGTCATCTGCACCGCCACGCAGCCCGCCTTGGGGCAGCGTCCGGGCTTCGAGCATGGCCTGCCGGACGTACGCGAAATCGTGCCGCCCTCGGTCCGCGCCTTCGAGCGGCTGCGCCGCGTGAAGGTGCGCTGGCCCGAGCCCGGACGGAAGCTCCCGTACGCAGAGCTGGCCGACGCGGTGGCCGCCGAGCGGGACGTGCTCGCGGTGGTCCACCTGCGGCGCGATGCGCGCGGGCTCTGCGAGCTCGTGGACACACGGCTGGGCCACGAAGAGACGCTGCACCTCTCCGCGCTGATGTGCCCGGAGCACCGCTCGGAGGTCCTCGCGAACATCAAGGCGCGCAAGCGGCGCGGTGAGCCGGTGCGGCTGGTGGCCACCCAGCTCGTCGAGGCAGGCGTGGACCTGGACTTCCCCGTCGTCTACCGGGGCATGGCGGGCATGGACTCGCTGGCCCAGGCCGCGGGGCGGTGCAACCGGGAGGGCTCGCTGGAGGGGCTCGGGGAGCTGCGAGTCTACGAGCCGGAGACGCAGCCGCCCCGGGGCGTACCGAGCGCGGCCCAGGACGTGACTCGGGGGCTCCTCGCTCAGCGGCCGGAGCTGGACCTGTTCACGCCCGAGAGCTTCCGCCTCTACTTCGAGCGCTTCTATGCCACGCGGAGGCAGGACGAGAAGGGCATCCAGGCGCTGCGCGCGAAGCTGCACTTCGAGCAGGTGGCCCAGGCCTTCCAACTCGTCGAGGACGACTGGAGCGCTCCGGTGGTGGTGCCCTACGGCGGCAGTGGGGCGCTCCTGGAGGAGCTGCGGCAGCGGGGACCGTCGCGAGAGCGGCTGCGCGCGTTGCAGCGCTACACGGTGACCGTGCCGCGCAAGCACCGGGATGCGTGGCTCGCGCAAGGGCTGGCGCGGCTCGCGGCGGAGACAGTGGCGTACCTGGGGCCAGAGCACGCGTCCGCGTATCACGCGCGCTTCGGCCTCCTGCTCGACCGGGTCGGCACCCTCGACCCGGCGTTCCTCATTCCCGATTGAGACCCGCTTCAGGAGGTGTGGATGACATCGACGGCAGGCAGGCGGTTTCGAGTGAGGGCCCGAGGGCCCGTGGCGTGCTTCACGCGGCCCGAGATGAAGGCGGAGCGCGTCAGCTATGAAGTGATGACACCCTCGGCGGCGCGCGGCGTGCTGGAGGCCATCCTGTGGAAGCCAGCCATTCGCTGGCACGTCCACGAGATTGCCGTGCTCGCTCCGGTGAAGTGGACGAGCTTCCGCCGCAACGAGGTCAACAGCCGCGCCACAGTGGGGAAGTTCGACTACGCGGCGGACGAGGACCGTGCTCAGCGCAACACGGTGGCGCTGCGGGACGTGGACTACGTCATCACCGCGTCCTTCACCCTGGTGCCCGGCAAGACAGGCCCCGACGACAACGCGCGCAAGTTCGAGGAGATGTTCGAGCGGCGCCTGGAGCGCGGCCAGTTCTTCCACGCGCCGTATCTGGGCTGCCGCGAGTTCGCGGCGCGGGTCGAGCCGGCCGAGGACGGCCTGCGTCCCCATGAGGCGGGCAGCGGACGGCGGCCCCTGGGGCTGATGTTCTACGACTTCGTCTTCGACGTCCCCGGGGAGCCGGTGCGCCCGGAGTTCTTCCAGGCGTTCCTGGAGGACGGCGTGCTGCGTGTGCCGCCGCGCGCGCAGGTGCTGGGCGGAGGTGCCTCATGATGCTGACGGCGCTCAACGACTTCGCTCGCGAGCGGGGGCTCACGGATGACCCGCTGTACGAGGAGAAGCCGGTGGACTTCTTCATCCGCATCAGCGCGGAGGGGACGTTCATCAAGCTCGAATCCCTGGCGGGAGAGGACGGGCGGGGAAAGCCCATGCCCATCCCCCGGCTGCCGCAGCGCTCGGTGAACATCGCCGCGGGCTTCTTCGCGGACAATCCGAAGTACGTCCTCGCCTACGAGAAGGAGGCATCTCCCGCGAAGACCGGACGCGTGGAGAAGCGCATGGCCCGCCTGGAGGCCTTCCTGACGCCCGCGCGGGAGGTCGCGGCGGAGACGGAGGACGCGGAGGCCCGGGCGGTGGTGTCCTTCCTTTCGAGCGAGACGGAGCGCCGAAAGGCCCTGGCGGACCGGGACGCGGACGCGTGGACGGGCTCCGAGCTTCTGGCCTTCGTCGTGGGCGACGCGACGGTCCCCGTGCACCAGAACCCGTCCGTCCGCGCGTGCTGGGAGCGGCGCGCTGGCGACAAGCGCGCGCGAGGGCGGAGGACGATGTGCCTGGTGACGGGCCAGGAGGGCGTGGTGGCCGTCACCCACCCCAAGCTGAAGAACGTCCCGGAGGCGCAGCCGTCGGGGGCCTCGCTGGTGTCCTTCAACGCCCCTGCGTTTTCGTCGCACGGCCTGGAGCAGGGGGACAACGCGCCCATCTCCCAGGAGGCGGCGCTGGGCTACGTGCTGGCGCTCAACGACATGCTGCGGCGCACCGAGCAGCGCCGCTTCCGGCAGGGCATCGCGCTGGGGGGAGACTCGGTGCTGGTGTTCTGGACGCGCGCCACCCCTTCCGAGGAGGGCTTCCTGCTGTCTTGCATGGACCCGACGGAGGACGACCTCGAGCGCTTCGCCGAGTCTCCGCTGCGCGGCCTGGAGCCCGGTGCGCTGGATGACCGCGCCTTCTACGCCGTGACGCTGTCGGGCAACGCGGGCCGCGTCGCCGTGCGCGACTGGTTCGAGTCGCGTGTGGGCGAGGTGAAGCAGAGCATCCGGCGCTACTTCGAGGACCTGCGCATCGGCAGCGCACCCGCGGGCCCGATTCCCGTCTACCGGTTGCTGAAGGCCATCGAGGCGCCCTCCGGGAGAGGGCTGTCACCGGACCTCTCCACGCGGATGCTGGGCGCCGCCCTGCGGGGGCAGCCCTTCCCGCGCCAGCTCCTGGCCGCCGCGCTGGACCGGCTGCGGCTGCCACCCGCCGAGGACCGGTTCGAGCGCGAGCAGCTGCGGCTCCGCGTCGCGCTCATCAAGGCGTACCTGTTGCGACACCGAAGTTCTGGAACCACTCCCCTGGAGGTCAGCGTGTCACTCGACAAGAACAATGCCGCTCAGCCCTACGTGCTTGGCCGCCTCTTCGCCGTGCTGGAGCGGCTGCAGGGCGTGGCGCTGGGGGACATCAACGCCACCATCCGCGACCGCTACTTCGGCGCCGCGTCCCGCAACCCCGCCACCGTCTTCCCCCGGCTGCTGACACTGTCTGTCCACCACGCGTCCAAGGCGGCCGAGAGTGGCAGGTGGCTGGAGCGGGCGAAGGGCGAGGTGATGGACCTGTTGCCGCCTCAGTTGCCCTTCCCGCCGGTGCTCAAGCTGGAAGACCAGGGCCTCTTCGCCGTCGGCTACTACCACCAGCGCGAGGCGTTCTTCACGAAGCGCCCGGCTCCGGAAGCCAGCGACTCCGCCGCCTGACCTCACTGCACCCCTTCACCTCCTACCCAGAGAAAACGCCATGACCGAACTCAAGCAGCGCCATGACTTCGTCCTCTTCTTCGACGTGCTGGATGGAAACCCCAACGGTGACCCCGACGCCGGCAACCTGCCTCGCATCGACGCGGAGACGGGACACGGGCTGGTGACGGACGTGAGCCTCAAGCGCAAGGTGCGCAACTTCGTCCTGCTCACGCAGGAGGGAAAGCCGGGGCTCGACATCTTCGTGAAGGAGAAGGCCGTCCTGAACCAGCGCATCGCGGAGGCGTACAAGGGGCTGGGCATCGACCTGGACGACAAGCCCGCCCGCGCCGAGGACGGGAAGAAGCGCAACTCGAAGGGGACGGCCCAGGGCTCCGAGGTGGAGAAGGGGCGCGCGTGGATGTGCAAGACGTTCTTCGACGTCCGCACCTTCGGGGCCGTCATGTCCACCGGCGCCAATGCGGGACAGGTCCGCGGCCCGGTGCAGCTCACGTTCGCGCGCTCGGTGGACCCCATCGTGTGGCAGGAGCACTCCATCACCCGCATGGCCGTGGCGACCGAAGGCGAGGCCGAGAAGCAGGGCGGTGACAACCGCACCATGGGCCGGAAGAACACCGTGCCCTACGGGCTCTACCGGGCGCATGGCTTCGTCTCGCCGCATCTGGCGAAGCAGACGGGGTTCGGCACGGCGGACCTGGAGCTGCTCTTCCAGTCCTTCACGCACATGTTCGAGCTGGACCGCAGCGCCGCGCGGGGGCTGATGTCCATGCGCAAGGTGGTGGTCTTCAAGCATGGCTCGGAGCTCGGAAACGCGCCGGCCCATGCGCTGTTCGACCGCGTCCAGGCGGTGCGCGTCCAGCCGGACAAGCCGGCCCGGAGCTTCTCCGACTACGAGGTGCGCGTGGACAAGGCCGGGCTGCCCCAGGGCATCGAGGTGGTGGAGCTGGTGGGATGAGCACGGACCGCGAGACGTGGGTGGCGCTGTCCGCGCTCCAGCACCTGCTGTACTGCGAGCGGCAGGCGGCGCTCATCCACGTCGAGCGGCAGTGGCGGGAGGACGTCAGCACGGCCTCCGGACGGCTGCTCCACGAGCGCGTGGACCTGCCGGGCCACGACGCGCGGCCGGGGCGGCGGGTGGAGCGCGCCGTGCTGCTGGGCTCGCAGCGGCTGCGGGTGTCGGGCCGCGCGGACCTCGTCGAATACCAGCGGGACGCCGCCGTGCCCACGGGGTGGCGTCCCTATCCGGTGGAGGTGAAGCGCGGCCGGCGCAAGGCGCTGGAGGCGGACGCCGTGCAGCTCTGCGCGCAGGCGCTGTGCCTGGAGGAGATGCACGGCGTGGAGGTCCCCGAGGGCGCGCTCTTCCATGGCACGCAGCACCGGCGTGAGCCCGTGCGCTTCGACGCGCGGCTCCGCCAGCGCACCGAGGACGCCATCGCCCGGATGCACGAGCTGCTGCGGAGGCAGGAGGTGCCCTCCGTGCCTCGCGCGCCCCGGTGCGACCGGTGCTCGCTGGAGCCGCTGTGCCTGCCCCACGTGACGGCCGGGCAGCGGCGCGTCCAGGACTACCTGGCGCAGTGGCTGAACGAGGAAGGCTGAACGGAGGCAGGCATGACGACCGCGTTGAACACGCTGTTCATCACCGCCGAGGGCACGCGCCTGAACAAGGAGGGCGAGTGCGTGGTGGTGACGGTGCGGGAGCAGAAGAAGGCCGAGGTGCCGCTGCGGCACCTGCGCTCGGTGGTGTGCCTGACCCGGGCGTGGCTGACGCCGGAGTTGATGGAGAGCTGCCTGGAGGCGGGCATCCACGTCTCCTTCTTCGGCATGACGGGGCGCTTCCTCGCGCGGGTGGAGGGCGTGCCCGGCGGCAACGTGCTGCTGCGGCGGCAGCAGTACCGGGCCGCGGATGATGTCTCGCGCTCGCTGGCCCTCTCCCGGGCGCTGGTGACGGGGAAGCTGGGCAACGCGCGACAGTTCGTGCTGCACGCGCGGCGTGACGCGGCGCCCGAGCGGCAGGAGCGCCTGGCGGAGACGGCTCGGCGGCTGTCGGAGCATCTGCGCGCGCTGACCCGGGCGGAGGACCTGGAGCAGGTGCGAGGGCTGGAGGGCATCGCGGCGCGTGATTACTTCGAGGCTTTCCCCGCGCTGCTGAAGAAGAGCGCCAGCGGGTTCGAGTTCGACGGCCGCAACCGCCGGCCTCCGAGGAACCCGCTGAACGCGATGCTCTCGTTTGGCTATGCGCTGCTGGCGCAGGACTGCGCGGGGGCGCTCGCGGGCGTCGGCCTGGACCCGGCCGTGGGCTTCCTGCACGAGGACCGCCCCGGGCGCCTGTCCCTGGCGCTGGACCTGATGGAGGAGTTCCGCGCGCCGGTGGTGGACCGGCTCGTCTTCTCGCTGGTGAACCGGGGGCAACTGAAGCCCGGGGACTTCCGCACCGAGTCGGCTGGCGCCGTGCTGCTGAAGGACGATGCGCGCAAGACGTTCCTGGTGGCGTACCAGGAGGCGAAGCAGGTGGGCGTGCGGCACGCGTTCCTGGGGCAGGAGACGACCTGGGGCATGGCGCCCCACCTGCAAGCGCTGTTGCTGGCCCGCCACCTCCGGGGCGAGCTGGATGGCTACCCTCCCTTCGCGATGCGCTGATGCGTAGATTGACCGTGTTGATTTGCTACGACGTGCGGGTGTCGGACCCCCAGGGGGCCCGGCGCCTGCGCAAGATCGCGCGGGCCTGCAAGGACCATGGCGTGCGGGTGCAATACTCCGTCTTCGAGTGTGTGCTGGAGCCCAAGGACTGGGTCGTCCTGCGCGCCCGGCTGCTGGCGGCGTTCGACTCGGAATGTGACAGCCTGCGCTTCTATTTCCTTTCGGAAGATGATGCCCGGAAGACGGAGCACCATGGCGCCCGGGCGCCGCTGGACGTCGAGGGACCGCTGGTCCTGTAGCCGCCCGCGAACCGCTCCCGGTGGGCCCTCCGCCGAGGGTTCGCGCTCTTTGAAATCCCGAATAGTTTTCGAGGGTTGGATGATGCGGCAGGACGGCCGGCGGGACCGGAGCGCCGTGGCGGAGGCCGGTTCGCGAATCGCGGCCGGATTCCGTAGGAAGAACGGTATGTTGGAAGGGCAGAGTCGCTCCTCGTGAACGCGAGGAGCGTGGGTTGAAACCGAATGTCGATGTCCGCGTGCGTGACGGAGCGCTGTCGCTCCTCGTGAACGCGAGGAGCGTGGGTTGAAACTGCGGCGCCCGCGACGGTGCCCGTCACGCCCTCGTCGCTCCTCGTGAACGCGAGGAGCGTGGGTTGAAACCTGGTTGCTCACCTCGCCCGCGAGCCGCTGGAGTCGCTCCTCGTGAACGCGAGGAGCGTGGGTTGAAACCAGATGATGGGGTTCGGTCCACTCGGGCGCCCGGTCGCTCCTCGTGAACGCGAGGAGCGTGGGTTGAAACAACGAGGCCTTGAGCGAGGCGCGCCGCGGCGCGGTCGCTCCT
>JAFAAN010000082.1 GCA_023426545.1 Pseudomonadota bacterium
GGACTGGGAGGGGCGTGGCGCGGGCCGGCGGGGGGGCTCCGACGCCTCCGCGGCCGAGCGCCTCGCGGACGCGGTCGCTGGCGTCCCAGGGCAGGGGGGACCGGCGGCATTCGAGGCCACCGAGCCCGTCTTCGGGACCCGGCGGCTGCGGACCTCCGGCGCCGCGGGCCGCTCCGCGTCTCCAGCGGAGGCGCCCCCGAACCGGGCGCGGGCACAGGCGCCTGCGGCATCCGGCCAGCGGCCCGAGCGGGTGCGGCGCGCGCCGACGCCGCCCGACTCGCTGCGCGCCCTGCTGAAGGACGCCTTCGGCTTCTCCAACTTCCGGCCGTACCAGGAGGCCGTGTGCCGTGCGGCCACGGCGGGAGAGGACCTGCTGCTGGTGATGCCCACGGGCGCGGGCAAGTCGCTCTGCTACCAGCTGCCGGGGCTGGCGCGCGCGGGCACCACGCTGGTGGTCAGCCCGCTCATCGCGCTGATGGAGGACCAGGTGGCGCGGCTCCAGTCGCTCGGGTTCGCGGCGGACCGCATCCACTCTGGAAGGGACCGGGCCACCTCGCGGCAGGTGTGCGCGGACTACCTGGAGGACCGGCTCGACTTCCTCTTCATCGCGCCCGAGCGGCTCGGCGTGCCGGGGTTCGTGGAGTTCCTGGCGCGCCGGACGCCCTCGCTCATCGCCGTGGACGAGGCGCATTGCATCTCGCAGTGGGGGCACGACTTCCGCCCGGACTACCGCCTGCTGGGCTCGCGCCTGCCGCTGCTGCGCCCCGCGCCCGTGGTGGCGCTCACCGCCACCGCCACGCCGGACGTGCAGCGGGACATCGTCCAGCAGCTCGGCCTCCAGGGCCCCGGGGGGCAGGCGCGGACCTTCATCCATGGGTTCCGCCGCACCAACATCGCCATCGAGGTGCGGGAGCTGAACCCCGGCGCGCGCGGCGACGCCATCCAGGGGCTGCTCCAGGTCGAGGAGAACCGGCCCGCAATCGTCTACGCGGCCACGCGCAAGCACGCCGAGCAGCTCGCGGACCAGCTCGCGGGGGAGTTTCCCGCCGCCGCGTACCACGCGGGCCTCCAACCCTCGGAGCGGGACCGGGTGCAGTCCGAGTTCCTCCGGGGCGCGTTGGAGGTCATCGTGGCCACCACGGCCTTCGGCATGGGCATCGACAAGCCGGACGTGCGCACCGTCATCCACGCGGCGCTCCCCGCCAGCCTGGAGGGCTACTACCAGGAGCTGGGGCGCGCGGGGCGCGATGGAAAGCCCTCGCGCGCGGTGCTGCTGCACTCGTACATCGACCGGCGCACGCACGAGTTCTTCCACCGCCGGGACTACCCGGACGTGTACGTGCTGGAGCGGCTGTTCAAGTCCACCGCGCCGCAGCTCGAACCCAAGGCGGTGCTCCAGGGCCGCGTGCGGAGCGACCCGGAGGTCTTCGACAAGGCGCTGGAGCAGCTGTGGATTCACGGGGGCGTCGTCATGACGCCCGACGAGACGGTGATGCGCGGGCGCCCGAGCTGGTCCGCGTCATACGCGGCGCAGCGCGAGCGCAAGCTGCTGCACCTGGAGCAGATGGGGCGCTACGCGGAGGCGCACGGCTGCCGGATGAAGCAGCTGGTGGGGCACTTCGGTGACACCCAGGACTCGGGGGAGCCGTGCGGCCTGTGTGACGTCTGCGCGCCGGAGGACTGCGCCACGCTGCGCTTCGCCGAGCCCACCTCCGCCGAGCGGCACTGGCTGGAGCGCATCCTGGAGTCGCTCCAGGAGCGGGACGGGCAGGCCACCGGCCGGCTCCACCGCGAGCTGTTCGGAGAGGCCCTGCCGCGGCGCGACTTCGAGCGGCTGGTGGGCGGACTGGTGCGCGCGGGGCTGGCACGCCTGGAGGTGGACTCGTTCGACAAGGACGGGCAGGTCATCTCGTTCCAGCGCCTGACGTTGACCGGCGAGGGCCAGCGCGCGCGCGGCGTGGACCCGCGGCAGGTCTCCCTGCCGATGCCCCTGGAGAAAGCCGCGAAGCGCAAGCGGCGCAAGGGCGCGGAGCCCAGCACGCCGAAGCGCGCCTCCGGCAAGCGCCCTGTCCGGGCGAAGCGCGGGGCGAGCCTCTCGGCGGCCGTCTCCGGCGGCGACGCGGGGGCCGTGCTGTCCCCAGTCCTGGTGGAGGCGCTGAAGGCCTGGCGGCTCGCGGAGGCGCGCAAGCGGCGTGTGCCCGCCTTCCGCATCCTCACGGACCGGGTGCTGGAGGCCATCGCCGCGGCCTGTCCGGGGAATGGCACGGAGCTGATGGCCATCCACGGCGTCGGTCCGTCGCTCACGGAGCGCTACGGCGCGCAGATTCTTTCCCTCGTGGCGCGCAAGCGCTGAGCCGGGCGCCGGGCACCGGGAGGTGCGCGCTTCCCAGGGAGGGAAGGCGCGTTCCCCGCTGTGCCACGGGATGTCCAGGCAAGTGCGCCACGCGGTGTGCCTGCGGACACGGCGCTTCAAGCCCGCCGGGATGGGGGGCGTCCGTCCAGGCAGCGAATCATCTTCACCCGGCTGGCGGGCAGTGCTGCCGGCGTGCGCCCATCGCCACGTTGGCCCAGCCAGAACGGCGGACCTGCAAGCAGACGCAAGATGAAGGGGCGCACACATGGAACTGGGCTTCGAGACTATCGGGAATGCCACGCTCATCTGTCACGACCACGGCCCAGTGCTGGTGACGGACCCGTGGACGGACGGCAGCGCGTACTTCGGGAGTTGGACGCTGTCGCATGAGATTCCGGCGGCGCAGCGCGAGGCCATCCAGGCCTGTCCCTATGTGTGGCTGTCCCACGGCCACCCGGACCACCTGAGCATGGAGTCGCTGGAGAAGCTGCGGGACCGCACGCTGCTGGTGCCCAACCACTTCGGCAACCGCTTGCGCGACGACCTGCGCAGCCAGGGCTTCAGGGTGCACGTGCTGGTGGACCGGGTGTGGACGCAGGTGTCGCCGCGCATCCGCGTCATGTGCCTGCCGGATATGAATCAGGACGCCGTCCTGCTGGTGGACATGGGCGGGCGGCTGCTGGTCAACCTCAACGACGCCGGGGACCGCGGCGCGGGCCGCTTCATCCGCAAGCTGGTGCTCGGGTACCAGGAGTCGTACCTGCTGGCGCTGTCCGGGTACGGCGACGCGGACATGATCAACTTCTTCACCGAGGACGGCCAGCGCATCCCGCCCCATGCCGCGGCGAAGACGCCCGTGGGGCGCACCATCGCCCGGCAGGCGGAGTTCTATGGCGTGCGCTACTTCATCCCCTTCAGCTCCATGCACAAGTACCAGCGGGCCGACAGCCTCTGGGCCTCCGAGTACAGCACCACGCTGGACGACTACGGCCGGGGCTTCGAGTCGCGCACCTGCGAGCTGCTGCCCGCCTTCATCCGCCACGACTTCATCCGGGGCCGGACGGAGCGCATCCAGCCGCCCGAGCGCGTCCTGCGGCCGGTGGACCCCAGGGACTTCGGAGACGACTGGGGCGAGCAGCTGGAGGCGGACGAGGCGAAGGCGCTCACCGCCTACTTCCAGGGTGTGGAGTACCTGGGCCGCACGCTCGACTTCCTGCGCTTCCGCGTGGGCGGCAAGGACCACGTGGTGGAGCTCCACCGCCGCCGCTTCCAGCGGGGCATCACCTTCGAGGTGCCGCGAAACTCGCTGATGACGGCCATCCGCTACCAGGTCTTCGACGACCTGCTCATCGGCAACTTCATGAAGACGACGCTGCACGGTGACTTCGGCCCGGGACGGCTCTACCCGGACTTCAGTCCCTATGTCGCGAAGTACGCGGACAACGGCCAGGCGCGCACGCGCAACGAGCTGAAGGAGTACTTCGCGGAGTACCGCCGCAGGGACCCGCTCGGCTTCCTGCGCTCGCAGGTGGAGACGCACTGCGTGCGGCCCCTGCAGACGCAGTCCGCGGAGCTGCTGCGCACGCTGATGCCCCAGGACTCGCTGGGGTTCCGCGCCGCCAAGGAGACCTTCTGGCGGATGCGCCGCGCGCTGCTCTAGCCCGCATGTCAGGCCGCGCTCGCCTCGGGGGCTGGCGCGTGCGGCTCCTTCGCGATGGCGTCGCGAATCTTCTCTCCCACGCGGGCGGAGAAGGGCCCGAAGTGCAGGTACAGCGCCATCATCGAGACCGAGTAGCGGATGGAGCGTGGGTTGGCCACGAGCGCACCGGCGAGGGCCTTCCAGAAGGGGCGCCGCGTGGCCTTGTTCAGGCTCATCTTCCGCACGAGCCGGGCGAAGCCGCGCAGCTCCTTCACCTGCTGCGACAGGGACGGCTTGAAGCGGCGGTGGCGTGAGTCGAGCTGCCGCCCCACCCGGAGCACGCGCTCGAAGTACCGCTCGGGCGCGTAGATGGTCTCCACGACGGTCAGGTAGTCGACAAGGATGTCGCGGCGCGGGCGGCGCGGGGTGAAGTTGATGCCGGCCGTACACTGGTCGCTCTCGCCGTCGGGCTGGACGTCGTGGCCCTCCTGGAGGCGGCCCTCCGCGTGAAGCCGCCGCGTGAGCTGGGTGTTGGGGAGGGCGTAGAGCAGGCCCACCATGCTGGCGGGTAGGGCGGCTTCCTCGATGCACTCGATGATGCCCCGGGCCACGCTGCCCTTCTCGCTGTCGAAGCCGAGGATGAAGCCCGCGTTCACGAACATGCCGTGCTGATAGATTTTGCGTAGGCTCTCGACGATGGGGCGGCGCGTGTTCTGGCGCTTCTGCATCGCCGTCAGCGTCTGCTCGTCCGGGCTCTCGATGCCCACGAAGATGGCGAAGAAGCCCACGTCCCGCATCATCTGCATGAGCGCCGGGTCGTCCGCCAGGTTGATGGAGGCCTCGGTGGTGAACTCGAAGGGCCAGTCGTGCGCCTCGAGCCACGTCTTCATCCGCGGCAGCAGCGCCTTCACCTGCTTCTTGTTCCCGATGAAGTTGTCGTCGACGAGGTCGATGTGCCCCCGGTAGCCCAGGGCGTGGAGCGTCTCCAGCTCCTGGAGGACCTGCTCGGGCGTCTTCGCCCGGGGCTTGCGCCCATAGAGCTCGATGATGTCGCAGAACTCACAGTTGAAGGGGCAGCCCCGACAGAACTGGATGCCCACGTGGTTGTAGGACTCGAAGCGGAGCAGGTCGAAGCGTGGAACCGGAGACAGCGTGAGGTCCGCCTTGCCGGCGTCCTGGTAGAGGGGCCGGGCCTCCCCCCGCGCGAGGTCCTCCAGGAACCGGGGCAGGGTGAGCTCGCCCTCGCCCAGCACGAGGTGGTCCGCCTCTTGATAGAGGTGGGGGCTGCTGGTCGGGTCCGGGCCGCCCACCACGACGCGCTTGCCCCGGGCGTGCGCGCGCTGGATGAGCGCCAGGCAGTCCCGCTGCTGCGGCAGCATGGCCCCAATCAGGACGATGTCCGCCCAGTCGATGGCGGCGTCGTCCAGGGGCTCGACGTTGCGGTCCACGAGCCGCAGCTCCCAATCGCGGGGCAGCAGCGCCGCGACCGTACACAGCCCGAGCGGCGCCGCGGGGTAGCGCGCGTCGAGCAGCTCACACGTCTCGCGGTAGTTCCAGAAGGACGCCGAACGGAATTCGGGGTGAATCAGCAGTGCGCGCATGACAGGGTCTCGCGGTGGGACGTGCTCGGTTCGCACGTTCAACACCTCGCGCGCGCGGACGTGTCACCGCGTGCGTCGCGCTAGAGGTAGGGCGACAGCAGCCGCGCCAGCCCATCCCTCAGGCGGATGGACAGGGCGCGCGCGTCCACCTGCTCCAGCGTGAGCGGCCGCGCGTGGCGCAGGCGCGCTTCCACCACCGCGTTCAGCTCGGCGGCCAGCGCGGCGTCGTAGCACTCCACGTTGAACTCGAAGTTGAGCCGCAGCGAGCGCGGGTCCCAGTTGGCGGAGCCGATGAGCGACCACGCGTCGTCCACGACCATCAGCTTCGTGTGGTCGAACGGCGGAGCGGTGAGGAAGACGCGGCAGCCCGGCCGCAGCACCTGCCAGAGCTGGGCCTGGGAGGCCCACTGCACCAGGGGCAGGTTGCCCTTCTCGGGGAGAATCACGTCCACCTGGACGCCGCGCAGCGCCGCCACGCTCAGCGCGGTGATGAGCGCCGTGTCCGGGAGGAAGTACGGCGTGACGATGCGCACCGACGTGCGCGCGATGGCCAGGGCGCCCAGCAGCACGGTGCGCAGCGTCTCGAAGTCCTCGTCCGGGCCGTCCGCGATGCCCCGCGCCACCACGGTGCCGGCGGAGGCGAGCGGGGGGAACCAGGCCTCACCGCTCAGCCGCTCCCGGGTGGTGAAGGCCCAGTCCTCGGCGAAGGTCTCCTGGAGCTGTCCCACCACCGGCCCCTCGACGCGGAAGTGCAGGTCCACGGCGGCGTGCTCGCCGGGCCAGAAGTGCTTGCGGATGTTCATGCCGCCCGTGAAGCCCACGCGCCCGTCCACCACCAGGAGCTTCCGGTGGTTGCGCAGGTTGGCGAAGGGCAGCCGGTAGGGCATCAGCGAGGGCAGGAAGCGCGCGGCGCGCACCCCCGCGCGGCGCAGCCGGCCCAGGATGGGGGGCCATGTGTAGCGCGAGCCCACCGCGTCCACCAGCACCCGCACCTCCACGCCGCGCCGCACCGCCGCGCTCAGCGCCTCCACGAAGCGCCGGCCCGCCGAGTCGTTGTCGAAGATGTAGCTGCACAGGGAGATGGAGACGCGCGCCGCGTCAATGGCCGCCAGCATGGCCGGGTAGGCGTCCCGGCGGGACTCCAGCACGGTGATGTGATTGCCCGGCAGCAGCGGCTGCCCCACCACCGCGTCGCCCAGCCTCACCAGGGGCGTCAGGGAGGCGGCCTCGGGGTGCGGCTCGCTCAGGGTCTCCGCCTTCATGGGCGTCACCCCGGACGGCAGCAGGAAGCGGCCGGGTCCCTGTTTCAGCATCAACGAGCGGGCCCGCCGCCGGATGCGGTTGATGCCCAGCAGCACGTACAGCACCCCGCCCAGCACCGGCACCAGCCACGCCAGCCCCACCCAGCCCACCGCGGCCCGGACGTCCCGCTTGTGCAGCACCGCATGGGCGCTGGCCAGCACGCTGATGAGGAGGGTCAGCCCGGCTGCGATGTGGGGCCAGGCCACCTCCAGCCACGCGGGGATGTCGAACAGGGGCATAGGTGACGGCGGGTCCAGCCTTCCCGCCTACCACGCCCGCCCGGGCTGTGCAGTCCCTCTGGACGCGGGGCGTCGAGAATCGACAAGACGCCCCGCGTACGGGGTTCCTGCAAGAACGGCTGACGTGGCGTGCGCCCGCGCTGCATCAATTCCATATCGCTGTGTCAGGGGCATTGACACACCTTGTCTTGGATTGCAGTTTCCAGTCGGGCCCCTGGGGCGGCTGACTGATTCGTGGACAGCGCTGTCTGGTTTTGAGGCGGAGCCTCGCGAGCCGTGATTCCTTCGTCCCGGCGCGGCCTTGCCGTGGCGCATGTCAGGTTTGTTTACGCTGTTTGGGTTCAAACATGGAGCGTGGCTGGTCCAGGAAAGACTGCCAATCGGGCTTTGTCCTCCGGGCGTCAGGCTGGCGCGGCAGTTGCTCATCGGCGGTGCGCTCCAGGCCGCGCGAGGCGCGAGGCGCCGGGCGGCAGGGGCGTCCCCCGAAGTGAAGGCGTCAGAGGAAACCCAAGATGCTCAAGTTCCGCTCCGTTGCACTGGTTGCAGGTGTGGCCCTCCTCGGTTCCGCGTGCGGTGGCTCGGAGGCCACCGAGACCGAGCAGCCGAAGATGACGTGGGAGGAGTTCCGGGCCACCGTGGTGGAGGACCCCGAAGGGAAGCTGATTTTCGACGGTGACATGGCGCTGGACAGCGAGGAGGAGCTGCGCGCCTTCTTCGACAGCCACATCGCGGCGGACACCGGCACCCTGCGAGGGGGCCTGGCCGTCTACAACACCAGCCCCACCAAGTCGCCGACGGGCGACGTGAAGTGGAGCGCCACGCAGGCGGCGAACCTGACCTACTGCATCAGCGACACCTTCTCCGGCAACAAGTCGCGGATGGTGTCGGCGATGAACAGCGCCACGGCGGCCTGGGAGGCCACCGCGCGCGTCAACTTCGTGCACCTCACGCAGTACGACGCGAGCTGCACCGCGTCCCAGTCGGGCGTGCTCTTCGACGTGCGTCCGGTGAACGCGGGCGGCCAGTACCTGGCGCGCGCGTTCTTCCCGAACTCGACGCGGGCGGGCCGCAACGTGCTGGTGGACAACAGCGCCTTCGGCAGCATCTCGCCGTGGACGCTGGCGGGCATCATGCGCCACGAGCTGGGGCACGTGCTGGGCTTCCGCCACGAGCACACCCGCTCCACCGGCAGCGGCTGCTACGAGGACAACGCGTGGCGTGCCCTGACGACCTCGTATGACCGCGCCTCCGTCATGCACTACCCGCAGTGCAACGGCACCCAGACGGGCGACCTGGTCCTCTCCAGCCTGGACCAGCAGGGCGCGCGCTCTCTGTACCCGTAGTCCGCCGCGCGGGGAGGCGCCGA
>JAFAAN010000001.1 GCA_023426545.1 Pseudomonadota bacterium
GCGGCTGGTGGCCGCGTAGGGCGCGCGGACCGCCCGCGCCACCGCGGGCGGCCCCCGGGGCAGTCACAAGCGCTGGCGAGGCGGTCCTTCAGGTTCCAACGCAGACTTCTTCAACAGCCTGCTAGGCGCGTGCGGCAGGCTGCTCACGACGACACCTACCGCACCCACCTCCTCACCCTCGTCATTTCATAGGCCTATCGTGCGGGCACCCTGCCTTTGCGCCACTGCTTTCCGGCTGCGGAACGGAAATCGACGAACCGATTCCGCCCGGCCCCGGTGCGTATGAATGCAATAGCGACAGCTGCAAGAATGGATGCTGCTTCCAGAACGTCTGCTATCCCGGAAAGTCAGCCAACGCCTGCGGTAACCGGGGCGCACAATGCGAAGCATGCCTCGGTATCGCCACATGTAGCAGCACCGACCAGGAATGCTTCGAAGACCTTTCCTCCTACTGGGACGTTCAAATCATGAGTGCGCAGATTGCCTCGCACGACCCCGATGGAGACAGCGCCTGGGACGCGGACAACTCCCCACCCGATATCGTGGTCACCCTCGGTTGCCCTGCGGCATCCAGCAGCGACCTGATAGAGGTGGCGACTCCGGAGGTCGAAAGCTATACGCCATCATGGACAGGCGTTCGGTGCTCATCGCGAATCGATGCCCTGCTCGACCGCCCTCTCCACCTACGAGTTGACGACGTTGACATCTTTTTCGACGACAACATCGCGACCTTCACCTACCAACTCACCGAGGCAGATTTTGCCCAGGGCATCGTGGTCTTCCCCAGCCAAGGGGGCATGAATTCCCTCACCCTCCAGCTCATGCGCACCCAGTAGTGCCGCAGGAGCGGTACGTCGGCGCGCCGTCAATGCCACGCGGACATGAAGCCAAATCCTCTGCTCGGGAGAAACATGGTGGGTCGTAGCCGAACCGGGTGTGGCTCTGGCACTGAGCACCGAGTGAGCTGACTGGCAGGGGGACCGCCGGGAACCTGGTGGTCGGCAGTATGCGAGGCCTCTGGCGGGTTGTGCCACCAGAGGAAATCAGCCGATGCCGAAGGCTACAAGGCCGCACGGCGGAACGTCACGGCAGGGGCAGTGGCTGCTTCGGCGGCGGAGGGGATGCACGCATCTGCCTCCGGTCATCGAATGAGCCGAACAACACTTCCAGTGTCTGCCTCATGCTGAGGTTCGGGAGCAGTGGCAACTCAGGCAGCCCCTGGTCCGAGTAGATCTCAGCACTATTCTGGGCCACGCTGAACGAGGCTCCCTTCCAGGCGTATACCGCGACGTGGCCTTCCGGGTGCGTTTCCACCTCAACGCTGCCGTTGGCGGGGCTCGCACAGGTGACGTCGATTCGCTCACCCGGGAGGACGTTCAACACCATTCCCGAAGGCTCGAGCCACACCTCGATGGCCACGGCCCCTGGATTCTCGAACGTGAAGCGCTCCGTCCGCCGTTCCATCAGTTCCTCCCGACACCGAACGTGCAGGCCAAGCACGCGGTCATCGTTGCCGGGCAGGGCCAGGCAACGGAGCCGAGAGACTATCGCGGATTCTCACCGGCCTGGGACAGCCGCTCCTGAACGCCGGTGGTGTTTCCCACCAGGGAGGGGCCGGGCCACCAGCTTCATTCCCCCAGCGAAAGCAGGGCCGTAGCCACAAGAGGCGCGTCCACCACCTGAAGTAGCGGCGATGGAGGCCCCTTGAATCGAGGCGACCCAGGCTCCCCAGCAGGCGGAGAAGGGCCGCCCCCAAAAAACACATGTAACTTCAGGCACTTAGCGCACCATCAAAGAAAAATCTTCGACGTGTCGATTTCTGCGGAGCTCGTTCGACGCAGCAGGAAACCCAAGCCGAAATGGGGAGTCCCACATGCTCATGAAGATCCTGCTCGGAGTCGCCGTTGTCCTTGTCGCGATCATCGCCTTCATCGCGACACGTCCGTCCACCTTCAAAATCGAGCGCTCCACCGCGATGAGCGCGCCGGCCGACGTCGTCTTCGCGCTCGTGGCCGACTTCCATGGGATGAGCGCCTGGTCGCCGTTCCTGAAGCCCGATCCCAGCCGGAAGGACTCCTGCACCGGCGCTCCCGCCACAGTCGGCCACTCGCTCGCCTGGACCAGCAGTGACAACTCCAGCGAGGGCAAGATGACAATCGTCTCGCTCAACCCGCCGGAGCAACTCCAGCTCGAGCTCGAGTTCATCAAGCCGTTCAAGGCCACCAATGAAACGGTCTTCCGTTTCGAACAGGCTGAGAACGGCACCACTGTCACTTGGGTGATGACCGGCCAGCTCGGCTTCGTTCAAAAGGCGTTCTCCGTGTTCATGGACATGGACAAGATGGTGGGCTCGGACTTCGAGAAGGGACTCGCCACATTGAAGACCCTCTCCGAGGCCAAGGCGAAGGCGAAGGCAGCGGCACAGGCCGCTCCGAACGGCGCGCAGGTGGGCGACTCGGCGGAGTAGCCGAACAGGTCCCCCTCCCCGCCCCCGCTGGCAGCCCTCCACGATGGGACTGGTTGCTCTTCAGTCCCCCTCGTAACAGGGGCCGACCTCACGCAACTCGACCGTCGCCCACTCGGCCGCGGGGCACTCGCTCGCGATCGCGAGCGCCTCTGCCCGGCTATTGCAATCGAAGAGGATGAAGCCTCCGACGATCTCCTTGCTCTCCGTGAACGGCCCATCACGGAGGGTGCGCTGGCCGCCACGGGCCTCGATCCGCACTCCTTCCGAAGCAGACCGGAGCGAGTCGCTGGCCTTCCATATCCCTCGGGCCTTGAGGTCCTCGACGAAGCTCCCCATCCGCGCCATCTCCCGGCGCCCCTCCGCCGCCGTCCGGTTCCGTTTCCGCCCGCCCTCTTCCATGACCAACAGCATGTACGCCATCACGCCCTCCTTTCGTGGGTGACTCCAGAGCGTCTCCCATCCATCCCACGAGCAGAAGCGTTTCCTCATCGTCCTGAACGACGCGCAGGCACTTCGAGCTCATGGGGCACGCCCAGGGCGCCACACGCCACAGGCTCAGGCAGCCACGGCAGCGTCCGGACGAGGGGCCCTTTCCGCATGGCCCCCTGGCCTGCTCCCTCCCCCACAACACCGCCACGGAGCCCGGCGTCACCATCGAGCCACGATGATCGGGCGAGCTCCCCCGCGCAGATGCGGAGGAGGCACAGGGAGACCTTGTTGCAGCTCCCAGGCCCAGAGAGCCACGCCCTGCCGCGCGCCACTTGGGAACGCGAGCGCAGCCCCAGCCTGAGCGTGCACCAAGGGGCAGCACCGCCCGTCCACACGATACGTCTCGGTCTGCACGTCCCTCGCATTGAGGATTCGGCGATGTGGGCGCTCGGCGCTCAGGCACGGGGGCGCGCGAACAACTCGCGCACAGAGGCCCAAGCTCAACCGCGCCCTCTGTCATTGCTCAGGCGTCACGCGCAGGATGCTTTCGGGCATGGGCTCGTCGTACGCGAAGAAGTACCGCATCCGCGTGTTTCGAGGATGCGGGATTCCGGCTGTACTTCCGGACGTCCACTTGTCGAGGAGCTCGGTCAGGGCCTCCATGCGTTGCATCGCCTCGCTGCTCCAAAGAGGCCATAGCTCCTTCGACGGAGCGCGGTACCACTCTCGTCCGCCCTTCCGCGACATTTCCAACAGCCCTTTGTACTGACTCAGCAACTCCTGCCGCCAGTCCCTATTCTCCGACACCTTCTCGTACCGCTCTCGCAGACGAATGAATTCCTCTTCCAGGCGCCCGAGCAACACAAGCAAGCGCACCCAGCGGTGCTCATCGAATCCAAACTCACGCCGCAATCTTTCCGCAGCACGACCACCCTTCTCCGCAATCGTCTGGATGGTACTTACCCCCATGTTCAGATTCAGCCCGCCCTCCCCGTCCGCCAGGCGGATATGCGCGACCCGCTCTCTGTAACTAGGCAAGCGGGCCTGCGTATTGTCACGATAATTCTGCGCGGTATCGAAGATTGCCCCCAGGAACTGCCGCAACCACTTGAGCGGATAGACGTGTGGCGTGAGGACGGATCGTGGTTGCGCCAGGAAGATATCATCACTCCCCCGATGGATGGACGCCTCCCGAGGTCCAGTGATGTCCGTCGGCATCTGCGAATCCGCCAGACTGATCCCAAACGTCGGCCGCATCGGCAGCCAGTCGTCGAACATATGGATGGGGAAGTTGCTTGAGATTCCTCCATCGCTGAACCAGTTCTCCTGCAGATCGCTCTCCTCGGGATCGAGGAGCTTCACCTTCAGTACATAAGGCTTCTTCCCCTTGCTCAGGGACTCACGCATCTGAAAAATGCGATGCCTGATGGTATAGAGGCGTACCGCACCAAGTAGCAGAGGAAAGCTGAGGCTCATCCTCGTGGCGACCACGACGGGGAGCGCGTTCCCCACCGGGAATGGGTAGAAGCCTTCGTCCCTTGCCTTCTCCAAGTCGAAGTTCTCGAATGCGGCCTGGGTTCGCTCGCTCTGCTCTTTATTTTGAGGATATGTTTTCACATCCATCCAGTTTTCGAGGTATTGCACCACCTCAAACGGGAAGAGTCGACACATGTCGTCCGAACGAAAGAGGTACCCTGCCTCCAACTCTTCTGGGTGCACGACGCGTCTGATCAACGTATCCGCACCTTCGCTGTGCAGCGTATAGGGTTGGCGCTGACTCAGATTCGTCGTCACCATGCGAAAGTCGATGCCAACGTCTTCGCCCTGTTCGTTCTTCTTCTCTCGTAGTCGGCCGAGGGTCAGGATCTCGTCGCTCTCCAGTCCCGCGAGTTTCTGGATGTGCTCGTGCAGCCATGGAGTCAGTGCAGGATACGTCGGAGCCTCGCTCTCGGACGGGACATTCATTCCCGTGCATAAAGCGAAGAAGCTTTTGTCCTTGTCTCTCACATATGCGACCCCTCCCTTGAGCGAATGCCAGACGTGGAGAGCACGCCGCACCACGCCAGCCAAGGACCAAAGCGACGACCCCATTGCCAGCGTTCTCACGGGACGTGAGGCCCAACGTGTCATGGTCGCGACGGGCCAGGCCATCAGTGCGACGGAGCGGCGGGCTGCTCTCACAGGCAGAATGCTTCGATGCGTTGCCCCGTCGGGATCCTGAAAAACCATCTTAGCGAACTCCACCCATTCAAGAATCCGCCATTTACCCGCAGGCTCATTGAAAGCAGTGATTGTCTCGACGACGGCGTTGAACAGCTTTCGCGCCGGCGGGGCAGGTTGAAAAAGATGGAGCAGGAAGCCCTCTTGTTGGAGCTGCTCCATCATGCCGTGCAAGCCGGAGAACCCCACATCTGGGCGTGAATTCTTCTCTCTCCCATACTCGGCAGCAGCCGCTGCGGCCGCCGCGATTGCGCCGGCGGATGTCCCGCCCAGTGAACGGAAGCGATACTGTCGTGCCAATTCCAAAATTGCCGGCGGATAGACGACGCCGCTGGTGACGCCTCCTTTCAGAATGAGGTCACATTCATCAGGAGGGTTCTGATAAGCGGCATTCCCGAAGTGTTCCTTGTCTGCATTCACCCGTATTGCCAAGGTCATGGCTCTCCCTGAAAGCCCGTGAAAACTCAAGCGAGGGCTCTCCTTCAGACCAAGTCTTGACACTGGGTTCACGACACGCCACCTGAGATATTGGCTTACGGACTTTCGAGCGCTTGAGCTTCCGGACCGCTCTGGCAGCCCCCAATCGTACGCCCCTCGCTTCGAGTCCAGCGCCGAAACAGCTCGGTGGCACCTTGCTGGCACTACGGAGCCCGCTCTCGGCAATGGAGGGGCGGCCCTCCGATAACAAAGGAGAATTCACCAGCGAGCGTTTTCCGTCCTCCTCGCCGGAGAGGTCCGTGTTGCAGCGGATGCGCTGTGGATGGCGCATGCATCGAAGGGCAGGTGACCGTTTACTTCCTCCGGCGGAATCGTCTCGGATGCAGGGGCCACCTTCCCTTCGTGCGCTCGTGCGCTCAGCTTCGCGGCGAGACGTTCGTGGAGGGGACCTATGACGGGGCTAGCGGGTGCCATGCTCGCCGTGGTGGTGGCGAGTGGATCGGCGTTGGTGCCGGTAAGCGGGGGCAATGCCCTGACGCTTCCCGCGCAACGCCACATTGTTCGTATCGAGACTGGGGGCAATCGTCCGCCGACGTGGCTGGTGGCCATCCAGCATGGGGGCGAGGACGGCAAGGGGCTCGTGCTCTACCGCTCCGAGGATGCACTGCGAACGCTGCGGCGTGTCGGGGACATCCAGCCCAACGCCGCGCATACGGACCGGGCGGAGCTGCTGGCCGTGGGCTTGGATGTGGCGCTCGTCTACTCCTACGAGGGGCCGCAGCTGGCGGCCTCCAGTCAGCACGACGTCTACTTCCAATGGTGGCGCTATCAACCCGGGGCGAACACCTGGGCGCCGGAGCCCGCGGTCCGGGTGTTCGACGCGGATGCCGGCACGGCCTATTCACGGGCCTTGCTGGCGCGGGACTCGAACGGACGGCTGTGGATACAGGCCTTTCGTCTGGAGCAAGACGGAGGGGCCACGGCGGTGGTGTCGGTGTCCTCGAATGGGGGGCAGCGCTTCGGCGCGGCCCAGTCACTGGACAAGGTCCGCCGGCGAGGTGGGGGGCGGCTTCTCAGTCTGGGGACGAAGCTGGTCTTTCTCTATGGCATGCATGACGGCTTTGAGCCCGCGCGCATGCGCATCCGCTCTGACGCGGATCCAGAGAGCGCATGGGGCCCGGTGCGCCAGGCCTTCACCGATGGCATCTACCATGGCGCGGCGTTGAGCGCGGTGGCGGACGGCAAGGGCGGCATGCACCTCGTCTACAAGGACGAGCTGGAGAAGCTCTACTACCGGCACTTCGACGGGAGCAGCTTCGGTTCGCGCGTGCTGGTGGAGAGCAGCTCGGACTGGGCAACCCAACCTGCCATCACCCGAATCGGCGACACACTGTATGTCTTCTACAATCCGGTGCGGACGCTCAACGTGAACTACGAGCTACGCGTGCGCACGGTGGATGAAGACGGAGACCTCGGGAGTGTGGTGACGCTCGACCGGGATGCGACGTTCAAGGGCTACCTCAACGCGGTGGATGTCCTGCCAGAAGGCAGCGGTGAGGTGCCGTGCCTCTATGGCAAGGCCGTGGACGCGAGCTCTCGGGGCACGGTGTCTCGCGTTTCGCTAGCCCTCGATGACGCACCGCCACCGGGACCTGGCCCCGGGCCTGGGCCGGGCCCCTTTGGCTTGGAACTCGTGCGCTCCAACGCCACGCATGAGTTGCTCGCGGTAGATGAGGCCGGCACGCTGTACGGCATTCCCGCGGAGGGCCCGCGTTCGCGGTTGATGGCGAGCACGGATGGGGGGCTCACCTTCTCCGCGCGGGGGCAGCATGGGGGCAATCTGTGGGCGTTGGCGGCGATGGAGGGAGGGACACTCCTGGCGGTGGCCAGTCACAGCGGGACGTACTACCTCCAGCGCTCCACGGACGGCGGGATGACCTGGGGAAATTCGGTGTCTTTGGGCAGTTACCGTGCGCAGGGGCCCCGGAGCTTCGCGCAATTGGGGAACACGTGGTTCTTCCTGGAGTACCAGTCCTTTACCTCGTCCACGGTGCCGATTCGGCTGTGGGCCACCACGGATGGTGGGGCCACCTGGTCCGTGCGCTCCACGCTCACTTCGCACCGGCACGGCTACGGCCTCGTGGAGGATCCGCGGACGGGCGCGCTGTGGGCGCTCATGGGAAGCAGCGCGGCGCAGGCGGCGGTGCTTCGCTCGTCTGATGGCGGGCGGACCTGGACGCCGGTGCTCCGGGGCTATGGCGCCAATGCCCAGCCAGGTGTGGTGCACATGGGTGGGGCGCTGCTGCTCGGCCAGTCGACGCTGTTCGAGCCCGAGCATCCGACGCTCCTGAGCCTGTCTCCGGATGGGACGCTGAGTGAGCTGATGGAGCTTCCAGGACCGGCGTACTCGATTGCGGCGGTGCCTGGAGGTGGCTGGGTGATGGGGACTGCCTGGTCCAGTGAGGGAGACGTCCATGCGAACGGCGACGTGTATGCGCGGCTCTTCATCAGCGCGGACGGCGTGACGTGGCGGGAATCACGCCGGTACGAGCGGATGAGCGGCGCGGACCTGACTCGCGCGGATGTGTGGGGCGTCCTTCCGTCCGGAGAGCTGGTGGTGCGCGTGGAGGATGCGAGCGGCTTCGGGAGTTCGGGCGTGGGCTTCCAGGTGCTCCGCGTCAAGCGCTGAGGCTGCCAGCATCTGGTTGAAGCGCGCGGCCCTGAGGGACGCGCGCTTCATGCAACCCGCGGACATCTGTCACCCGCCGTGGGCGTCCAGCGGGGGCAGCACGCCCACCTGGATGAAGCTCGGGTGCGCCGCGGAGTGGTACACGCGATGGAAGGCGCGCGTGAAGTCCGCCTCCTTGGCCTCGAAGATGTTGGGCACGAAGGTCTGTGGGTTGCGGTCGATGAGGGGGAACCAGCTCGACTGGACCTGGATCATCACCCGGTGGCCGCGCTGGAAGGTGTGGAGCACGTCATTGAGCGTGAAGCGCACCTTCGTCACCTCCCCCGGCTTGAAGGGCTTGGGCTCGCTGAAGCTGTCCCGGAACCGGCCGCGGAACGGCTCGCCGCGAATCAGCGTCTGCTGGTGGCCGCGGTTCGGCTTCCCCCGCTCCGCCTCGCCCCCCTTCCCTCTCGGCGTGCCCGGATTGACGTCCACGAGCTTCACCACCCAGTCCGCGTCCGAACCCGTGGTGGACACCCACAACTCGACCTCGAGCGGCCCCGCGACGGTCAGGTCCTCCTCCAAGGGCTCGGTCTGGAACACCACCACATCCGGGCGGCTCGCGGCGAAGCGCTGGTCCTCCGCCATGTAGCCCGAATTCCAGTAGGCGGCATACGGGACCTCCTTCGTGTACGGCACGGGCTTGTTCGGGTCACTGATGTACTCGACGAAGGACTCCGCGCTCCCCCCGGGCGCCTGGGTCGTCAGCCCGCTCTTGGGCTGGAAGTACAGCTTCGTCGGCCGTACGCCCTTCGGCGGCCACGTGTCGAACTGGCGCCAGCGGTTGGCGCCCGTCTCGAACACCAGCGCCTCTGGCAGCGCCGGCTTGTCACCGTCCTTCAGGTGGTGCTTGAAGAAGCCGAGCCCCAGCTCCGCGTAGGTGTCGCTGGTCGGGAAGCCGAAGTCCGCGTCAGCGAGCGATGCCCCCTCGGTGCGAATCCAACCTCCGTGGGACCAGGGCCCCATGATGAGCGAGTTCGAGATGCCGGGGTTCTGCTTCTCGATGGCCGCGTACGTGCGCAGCGGACCGTAGAGGTCCTCCATGTCGAACCATCCGCCCACCACCAGCACCGCGGCCTTGATGTTCTTCAGGTGCGGCAGCAGGTTCCGCGCCTGCCAGAAGGCGTCGTAGTTGGGGTGCGCGACGATGTCCTTCCAGAAGGCTACGTTGCCCTTGAGGTACTTCGACTCGGCGTTGGGCAGTGGCCCCAAGTCCAGGAAGAACTGGTAGCCGTCCGGCGTGCCGTGCTCGAAGGGCGGCTCCCAGTCCCTGTTGTCCGTGGGATTCGGGCGAGGCTGTCCGAAGGCCGCGAAGAAGTTGAAGGCCACCGCCAGGCTGAAGGCGCCGTTGCGGTGCATGTCGTCGCCGATGAACCAGTCGGCGATGGGCGCCTGCGGGGAGATCGCCTTGAGCGCGGGATGCGAGTCGATGGCCCCCGCTGACGTGTAGAAGCCGGGATAGGAGCCACCGAGCTGCCCCACGCGTCCGTTGTTGTAGGGCACGCGCTTCACCAGCCAGTCGATGGTGTCGTACGTGTCCGTGCTCTCGTCGACGTCCTCCGGCCCGCGCTTCTTCGGGTTGTGGGGGCGGACGTTGACGAACTCGCCCTCGGACATGTAGGCGCCGCGCACGTCCTGAAAGACGAAGATGAACCCCTCCGCCTCGAACGCCGCCGTGGGCCCCAGCATGTTCTTGTACTGGTCCAGTCCGTACGGAAAGACGCTGTAGGGTGTGCGCTCCATCAGGATGGGGTAGCGCTTGCGAGGCGACGCATCCACGGGGACGTAGACGGAGGTGAAGAGCTTCACGCCGTCCCGCATGGGGATGCGGAACTCATACTTCGCGTACCGCGAACGGATTCGCTCGGTTCGCTCGGGCGTCGAGGCGCCCGGGGCCTTCGAGGGCCTGGGGTTCGCCTGCGCCCGCGCCGTACCAGCAAGGGTCAACATCAGGAGTGCCACGAGAAGACGAGACACGGATGCCATGCACGCTCCTGTCGAGGGAGGGCGACATTCTGGGGGACGTCGAGAGCCGGTGGAAGCCCCGGAGTCGTGCGGCCACCTCAAAAGGATTTGCAGGCCGACGTGACTCTTCCGAATGCGCGGGGGCCCCTTGCCAGTCATCGAGTGGCCATGCGATGTTTACAGCAATTTCACGAATATCGCATTTTACATATTCACGAAAGCGATTGTCGCGAGAGCTGGGGACAAAGCCTGCGGCGATTCCACCCGCGACAAACGAGCCCGGAGTCTTCACCCCGCTCCCCATTCCCTCTGGAGGTCCTGATGTCCACCCAGTCCCGTGCCCATCGCCGATTCTCCCGGCGCTCCCTTCTGCGTGCCGGCAGCCTCGCGGCCGGCTTCGTCGCCCTCGGCGGGCCTGGCGCGCTGGCCAGCACCGCCCTCGCCAACGAGCTGATCATCAACCCGTTCGCTCGCTACTCCATCTCGGATGGGTGGTGGGACCACGTCAACCGCGGCTCCTTGGGCGGCATCGACTATGTGATGGGTGTTGGCACGCCGCTCCCGGCCTGCGCCTCGGGACGGCTCCTTATCGACTGGAACAACGGCACAGGCGGTTACACCGCGACCATCGTGATGGCCAACGGCATGAGGAGCCAATACCTCCACCTGTCCGGCTTCAACGGCGGCGAACGCATGGTCCAGCAGGGTGAAATCATCGGCTACTCCGGCGGGGCCGCCGGTGCGCCCGGCTCCGGGTCCTCGACCGGCCCTCACCTGCATTGGCATCTGGTGACTGCCGGCGGCACCCGGGTGAACCCGCTCGACTATGTCGGCGCCAGCAGCGGCGGCGGTCTCCCGCTGGAGGACCGGCGCCTCGGTCATCTCGGCACCGCGGGGGGCTGGGCCCACATGCTCAGTAACCTCGTGCTGCCGGGCAACACGACCTACGGGGCGTTCTCGCCGGGTCCCGGTCAGTCGCCGCGCGCCATGGCGAACGTCGACGGCGTGATGATGCTTGTATACGCCGGCAGCAACGGCTGGACCACGATGAGCAGCGGTCTGGCGATGACCCCAGGGGCTCCGCTCAACGTGCTGCGGACACCGGCCAATCCATCGGCCCAGGTCTTCACCCTCGAGGACGGGCGGCTCTGGCACACCTTTGACGGCAACGGTTGGAAGAAGTTCCCGTCGTCCGTGACGGTGTCGAGCAACTGCACCTTCTCCATGACGGCCAACGGGACCGACCTTCATGGCCTGTTCAACGACAACGGCCGACTGTTTCATGTCTGGGCTGACAATTCCGGCTGGCATAAGGGTGATACCGGGGTGGACCTGCAACCCGGCGCCGATCTGGTCGCGGTCATCCAGCCAGACGGCAGCCTGCAGGGCCTGTCGCTGGAGTACAGCCGGGTGCACCACATCTTCGGGGCGAACGGGAAGTGGAACCGGATACCGACCACGGCGTCCCTACCGACCGGGGCGCCGATTGCAGGTCGCGCCGCCTATGGCTGGCCGCAGCTGGTCGCCAACAACAACGGTGACATCACCCACGTCTGGGGCACCTCGTCGGGATGGATGTGCGTGCCGTCGGGACGGACGACGAACCCGGGACGGAGGCTGAGCCTGGTTCCGGATGACGCCTCGGCTCCGTTGGTCGGCCTGACGCTCTGAGACGCTCGTCACGACGCCTGAAAAGCCTGTGGGACTGGCTGGGGCCCATGACGCACTGGCTTCGGCTCGAAGCAGCGCCCACCCCGAGCGTGGTAGCGATGCAGGTGCCCAGTTTCTCGCGCTTCCGCCTGGCCCCCCCCTCCGTCCGGCCCATACGCCCCGGGCGGAGGGAGGACGCGTAACGCCTGCCCGGCAGCGCGGGGCCACACGCGAGGGGTGCCGCGTCGGGAACACCGGGTGCCCATCGGCGCCCTGCGCGACTCACCCTGGGGTGGCACAGTGGTCCTCCTCCCTTCCCTGGCGAGGAGGAAGAGCGGGTGCAGGTAGAGGTGTGGGCGAGGTTCCAGACTACGGACGCGGAGCGGGCAGCGGCGCTCGCCCGCCTGCGGGAAGACTCCGGAGCGCATTGCAAAGCACTCTCCGCCCTGGGTAGTGACGACCGCCCCCCTTCCCGCGAGCAATGCCGTCACGCTCCCAGATAGGCGAGCATCGCATCCTTGCCGCCCGTCGCCAGGACGAAGGGTGTCCCCGGTGCGATGACACCCTGACGTGCCGCGACACCTTCCACCGCCTCCTGAGCGTGGGTGAGTTGTATGCCGGCACCGCCGCCGCCAACAACGAGGGGCGCGCCCAGCTTCAAGTCGAGCACCACCACGTGGCGCCGCTCGGGCCGGGGCTCTGCCATGTTTACGACGACGAAGTCTCCCGCGAAGCGGCGCTGGTCACAGCGGAAGACCCACAGGTTCCGCTTGCGGCCGAGGAGCTCGCGCACGAAGGGCTTCTCGTCGCTCTTCAATGCGTAACGCTCGGAGAGGCGCGTGGCGGTGGAGGCCGGATAACCGGCCTCCTTCGTGAGGAGCAGCGCCCACGGGTTCGCATGCCGGAGCAACGGCAGCGAGACGGGCAGGACGACGGGAGGCTCGCGAGGCATGCGGGGGCTCCATGGCGCATATCGGCAGCCATTGTAGGGGCTGGGTGAATGGCGCACAGGCGCGCTCTCTTCATTTTCAAGAGTCAAGAGGCTCGTTACTCGCTGGCGGAGAGGTCTCCGCCTCGTGTCCAGGGCGATGTCACATGGCGTTCGCTGCGCCGGCATGTGACGAGAACGCTGTCCAATGGCATACGCGAACCGGAATTCCCATGCGTGTATTTGAAGCCAAACCGGAACAGGGTTCCTAACTTGGAATTGGCGGCGCAGCCTCTCGGTCGTCTTCGTGTCTCGCCGCCATCCCCCACATTCGAAAAATGGAGCATGATGATGAATCGCAGTCGAGGAGCCCGCATGGGGCGATGGATGCACTTGGCCCTGGCGTTCGGGATGCTGGGCGCGTGTGGGCAACCTATGGAGGAGGAGCCGCTTGTTTCCGAGCAGGCTCTGGCGAAGGCCGAGCGGTCATTGAACAAGGTGTCGACGTTGGCGCCTGACCCGTATGCCAACGCGGTGGTCCCGAGCGGAGTCACCGCGGTCATCAATCCCGGCAACGCCGTGGGCGCGCCGGACGGGAACGTCGCCAGCTTCCTGAGCCTCTTGGGGGGCTCGTTGTTACTGGACATGGGGGCGGGAGAAGAGGGCACAGGGCCCCTGCGCATCTATTACCAGGGCGTGTCGATCTCGGTGGTCGCCCAGGTGGA
>JAFAAN010000044.1 GCA_023426545.1 Pseudomonadota bacterium
ATTGCCCTTCACGGGCTGAGCGTGAAGGCCCTGGCGCTGGACGACGACGACTTCTACCGGCTCGTCATCCACTGGCTGCCCTTCGAGACGTCGCTGGGGATGATGACGCTGGCGGACTACCGGCGCGCGCACCCGGTGGTGCGCTACACGTCCACGCTGGACGGCTTCCGGCAGATTTCCCAGGTGGCGGGCGCACAGGGGCTGTGCATCATCAACGCGGCGTACACCCACGACACGGCGCTGCTGGAGAAGCTGCCGCACGTCGTGGCGGACGCGGAGGTGGAGCCCTTCTCCTCCGCGGACCTGCCGCAGAGCTTCGAGGAGCTCACCCTGGACGAGCGCGAGGCCACCTTCCCCCTGCTGCGCGTGGCGGAGGGCGTGCTGGCGCCGTTCCGCTGCGGCGCGGTGGTGAAGAAGTTCTTCCCGGCGGAGGTGCCCACCCTCTACAGCTCGGACGCGGATGGCGCGTTCCGGCGCGACGCGGAGCGCGCCCGCGAGGAGTCGGACGACCTGTACGCGGGCGTGCTGGACGGCCTCATGGCGGCGACGGGCGGTGAGCAGGCGCAGCTGTGCTTCAACCTCCACAACCCGGTGGTGCGCAGGCTGGCGGCGGTGGCGGACCGGGACCTGATGAAGCTGTCGGTGGAGATGCTCTACGTGCAGGCGCTGCTCCTGGGACACCACCCGCTGAACGCGCAGGAGATGGTGCTGCTGAACCAGGGACTGCTGGGCCTCATCTCCGCGCAGCTGGGCGGCGACACCGGGAGCGGCGGCGAAGGCACCGGCGGCGCCGGTCCGCGGGGGCTTCACTGATGACCGGAGACTGGCGCGAACAGGCAGAGGCGCTCTTCGAGGAGGCGGACGGGCTCGCCGAGGGCGAGAGCAAGGTGCGCCTGCTGGAGGAGGCCGTGCGGCTGGCGGATGCCCACAAGGACGTGGGGCTGGCCTACCGGCTGCGCGATACCCTCATCGACGCGGCCACCTTCGGCGGCTTCCCGGACAAGGCGCTGGTGGCCTTCGCCTGGTGCCGGGGCCAGCAGAAGAAGGACCCGAAGCGCTTCGACCCGGAGGAGATGCTCTGGAAGCAGAAGTGGGTGGTGGGGCGCATCAAGGAGTTCCCGCACATCACCCGCAAGCAGATTGCCGACGCGCTGGATGACGTGGAGCAGTGCTACAAGGCCTCGGGCTCCGGCGACCGGGCGGTGCTGAAGCTGCGCTACCAGGCCGCGCGAGAGATGGGCGACGCCCCCGAGGTGGTGGAGCAGTTGTGGAACGCGTGGCTGGAGGCGCGCCGCGACTACCTCACCGACTGCCGCGTGTGCGAGCTGGACGACGAGCTGGACCACCATGTGGACATGGGCGAGTGGCAGCAGGTGCTGCGCAAGGCGAAGCCCATCCTGGACGGCCGCAAGTCCTGCGCGGAGATTCCGCACCTGACGCTGGGCACGGTGCTCTACCCGCTGTTCAAGCTGGGAGCGCTGGAGCAGGCGCGCGAGGTCCACCGCCGCGGCTACGCGATGGTGACGAAGAACCGCGAGTTCCTCTCCACCGTGGGCGAGCACCTGGAGTTCCTGACGCTGACCGACAACCTCTCCCGCGGCCTGTCGCTGCTGGAGAAGCACCTGGGCTGGGCGCTGGACCACCCCAGCTACCGGGACCGCTTCACCTTCTACACGGCCGCCGCCTTCCTGCTGGAGCGGCTGCTGGCCACCGGGGAGCGGGACGAGGTGAGCCTTCGGCTGCCCAGGGCGTTCCCCGAGTACAAGGTGAACGGCGGCTACGACGTCCGCGCCCTGCACGCGTGGACGCTGGGACAGGCGCGGGACATCGCGAACCGGTTCGACACCCGCAATGGCACGGACCGGTTCGCCAGACTGCTCGCCCGCAACCAGGTGCTCGCGGGGGAGGTCCATCCCTTCCCCATCGACGCGAACCCCTGAGGCGGTGCCCCGTCAGCGCTTGAGCTTGCTGAACGGGTTGTTGAACGGCTCGGGGCCCTTCTTCTCACTGCCCTGAGCAGGCTTCGGCCCCGGGCCGGAGGCGGGCCGGGCGCCTTGACGGGGCCCGCTGCTTCCGCCGCCGCGCTCCGTCATCCGCCCCGCCCCCGAGGCCCCGCCCACGGCGGGCCGGCCCGAGGGCTGCGGCGCGGCGCCCGCCTGCACCGCGCGCACGGAGAGCGCCAGCCGCTTGCGGGCCAGGTCCACCGTGAGCACGCGCACCTTCAGCCGGTCCCCCACCTTCACCACTTCAGAGGGGTCCTTCACGAAGCGCGTGGAGATTTGCGACACGTGGACCAGGCCGTCCTGGTGCACACCCACGTCCACGAAGGCGCCGAACGCGGTGACGTTCGTCACCACGCCCTCCAGCACCATGCCCTCCTTCACGTCCTCCAGCGTGCGCAGGTCCTCGCGGTGCTGGGGCGCGGTGAAGTCGCCGCGCGGGTCGCGGCTGGGCTTCTCCAGCTCCGCGAGGATGTCCTTCAGCGTCATCTCCCCCAGGTCCGGGCCCAGGTAGCGCTTCGGGTCGATCTTCCGCGCCAGCTCGGCGTTGCCCACCAGCGCGCCCACCGCCACGCCCAGGTCCTTCGCCATGCGCTCCACCACCGCGTAGCGCTCCGGGTGGACGGCGCTCGCGTCCAGCGGCTCGGTGCCGCGCACGCGCAGGAAGCCGGCGGCCTGCTCGAACGTCTTCGGCCCCAGGCCGCTCACCTTCAGCAGCTCGCGCCGCGTGGTGAAGCGCCCCTTCGCCGCGCGGTGCGCCACCAGCTTCTTCGCCAGCGACGGCCCCACGCCGGACACGTGCTCCAGGAGCTGCGGCGACGCGGTGTTCACGTCCACGCCCACCGCGTTGACGCACGAGTCCACCACCTCGCCCAGCTTCTTCTTGAGCAGCCCCTGGTCCACGTCGTGCTGGTACTGCCCCACGCCGATGCTCTTGGGGTCGAGCTTCACCAGCTCCGCCAGCGGGTCCTGGAGCCGCCGGCCGATGGACACCGCGCCGCGCAGGCTGACGTCCAGGTCCGGGAACTCCTCGCGCGCCACCTCGGACGCCGAGTACACCGAGGCGCCCTGCTCGCTCACCGACACCACGGGAATCTGCGAGCCCAGGGCCTTCAGCGTGTCGCGCACGAAGCCCTCGGCCTCGCGGCTGCCCGTGCCGTTGCCCACGGCGATGAGCTCCGGCTTATGCTTCTGCACCACCGCGGCCAGCAGCTTCGCCGCCCGGGCGCGCTCGTCCGCGCCGCGCTCCGAGTAGAGCGTCAGCGTCTCCACCACCTTGCCGGTGACGTCCATCATCGCCAGCTTGGTTCCGGTGCGCAGGCCCGGGTCCAGCGCCAGCACGGCCCGGGCGCCCGCGGGCGGCGCGAGCAGCAGGTGGCGCAGGTTCTCTCCGAAGACGCCAATGGCCTGCCGGTCCGCGCGCTCCTTCAGCTCCGCGCGCAGCTCCGACTCCAGCGACGGCCCCATCAGCCGGTCCCAACCGTCCTCCACGGCGGCGCGCAGCTCCTGCGCGAAGAGGGACTGCGGCTTCGTCACCACCCGCGCGGCCAGGAGGCTCTTCACCTCGTCGTCCGGCAGGGACAGCCTCACCTTCAGCACGCCCTCCTCTTCCCCGCGCAGCAGGGCGAGCACGCGGTGCGAGGGGGCCTGAGACAGGGGCTCCTCGTGGCCGTAGTAGTTCTCGAACTTGGTCGTCTCGCCCTTCTTCGCGGGCACCACGTCCGAGCGCAGGGCGCCCCGGCGGGCGCACACCTCGCGGGCCTCGCGGCGCAGGCCGGCGTCCTCGGCCACGCGCTCGGCGCAGATGTCGCGAGCGCCCGCGAGCGCCGCGGCCTGGTCCGGCACGTCCTTCCCCGGGTTGACGAAGGGGCGCACGCGCGCGGCCACGTCCTCGCCGCGCCGGCCGTCCTGTTTCCACAGCAGGTCCGCCAGCGGCTCCAGCCCGCGCTCCCGGGCAATGGCGGCGCGGGTGCGGCGCTTGGGCTTGTACGGGAGGTAGAGGTCCTCCAGCTCCGTGCGCGTCTTCGCCGCCGTGAGCGCCTTCGCCAGCTCCGGCGTCAGCTTCCCCTGCTCCTCAATCGTGCGGAGGATGGTGTCGCGGCGGGCGTCCAGCTCCGTGCGCTCCGTGGCGCGGTCGAGGATGGCCTGAATCTGGACCTCGTCCAGGCCCCCGGTGGCCTCCTTCCGATAGCGCGCGATGAAGGGGACGGTGGCCCCGTCCTCGCGCAGCGCGAGGGTCCGGTCCACCTGCTCGGGCCTCAGGCCCAGCTCCTGGGAAAGCTCAGCGGCGTAGGGGTGCATGGCGCCGCTTCTATAACCCGGGCCCCACATGGCTCCCAGAGACCGGCCGTCGGAAGCGCTCAGCCTGCAACGAACACCGCGCGCCGGGCTTCCCATTCGGGCCGCAGCAGGCCCCAGATTTGCTGGTCCCGCCGCTGCCCCTGGAACAGGCAGTGCCCGCGCAGGGTACCTTCCAACGTGAAGCCCAGCTTGCGCGCCACGCCCTGGGAGCCCCTGTTCTCCACCAGCGTCGTCAGCCACACCCGCTGGAGGTAGGGCAGCGTGAAGAGCTGCTCCAGCATCAGCCCCACGGCGCGCGTGCCCAGCCCCCGGCCGTGGTGTGCGTCCGCCATCATGTAGCCCAGCTCGATGCGGCCATGCGCGCGCGACAAGTCCCGCGCGGACACCGTTCCGGCCAGCTCCCCGTCGGCATCCACGAACCACCGGAAGCTCCGCGCGCGGGGCTCACCGAGCACGCCCGCCTCCAGGATGCGCCGCAGGAGCAGCTCCCGCGTGTCATCCTCCGTGTCCACGAAGCGCCGCGCGCCAGGGGCCGCCCGCATGGCCAGCCAGAAATCCACGTGCTCTGGCCGTGCGGGAACGAGTCGGACCTCGGAAACGGGGACACCGGGCGCCATACCGCGCTTCTAGCGCGCCCCACGCGTTCGTACAGCCCATGTCGCCGGGCCGGCTGAGGGGGGCCCACCGCCTCTGTCAGGGCGCGCGCTTCGAAACGGCCGAGGGCCGCGGCCGGAAGCTCCAGGCTCCCGTCGCGGCCCCCGTGTCCTCACCGTGGGGGTGAGGTCCGCCCCGCTCAGGCGTCGGTGATGACGCCGTCCTTGATGACGAAGTCGCGGCGGGTGAACTTCGCCGTCAGCTCCGAGGCCTGGCGCAGCGAGTAGTCCCTCGCCACCTCCGAGCTCGGGATGAGGTGGAAGGCGGCCTTGGCCTCGGCGCCAGTGACCTCCAGCACCACGAAGCCGTGCGCGTCACCATTCACGAACGCCATGCCGGGGTGCGCCTCCTTCAGCGACTTGTCCAGCTCCGCCACGATGTACTTGTACACCGTGCTGCCCGCGGAGAAGCCGGCGCCGATGACGGCCAGACCCGCCAGCTCCTTGATGGAGCCGGAGGAGATGGCCGGCGTCGTCAGCGCGGGGATGCCGGACTCCACGGACGCGAAGGACGCGTGGATGTCGCCGGAGATGAACAGCGCGTTCTGCACCTGGCTGTCGCGCAGGAACTTGAGCAGCTCCTGCTTCTTCGTGGGGAAGCCGTCCCACTGGTCCACGTTGAAGTAGAAGTCCTGGCGCAGCGTGGGGTCCGGGATGTCCGTCTTGTCGCTCAGCTTGAACACCATGGAGGTGAGCGAGATGGAGGAGACGATGACCTTCCACGTGTTGGACGCCTGCACCGACTCCTGGAGCCACGCCTGCTGCTCGGCGCCGAAGATGTTCTCCGTGGCGCCCGCGGAGCCCATGTACTTGATGGCCGCGTACAGGTCGAAGATGGGCTTCACCACGACGTAGCGCGAGCCCTGCATGCCGAAGAGGCCCGTCTTGCCCATGTGCGCGTAGGCCAGACCGCGCGGCGCCCCGTCCGCCGGGATGAGCGGGATGGCCTGCTCACCCGCCGCCACCCGCGCCTGGTTCACCGCCGTCAGCACCTGGTTGACGTAGAGGAGCGCCTGGCCGCCCTGGACCCACTGCGCGGCCTTCGCTGTGGCATCATCCTGGGACAGGCCCGCGGCGACCGCCTGCTGCACGTACACGCCCTGGAGCACCTGCTTGTACAGCTGGAGCTCCGGCGCATCGATGTCCACGTAGGCGAACATCTCGGACCCGAGCTGCGCCTGCGTGGGCGCGGGCAGCGTCGGCAGCACGGGCGCCAGCTGATCCGCCGTGATTGCCACCGCGCCGGGGTACGCGTCCTCGGGGATGAGGTGGTCCGGGCGGTACGCGCGCGTGTCCGTCACCACCAGCTTCAGGTTCCGGCCGAACTCGAAGTCACGGTAGATGCGCGTGGGCTGGCTCACCACCGCGTTGATGTCGATGGCGCCCGCGGCGCTCGCGCCGTGGTCCATGGGGATGTTCTCGAAGAAGGCCTGCTCGGCGTTGCGGCGGCGCTCCGTCTGCTTCTCGTTGACGCGCTCGTCCGTGTACGTCGCCACGTCACCCCAGCAGTCGTCGGAGAACTCGTGGTCATCCCACGTGACGATGAAGGGGTAGCGCTCATGCACCCGCTGGATGATCTTGTCCGAGCGCAGCGTCTTGTAGAGGTCGCGGTAGTTGGACAGCGAGTTGGCCGCGTAGAACGCCGTCAGGCCGGTGCCCTGGCGCAGCGCCTTCTCCGGCTCGCTGAACACGATGCCGCGGCCATCCACGGACTGGAAGGACGCATCGCCCGTCGTCTCGTAGACGTAGTCTCCGAGGAACATGACGAAGTCGAGGTCCTCGTCCAGCTGCAGCAGCCGCTGCCAGGCGTTGTAGTAGCGGCCGATGTAGTCCTGACAGCTGGCGAACACGAACTTCACCGGCACGTCGTCGTTGGCGGCCGGCGCGGTGCGGGTGCGGCCCGTCGCCGTGGTGTGGCGCTGGCCATTCTTGTCGATGCTGAAGCGGTAGTAGTACGTCGTGCGCGCCGACAGGTTGGTGACCTTCACCTTCAGCGCATGGTCGAAGCGCGCCAGCGCGGTGAACTGCTGGTCCAGCACCAGGTTGCTGAACGACTCGCTGGTGGACACCTCCAGCCGCACCGGCGTGTCCGCGCCCGCGTTGTCCGGGTCCACCGCGCGCACCCACAGCACCACGCTGTCCGGACGCGGGTCGCCCGAGCACACGGACTGCGGGAAGTACTTCTCGCCGCCATCCGGCGACGTCTCGTCATCGGAGCATCCGAACGCAGTGGTCGCGGCGACGGCGACGACGGCCTGGAGGAAACTGCGGCGTTTGAATCGGTCGAACAAGGCGGGACTCCGGGTTGCGCGGTTTAGGAACAGGGGCGTGAGTCTAGAGCGCCCGTCCACCTCGCAGGAAACATCCCCACGGAATGAAACGACAACGCGCCGTGTCACCCACCCCTGGTGCGACAAGCCCGCCGGGAACACCGGACCCCAAGCAAAAGGGCCGCCCACCTCGCGGTGGACGGCCCATTCACTTCAAAGGGGAATCACCGTCAGCCGGGAACACCCTCCCGGCGTGAGGGGCTACTTCGCAGCCTTCGCGCGGCCCCGCTTCTCTCCGCTCCCCTCCGCCGGCGCCTCGTCCGGCACCGCGGCGAGGGCGCCCGGCCCCTTGGCGATGCCGTACTTCTCCAGCACGCGGGCTTCGATCTCCTTCGTCACCTCCGTGTGCTCGCGCAGGTAGTCCTTCACGTTCTCCCGGCCCTGGCCGATGCGCTCGCCATTGAAGGAGAACCAGCTGCCGCTCTTCTCCACGATGCCCTCGTTGGAGGCGAGGTCGATGAGGTCGCCCTCACGGGAGATGCCCGTGCCGTACATGATGTCGAACTCGACTTCCTTGAACGGCGGCGCGACCTTGTTCTTCACCACCTTCACGCGGGTGCGGCTGCCCACCACGTTCTCGCCATTCTTGATGGCGCCGATGCGGCGGATGTCCAGGCGCTGCGACGCGTAGAACTTCAGCGCGTTGCCGCCCGTCGTCGTCTCCGGGTTGCCGAACATCACGCCAATCTTCATGCGAATCTGGTTGATGAAGATGACGCACGTCTGGCTCTTGGCGATGGTGCCCGTCAGCTTGCGCAGCGCCTGGCTCATGAGGCGGGCCTGCACGCCCATGTGCGCGTCGCCCATCTCCCCCTCGAGCTCCGCCTTCGGCACGAGCGCGGCCACCGAGTCCACCACCAGCACGTCGATGGCGCCCGAGCGCACCAGCATCTCCGCGATTTCCAGCGCCTGCTCACCGGTATCCGGCTGGCTCAGCAGCAGGTCATCGGTGCGCACGCCCAGCTTGCGCGCGTAGCCCACGTCCAGCGCGTGCTCCGCGTCCACGTAACCGCAGATGCCGCCGCGCTTCTGCGCCTCCGCGACGATGTGGAGGCACAGCGTCGTCTTACCGGAGGACTCCGGCCCGAAGATTTCGATGATGCGGCCCTTGGGCACGCCACCCACGCCCAGGGCGATGTCCAGCGAGATGGAGCCCGTCGGGATGGCCTGAACGTCGCGCATCAGCGGCTCGTCGTTGCCGAGCCGCATGATGGACCCCTTGCCGAACTGGCGCTCCACCGCGGACATCGCCAGTTCGATCGCCTTTTCCTTCTCCTGATTCACGGCCATTGCTCGTAGCTCCTTGTATTGGCGAGCCACCCCGGCTCACCTGAACGCGCTTTTAGTACGCGATGGGTAGACCCTAGTCCACCCCTCTGACATCCGTGCTGCATCCTGGGGGTCAGCCCTCGCGGAGGGCAGCCAGGAAGGCGGCCACCAGCCCCGCCAGCCCCGCCCAAAGCCCCATCGGCGCCCCGGCCAGGAGCACCAGCGCCACCCCGACGAGGGAGACCAGGGCCAGCAGCAACATCCCCACGCGGTACACGGGCGTCCGGGGTGGAGCAAGCCACAAGGCCGCCATGGCCAGCAGCGACAATCCCACCTGGGAGGTGAGCAGCCCGGCATCCGGCCCCGGCGTGGTCAGCGCCTGGAGCCACTGCACGCCCAGGCCTCCCACCCACACCGCCATCAGCCCACGTGGCCGCCCCCGGGCCTTCTTCCGTCGCCGGGCGTCGGCGCGCAGGTGCTCCAGGTCCTCGGGGCGGACCTCCAGGGCATAGGGAAAGCCCAGCGACAGCAGGGCCTCCACCGCCGCCGCGCGGCAGGAGCGCCCCGCCGCGTCCACCAGCCCGGTGAGCCGTCCGGTCTCCAGCAACCGCAGCAAGGTGTCCGCCACCAGCCGGTCCCCGCCCGCCTGGGCCATCCGGGCGAACTGGCCGTTCAGCCGCGCCGCGACCTCCGGACGCTCCGCCACCGGGACGCGCCGGGCCTGCTCGATGAGCACCAGCACCGGCAGCGGCAAGTCCAGGGGTGCCGTGGGCCGCCCCCGGAGCGGCGCCGCCTCCCAGGGCGCCCCCCAGGCCACGACCTCTGGCCGCGGCGCCTCGGGCTCGCCCTCCATGGACCGCGGCGTGAGCGGAATTGAGCGAGGCGCGTCGGGCACGCCAGAAAATGTAGCCACGGCCCCTGGGACGGTTCAAAGCGGCGGGCCCCACGGCTTCCAACAGACAACGGTGCGGGGCCATGCGGCCCCGGACGCACGGGCACTGCGGAGGGGGCGAATACGCGCGCCGCGTCCACGCGCACCACGCGGGAACCCGAGGCCGCCAAAGGCCTGGAGCCGCTGGCGCGCCCGGACGCCGCCAAGGCCGACGCCGCACTGCCCGAACGGAACCAGGAGGCGACGGAGGTCGACACCCCACTGCCCGAACGGAACCAGGAGACGTCGAAGCCCGAGCCGCACTGCCCGAACGGAACCAGGAGACGACGAAGCCCGAGCCCCACAGAGGGCCCGGGCTCCTGACACGTCACCGCGGCGAACGCGCAGCGGCTACTCCACCGTCACGCTCTTGGCGAGGTTGCGCGGCTGGTCCACGTCGTTCCCGCGCAGGTCCGCCACATGGTAGGCGAGCAGCTGCAGGGGGATGGTGGCCACCACCGGGGCCAGCAGCGCGCAGGCGGACGGAATCCGAATGACATGGTCGGCCAGCGTGGCCACGTGCTCGTCGTCCTCGTCGATGACGGCAATCACCTTCCCACCGCGCGCGCGGACCTCCTCGATGTTGCCGATGATCTTCTCGTAGGCCACGTGCGGCTGCTTCGGGGCGATGACGACCACCGGCAGCTTGTCGTCGATGAGCGCGATGGGGCCGTGCTTCATCTCACCGCCCGCGTAGCCCTCCGCGTGGATGTACGAGATTTCCTTCAGCTTGAGCGCGCCCTCCAGCGCGACCGGGTGCATCGGGCCGCGGCCGAGGAAGAGGAAGTCCCGCGCGTCCATGTACTCGCGGGACACGCGCATCACGGCCGGCTCGCACTTGAGGACGTCCTCGATCATCTTCGGCACCTTCGTCAGGTGCGTCAGGTGCTCCTGCGCCGCCGGCACCGACAAGGTGCCGCGCATGCGGCCCAGCTTGACGGCCAGCAGGTACAGGGCCACCAGCTGCGTGGTGAACGCCTTGGTGGACGCCACGCCAATCTCCGGGCCCGCGTTGGTGAGCACGGAGAAGCCGGCCTCGCGCGTCATCGCGCTGCCAATGACGTTGCAGATGGCCATGGCCGTGGCGCCGCGGGCCTTGGCCTCCTTGAAGGCCGCCAGCGTGTCCGCCGTCTCGCCCGACTGGCTGATGGCGATGGCCAGGTGCGTGTCATTGACGATGGGGTCGCGGTAGCGGAACTCGCTCGCCAGCTCCACCTCCACCGGCAGGCGCGCCAGCGACTCAATCATGTGCTTGCCCGCGACCCCGGAGTGCCACGAGGTGCCGCACGCGAGGATGGTGACCTTGGTGAGCGAGCGCACCTTCTCCGCGGACAGGTTCCACCCCTCGAAGTGGACGTCCCCCTCGGACAGGAGCATCCGGCCGCGCAGCGTGTCCGCGATGGCGCGGGGCTGCTCCCAGATCTCCTTGTGCATGAAGTGCTTGTGGCCGCCCTTCTCCGCCATCATCGGCGTCCAGTCGATGCGGCGGGTGGGCCGGTTCACCTTCTGCCCCTGGCGGTTGAAGATGTCCACGGCCGCCGCGGTGATGACGGCGAGGTCCCCCTCCTCCATGTAGACGAAGTCGCGCGTGTGCTCGAGCAGCGCCGGCACGTCGCTGGCCAGGAAGTTCTGCCCCTGGCCCAGCCCCAGCACCATGGGCGAGGCGTCCTTGGTGCAGACGATGCGGTGGGGGTCGTTGGCCGTCAGCACGGCCAGCGCATAGGTGCCCTTCACCTGGGCAATGGCCGCGCGCACCGCTTCCGGCAGCTCCAGGCCGCGCTCCAGCTCCTCGGAGATGAGGTGCGCGAACACCTCCGAGTCCGTCTCCGAGGAGAAGACGTGGCCGCGCGCGCGCAGCTGCTCCTTGAGCGCCAGGTGGTTCTCGATGATGCCGTTGTGCACCACCGCCACGTCCTTGTACGTGTGCGGATGCGCGTTCTCGTCGGATGGACGCCCGTGGGTGGCCCAGCGGGTATGGCCGATGCCGATGTTCCCCGGTGGCTGGTCCGCCACCACCCGGTTCTCCAGGTTGCGCAGCTTGCCCGTGGCCCGGACGACGTTGAGCTTGCGCTGGCTCAGCACCGCCACGCCCGCCGAGTCATAGCCACGGTATTCGAGCCGCTTCAGGCCCGACACCAGGATGGGGGCTGATTCCTTGTCACCGACGTAGCCAACAATCCCGCACATAGTTCGACCTCTCTCTCACGCCCACGCCCGCCGGAGCAATCCGCAGGATTCCCCTACATCCCTGCCGGGCAGCGCTCTGCCTGACTCCCAAGCAAGAGCCGCGCCGCCTATCCCGCCCGGACCTTCGCCTGACGCGCCTTCTTGGCGGCCACCCAACCTTCCCGAGTCACCTGTGGCGTCCGGGACACAGCGAGGCTCCCGGGAGGCACATTTTTCGTCACCGTGGTGCCCGCGCCGACATACGAGCCGTCCCCCACCTTCACGGGAGCGACGAGCTGGGTGTCGGAGCCGATGAACACGCCGTCCCCCAGCTCGGTGACGTGCTTGTTCACCCCGTCATAGTTGCAGGTGATGGTGCCCGCCCCCACGTTGCACCCCGCGCCAATCACCGCGTCGCCCAGGTACGTCAGATGGTTGGCCTTCGAACCTTTTCCGATGCGGGCCTTCTTCGTCTCCACGAAGTTGCCCAGGTGTACGTCCTCGGCCAGCTCCGTCCCGGGGCGCAGCCGCGAGAAGGGGCCAATGACGTTGCGCGCGCCCACCTGGGCCTCCTCCAGCACGGAGTAGGGCTTGATGACGGTGCCGTCCGCGACGGTGGAGGCGTGCAGCACGCTGCCCTGGCCAATGGAGCAGCCCTTGCCCACCACGGTGCCGGCGGCCAGCGTGACGCCGGGGCCGACCTCGGTGTCGGGCCCCACGACGACGCCTTCCTCAATATAGGTGGTGGCGGGGTCGAACAGGGTGACCCCGGCGCGCATGTGCGCCTCGTTGATGCGCTGCTGGAGCACGCGCGCCCGGGCAGCCAGCTCCACCCGGTCATTCACCCCGGCGGTCTCCGTGGCGTCCGCCTCCACCGAGCCCACCGGGCCCAGCTTCGCGGCCATCTCCACCAGGTCCGTCAGGTAGTACTCCCCCTGGGCATTCTGGGGCCGGATGTCCGCCAGCGCCTTCCAGAGGAAGTCCGCGTCCACCGAGTAGATGCCCGCGTTGCACTCGCGCACCGCGCGCTGCTCCGGGGTGCAGTCCTTGTGCTCCACGATGCGCGTCACCCGGCCGCCCTCGCGGATGACCCGGCCGTAGCCCGTGGGGTCCTCCAGCACGGTGGACACCAGCGCCAGCTTCCCACCGGCCTCGTCATGGGCGGCCAGCAGCGCCTCCAGCGTCTCGCGGCGCAGCAGCGGCACGTCGCCATAGAGGATGAGGACCCGCCCGGAGTAGCCCTTCAGGGCCTCTTCGGCGGAGCGCACCGCGTCCGCCGTGCCGCGCTGCTCACGCTGGAGCGCGAAGCGCAGGGGCGCATCCGGGAAGTTCGCGCGAACCGCCTTCTCCACCGCCTCCGCCTGGTGTCCCACCACCGGAACGACGGAGGTGGCGCCCAGCTCCAGGGCTCGCTTGAGGGGATACGCGCAAATGGGCCGACCGAGGATGGGGTGAAGGACCTTCGCCTTCTCCGACTTCATCCGCGTGCCCTTGCCCGCGCACAACACCACCGCCGCCAGTACGCTCATGCGGCGGAGAATTAGGGTCAGGCAATCGAGTCGTCAACCGCGCGCGGATCAGAAGGCGTGGAGGTGTCCACCGGGCGGGGCCTGGCACTGACCGAGACGCACAGGGTGTTGCGCTGAATCGTGATGCCGAAACTGGGCTTCAAGAAGACCGTCACCTCGGCCGCGGCAGGCGCGGCCCCAGGCGGGGTCTTCTTCTCGGGTATGGCTGGCGTGCTCATACACTCCCCCGGACGCGATTCATGATGGGACTAGGATGCACGCCGCCTGAGAACAATCCAAGAATAAAAATGTTACCAGACTGGAACCCTGGCCCCGGCCATACGGTTCGTGCATACCGGGACACATGTAGTCTGTCTGGTCCCCTGGAGTCGCCGGACTGAAGGGTAGGCTTGTGTCGCCCGGGTAACACATCACCCAGGACGAAAGCCAGCGATGGACTGTTCCCACGGTGCGAGGAGGGCTGAACCTGTGAAGGAGACGAGCTTCCGCGGCGCGGTGCCCCTGCGCGGGCTGCTGGTGGCGGTGCTGATAGTGGTGGCGGGTGTGGCGCAGGCGGCGCGGCCCTACCGGGGTGGCGCGGTGGCCACCGCCTACCCCGAGGCGAGCGCGGCGGCGCTGGAGATGCTGGCGAAGGGCGGCAACGCCACGGACGCGGCGGTGGCGGCGGCCTTCGTGGCGGCGGTGGTGGGCCCCTACCACTCCGGCATCGGCGGTGGCGGCTTCGCGCTGGTACACGACGGCAAGAGCGGCGACACGAAGGCGCTCGACTTCCGCGAGGTGGCGCCCGCGGCGGCCACGCGCGACATGTACGTCAAGGACGGCAAGGTGGTGCCGGGCCTGTCCACGGACGGCGCGCTCAGCGTGGCGGTCCCGGGCGCGGTGGCGGGCTACCTGGAGCTGCTCCAGGCGCACGGCAAGCTCAAGCCCGCGGTGGTGCTGGCGCCGGCCATCGCGGCGGCGCGCAAGGGCACCTGGGTGACGCCCCGCTACCGCGCCATGGCGGAGGGCCGGCTGGCCTGCCTGAGCCGGGACGCCGAGGCGGCGCGGGTGTTCCTGGTGAAGAACGCGCAGGGGCAGTGGGAGGCCCCGCCCGTGGGGCACGTGCTCCGTCAGCCCGACCTCGCGCGCACGCTGACGTCCATCGCGAAGGGGGGCGCCAGGGCCTTCTATTCGGGGCCGGTGGCGAAGGCCATCGCCACCACGGTGCAGACGGGCGGCGGCGTGCTCACGGTGGAGGACCTGGCGCGCTACAAGACGCGCGGCCACGCGCCGCTGGAGGGCCGGTACCGCGGCCACCGCATCCTCACCATGCCCCCGCCGAGCGCGGGCGGCGTGGCCGTCATCCAGGTGCTGACCGCGCTGGAGCAGCTGCGCCCGCAGGGGCTGGCCTTCCGGGACGTGGAGGCGCTGCACCTCTACGTGGAGGCCGTGCGCCGCGCCTATGTGGACCGCGCGAAGTACCTGGGCGACCCGGCCTTCGTGGACGTGCCGCTGGCGCGGCTGGTGTCCGCCGGCCATGTCGCGGACCTGGCGGGCTCCATCGACCCGAAGAAGGCCACGCCCAGCGCGTCCCTGCTCGCGCCCAGGGAGGGCGTGCGGGGCTCCACGCTGACGGACGAGCCCACCGTCCTCACGCCCGAGCCGGAGAAGAAGAACACCACGCACATCTCCGTCATCGACAAGGACGGCAACGCGGTGGCGCTGACGACGACGGTGAACTACGGCTTCGGCTCGTGCGTGGTGGCCAAGGGCACCGGCGTGCTGCTCAACGACGAGATGGACGACTTCGCCGCGCAGCCCGGCGTGCCCAACGCCTATGGACTGGTGACGGGCGAGCCCAACGCCATCGCCCCGGGCAAGGTGCCGCTGTCCTCCATGTCGCCGACGCTGGTCTTCTCCCGGGAGGCCCCCCGGCGCGTCATGCTGGCGGTGGGCAGCCCGGGCGGCTCCACCATCCCCACCACCGTCATCCAGGTCATCAGCAACGTGGTGGACCACGGCATGGACGTGGCGCGCGCGGTGAACGAGGGCCGCGTGCACCACCAGTACCTGCCCGACGAGGTGTGGGTGGACCGGTGGGGCCTGGAGCCGGCCACGCTCTCCGCGCTGGAGGCCAAGGGCCACCAGGTGCGCCGGGTGGAGCAGTGGGGTGACGCGGAGGCCGTCTACAGCGACCCGAAGACGGGCCTGCGCTCCGCGGCGAGCGACCCGCGCAACGAGGGCGCCGCCCTGGGACAGGACTGAGCAGTGCCCACGCCACCGCCCATCTTCGACGCCCACCTCCACCCGGAGAGCCTGAGCGACCAGGACCTGGAATCCATGCGCTTCTTCGGCGTGGAGCGGGCCCTGGTGGTGGCGCACCACTTCCCGGAGCCCACGTCCAAGGCGCTGCTGCGGCACTTCGACGACCTGGTGGAGCGCCAGCTCCCCCGGCTGGAGCGCGTGGGCATCCGCGCGTACGCCGCGCTGGGCGTGCACCCGCGCTGCATCCCCCGGCGCGGCCTGTCCGAGGTCCTGTCCGCGCTGCCCGACTACTTCCAGGGCGGACGCGTGGTGGCGCTGGGCGAGACGGGCCTGCACGCGGGCGGCGAAGAGGAGGAGGAGGCCTTCCTGGAGCAGCTCGCGCTGGCCCGCGGCCTCAAGCTGCGCGTGGTGGTGCATACCCCCACCACCGACAAGGAGCGGCACACGCGGCGCATCCTCACGCTGCTGCGGCAGTCCGGCCTGCCGCCCTCGCGCGCGCTGGTGGACCACGCCAACGCCCGCACGGTGCGCACCATCCTGGAGGTGGGCCACTGGGCGGGGCTGACGCTGCACCCCGAGGCGCTCAAGGCCGAGCGCGCCGTGGCGCTGGTCCGGCGCCTGGGCAGCGAGCGGATGGTGCTCAACTCCGACGCGGGCGACGGCGCCGGGGACATCCTCGGACTGGCGCGCGCCGCCAACCTGCTGGCCAGGGCCAAACTCTCCGAGCGCATCGTGCGCCGCATCACCCACGAGAACGCGGCCCGCTTCCTCCAGGTGGGCGACTGACGCACGCGCGCCCCGAGCTGGGGACCACCACGCCGGAAACTTTCGATGAAACGGCGTGCTCATCGTCATTCCCTCCAGGAGCACGCCGCGGAAATACGGCCGTCCCGCGCACGTTGCCCCTTCACCCGCGCAGGGAGTGGCACTTGCACCGCTTGGTCGTCTTCGTCGTCAGCCTCGCGCTCGCGAGCTGCGCTGGCCCCAACTCCGCACAGCGCCTCGCGCCATCGGGCGAGGCCACCCCGCCCGCCGGAACGCGCCGGGCCCCGGAGCCCGACGCGGGCCTTCAGCTGACCCTCTCGCCGGAGCGCTTCCAGGAAGCCTGCCGCAAGGACCTCCAGCGGGCCCGCGCGCACATCGACACCCTGCTGGCGCTGCCCGCGCCGCGGGCCCCGGAGGCGGCCCTCACCGCCTACGACGACGCCATGGCGCTGCTGGACGACGCCAGCGGGCGCGGGGGACTGGGCGCCAACACCCACCCGGACGCCGCCTTCCGCTCGGCGGCGGCCCGGTGCGCGCAGGCCGCGGACGCCCTGCGCACGGACGTGTCGCTGGACCCGCGCGTGTACGCGGCGCTGGAGGAGCTGGACCTGAGCGGCCAGGACGCCGACACCCGGCGTTGGGTGGCCCTGGTGCTGCGCGGCTTCCGGCGCGTGGGGGTGCACCGGGACGCGGCGACACGGGCGCGGCTGCGGGAGCTGCATGAGGCCCTCACCCGCCTGGGCCAGGCGTTCAGCCAGCACATCCGCGAGGACGTCCGCCACGTGGACGTGCCCCCAGCCGCGCTGGAGGGGCTCCCCGAGGACTACGTCCGCAACCACCCGCCCGGCCCCGACGGACAGGTGCGCATCACCACCGACCCGCCCGACGCCCTGCCCTTCCTCACGTACTCGCGCGACGCCCGGGCCCTCGAGGCCCTCTGGCGCGCGGGCCAGCAGCGGGGCCACCCGCGCAACCTGGAGACGCTGTCCCGCCTGCTCCAGGCCCGGCACGACCTGGCCACGCTCCTGGGCTACCCGAGCTGGGCCGCCTACGCGTCCGAGGACAAGATGGTCCGCGGGCAGCAGGTGGCCGAGGACTTCATCGAGCAGCTCGCCGGCGCGACCACCACGCGCGTGAAGGACGACTACGCCGCGTTGCTGGAGCGCAAGCGCCGCGACGAGCCCGGCGCGGTCCGCGTGGAGCCGTGGGAGCAGACCTACCTCAAGGAGCTGGTGCGCGCGGAGCGCTTCCACTTCGACTCGCGCGAGCTGCGGCCCTACTTCGAATACACGCGGGTGAAGCAGGGCGTGCTGGACATCACCGCGCGCCTCTTCGGACTCACCTACCAGCGCGTGACGGACGCGCCTGTGTGGCACCCGGACATCGAGGCCTGGGACGTCTACGAGGGCACCACCCGCCTGGGGCGCTTCTACCTGGACATGCACTCGCGCCCGGACAAATACGCCCACCCGGCGCAGTGGGACCTGGCCACCGGGCGCGCGGGCAGGACGCTGCCCGAGGGCGTGCTGACGAGCAACTTCCCCCGGCCCGGCGCGCACCCCGCGCTGCTCCAGCACACCCAGGTGCAGAGCTTCTTCCACGAGTTCGGCCACCTGCTGCACCACATCCTCGGCGGCCACACGCGCTGGGCCGGCCTGTCCGGCTCGCGCACCGAGCGCGACTTCGTGGAGGCCCCGGCCCAGGTCATGGAGGAGTGGGCCTGGCGCCCCGAGTCGCTGCGGACCTTCGCCCGGCACATCGTCACCGGCGAGCCGCTCGCCACGGAGACCATCACCCGCATGCGGCGCGCCGAGTCCTTCGGCAAGGGCCTGTGGCTGCGCCAGCAGCTCTTCTACGCGGCCGTCAGCCTCCAGCTCCACGCCAGCAACCCGGCCGGCGTGGACACCACCGCGCGGGTGAACGCGCTGCAAGAGCGGTACATGCCCTTCCCCGCCCTGGACGGCACGTACGCCCACCTCTCCTTCGTCCAGCTCGACGGCTACTACTCGTCGGCCTACTACGCCTACCTGTGGTCGCTCGTGATTGCCCGGGACCTGCTCACGCCCTTCCTGGAGCAGGGCCTGATGAACCCGGCCACCGCGCGGCGCTACCGCGACACCGTGCTCGGGCCGGGCGGCTCCCGGGATGCCGCGGACCTGGTGCGCGCGTTCCTGGGCAGGGACTACGGCTTCGAGGCCTACACCCGCTGGCTGGACGGCGCCTGACGCCGCACGTCAGGGCGTGTAAAGACGAGGGGCCCCGCGATGTGAATCGCGAGGCCCCTGATGTTGTGAATCCGTCAAATCATCTGGCGCCCGCCCACACGGGGTCGGCGCTCAGTGCACCGCGGGTGCGGACACCGGCTGCTCGGGCTGCAGGGTGATGCCCTGCGCCTCCCCGTCGAACCGGACCTGGACGGGCACGCCCTGGTACCGGTACTGGGCCAGCGAATCCGCCGCCGCATCCAGCTGGCGCTGGTAACGCTCGTCCAGCTCCACCGCGATGAGCAGCATCGTCTCGCCCGCGTCCTCGACGCCCGGGCGGTACACCTGGCACCGCTGGAACCGCGCCCAGCGACCGTTCTCCATCTTCACCAGCTCGCCGTCGTAAGCCATGCGCAGCTCCTCTGCCGTAAATCCAACGCCAACCAATCTAGGGCCGGATTAACTCCGTGTCATCCCCCTGCTTGAAAATTCGTCAAAACCCTCGAAGTCCAAGGGGTTACGAGCAAACCTGCCGGTTTCCAGGCGAGGGGTCGGCGGCGACTGCCCAAAAATGTAAATTTTGGAGGCCGTCAACGTGGTTAAGCGCTGCCTCGCGGGGCGGTGGCACGGGAGCAGTGCGTCACCTATGATTTGGGGGAGATGAAGCTGCCCGGACTGTTCCGCAAAGAGCGCACCACCATCCAGGCCGCCGATGCCCAGGACCACGCCGAGCGGCTCCTGGCCGAGTCCCTGCGCATGCTCGGTCAGGTGTGCAGCAAGGTCGCGGACGCCATCGAGGCGCAGCGGCTGTCCCGCCAGGGCTACGCGCACAACACGTACCTGCGGCGCGCCGACGGCGATGCGGGTGAGGGCGACAAGAAGGCGTAGGCCCAGGCGCACGATGGCCGCTGACCACGACGACGCTCCCGCTCCCTGCCTGGCCTCCGCGCCCACGTGGCGCGACGCCGGCATCGTCATGCCCATGCCCGCCCTCCAGGACGAGGAGGGCCCGCGCCTGCCCGGCAGCCTGCCCCCCGTCGTGGACGCCCACGTCCACCTCTTCCCGGACCGGGTCTTCGAGGCGGTGTGGCGCTGGTTCGACCGCTACGGCTGGCCCATCCGCTACAAGCTGCACACGCGGCAGGTCGTGTCCTTCCTCCTGTCACGAGGCGTCAGTCGGGTGGTGGCGCTCCACTACGCCCACCGGCCGGGCATGGCGCGCGCGCTCAACGCCTACGTGGCGGAGGTGGCGCGGGAGGAGCCCCGCGTGCTGGGACTGGCCACCGTGCTCCCGGGCGAGCCCGAGGCCACGGCCGTGCTGGAAGAGGCGTTCGCCGCGGGCCTTCGCGGCGTGAAGATCCACTGCCACGTGCAATGCTTCTCTCCGGACGCGCCGCACCTTCACGAGGTCTACGCCGCGTGCGCGAAGGCGGGCCGGCCGCTCGTCATGCACGCGGGCCGGGAGCCCTCCAGCCCCCACTATCCCTGTGACACCTACGCGCTCTGCGCCGCCGAGCGGGTGGAGCGGGTCCTGCGGGACCACCCCACGCTGAAGCTGTGCGTGCCCCACCTGGGAGCGGACGAGTTCGACGCGTATGCGCGGCTGCTGGAGCGCTACGACAATCTCTGGCTGGACACCACCATGGCCCTGGCCGGCTACTTTCCCGTGCCCCTGCCTCGCCGGGCCCTGGAGGTCCGGCCCGAGCGCATCCTCTATGGCACGGACTTCCCCAACCTCCCTTATGCCTGGGACCGGGAGCTGCGGACGTTGCTGGGAATGAAGCTGGAGGAGGCGACGCTCGCTGGCGTCCTGGGACAGAACGCGCTGCGGCTCTACGGAGCGTGAGCCCCGGCGCTCCAAGGCCCTGGATGCGAGCCTCGCCCCCACGGGCCGTTCGCTGTTGAAAAGCATCGGGGCCCCTTCCGGAATGGAAGAGGAGTTCCCATCATCCTGCCCATAGAATTTCGCGGCGAGACACCCAGCCGCTGCTCTCCCGAGGCCCTGCCATGTCCCACATCCTGGTCGTCGATGACGACGCGAGCCACCGCACGCTCATCTGCGATGCCCTCGAGGAGATGGGCTATCCCACGGTCCAGGCGGCCAACGGCCGCGAGGCGCTGGACCTGTTGGAGGGGGAGATGCCCGCCGCCGTGCTGCTCGACCTGCGGATGCCCGTCATGAGCGGCTGGGGATTGCTCGACGCGCTCAAGAAGATGCCCCGCGCGCGCGGCCTCCCCATCATCATCATCTCCGGCTACGGCTTCGAGTGGGAGGCCGAGCTGGTGGGCGCCGCGGGCTACATCTCCAAGCCCGTGGACCTGGACAAGGTGCGGATGACGGTCCAGCAGATCGCCGGGCCGCCGGAGATGTCGCTCGTCCACTGAGGGGCCCCAGGAGGCAGCTGGGCATCCTCCCGATGACGGGTGGGGATTGTCCCTCGGTGCCAGGCTCGGGTGAGATGCGCGGCACTCCATGACGCCCCCTCCCACCGATGACCTGGCCGTCGACGCCCAGGGCCTGCAGAAGCGCTTTGGCGGCTTCAGCGCGCTCAACGGGCTGGACCTGCAGATTCCTCGCGGCGCCTTCTACGCATTCCTGGGCCCCAACGGCGCCGGGAAGTCCACCAGCATCGCGCTGCTCACCGGTGTATACGGCCCCGACGCGGGCACCATCCGCATGCTCGGCGTGGACGCGGTGGCCCGGCCCATGGAGGTCAAGCGCCGCGTCGGCGTGGTGCCGGAGGAGCTGAGCCTCTTCGAGCGCCTCACGGGCCGTCAGTACCTGACCTTCTGCGCGCGCATGTACGGGCTGGACGGCGACGAGGCGGCGGCCCGCGCCACGGAGCTGCTGGAGCTGACGGAGCTCACGTACAAGGCGGGCGCGCTGGTGGCGGAGTACTCCAAGGGCATGCGGCGGCGGCTCGCCATCGCGGCGGCGCTCATCCACGCGCCGGAGCTGGTGCTGCTGGACGAGCCCTTCGAGGGCATCGACGTGCTGGCCGCGGGCGTCATCCGCGAGCTGCTGCGCGAGCTGAGCCGGCGCGGGGTGACGCTGCTGCTCACCACGCACGTGCTCGAAATCGCGGAGCGGCTGGCCACGCACGCGGGCATCATCCGCGGCGGGCGCATGCTGGACCAGGGTCCGGTGGGCACGCTGCTGTCGCGCTATGACTGCCCCTCGCTGGAGTCGGTGTTCGAGAAGCTCATCTCCGTGCCGGCCTCGCGCAACGCGCGCCTGTCCTTCTACGGCGAGCCCCCCGCACCCGCGGCGCCGCGGCGCCAGGAGTCCGCATGAGCCGCCCCGCCGCGCCCGGCTTCTTCCGGCACCTGTGGCTCCTATGGGGCCTGCGCTTCGACATCGGGCTGAACCAGGGCCCGGGGCGCAGCCGGCTGCTCGCGGTGGCCGCCTTCCTCGCGTCGAGCGCGCCGGGCCTCTTCCTGGGCCTCACCTTCTTCGCGCTGATGCGGCTGCGGACCATCGCGGACAGCGAGGTGTGGCCCTTCTTCATCCTCAACCTGCTGTGCTTCGTCACCTTCTCGGTGTGGGTGACGTGGCCGCTGCTGTCGGCGGGCGTGGATGACCACTCCGAGCTGAGCCGCTACGCCGCCTTCCCCATCTCCCCCTTCCGGCTGCTCATCGCCTCCACGGTGGCCAGCCTCTTCGAGCCGCGCGCGCTGGTGTTCTATGCGCCGCTCACCGGGGCCGCGTTGGGCTTCGCCTCCGTCTACACGCTGCGCGCGCCGTGGCTGGCGGTGGTCCTCTATGGGCTCTTCGCGCTCCTGTGCGCGGCGTGGAGCCGGGTGGCCCTGTACGCCGTCATCAACGTGCTGCGCGAGAAGCACAGCGCGCAAATCATGGGCGGTGGGCTGGCGCTGTTCTTGCTGGCCGCGTCGTTCATCCCGCCCATCGACACCTCATGGCTGACGGCGGTGGGGGAGGCCGGCGTGGGCGCGCTGGACATGTCGCTCATCATCAACGCGGCGGTGGCGCTGGGCCGCGTGCCCCCGGGCTTCTTCGGGGACGGGCTGGCGCAGCTCGCCTGGCACCGGCCCCGGGTGGCAATGGCCGAGGCGGCGGCGCTGCTCTTCTTCACGGCCATGGGCATGGCGGTGGCCTACGCGCTGCTGATGCGCTTCCACCGGCAGGCGGGCCGCGCGGGGGGGCCGCGCAAGGACGCGGGGGACAGCAACCCGTTCGCCACCACCCGCACGCGCTACGGCACGCTGGTGACACGCGAGGCGCTGGATTTGTGGCGCAACCCACGCGCGAGGCTGCTGGCGTCGGTGCCCTTCATCCTGGCCATCCTCCTGAAGCTGCTGTCGGGGCGCGACCTGTTCGTCTTCATCCTGGGCGCGTCCGCGGATGCGTGGCTGATGGGCGGCCTGTGCATCTACGGCGCGGTGGTGATTGCCTCCACCTTCTCGCAGAACACCTTCGCGTACGACGGGCAGGGCTTCGCGGCGTTCCTCGCGGCGCCCCTGGACCTCGCGGACGTGCTGCGCGCCAAGAACCAGGTCCAGGGCGCGGCGGCGCTCGGCATGGCGGTCCTGGTGGCGCTCTTCTACCGCGTGTACTTCGGCTTCGGCACGTGGGTGGACCTGCTGTGCGCCCTGGCGGCCGTCCTCGCCGTGGTGCCGGTGCTGCTGGCCGCCGGCAACTTCCTGTCGCTGTACTTCCCGGTGAAGTTCCACGCGAACCTGAAGCGGCGGGACAAGATTCCGCTGACGGCCTCCCTGCTGGGAATCCTCGCGGCCAGCGCGGGCTGCATGCCCTTCGGCTGGGCGCTCAAGCTGGCCGGCAGGGAAGGCCCCACCTGGGCGACGGCGGCGATGGTGGTCCTGGCCGCCGCGCTGAACCTGGCGCTGTACCGCGGCGTGCTCCCCCTGGCGCTGCGGCTGCTGGAGCAGCGGCGCGAGGTGGTGCTCCAGGCGGTGACGCGGGAGTAGCGCGCGCCCCGTCCGGGGGTGATAGACGCTGGGGCATGCCCATCGCCGAGCTGAACGGACAGGGAATCTATTTCGAGGACTCGGGTGGCGGCGGCCGGCCCCTCATCCTGGGCCATGGCTTCCTGATGGACCACCGGATGTTCGACGCGCAGGTGGCGGCGCTCGCCCCCGAGTTCCGCGTCATCCGCTGGGACGCGCGCGGCTTCGGCCAGACGCGCTGGGACGGCAAGCCCTTCAGCCTCTGGGACTCGGCCGCGGACTGCGTGGGGTTGCTGGACCACCTGGGCATCGACCAGGCCGTCGTGGGCGGCATGTCCCAGGGCGGCTACAGCGCGCTGCGCGTGGCACTGAAGCACCCCGAGCGCGTCCGGGCGCTGGTGCTGATGAGCACCCGGGGCACCAACGACGACGACGCCACCCGCGCCGCCTACCAGCAGTCCGCCGACATCTGGGCGGCGCAGGGCCCCATCGACCCGCTGGTGCTGGGGCTGGCGCAGGCCATCATCGGCGACTCGAGCTACTTCGAGACGTGGCTGCCCCGCTGGCGGCAGGTCCCCGGGAGCCACTTCGTCCACGCCATCCGCGCGCTCATCGACCGGGATGACATCTCCGGGCGGCTGACGGAGCTTCGCTGCCCCGCCATCGTCTTCCACGGGCTGGAGGACCACGGCGTGCCGCCGGTCCACGGCGAGCACCTGCACCAGACGCTGCCCGGCAGCGTGCGCTTCGTCCCCGTCCCTGGCGCCGCGCACGCGGCGAACATGACGCACCCGGAGGCCGTCAATCCAGCGCTGCTGGCCTTCCTGCGCGCCCACGCGTGACGCACGGACGCCGCGGGCTCCCGGAGGACGAGGGCCCGCGGCGTCGTGTCGCCCACCGGGGGCGGCGCTCAGTAGGTGACGCCGTACCTGGCGGCCTGCGCCTTCACGCCCTTCATCACGTTGGCGTCGAAGGCGTCCTCCTTCTGGGTGGCGTTCTTCGCGAGCCACGCCTCGCGCTCCGCGGCCAGCTTCTCCGCCTTCTTCTCCAGGGCCTTCTTCTCCTCGGAGAGCGCCTTCACCTTCGCCACCCGCGCCTCCTGGGACAGCCCCTGAAGCTCGGAGGGCAGCTCGTCCGCGCGCACGTCCGCCAGCGCCGCCGGGGCCTCCACCAGGTCCACCGCGCCACCCACCGCCTTGGGCGCGCTGCTCGCAGGCGCCCCCGCGGAGCCGCTGCCGCGCGTCTTCTTCATGTAGCTGATGCGCTCGGCCGCGGCTTCGGGCGCCAGCTCCGCCATGGTGGCGGCGCGGGCCTTGTTCGCCGCCTGGACTTCCTTCCGGCCCGTGTAGAGCGTCTTCGCGGCCAGCTCCGCGTTCACCTTGGCCAGCTCCGCGTCGTACGGCGTGGCCACGGCGACCATGCCGCCGGACTGGTCAATCGAGTCGAACGTGCCGTCCGTCAGCTTCGCCACGTACCGCCACGACACCTCCGTCTCCGCGTCGCCGCCGCACCGCACGGTGTTCACGACGATGTGCTTGTCCCGGGCCTTCTTCGCCCAGACCTTGAAGTCCCAGTCGTCGTTGCGCTGCGCCGGGGGCGCGTCGCCCACCAGGAAGATGGCCTTCATCACCTCGCGGTCCTGGCTCCAGGACAGCTTGGACACGGCCTCGCCCAGCCCGCGGCCCACGTGCTCGGGCGTGTCACCGCCGCCGCCCGCCTCGAACTGGCGCAGGTGGGCGAACACCGTGTCCAGGTCATCGCTCAGGTCGAAGCGCTTCGTCACGTAGTCGTCGCCCACGTCGCGGTAGGCCACCAGCCCCACCTTCAAGTGCGGCGTCGGCCGGCCCTGCGCGATGCGCGAGGCGATGGAGTAGATCTTCCGCTTCGCCCCCTCCAGCAGCCCGCTCATCGAGCCCGTGGTATCCAGCACGAACACCACCTCGATTCGCGGCCGGACCGCCGGGGCCTGGGACTGCGGGCCCTGCGCCTGCTGGGGCGCCGCTGGGGCCGCGGCGGGGACGGCCGCGTTGGCGCGCCCCGCTGGGGCGGCGGAGGCCGCCGGGGCGGACCTGCCCAGGGCGGGTGATTCGGCCAGGACCAGGGCAGCGGACAGAGCGGTGGCGAGCGCGGCCGGCAGAGCGGCCCGCGTCAGGGACTTGAGGTCCATGGCGTTCTCCAAGGAATGGGGCAACAGCGGGTTGGGAAGGAAACGGGCAACCGCGCCAAAAGGTCTACGCGCCTGGCGGATTCCCCACGCCCGCCACCGGTTGCGCCCACCCCGCACCGGGGTTAGGGCGGGCGCGCGTGCGCGTCATCCATTCGGACAGCGATGACGTCCCCCTGCCTTCCCCTGGTCTCCCGCGCTCGTGCGGCGCTTCTCCGCCGCGGTGGCCGGCACCATCGACGCCGCCCGCGCCGCGCTGCGGGATGGCATCGGCGGCAACCTCTCCGGAGGCACGCACCACGGCTTCCCCGACCATTCCCGCAAGCAGCCCTCGCACCTCGACGTGGGGCTGCCGGACGGCACCGGGGACGCGGAGTACCTCGACGCGCTGGCCTGCGACCTGCCCGAGGTGCTCGACCGCGCGGGCGCATGCATCCTCTTCTACCAGGCGGGTGTGGACCCACCCGCGGAGGACGCGCTCGGGCGGCTCTCCCTCTCCCACTCGGGCCTGCGTGAGCGGGACAGGCGGGTGCTGGAGACAGCGCGCCAGCGGAGCCTGCCCGCGGTGCTCACCCTCGGCGGCGGCTACGCCAAGCCCCTCTCCGCGACGATCGATGCCCACGTGGGCACGTACGAGGTGGCGCGTGCGCTTTTCGGCTGAGCTCGCCTGCTCTGGAGCAGCTTGCCCTGATGTCAGGGTGGACCGATGCTGGCACGCACCAGGAGACCCATGCCCATGAACCTTCCCCTCCGCCGCGCTCCCCTCCGGAGCCTCTTGCTGATGGGCTGTGCGCTGGCCATGGCCTGCGGGAGCGACAGCCCCAACTTCCGCATGAGCTTCGGCCTGCCCGACACGATTACCGCCATTCCCGGTGAGAGCCTGCCGGTGGACATCACCGTGCAGCGCGAAGGCGACGACCAGAGCGCGTTCCGCATCAACCTCACGAACGCGCCCGAAGGCGTCACCCTCGCCCCGGAAATCGTCCTGCCAGCGGGTGAGCCATCCATCACCACCACCGCCACGTACACGGTGGCGCCGGAGACGCAGGCACGCGGCTTGTCGCGCGCGTTGCTGCTCGCCACCAACGCCGCGGAGACGTTCGCGACGGGCGCCAACCTCTTCCTCGTCATCCTCCCGCCGCCCTCGCCCCAGCCGGACTTCTCCGTCAGCGTGGAGCCGCGACAGGTCGACCTCTTCGCGGGGCAGAACGCGAAGGTGCGCATCACCGTGACGCGCGCGGAGGGCTTCACCGGCCCCGTGACTGTCGCGCTGGACTCGCCCACGCGCCGAATCACCCTGCCCACGGTGACCATCCCCGCGGACCAGACCTCCGTGACGCCGTACATCGACACCACCCGAGGCATGTCGCGCGTGCCCGTCGCCGCCAGCATCGTCGCAACCAGCGAGGACGGGCGGCAGGCCACCACCGGCATCTCCATCAACGTGCGCTGACCCAGGGCCCGCGGACGCGGCGCGCCCCGGGCCGCCGTGTCCGGCGGGCTACCTGCGGAATGGGCTGCGCTCCCTCCTCTCCCGGGCAGCCCGCGAGCCGCGGCCCGGCCCGCCCGAATCCGGGGCGCGGTATTCGCTCCGGCCACGCCCCCCTCCCGGGAGCAGCCGTCAGGCGGGCGGCGGCCTCCCGTCCGGGGCCGGGGGCTGCGGGCACGGCATCGGTGCACGAAAGGGCCCGGGAGGGATACCTTGAGAGCAGCCATGAGCACTTCGCCCACCCGCCGGCAGGCCGCGCTGGACGCCCTGAAGCTGGACGACGAGTCCCTCCTGAAGGCGTGTGAGGTGGATTACTTCATCGCGTCTGGCCCGGGAGGCCAGCACCGCAACACCACCGCCAGCGGCGTGCGCCTGACCCATGCCCCCACCGAGCTGTCGGTGAGCGCCACCGAGCGCCGCAGCCAAGTGCAGAACAAGGGCGTGGCGCTGGAGCGCCTGCGCGAGGGTCTGGAGGCGCTCACCTTCGTCCCCAAGGTGCGGCGGGCCACCAGGCCCACCGCCGGCTCGAAGCGGCGCCGCCTGGAAGGCAAGAAGCGCACATCCGAGAAGAAGGCGATGCGGAGCGGCAAGTCCGACTGGTGACCCGGGTCCGTTTAGACTCCAGCCCTCCTGTCCAAGAACAGTGTCAGTGCGCCTAAAGTTTGCGGGCTTGCAGACCTTGCGAGGTCGCCCGCTACTCCTGGCGCCCCTGTCCCGACAGAATCCCGTGAAGAGTCGGGGGCTTGGCCGAGCAGCCGGGGAGGCATGCGGTGTGCAAACGCACCCTGTGTGTCTCCCCTACCCCACCCCCGTGGGGCCATTGTGCTCGCAGGACATTCCCCCATGCCCTTGCTCACGGACCGCCCGACCTCCCCCCATCCCTTCCGTTCTCGCTGGACGCGCTGGGCTCCCCTGGCGCTGACCCTCGCCGCCTCCGCCGCCTGGGCCCAGCCGACCGAGTCCCCCGAGCCCGACTACGCCACCGAGGCGAAGAGCGCCGAGCCCTCGGGCATCGTGGTGCACGTCCCCCCGGGCCAGCAGAGGCAGCTCATCATCGAGGACGTCGAGCGCGTGCGGGTCCATGCCCCCGAGGTGGCGGAGGTGGCGCTCGGTGAGACCAACCAGCTGATGGTGCAGGGCCTGAGACAGGGCGCGTCGGAGGTGCTCGTGTGGCGGCTCGGCCGCAAGCACCCCCTGAGCGTCCGCGTGGAGGTCGCCCAGTGAGCCGCCGCGGCGCACGTGGCATGACGATGCTCGAGGTCTGCATCGTCCTCGCCATCATCGCGGTGCTCGCAGGGCTCGCGTACGCGGGCTACGCCCGGCTCAGCGCACGCGCCGGCCCGCAGAACGCGGCGGCGGACCTGGCTGGCGCGCTCGCGGAAGCCCGGGCGCGCGCGGTGGACCGCCAGTCCGACGTGTGGCTCATCATCTACCCGAACATCGACACGCAGGGGCAGGACGGCGCGGGGAACGGCGCCTGGTTCCTGCTCGAGGACCCCCAGCGCGCCTTCGGAAATGCCGGCGGCGCCGGCCCCAACCTCCAGCTCAGCTACCAGAACTTCGCCCCTCCCGGCGACATCCAGCCCGCCGTGAACGAGGGCCGGCTGATGGACTCCATGTACCTGGACCGCTACACGCAGCGCACCGTGCGCTTCGGAGCCAGCGGCAAGCTCCAATGGGATGGCATCTTCGCGGGCCTGCCCGTGTCGGATTGCAGCTTCTGCAACGGCAACCCGCGGCGCGGCGCCGTCATCTTCCGGAGCGACGGCTCGGCGCGCTTCGTCGATGGCGCAGGCCAGCCCATCCTGCCCATGGACGTCGGGGTGGTGAATCGCGCCGCGTCCCTGGGACTCGTCTCCACCGATGGACAGCGCGAGTACCTCTTCGCCATCTCCGCGCCCGCCGGCTTCGTCGAATCGAGGACCAACCGATGAAGCGCCTGCCTCCCGCTCCCCGTCGCCACGCCACCGCGCGCGGCGCCACGCTCATCGAGGGCATGGCCGCCGCCGCCATCCTCGCCTTCGGCATCAGCGGTGTCTTTGGTGGGCTCATGTTCGCCAGCCAGCAGAACGCCGCCGCCAACCGCTTGTCGAAGGCCAGCGCCATCGCGGCGCAGGTCCGCTCGGGACTCCAGCTCCAGGGCCGGGCCCGCCTGCTCTCCGACGCGGGCCCCCTCACCAGCGCGCGCTGCAGTGGCGCGCCGGAGACGCTGGAGCTGGCGGGCGGCCTCTCCGCGCTCCCGGATGCGTGTGTGGTCGACCTCGACGCCTACGAGGATGGCACCGCGGATCCGCTGCTCAAGGTGGTGCCCGGATACTCGAACGATGAGCGCCAGGACTACCGCCGCGTGCTCGTGTGGACGCCGACGCAGGCCATCGACTCGGTGGCGGTGGTGGTGTCCTTCCGAAACGTGGGCCGGTGGCGCTCGGTCAAGCAATACGTCGGGCTCTACAACCCGGCGGAGAACGGCGCGGGGGTGGAGCTGTGAGGAGGACTCCCCGAAGCGCGCCTGGCGGCTTCACGCTCATCGAGCTGCTGGTGGGCATCACCGTCTCCTCGGTGGTGCTGCTCGCGGTGGCGGGCACCATCATCGCCGTCAACGACATCTTCCAGAACAACACCATCACCAAGACGGCCGTCGAAGGCAGCCGCGTGGGCATGGACTACCTGAACCGCACCCTGCGCTACGCGGGGTACGGCGTGGACCCGGCCATCGCCTTCGCCTTCGACACCGCGGGCCTGCCGGACGAGCGCAAGGACAACTACACCGAGCAAGTGGAGGGCTGGGGCACCTTCGTCACCGACGACCTCGCCTTCCGCTACCGCGACCCCCTGTTCCTGCGGCAGGGCCAGATCCTCAACCCCGGAGGGGCCGAGCCCTACGAGCTCCGCCTGCAGCCTCCGGCGACGTTCGGCCAGCAGTTGCAAGAAGGGCAGGCCCTCATGGTGGCCTGTCCAGGTGGCCAGGACTACTTCCTGGGCCGGCTGGTCATGGACGTTCCGGCGGATGCCAACGTCGCCATGCTCGTACACGCGCTCCCCCCCGGCACGCCCGGTGACTTCCCCAAGAGCTGCATGTCGGATGGGAGCCGCGTGCCCTTCGTCATGCTGGTGCATGAGAAGCGGCTGCGCATCGAGGCGCACGGCGGGCGGCCGTACCTGGTGGTGAAGCACAGCTGGGCCGACATCGCCGAGTTCGACCCGATTGCCGCCGACGTGGAGTCCTTCCAGGTCGTCTACCAGCTGAACCGGCCGCCCGCGAACTCCGCCTGCTGCGCCGCGACGGACGCGCCAGACGGCGCCGTGGGCAGCGGCATGAGCTGGGTGCTGGGAGACGAGGACTCCGTCGTCCTGCCCAAGACAGACGTCCTGGGGCCCACGTACAGCACCCCCTACGATGACCCCCTTCGCTACGGCCTGCACCCGGCCAACATCCGCTCGGTGGGCGTGGGGCTCACGGTGCGCTCGGTGCGCCCGTCTCCCTCTCGCTCCAAGGGGGATAACCGCAAGCTCTTCAACGCCGAGCCCGTGGCCGTCGACGACGGGTTCTTCCGCACCACCGTGGAGACGTCCGTGCGCGTTCCCAACATGACGTCCCGCGCCTTCTTCATCCCCGAGCTGCGCTCCCCTGGCGTCGCCGGCGACATCAAGAACGTCTGGGGAGGCTAGCCACGATGACATCCTTCTCCTCCCGCCGGGGCAGCGCCCTGGCCATCACCCTGATTGCGCTGACGGTGCTGCTGCTGCTGGTGATGGGCGCCATCACCTTCACCGGCCGCAACCAGTCCGCCGCCGTGTCGAAGACGCGCAGCGACCGCGTGGAGGCCTGCGCGGAGACGGCGCGGCGCCACCTGCTGTCGCGGCTGAAGGTGTTCGGCGTCGGCGCGATTCCCGTCACCAGCATCAGCCTGGAGCAGGTGCTGCGGGACGACGCGGTCGTCGCCGACAGCAGCGTCATGCGCACCGCCCACCTGGGCGACACCGGGTCCGCGCCCACGGCGGCGGTGCTGGCCTCGTCCTCCTTCAGCAGCGGCAAGGACCAGGTCAGCGACGCAGCCAACACCCTCCGAGAAGGCACGGCCGGCGGTAGCTACTACCGCGTGGTCGTCATGTGTGACGAGCCCGGCGGCCGGCAGGCCGAGACCGAGTTCGTCTTCCGCTTCGGCATCTGACCCCTTCGACCTCGCCCTCCCCCGAGCCCCCCCATGAAGGCACTCCTCTCCACCTTGACGGCCCTGGGCGTGCTGCTCGCCGCCCCCGGCGCGCTCGCGCAGGACCCGGCCTCGTGCAGCCTGCAGTCGACGTCCCGCCTGGACGCGCTGATGAACCCCGCGCGCGGCAGCGACGAGCGCTTCTTCACCAGCCCCAGCGGCCCGCCCAACGTCCTCCTCATCCTGGACACGTCGGGCTCCATGGCGTGGTGGCCCATCGCCTGGAGCAACGACAACTCCCACAGCTACTCCAGCAACAGCTCCGGCAACTACCCGGGGTGCCGTCAGGCCAACATCGACGAGCTGAACTACGACGCCAACGTCGAGTACCCGCGCATGTGGCTGAGCCTGACGGACCAGAACTCTCCCTGGTTCGTGCCCACCAACTACTACCGCTTCGATGGGAACGGCAGCAGCTCCCAGGTCAGCTTCGGAATGAACGCCAACCCGGTGGACTTCACCAAGGCGCCGCCCAACACCACCATCAGCTCCACCGCGAGCGCGGCCTGCGCCAACATTGTGGGCACCGGCAACAACCAGGCCGCCGCGAGGAACGCGTGCGAGCTGTGCCTGGCGAAGAAGGGTTACTTCCAATTCGAGTCCGGCAAGCGCGTCGCGTCGGGCAACTTCCTCAACTTCTACTCGCCGCGCGGCCACTCCGCCGTCAACGTCATCAGCCAGGTGCTCAAGGACTCGGAGCGCACGCGCTTCGGCGTGGTGACGTTCTCCGCCAGCAAGGACGCCACCGAGACGGCGCAGTGGAGCGGTCAGGACGTGGTGCTCTTCGAGCGCTTCGGTCCCCGATGTGACGATTCGCTCAGCAGCGCGAAGCGCGACACACACCGTGACGGCCTGCTCGGCAAGATGCAGAAGGGGCTGCGCTTCAACACGAACACGCCTCTGACGCAGGCCTTGTGGGGCGCCGCGACCTATTTCCGCTCATCCTCCGACGACCCGTTCCCTGGCTGGTTCGGCAAGAACTACCTGAGCGACTCGAAGTTCAACGACGAGGCCTTCCCTGGGCAGGCCGCCACCTGCTTCTCGTGCGGCTTCAACGCCATGATTCTGCTGACGGACGGCGAGCCCAACGAGCCGAGCACCAGCGGCTCCCAGGTTCCCGCCGAGGTGCGGAACCTGGATGTCCCCTGCACCAACTGCGCCGCGGCTGCCAAAGGCGCCACCAGCGGCAACGGCTACAGCCACATCCACCGCATCGCCAAATGGATGTGGACCAATGACGTGCGGGGGGACCTGGCCGGACCGCAGCATGTGGCCACCTACACCGTGGGCTTCGCGCTGACGAACACGCCCGCGCTGAACCTGCTGCGCGTCACCGCCGACGCGGGCGGCGGGCGCTTCTACGCGGCCACGAACTCCAGCCAGCTGAAGACGGCCCTCCAGTCCATCGTCGACGACGTCCAGAATCGGAACATCGCCTTCGCTGCTGCGGCCATCTCCTCGTTCCAGACGGGCAGCTCCACCCTCAGCGCGCTGATGCCGCGCATGTCGCCTGCCTCGGGCGACAGCGCCTGGCGCGGAGACCTGTGGCGCTTCAACCAGTTCAACGAGTTCGTCGAAGGCGTGGACAAGAACAACGACGGCGACATGGACGACATCTTCGTCGTGGACCGGGACGGCGACATCGTCGTCGAGGACTCGTCCGGCAACTTCCTCAAGGACGGCACCAGCACCCCCGCCGTCCAGTTCTGGGAGGCGCGGCGCGCGCTGATGGCCCGGTCCCTGGCCACCCGGAAAATCTACACGGTGACGGACGTCAACCAGGACGGGCGCATCACCGCCGCGGACAACGCGGCGACCCCCATCGAGTTCACAGTGGAGAACCGCGAGGTGCTCAAGAGCTACTTCGGCATCCTCGGCACGCCCGTGTGCCCCAAGGTCGAGTCGGTGATACCGCTGGAGATTGACCCGGGCAAGCTGCTGACGGGCCTTCGGCTGACGCCGCAGCTGGCCGCCGCGTCCATGAACGTCACGGTCCCCGCCTTCACCACCATTGCCCAGACGCAGACCTGGCTGAACGACCTCTGCGTTCGCACGCTCATCCAGTATGTGCGCGGCCAGGACCTGGCGGACGAGGACGGCGACGGCGACCGCACGAAGGTGCGCCGCTCCGTGCTGGGCGACATCTTCCACTCCGCGCCGGTGCTGGTGGACCCGCCCATGGACAAGTTCCTGTGCAACCTGGGCATGAGCAACCAGTGCGCGCGGACGCTCTACAGCCAGCAGCTGGGGGTGTCTCCCACGCCGCTCGCCCAGGAGACCATCAACCGCTGCGGCAACACCGTTCAGGTGGACGCGTATGAGGCGTACCTGCACCGCTACCGCCGCCGAGACAAGCTGGTGCTGGTGGGCGCCAACGACGGCATGCTGCACGCCTTCCGCGACAGCACCGCGAGCGCCGACAACTGCGAGGGCGGCCAGCCCTTCATCGAGTACACGCCCAGCACCGGCGAGGAGGAGTGGGCCTTCATCCCGCCCGACCTGCTGTCGCGCTTGCACGAGATGGCCAACGGCCACCAGTACTACGTGGACGGCGACATCATGGTGCGCGACGTGTGGGCGGACGGCTCGGACGGCTCGCAGCCGGACGGCATCAAGCAGTCCACCGAGTACCACACGATGGCGGTGATTTCGGAGGGCCGCGGCGGCGTGCACTACCTCGCGCTGGAGCTGCGCGCGGACCCCACCACCAACCGCTTCGGCCCGCCGCGGATGCAGTGGATGTACCCGCAGCCCAACTCCCCGGAGGCCCCCCTCTTCGGCAAGACGCTGTTCTCGCTCAGCCCCAAGCCGCCGCCCATCGGCCCCGTGCTGGTGAAGGCGGGCACCGCGCCCGGCGCCGTGGAGCGCTACGGCGTGGACACCCAGGAGCGCTGGGTGGTGGCCCTGTCCGGCGGCTGGTCCCCCGGCCAGGAGAAGGGGCGCGGCATCTACCTGGTGGACGCGTGGTCGCCGGAGGTGAATGGCCGCCCGGACAACCTGTGGTGGAAGTTCGAGTACGACCCGAACGCCAGCGGCGAGCAGCACCAGCCCGCCCGCTACCTCACCCACAGCGTGGCGGCGCCGGTGGCCCTGGTGGACTACGGCGTGGCGGGCAGCGTGCAGCAGGACGGCTTCTTCGACACCGCCGTCTTCGGCGACATGCGCGGTCAGCTCTGGGTCGCGCGCATCTCCGTGCCCGGCGAGTTGGACCCCAGCACCCGCCTCATCCGCAACTGGAGCGCCGGACGCGCCTTCCAGATGGACCGTGACGCCGTGGGAGCCTCGGGCGTGCCGGGCAACACCCTGGCGCGGACATGGCCCTTCTATTACGTGCCCTCCATCGGCATCCAGCCGGGCACGGGCGCCATGCGCGCGCTCATCGGCACCGGTGACCGCTACGCCCTGCTGGACGACGAGGCCGGCATCTGCCGCTTCGACAACCCGCAGGCCTGCGCCCGCTATGGGTGCGGCAGCGTGGAGGTGGACTACCGCGTGGAGCGCCTGGACCAGAACATCACCCAGGCGCGGCAGCAGTGGACGCAGAAGGAGCTGGCGCAGTCGACGCTGACGCGCACCATGGCCTCCCAGGATGCCTGCGGCAACCCAGGCCAGACGGTGGTGACGGCGCGCTTCAACAAGTACGAGGCCCGCGCCTGTCCCGGCGCGGCGCAGGACTACACCTCACTCAGCCCCGCGCGCGTGGAGTGTGGCAAGAGCGCCGAGGGCCACTTCCGCTGCCAGGACGTGAGCAACGTGGCCCCCAACTTCGCGGACCTGGAGCTGACGCGGAACGTGAGCGACATCGGGAAGAACCGCTTCTTCGGCGTGCGCGTGTACGGCGTCGCCGGGCAGACGTTCTCCGAGGACGCCACCACCGTCTCCGAGGACGGGCCCATGACGGCACTCCAGTTCGACGCGGCCCGCCTCACCGACCGCAGCAGCGCCAACGACGTCAGCGGCGACCTGGTGGACGTGACGACCATCGAATGCGACACCTCAGGGAACTGCCCCGAAGGGGGGGCGCAGCCGGATGGCAACGGGTGGATGCTGGAGTACAACGGCGGCATCACCCACAAGACGGCGGGCGGCGCGGCCACGGTGGCCAGCTGCACCCTGTGGAACGTCATCTACCCGTCGCAGGACGGCGCGGTGTGCAGCAGCACCGCCGCCCGGGCGCGCTTCTACCAGGCGGACTTCCTCACTGGCCTGCCCACCTGCGCCGCGTCCTTCGGCAATGTGCGCTACCAGGAGCGCTCGGTGCTGTCTCCGCCGCCCGAGCCCGCCACCGCGGTGATGATTTCGCCCACGGGCAGCGTGAGGTACAGCGCCGTCATGCAGGAGCCCGGGAAGCGCCAGGCCACCTCGGTGGACGTGTCGGAGAACAGCGAGGTGCTGCAGAACGTGTACGAGCTGCCCCTCAGCCACGAGCAGCACACGTGCCGCCATGAGGACGCGGCGCGCTGCATCCCCTGACCTGACGCCCGCCCTCCCCGCTCGCGCGGGGAGGGCCTCTGGCGTTACAAGACGGGCATGCCCGCACTCGAAGACGCCATCGCGCTCGCGGTGGCCGCGCACCACGGCCAGCGCGACAAGGCCGGCCAGACGTACATCCTCCACCCGCTCCGGGTGATGATGCGGCTGGACACTGACGAGGAACGCACCGTCGCCATCCTCCATGACGTGGTGGAGGACACGCCCTACACACTGGAGCGCCTGCGGGCGCTGGGCTACCCAGAGCCCGTGCTGGACGCGCTGGACGCGCTCACCCGGCGCGAGGGCGAGACGTACGAGTCCTTCATCGAGCGGCTGCGCCCGCTGCCGCTCGCCCGCCGCGTGAAGCTGGCGGACCTGGAGGACAACATGGACGTGCGGCGGCTGGCCGCGGTGACGCCAAAGGACGCCGAGCGGCTGGCCCGCTACCGCGCGGCCTGGGCCCGCCTGCGCGAGCTGTGAAGACACGACGGCCCGGAGTGCCACGAGGGCGACTCCGGGCCGTGGTGCTACCGGCGCCCGCCGAGGAAAGCAGGGCGCCGGTTCCTTCCGCTCCGCGCTAGGCCTTGGCCAGCTGCCGGAGCACGTACTGCAGGATGCCGCCGTTGCGGTAGTAATCGAGTTCGTTCGGCGTGTCGATGCGGCACACCACGGTGAACTCCTTGGTGCCGCCCTCGCCCGTGGCCTTCACGGTGAGCTTCTTCTGCGGCGCCAGGTCCTGCGCCACGCCGGTGATGTCGAACGTCTCGTGGCCGGTGAGCCCCAGCGACTGCGCGTCCTGCCCCGCCTCGAACTGCAGCGGCAGCACGCCCATGCCCACCAGGTTGGAGCGGTGGATGCGCTCGAAGCTCTTGGCGATGACGGCCTTCACGCCCAGCAGCATGGTGCCCTTGGCCGCCCAGTCACGGCTGGAGCCGGTGCCGTACTCGGCGCCCGCCAGCACCACCAGCGGCGTGCCCGCCTCCTGGTACTTCATGGAGGCGTCGTAGATGCTCATCCGCTCGCGCGTGGGGATGTGGACGGTGACGCCGCCCTCCACGCCGGGAACCAGGAGGTTCTTCAGACGGATGTTGGCGAAGGTGCCACGCACCATCACCTCGTGGTTGCCGCGGCGCGCGCCGTAGGAGTTGAAGTCCTTGGGCTCCACGCCGTTGGCCATGAGGTACTTGGCCGCCGGGCTCGTCTTGGCGATGTTGCCCGCGGGCGAGATGTGGTCCGTGGTGACGGAGTCACCCAGCAGCGCCAGCACGCTCGCGCCCTGGATGTCCTGCGTGGGCTTGGGCTCCTTCGGCAGGTTCTCGAAGAAGGGCGGCTTGCGCACGTAGGTGGACGTCTCGTCCCACTTGAACGTGGAGCCCTTGCCCACCGGGAGCTGCTGCCAGAGGGCGTCGCCCTCCATCGCGTTGGCGTACTGGCGGCGGAACTGCTCGGGCTTCACGGAGGCGCGGATGACCTCCTGGATTTCCTCGTTGGAGGGCCAGATGTCCTTGAGGAACACGGGGCGGCCGTTGGGGTCGGTGCCCAGCGGCTCGGCGTCCAGGTCCATCCCCACCTCGCCGGCCAGCGCGTAGGCCACCACCAGCGGCGGGCTGGCCAGGTAGTTCATGCGCACGTGCGGGTTGATGCGGCCCTCGAAGTTGCGGTTGCCCGACAGCACCGCGGCCACCACGAGGTCCCCCTCGGTGACGGCGTTGGCGACGGGCTCCGTCAGCGGACCGGAGTTGCCGATGCAGGTGGTGCAGCCGTAGCCCACGACGTGGAAGCCCACGGCCTCCAGATAGGGCATCAGGCCGGCGTCGCGCAGGTACTCGTTGACGACGCGGCTGCCCGGCGCCAGGGACGTCTTCACCCAGGGCTTCGGGCTGAGGCCGCGCTCCACGGCCTTCTTCGCCAGGAGGCCCGCGCCCACCAGCACCGCCGGGTTGGAGGTGTTGGTGCAGGACGTAATCGACGCAATCACCACCGCGCCGTGGCCCAGCTGGTAGCTCTGGCGGCCGTTCTTCACCGTCACCGTCTGCGCCAGGCGCTCCGGCGGCACCGCGGCGGCGGAAGCCTTGGCCGCGCCGCCCTCCTCGCCGCCCTTGCCCTTGCCGGCCGACAGCATCTCCACGAGCGACTTCTCGTAGCCGGCCTTCATGTCCTTGAGGGGCACGCGGTCCTGCGGGCGCTTGGGGCCGGCCAGGCTGGGCACCACGGTGGCCAGGTCCAGCTCCAGCGTGTCGCTGAAGGTGGCCTCGGCGTCGTCACGCCGCCACAGGCCCTGCTCCTTCGCGTAGGCCTCCGTGAGGGCCACGAGGTCGTCGGGGCGGCCGGTGAAGCGCAGGTAGTTGAGGCTCTCCTCGTCCACCGGGAAGAAGCCGATGGTCGCCCCGTACTCGGGGGCCATGTTGGCGATGGTGGCGCGGTCCGGCAGGGACAGGTTCTTCAGGCCGCTGCCGTAGAACTCCACGAACTTGCCCACCACGCCCTTCTTGCGAAGCATCTGCGTGACGGTGAGCACCAGGTCCGTGGCGGTGGCGCCCGCGGGCAGCTGGCCGGTGAGCTTGAAGCCCACCACCTGCGGAATCAGCATCGTAATCGGCTGGCCCAGCAGCGCGGCCTCGGCCTCGATGCCGCCCACGCCCCAGCCCACCACGCCCAGGCCGTTGATCATCGTGGTGTGGCTGTCGGTGCCCACCAGCGTGTCGGGGTACACGGTGCTGCCCTGGCGGAACGTCACGTGCGCCAGGAACTCCAGGTTGACCTGGTGGCAGATGCCGATGTCCGGCGGCACCACGCCAAAGCCCTTGAACGCGCTCTGGCCCCAGCGGAGGAACGCGTATCGCTCGCGGTTGCGCTCGAACTCCAGCTCGGCGTTCTCCTTGAACGCGGCGGAGGTCGCGAAGGCGTCAATCTGCACCGAGTGGTCGATGACCAGGTCGGCCGGGTTGCGCGGGTTGATCTTGTCCGGGTTGCCCCCCATGCCGGCCAGCGCCTCGCGCATGGCGGCCAGGTCCACCACCGCGGGCACGCCGGTGAAGTCCTGGAGCAGCACGCGGGCGGGGTGGAAGGAAATCTCCACGTCCGGGGTGGCCTTGGGGTCCCAGGCCAGCATCTTCTCCACGTGCTCGCGCTTCACCACGCGGCCGTCCTCGTGGCGCAGCAGGTTCTCCAGCAGGACCTTCAGCGAGAACGGCAGGCGGTTCACCGCCGGGTGCGATTTGGCCAGCTTGCCCAGGCTGAAGAAGTCATAGGTGGCAGACCCCACCTTGAGCTGGGACTTCGTGCCGAAACTGTCGGTCATGTGTGTTGCCATCCTTCCTTGCGCGGGATGCAGGAACTTCTAGGCCCCCCGTTGTTACGTTGCAAAGGGTTCCTGCGAGCGCATTCAGGGCCGGACGCTTCGGACCCGACGTGTACAGCCCCGCTCATCGGAACCATGCGCCAGGCTGGGACCGGACCGTCGGGGCTCAGATGATTCTGCGAAGCGGCAACAACAACCGCTCCAGCAGCTTCTGCCAGAGGGGGCGGCGGCGGAATTCCGCCAGCGTCACTTCGCGACAGTCGCCGCAGTCGCCGCGGAACGCGTCCTCCAGTTGCTGCCCCAACCGAGGGTCCGCGAAGACGGCGTTCACCTCGTGGTTGAAGGCCAGGCTCAGCCGCTCCAGGTTGAACGAGCCGATGGTGCCCCACACGCCGTCCACCACGGCCGTCTTGGCGTGGAGCACGCCGCGCTGCCACTCGAAGATGCGGACGCCCGCGCCCAGCAGCCGCTCGTAGAAGGCCCGGGCCACGAACTCCAGGATGGGGTGGTCGCTGCGGGCATTGAGCAGCAGGTGGACCTCCACGCCCCGCCGGGCGGCTTCGCGCAGCGCCGTCACCATGCGCCGGTCCGGGATGAAGTAGGCGGCGGCCACCCGCACGCTGCGCCGGGCCCGGCGGATGGCGTGCAGATAGGCCCGGTGGATGCTGCGACGGCTGGACAGCACCGCCAGCCCCACCCACCCGCGCCGCAGTGGCGGGCGCCGCAGGCGCTCCAGCCGCTGGAGCAGCCGGTGGGAGCGCCCCTGGAACATCATCCGCCACGTCGCCAGGAAGCACCGCTCCAGCTCGTGGACGGCGGGCCCCTCGATGCGCAGCACGTCGTCCCGCCACGCCGCGCCCAGGCCCGCGGGCGCCCAGTGGGAGGCGATGTTCACCCCGCCGGTGAAGGCCACCTCCCCATCCACGACGAGAATCTTCCGGTGGTCCCTGCGCAGCAGGTGCCGCAGCCCGCGCGACAGGCTGAAGGGCTTGAAGGCGCGGATGTCCACGCCCCGCGCGCGCAGCCCCTCGAAGAAGCTCCGGCGGCTCGACCACGAGCCCACCGCGTCATACAGCACCTTCACGTGCACGCCGCGCCCGGCCGCCTCCGCCAGGGCCTCGCCGAACAGCTCGCCCACGGCGTCGGAGACGAACATGTACGTCTCCAGGCGGATGTAGCGGCGCGCCCGGCGGATGGCCTCCAGCATCGCCGGGTAGGCCTCCACGCCGTCGCGCAGCAGCTGACAGGCGTTGCCCTGGACCACGGCATGGCGGCGAGGCAGGTAGTAGCGGGCCAGCAGCAGGCTGGAGACGTTGGGGCTCCACACCGGCCCCAGCGCGGCCTGCCCCCCACCCTCGGCCCGTTCACCCGACTGCTCCGTCAACGCCTCCAGGTCACGCATGGCCCCACAACGGTGAGGATGCCCGCGTCCCCCGGCAACCCGGCGCCTTCCGCAGCCCTCCCTCCGGTGCCAGCCCATGTCTGGCACCGGACAGGGCGGGTGGCGCCCGGGACCTCTTCTTAGAGGCCGTACTCCCCGCGCTTGTTCTCCGCCCGGGTGGCGCAGGGCTGGTCGAACTCCGGGAAGTACTCCTTCACGTGGTCCAGGGTGGCGGAGGCGCTCTTGTAGTTGCCCTGGTTGTAGTAGCCCTCCACCTCCAGCAGCAGCTTGGCGCAGGTGCGGTCCAGCTCCTGCTGCGCCGCCTTCATCCGCTCCTGGGCCTCGTAATAGAGGTCCGGCTTGGGCTCCGGGTGGGCCTCCAGCATCAGCCACGCCACGCGGAAGGACTTCCACGCCTCGTAGCGGTTGCGGGCGCCGATGTCCGGCCTGTCGAAGTTCGTCCGGCCGCGCTTGTAGTACTCGTTGGCCTCCCGCACGAGCTCCTCGGGCAGCAGGTCCGGCAGCAGCGCGCGCTCCACCCAGATGTTCCAGATCATCCAGGGGTCCTCCCCCGGAGGATTCTTCACGTTGTCGAAGATGATGCGGTTGGGCTCGCCCTTCTTCAGGTGCTGGGCCGGAATCATCAGCTCGATGGCGCGGTCGTGGCTGGCCAGCGTGTCGGGCGGCACCTTGCCCACGTCCACCCCGTTGACGCTCACCACGACCTCATCCTTGGAGATGCCCTGCGCCTGGTAGTGGAGGATGACCACCGCGCGCGTGGCGGCGGTGTACTCCCACTCGAAGACCTTCATGTCCGGGCGCTCCCACATGACCCCCGGACCCACGCCGAACGAGTCGCGGATGGGCTGCCCGCTGAGCCATGCGGGCTCCTCCCCCTTCGGCTGGCCGTCGTCTCCGCTCAGCACCAGCCAGTAGAGGACCCCGAAGAGCGCGAGCACCATGGCCACGCCGCCACCGATGATGCCGGTGCGCACGCCCTGGCTGGCGTCCGCCCAGAAGAGCTTCGCGCTGGACACCACGCCGGGAGACTCACGCCGGATGCGGGCGCGCTCGGCCGCGGACAGCCCGCCGCCACCACCGCCAGACGGCGCTGGACGGGCGCGGGCGGGGGGAGGCGCGCTGGGGGCACGTCTGGCGGGGGGCGCCGCGGGCGCCGCGCGCTCGATGGCCGCCGGACGCGAGCCACTCTGCCCCTGGGACACCGGGCGCAGGGCCCGGAGGTTGGAGCGGGTGGCCCCCTCCCGGATCTCGTCCAGCTCCGACTGGTCCGCGCCCTCGGGGGCCAGCGCCACGCCCTTGTTGCGCTGCCGCTTCAGGGTGTCCAGGGACACGATGCGGGTGCTGCCGTCGCCGTCCTGGGCGCCGGCGGGGAGCTCCTCCTCGCCGGTGGCGGGCTCGTCCGTCAGCATGATGAAGACGAACGTCACCGGGCCCAGGGTCAGCTTGTCGCCGTCCTCGAGCACATGCGTCTTCACCGGACTGCCGTTGACGAGCGACCCGTTGGCGCTGCCCTGGTCCTCGACGGTGTAGGCATCGCCGTCGAGGAAGATTCGACAGTGGCGCCGGGACACACCCGGATCGAACAACGCGACGTCGCAATCCGTCGAACGGCCGATGAGAACGGAGTCCTGGTCGAAGACGAACTCCTTGCCGGCTTCTCTACCCTCGGAGATCGTCAGCTGGAAAGGCATGGGGGGTCACAATCCTACAGAGGCCCGTGCCGCTCGGGCAACGGCTGCACGCGCGGACGGCGGCTCCACCACCTCCGCCTCCCCTCCGAAGGACAGGACCCACTGGGTCAGCCAGCGCTCGCTGTCCCCCGCCACCAGCACCTCCACCCCTCCGTCCGCGAGCGGCCGGGCATCCGTCCCGAAGCGCTCCTTCACGTAGGGTGCGGCCACCGGGGAGAAGCGCACCCGCACCGAGGCGTCGGTGAGGCCCCGCGCCGGGTTGGGCACGTCCGCCCGCGCGTCGGCGGGGGGCTGGAAGGCCACGTCCGTGAGGGTGATGTCCTCCATCCGGTCCAGGCGGAACAGGCGCGTGTCCTGCCGGGCGTGACAGTAGCCCTGCAGGTACCACTGGCCCCGGTGGCTGAGCAGCTCGTAGGGCTGCACGGTGCGCGGCTCCGGAGCGCGGCCCGGGCTGGCGTAGGCGAACGTCACCTCCAGCTTCTCGATGATGGCGCGGGTGAGCGGCCCCAGCGCCTGGGGCGCCTCCGTGGAGGCGTCAATCTTCCGGTACATCTCCCGGTAGCGTGCCCGGGTGGCGGGCGGCAGGACGCGCTCCAGCTTCTGGAGGGCGCTCTGCAGGGCGTCTCCCGTCGCGGGCCGGAGCAGCTCCGCCGAGGCGGACAGCGCCGCGGCCTCGCCCGGCGTCAGGCGGGGCGGCGCGAACAGGCGTTGATCCAGGTCCACGTAGACGCGGTCGTTGTCCACGTAGATGTCGATGTAGTCGTCCGGGTTGAAGGGCGGCCGGCCCACGCACGTGAGCAGGTCCAGCTCGTCCAACAGGTCCTCGCGGCTGACGTTGAGGGCGCGCGCGAGCGCGTCCACCGTGACGCCGGGGTGCTTGGACACGTAGGGGACCAGGAACAGCAGGCGGCGGAGCCGCTCATGGACGTTGCTCATGCGCTCACCTTGTCCTGCGCGTCCTCGTGACACGCCACGATGCGCGACGCCATCTCCCGCAGCCGCGCCTGCGCCCGCTCCGGGCCCTCCACGCGGCAGTCCGGCCCCAGCGCCAGGCAGAAGCGCAGCAGGCCATCCAGGAACGTCACCGGCAGCCGGGCCCTCACGCCGCCCGCCTCGGCCGGCGCCAACGTGGCCCCCGGCAGCAGACCCGCCGCCCGCGAGGCCAGCGTGTCCGACAGGTGGAGCACCACCTCCACCTGCTCATGGAAGCGGTGCTGCCAGGGGAAGTACGCCACGTGGGTATCCAGCGAGAAGTCCGCGGGCACCTGGAAGTCCGGCGTGCGCGGACGCGCCGTGTTCGCCTTGAGCCCGCGGATGCGGTGGACGTGGAAGCTCCGCAGGCTGCCGCGCAGGTGGCAGTACCCCACCAGCGTCCAGGCGCCCCGGCGCAGCGCCAGGCCATACGGGTCCACGCGCCGCTGCGTGGTGCCGGCCTGCTTGGGGCTGGCGTACGTCAGGTCCACCCACTTGCGCGCCGCGCACGCGTCCCAGAGCTGCTCCAGGCGCGCGGCGATTTCCTTCTCCTGCCCCTCGTGTACCGAGCCCAGCTCCATCCGCACGCCCGGTGTGGGCAGCGACTGGCCGGCGAAGAAGCCGATCTTCCGCAGCGCGTGCGCCAGGTCGTCCCGACCGGGAAAGGCCCCCGAGGCCAGCGCCGCGGAGCCGGCGGCATAGAGCACAGCCAGCTCCTCCTTCGAAAGGTCCGCCTCCGGGAGGTAGTAGGCGTCCCGGTCGACGATGTAGCCGTCCCGCCGCTCATCGTCCCCCTGCACGTACGTCAGCGGGAAGCCCAGCTCCACGAGCTCCGCCTTGTCGCGCTCGAACTTCCGCTCGGCGGCGTCGTCCGAGCCGCCGTAATCACCAGGAAAATGCTCACGCAGCTCGGCCCAGGAGATGGGCTCGCGGGCGTCGAGCAGGAGAGCCACGAGGTCGAGGATGCGTTCGGTGCGGTCCATTGGAAAGGTGGGCGACGATGCCGGGCGCTCCCGGGGGGGTCAAGAAGTGGGCGTGCGGGTTCAGAACAGACGGGCAGTCCGCCCGCGTCCGGCGAAATAGCCGGGCACGACTGAACAGGCAAGCAGGTATTCGCCTGTGCGCGCGCCCGGCCCCAGTCCGGACGGAGCTGGCGACACAGGGGGGCTCGCACTGGGGGCATGATCTGGGTTATTTCTGAGCCATTCCGTGGAAGTGGAAGCGACGTGGACGGGGCTTGCCCGTCCGGGTGCCGCGTGGCCGGCGCGGCGAACGGCGGTTCCGAAGGGGCCTCACGATGAGCGGCATCACCCTCGTCCGAAATGTGGTTGCCGGGCTGGCGATGCTCGTGGGTGTCACGAGCCTCGCGGCGCCGGCACCCGTGCGCGCCGAGCCGCTCTACTTCGCCGTCGAGGTCCGCCGGGATGGACGCCTGGTCGCCCAGCCCAAGCTGCTGGGCGAGGCGGGCCGCACGCTCCGTGCCGAGCGCCGCCGCCCGGGCGCCCCCATCCCCGACTACCGGCTGATCCTCACGCCCCGGTCGGAAGGCCAGTCCTTCCACCTCCAGCTCGACCTGGTGCTGCCGGAGGCCAAGGGCCACTCGGAGCTGGCGCTGCTCCACGGCCAGGAGCGCAAGCTCCAGCTCGGCCGCGTCCCGGGCGAGCTGGAGGTCTCCCTGCTGCTGATGAAGGTGGACTCGCCGGAGTTCCGCGCGCTGATGCAGCTCGGCGAGGACAGCGGCAAGTCGATCTCCACGTCGTCCATCTAGGCCCACCCTCGCGCTACAGGACGGCCAGGTCGTCGCGGTGGACCGCTTCGTCCAGGTAGCGGTAGCCCAGCACCGCCTCGATGTCCGCCGTGTGCCGCCCGGCGATGCGCCGCAGCTCGTTGGCGTCATAGGAGACCAGCCCCCGCGCGAACACGGCGCCCGCCTCGTCCGCCAGGTCCACCGGGTCTCCCCGCCCGAAGTCCCCCTCGACGGCGCGCACGCCGCTGGGCAGCAGGCTGCGCTTGCCGCGGACAATCGCCGCGCGCGCGCCCGCATCCACCCTGAGCAGGCCCCGGGCACGCAAGGCGTGCGCAATCCATGTGCCGCGGGCGCTGCGCCGGCAGCCTGTAGGCTCGAAGAGGGTCCCCACCTCCGCGCCCTCCAGCACCGCGCGCAGGCGGCCCGGCACGGCGCCGGACGTCACCACGCAGTGGATGCCGGACTCCGAGGCGCGCGCGGCGGCCCGCACCTTGGTGCTCATGCCGCCCGTCCCCACCCCGCTGGTGGTGCCCGCGGCCAGGGCCAGCACCTCGGGCGTCACCTGCCGCACCGTGGACAGCAGCTCCGCGCCCGGGTCGCGCCGGGGGTCCCGGGTGTAGAGCCCCTCCACGTCCGATAGCAGGACGAGCGCATCGGCCTCCACCACGCCCGCCACCAGGCCCGCCAGCGTGTCGTTGTCACCGAACTTCAGCTCGTCCACGGAGACGGTGTCGTTCTCGTTGATGACGGGAATGACGCCCGCCGTGAGCAGGCGCGCCAGCGTGTGCTTCACGTTGAGGTAGCGGCGGCGCTCCTGCACGTCCTCGTGGGTGAGCAGCACCTGGGCCACTACCTTCCCACGCGGGGCGAACGCCTCCTCGTAGGCCTGCATCAGCCGGCTCTGCCCCACCGCCGCGCAGGCCTGCTTGCCCGGGATGTCGCGAGGGCGCGAGGGCAGGCCCAGCCGCTCGACCCCCAGGGCGATGGCGCCGCTGGATACGACCACCAGCTCGCGGCCCTGCGCGGCCCACAACAAATCCTGGCCCAGCGCATCAAAGTGCGTGTGGTTGAAGCGCCCGGTGGCGTTCGTCAGCGCGTTGGTGCCGATTTTCACCACCACGCGCCGGGCGGCGCGCAGGGCGGTGCGTCCAGTGGAATTCGAACTCACGGGACGCCAGCGTAGGTCAGAAACGGAAGGCGCGCGCGTCCGGCGTGTTTTCCCCACGGTTGCAGTCGTAAAGTCGCACCCGAACGCGGTGGGGGCCCCTGCCTCCGCCAGGAGAGCAAGGTTTGAAGGAAATCTACGGCAACACCCTGGGCCTCAAGTCGAGCGAGCAGCACCGGCTGCGCAACACCTTCCGTCGGCGGGTGTCTCCGCACGAAATCGTGTCGCCCGAGCTTGCCCGGCACCTCACCGAGCTATCGCGTGAGACGAACCGGCAGGTGGGTGTGCTCGTCAACCGGAAGGGCGAAATCGAGCACGTGGTGGTGGGCAACGCCCACAAGCTCGAGCTGCCCGACATCGGCCGCGCCCGCGCCGGGCAGGTGCGCCTGCGTGGCCTCCGCCTCATCCACACCCACTTGAAGAGCGAGCCGCTCACCAAGGATGACCTCACGGACCTCGCGCTGCTGCGCCTGGACTGCGTGGCGGCCATTGGCGTGGAGGGCGAGGGCCTGCCCGGCGTCCTGCATTACGCCTACCTCGTCCCGGAGAATGGCACGGGCGAGTTCTGGCACGTGGACAAGCTGCCCTCCGTCCATGTCGAGCAGCCGGACCTGCTGGCCACGCTGAGCGCGCTGGAGGACGAGTTCAACCGCAAGGCGGCCTCGCGCAAGGTGGCCGGCCGGGAGAAGGCCATCCTCGTGGCGGTGTGCCTGGACGGCAACCGCGCCCTCGCCGAGTCCAGCCTGGCGGAGCTGAAGGAGCTGGCGCGCACCGCGGGCGTGGAGGTCATCGACTCCGTGCTCCAGGTGAAGCGCGAGGCGGACCCGCGCTACCTCATCGGCCGCGGCAAGCTAGAGGAGCTCAACCTGCGCTCCATGCAGGCCATGGTGGACCTGCTCATCTTCGACAAGGACCTCACGCCGTCCCAGGGCCGGCACATCGGCGAGGCCACCAGCCTCAAGGTGCTGGACCGCACCCAGCTCATCCTCGACATCTTCGCGCAGCGCGCGCAGAGCGCCGAGGGCAAGCTGCAGGTGGAGCTGGCGCAGCTCAAGTACCGGCTGCCGCGGCTGGTGCAGAGCGACGACTCGCTCAGCCGGCTGATGGGCGGCATCGGCGGCCGGGGCCCTGGCGAGACGAAGCTGGAGATCGACCGCCGCCGCGTGCGCGAGCGCATCACCCACCTGGAGAAGCGCATCGACGCCATCGGCCGCGAGCGCAGCGTGCGGCGGGCCCAGCGCAACCGGCGCGAGCTGCCCGTCATCTCCATCGTCGGCTACACCAACGCCGGCAAGTCCACGCTCCTCAACGCCATCACCAACGCCGAGGTGCTGGCGGAGAACAAGCTGTTCGCCACGCTGGACCCCACCAGCCGGCGGCTGCGCTTCCCGCGGGAGCGAGAGGTCATCATCACCGACACGGTGGGCTTCATCCGGGACCTGCCCAAGGACCTGGTGGCGGCCTTCCGCGCCACGCTGGAGGAGCTGTACGACGCCAGCCTGCTGCTGCACGTGGTGGACGCGGCGGACCCCGCCCGCGACGAGCAGGTGGAGGCGGTGGAGAACATCCTCGAGTCGCTGGACCTGCTGGAGAAGCCCCGCCTCATGGTGTGGAACAAGGCGGACCTGCTGCCTCCAGACGAGGTGGAGACGCTGCTGCGCTCCCGGGGCGGCGTGGCCATCAGCGCCGCGACGCGCGAGGGCCTGGCGACGCTGCTGGCCAAGGCGGACACCACGCTGTTCGCCGAGGGCGCCACCGAGGCCATCGGCGCCGTCTGAGGCCGCGGTTGCCGGGCAGGCACGGCTCCCCGTAGAGTCGGGGGGCCGTGTCGATTTCCACCCTCTCCCCCCTCCCGCTGCTGCTCGCCCAGGCCGACTACGCGAAGCCTGTGTCCTCCCTGTCGCCGAAGTACTTCGAGCTGCTGGAGCAGAACAGCCACATCATCTATCCCGCCCTGGCGGTGCTGACGCTGGTCCTCATCGCCGCGGGCATCCTCCAGGCCTGGCGGACGCAGGACCTGGACGGCCTGCAGAAGAACGAGTTCAAGCGCGCCATCGTCAACGAGCTGCGCCGCAACATCAGCGGCATGCCCGGCGACCTGCTGGCCAAGTCCGTGGGCCTGGACCGCCTCAAGACGAACCGCCTGCTGGAGCAGATGCAGAGCGAGGGACTGGTGGTGAGCCACACCAACTCCCAGCGGCTCACCGTGTGGCGCGTCCGCGGCGCCGCGCCCGAGGTCAGCACCCGGCGCTACTGAGGCGCTAGACGCCCGCCAGCTCCGACTTCGGCTGGCGCGTCATCAGGTCCACCACCGCCGTGCGGGCGTTCTTGCCCTCGTGGGCAATCAGGTACACCTGGTGGCAGATGGGCAGCTCCACGCCCGTCTTGAGCTCCAGGTCCCGCGCGCTGCGGGCCGTCTTCACGCCCTCCGCCACCTCCTTCATCTCCGCGAGGATGTCCGGCAGCTTGCGGCCCTTGCCCAGCTCCATGCCCACGTGCCGGTTGCGGCTCAGCTCGCCGGTGCACGTCAGCACCAGGTCGCCCATGCCGGACAGGCCGGAGAGCGTCAGCGGGTTGGCGCCCTTGCGCACCGCCAGGCGCGTAATCTCCGCCAGCCCGCGGGTGATGATGGCCGCGCGCGCGTTGTGGCCCATGCCCAGCCCGTCCGCCATGCCGGCGGCAATCGCGATGACGTTCTTCAGCGCGCCGCCGTACTGCACGCCCACCACGTCCGTGGACGTGTAGCTGCGGAAGGTCTCCGTCTGCAGCGCCTTCTGGCAGCGCAGGGCCACCTTGTCCCAGTGGGAGGCGATGGTCACCACCGTGGGCATGCGCCGCGCCAGCTCCTTGGCGAAGCTGGGGCCGGACAGCACCGCGAGGTACGGGTGGAACTCCTCCGGCAGGCAGTCCTCCAGCAGCTCCGTCATCGTCAGCAGCGTCTCGTTCTCGATGCCCTTGGACACCGTGACGATGGGCACGTGGCGCGGCAGGAACGCCTTCGCCCTGGCCACCACCTCGCGCGTGGCGTGGCTGGGCGTGGCCAGCACCACCAGCTCCGAGCCCGCCAGCGCCTCCTGGAGGTCGTTCGTCGCCCGCACGCGCTCCGAGATGGGGATGCCCTTCAGGTACGCGGGGTTCTCATGCTGGGTGTTGATGGCCTCCACGACGGAGGGCTCCCGCCCCCACAAGCGCACCTCTTCGCAGTTCACCGCGAGCACGTTCGCCAGGGCGGTACCGAAGGAGCCGGAGCCAATGACACTGCCACGCATGGATGACCTCGCTAGAAACCAGTGACGACACAGCGTAGGACGTTTTCTCGCTCACGGGGACCTCCGCGCCCACGGGCACCAGAAAAGCGGTCGACCGCTCCACGCTGGGAGGCAGGCCGCCCAGCGGCACGCCAGCCCCATGGCCTGCCCGCCTGCCTGGATACCTCCAGGGACAGCGTCCGGCAGGCGCCCGCCCCCGTGGGAAACGTGACCGCGCGGGCCCTCCTCCGGTCTACCATCCGCACCGCTTCAGCATGCGCACAAGGGAGTCACACGGGATGAGGGCTGGAGGGCGCGCGGCATTGTTCATGGCACTGGCGCTGGTGGGGTGCCGAAGCCGCCCCGCGGACCCACCCGCGCAGGACGCGGGCGGCGGCGGCCCGGCGGCCCCTATCGAGCGCTCGGCGTTCCCTGACTGCGAGGTGCTGCTGCCCCCCGACGAGCGCGAGACGATGCTGCCCGGCTTCACGCTGAAGCAGGAGCGCCCGTGCCCCACGTGCGGGCCGCTGTGCACGTTCCGCTCGGAGGCGGAGCCGGACGTCACCGTCTCCATCGCCTGGGACTGCGGCGCCCGGCAGACGAAGGCCGACGTCCACGAGTTGCTGGCCCCCACGCTCCAGGCCGGGGGCGTGGAGGTCCCCGCGCTCGGCCGCGCGGCGGTGCGGCGCATACCGGCCCAGGCCATGTCCCAGGTCCTCGCGTGGGATGACGACACGGACTGCGCGGTCGTCGTCACGTGGCTGGGAGGCGAGACGGAGCGGGCCGTGGAGGTGGCGCGCGCCGCCCTCATCGCCACCACCCCCGCCGCCCTCGACGCCGGGACGCCCCTCGCCCCGGACGCAGGTGCCGCCCCGGACGCGCCCTGAGCCGGGCGCCCCGCCTACGGCGTCGCGAATGCTTGCACCAACGCCTCCCCGAAGTCGATGCCGTCCACGTGCCCGGGGAGAGGGGGCGGCACGCCCGGGAGGCACCGGAATCGAAACGCCACGAGCGTGTAGCGCCGGGTGGGAGTAAAGGAGAAGGGCCGTGTCCCGCACTCCCCCACGCATCCTCAACTTCCGGCGCACGTTCGCCCTGCTCATCCTCCTGGTGGTCCTGCCATCGGCGGGCCTGTCCGGCTTCGGCGTGGTCGCCATCATCAACGAGCGCGCGGCCGTGGAGAAACGGCTGGAGGCCGCCTGGCGTGGAACGTTGGAGTCCCTGTCGGAGGAGCTGCCGCGCATCCTCGCCTCGGCCACCCTGGAGGAGGTGGACGGTCAGCTCCAGTTCGTGCTGCCCGGCGGCCGCTCCGTCTCCGAGCCGGAGGGGACCTTCCAACTGGCCGATGGACAGATACGCACGCGCGACGCCCAGCTCGCGGAGGCGCTCGCCTCGGTGCTGCCGGAAGCAGGCGGGCTGCCCACCGAGCCCACCGTCTTCTCGCTCACGGCGGGCGGGCGCGCGGTGCTGGTGGCCGCCGAGCGGCGCGACGGCGCGGTGCACGGCGTCCGGCTGTCCGTGCAGGCGCTGGAGTCCGAGCTGGCCGAGCGCGTGGACCCGCGGGCCGTCACCAGCGAGCCGGTGCGCTTCGCCCTACTGCCCGTGCCCCGCGACGCCTCCGAGGGCGGGCTGATGGGGCGCCTGGTGTCGGAGGTGGCGCAGGCGCGCGCCAGCGCCCTGGGCCCCACGGGGCTGGCCGAGCGCGTGCTCTCCTCGCCCCTCCAGGACTTCCGGCTGGTGGTGCTCCCCACGGGTGAAGACCCGGTGGCCCGGGCCTCCACGCGCAACCGCGTGCTGTACGGCGTGCTGCTGGGCCTCTTCTACCTGACGCTCACCTTCGGCGTCGTCTATACCGGCCGCGCGCTCTACCGCGAGGCGCAGCTGTCGCGGATGAAGACGGACTTCGTGTCACTGGTGAGTCACGAGCTGCGCACGCCCCTCACGTCCATCCGCATGTTCATCGAGACACTCGCCCTGGGGCGCTTGCAGGACCCGGCGCAGATGCAGCAGGTGCTCAACCTGCTGATGCGCGAGACGGAGCGGCTGTCGATTTTCGTCGAGCGCGTGCTGGACTGGGCCCGCATCGATGGCGGGCGCAAGGTGTACCAGCGCGAAAGCGTGCAGGTGCCGGAGCTGGTGGGCGCGGCCGTGGAGGCCTTCCGCACCCAGCGCATGGAGGACGGCGTGGACCTGACAGTGGACGTGCCCGAGGGGCTTCCCGCCCTGGACGTGGACCGGGCCGCGGTCGCCGGCGCGCTGCTCAACCTGTTGCAGAATGCCTACAAGTACAGTGGGCCGGACAACCGCCGCATCACCCTCACGGTGCGCGGCGGAGGCAAGTGGGTGGACCTGTCGGTGGAGGACAATGGCGTGGGCATCGCCGCCAAGGAGCGCAAGCGCATCTTCGAGCGCTTCTATCGTGTGGACAACCTGCTGACGCGCAGGACGGAAGGCAGCGGCCTGGGGCTGGCCATCACCCGGCGCATCATCGAGACCCACGGAGGCCGCATCTCCGTGCAGAGCGAGCCCGGCAAGGGCAGCCGGTTCACCATCCATCTCCCGGCGGGGAAGGCATGAGCGACAAGACGCGGAGCATCCTGGTCGTGGAGGACGACCTGTCCATCCTCACCGGCCTGTCCATGAACCTGCGCATCGAGGGCTACGAGGTGCTCCAGGCCCAGGACGGCCGCACCGGCCTGGCCCGCGCGCTGGACGAGTCGCCGGACCTGATGGTGCTGGACGTCATGCTGCCGGAGCTCAACGGCTTCGAGGTCCTCAAGGAGCTGCGCCAGCGCGGGCGGGACACGCCCGTCGTCGTGCTCTCCGCCAAGGGCATGGAGACGGACAAGATTCTGGGCCTCAACCTGGGCGCGGACGACTACGTGGTGAAGCCGTTCGGCCTCCAGGAGCTGCTGGCCCGCATCAAGGCCGTGCTGCGCCGGCGCTACCCGGCCGCGGGCTCGGGGTCGCCGCCGGTGACGTTCAGCGACGTGAGCGTGGACATGGCCGCCCGCACGGTGGCGCGCGATGGCACGCCCGTGGAGCTCACCGCGCAGGAGTTCAAGCTGCTGGCGCACTTCCTCGCGCACCCCGGCCGCACCTTCACCCGCGAGGAGCTGCTGTCCGGCGCGTGGGGCTACCACTACGAGGGCAGCGCCCGCACCGTGGACAACTTCATGCGCCAGCTGCGCCTGAAGTTCGAGCCCGACCCGGAGACCCCCCGCCACTTCCTCACCGTGCGCGGCCTGGGCTACCGCTTCGAGCGCTGAGGCTCAGGGCCCAGCGATGCCGATGTGGCGCGAGTCCTCCAGGTCGAAGGGCTTGCCGTCGAAGCGGCCGTAGCGCTCGCGCGGCACGAGCCCCGCGGACGTGAGGGCCGCGTCCAGCTCCTCCGGCGAGAAGTGCCGCAGCTTCAGGCGGCGGATGGCGATGGGCCCGCCCGGCGGCCGCCGCTCGCGCAGGTGGCGCGCGAAGAAGGGACGGCGGGGCTCCAGCCCCGCGCCGGGGGCCTCGTCATCCCGGGGGAGCACCGGCTCACGCGGCGTGTTGAGCACGTCGTACACGAAGGTGCCGTCCGGCGTGAGGTGGTGACGCACCGTGGCCAGCAGGGCCTCCAGGTCATCCGGGCCCGGCATGAGCCCCAGCGCGTGCTGGGGGGCGAGCACCAGGGGAAAGCGCTCGGGCAGGCGGAGCGAGCGGAGGTCGGCCACCAGGAAGCGGGCCCTGCCAGCCACGTCCGCGGGCTCCATGGCACGCCGCTCCTCGGCGGAGCGAATCATCACCTCGGAAGGGTCGACCCCCACGGTGGAGAAGCCGTCTTCCGCCAGCGCCCATGCCACCCGGCCATTCGCGGCGCCCAGCACCAGGACGGGGCCGCCGTGCTCGGCCGCCTGGCGGGCGTAGAAGAGGAGGTCCGGCTCCTGTCCGACAAGAGAAAGTGGCATCCGGCTCCGCGCGTCATGACCACCCATTTCTGAGAGGACGTAGCACGAATCAGGCCTCCCCCGGGACAGGCACGTACGCACACAGGGAAGCGGATTGCCCAACCGGTGTCCGGCCGGCGACGCACGCCCCGCGCGCCCAGGCGGGGCGTGCTGGCACCATCCTTGCGAACGAGTGGGGCTGAACAGGACGGCCCACTTCGGGTCAGTCTGCTTTTCAGCAGGGGACGGTGACGAGATGAAGGGCGGATGGCGATGGGCGGGCGCGCTCTGCGTGGTGGGCACGGTGTGGGTCGCGGGCTGTGGCGCTGGGAGTGAAACGACGAGCCCCGAGGGCCTGGGCAATCCCCCCTCGGAATCGCCTCAGAGCCCGGAAGACGACGCCGGAACCCCCGACGCGGGGCCGAGCACCCCGGACGCCGGGCCGGACACCCCGGATGGCGGGGGCGAGCAAGAGCCCGACGGCGGCGCTTCGGACTCGGGCACGCCGGCCGACGACGGTGGCACACCTGCCGACGATGGTGGCACGCCGGCCGACGACGGTGGCACACCGGACGGCGGGCCCGTGGAGGTGCCGCTGCCCACGCCCTCCGCGGCGGGCTGGGAGTTCTTCGGTCGAGAGGCCGGCGGCCCCCGCTTCGTGTACGGCGTGAGCGCGGACGCCTCCGGCAACATCTGGGTGGCGGGCGGTGAAGAGGGGCTCTTCCTGATGAAGAAGGGCGAGCGCACCTTCCGCCACTTCACGATGGCGGACGGCCTGCGGCCCTACGGCTACATGCCGGACGGCAGCGCGCCTCCGGGGCCGAAGTACCTCAAGGTCATCTCCGTGGCGGGCGCGTGGGATGACACCGTCTTCGTGGGCTACGAGGGCATGCCGGGCGACGGCGCGCTCCACTGCGAGAACAACTGGGACAGCAACGTGCCGGACCCGGCCCGCTACAAGAGCGGCGATGCAGACCGGGTGACGCTGCGCGCGAACGGCGCGCTCGACGTCGTGCACTACGACATCTCGTCGGGGCCGGGCGTCGTCGGGGACGAGCCCCAAGGCCGCGAGAAGCTCTGCAACGTCTGGCGCATCGCCTACGACGCGAGCACCCGCAGCGTCTGGTTTGGCGCCAACCACGGCTTCGCCCGGGGCAAGGCCGACTACTCAGGCAACCCCACGTGTAACGGGCAGCTCCGCTGCTCGGGCGTGGAGGAGCACTCGCACCCGGCCATCAACGCGTATGTCTATGCGAATCCCACGGAGGACCGGAAGCAGTACGGCGAGGACCGGAGCCGGTGGAGGGTGCAGCCCGCGCTGCTCACGGATGCGTACTGGGGCCTGGGTGTGCGGCCGGACGGGGATGTCTGGGTCGGAGGCGCCAACCGGACGACGCGCTACTTCTACGGCACCGTCGGGATGAACTTCTGGGAGGGCCAGAAGCGCACGGAGGCCAAGGCCCATGCGTGGAACCGCATCGACATCTGGCGGGACGCGGTGGGCGAGGAGCACTTTTCGCGTCCGGAGCAACGCACGGATGACCTGGTCTCCGGCATCGCCGTCGTGGGGTCCTCCGCGTGGGTGGGCTCCTTCGGCCACGGGCTCGCGGAGCTGGACGACAACGGACAGGTGGTGCGCACGCTGAAGAACGAGCTGGCCGCGCCGCACGTGGCCAGTGTCGCCGCGGACCCTGCCAACGGCAGCATCTGGGCTGGCCATAGCTGGGGCGGTGGCCTCTCGCGTGTCCGAGGGGGCGCCGTCACCCACTACGGGCTCTCCGTGCTCGGGCCCGAGCTGTCCACCCTGCGCGTGCCCGACATCCAGGTGGACCGCTCCGGCCCGCGCCGCCGCATGCTGGTCGCCTTCCAGGGCGCCACGCTGGCCGACGGCACGGTGATGCCGGGCACCATTGGCATCTACTCCGGGGACTGAGCGGCGCACCGCGCGGCTACTTGTACCAGGGGTAGGTCAGGTTGGAGGGGAGCAGGAAGGCCCAGCCCGCATCGATGACCACAGGTCCCTTGCCGGGCCTTCCATAGACTTCCACCGGGACCCTGGAGACCCCTTCGTCGTAGGGGTATGCCATTGGCATATCCCCGGTTCGCAGATGCACGTTCCGAAGCGCCACGCGGTGCTCCTTCACGTCGTACAGCGTGGCCACGAAGAGAATCTGCTCGTCGTCGCTCACCACTTTCTTGCGCAGCACTGACATCAGCATCGGGGTCCGCTCATCCGCCATCACGCTTCGAATGAGTTCCCGCGTGTTGCGCGGCCCACGCCAGAGCATCAGCCCGCCGACAATGAGCATGCCGATGCCCAAGAAGAGGACCGGACCGCGCTCCATCAGTTCGTGCCGTCCTGCCGCCATGAGCTGGTGCAACGGAGGCAACCCATAGAGCATCGCCACCGCCCCCGGGAGGGCCATCACGACGCCTGTCCGGCGGGTCAACGACAGGTCCTGTTGCAACGCGGCAATCAACGCGTCACGGTTCAACTGCGCGGTCCTCGTCAGAGAGCTCGCGTTCGACATCGTGTCGGGCCTCCGGACTCGATGCTCAGCGTCCTAAGCCGGCCCGCCTGCCGCCGATAGGGCCAATGAACGTTCCGGGGGCTCTCCAGGCCGGAAAGTAGCCCGAGCCCTACCGAAATGGGACTCCCGCCATTTCCTCGCGAAGGCGAGGAAGCCCCCCGGCCGTGCAACGCGTCTTGCAGCTGCACCCACGGACGCTCCGCGCGTACTTCCTCCCGCCTACGGTCCGGACCACAATCCCGAGGCGCAATGCGAGCGTGAGGCGGAACCGCATCAGTCGCGAGCACACTTCAGGCCGAATTGGGCGCAAGATTCTCAAGCCGGCACGGCCGCCCGCTGGGCGGGGCGTCGTCCCGCGGGACAGGAAGTCACCACGGGACGCGAAGGCATCCTAGAATCCCCGCCGGCCATGCCCGCTCTTCCCCCCGCCCCCATCCCTTCGCACACCGTCATCGGCGCCCGGACGCAAGGGGAGCGGCTCTCCGCGCAGCTCTTCCACCTCGTGTTGCTGGACACCGAGCGCGCCGGCACCGTCTTCCCCCTGGCCAACGAAGCCCTCCGCGTGGGCAAGGCCCCGGACAACGACGTCGTCATCGACCACCCCACCGTGAGCCGCAACCACCTGGTGGTGCGCCGCCAGGGGGACCGCTTCCTCGTCCAGGACCTGGGCTCCACCAACGGCACCTTCCTCGACGGCGCCCAGGTGCGCGAGGCCTTCCTCCGCCCGGGCGCCCTGCTGGAGGTCGGTGACGTCCGGCTGCGCTTCAGCCCCCAGGTCTCCCCCGTGCAGGTGGAGCCCATCCTCGAGGACCGCCTGGGCGACCTCGTGGGCCGCAGCCTGCCCATGCGGCAGATCTTCGCGCTGCTCCAGCGCATCGCCCCCACCGACTCCACCGTGCTGCTGGTGGGCGAGACGGGCTCCGGCAAGGGCGCCGCCGCCAAGGCCATCCACAAGCTCAGCCCCCGCGCCACCGGCCCCCTGGTCGTCTTCGACTGCGCCAGCGTGTCCGACTCCCTCATCGAGAGCGAGCTGTTCGGCCACGAGAAGGGCGCCTTCACCGGCGCGGTGAGCCAGCGCATCGGCTGCCTGGAGCGCGCCCACGGCGGCACCCTCTTCCTGGACGAAATCGACGACCTCGCCCTGGACCTCCAGCCCAAGCTCTTGCGCGCCATCGAGGACCGGGAGTTCCGCCGGCTCGGCGCCTCCACCCCCATCTCCTTCGACGCGCGCATCATCGTCGCCAGCAAGAAGGACCTGTGGGCGGAGACCCAGGCGGGCCGCTTCCGCGAGGACCTCTACTTCCGCCTCTCCGTCTTCACCGTCAGCCTGCCCTCCCTGCGGGACCGCAAGGAGGACATCCCCCTGCTGGTGGACGCCTTCGCCGGCGAGGGCCTGTGGCCGCGGCTCCCGGAGCGGATTCGCGAGCAGTTCACCGGGCACACCTGGCCGGGCAACGTGCGCGAGCTGCGCAACGCCCTGGAGCGCGCCCGGCACATGGTCGACATCCCCGAGCTGGCCGGGGACGCCCTGCTGCGCGAGTTCACCCGCGAGGCCCCCGCCGCCGCCGGGGACTCGCTCCCGGTGGAGTTCACCGGCCCCTTCAAGGTCTGCAAGGACGAGCTCATCCGCGCATTCGAGCGCGAGTACCTCACCCGGCTCCTCGGCCGCGCCAAGGGCAACATCGCCCGGGCCGCGCGCGAGGCCGAGCTGGACCGCAAGCACCTGTACTCGCTGCTGCACAAGTACGGGCTCGTTCAGAGCGAGACGGACTGAAGCCCCCGCGGCGATGCGGCGGGCCGGACTGGCCAACAGCGGACGGAGTGGAGAACCCGCTCGTGACAGCGGGACGGGCCGTGGCATGGTCTCGCCACAATCGGAGTGAAACCCTCCCCCACTAGGAGACGTCAAGAATGAAGCGTCCGTCCCCCTGGCTCGCCATCGCGTTCGCCGGATTCATGTCCCTGCACGCGACCGGCTGCTTCGGTCAGTTCAAGCTCACGCAGAAGATCTGGAACTTCAACAAGAACATCTCCGGCAACAAGTTCGTGCAGTGGCTGATGTTCCTCGTGCTGACCATCATCCCCGTCTACGAGCTGGGCGTGTTCATCGACTCGATTGTCGTCAACAGCATCGAGTTCTGGACCGGCAGCAACCCGGTCGCCAGCGCCGACGGGAGCGACAACAACACCCGCATCGTCAAGCTGAGCCCCACGGACACCCTGCGCCTGTCGCGCGACGTGGAGACCGGCGTCATGCGCATCGAGTTGGAGCGCGAGGGCCACGAGACGATGGTCCGCTACTTCGAGCCGCTGGAGGACGGCATGGTCGTCCGCGACGACGCGGGCACGATGCTCATCCAGGCCCAGGAGACGGCGGATGGCGCTGTGGCGGTGACGGATGCCTCCGGCACCACCCTGACGGTCCACGCCCGTGACGCGCTGGCCGTGGCCCGCCGCGTGTACGAAGAGGGCGGCGCGCAGGCCCTCGCGCAGCACACCGTGGCCCAGGCCTCCATGTCCCAGGGCCTCGCCTGCGTGGCGCGGTAGCCAACTCCGCGCCAACCTGTTCGGGAGTGTCGGGGCATCGGCGTCACCCAACCCGACATTTCCGAACAGCCACCCGCCTGATGCGCTCCGGCCCCTCCCGTTATTCGGGAAGCGTGCCCGCGTCGGGAGGGACACCCCCGTCGAGCAGCTCGCCCGGCTCGGGGCCGAAGCTCGCGTCCCGGGCCACCACGGAGAAGGTGCCCTCCAGGTTGCGGCCAGCGCCGTAGCCGTCCCCCCGGCGGAAGGACATGGAGAAATCCCCGCGCGTGGACTCGCCCGGGTTGCCTCCGGATTCCAGCTTCAGGTCGCCTTTGTGCACCGGCCCGAAGGCGCGCACGGGCTCGCCCGCGGCGAGGTGCACCACGGTGGCCCGGGCCCGGCCCGAGGGCGTGGTGCCCGCCAGGTCCACCTTCGCGCCCGGACGGAGGTCCAGTCCCTCGGTGGACACCGTGAGCCGGACCACCAGGTCCACGTCCAGGTCGTTGTTCCGGTAGTAGCTGACCTGGAAGGCCTCCGCGTTGCGCAGCACCTCCACGCGGGACACCTCCAGCGGGAAGAGCTCGGACACGCTGCCGCCCAGCGAGTTGTCTGACAGGCCACACGCGGTCAGCCCCGCGCCGGAGACCACGGCGGCCAGCCCCACGGCGGCGAGTGACCGGAACCCGCGCGTCATCGCTCCACCGCGAGCTTCAGCACGCCCTTGTCCGGCGCCACCACCGGCGCCCGGTAGAGGACGACGCGCTTGCCATTGGACAGGTAGGCCAGCTTCGGCGACCAACCGCCGCCCGCATCCACCAGCGTCTCCCGCCAATTGCCGGCGATGCGCGTGGAGATGACCAGCGCATCGTCGCTCGGGTTGCAGCCCGTGTCGTTGCGGCTGGACTCCTGGGCGCAGATGTAGAATGCGATGGACGGCTCGTGGTGCACGGGGTCGAAGGCCAGCGACGGATACCAGCCGCCCGTCCCGATGTTGAACACGGGGTCCGGCATGGACCAGTCCCGCTCGGACGTGCAGGACGTCGCGGAGGTGTCGGCGCACTCCGTGTACGTCAGCGTGTTCGAGGACCGGTTCAGCACCGCGATGCCAAACCCCTCGACCCCGTCATACGCGAGCGACGCCCCGAGCTGCGTGTTGGGGACGGCCTGCACCCGCACCGGCGCCGTCCAGGTGAGCCCGTCCGTGTTGCGCCGCTGGAAGTGCACGTCCGTACCGGTGGCATGCGCGGCCTCCGGGGCCTTGTCATGCACCAGGGCCGGCTGCGCCCCCGCCATCACCATGGCGATGTGGCCACCGTAGCCCTGCTTGTCATCGCCGGAGCCCACCACCACCCGGCGTTGCCAGGTCGTGGGACCTCCGCTGGCGACCTCCAGGTCGCTGCTCGAATAGGACTGACGTTCCGTGCTGCCCATCTTCCCGTCCCGGTACGCGATGATGGCCTCGCTCCCCGAGAAGACCATGGAAGGATTGAGCCCCACCAGGAAGCCCTGGTCCATGGCGGGGTTGGAGGGCTGGGCCTCGTCGGAGCGCCGCACGACGATGCGCTCCGTCCAAGCGCCGGAGGCACCGCGGTAGGACACCGCGAGGTCGCTCTGGAACCAGTATGACGTGTCATCCGAGCCGCCGCCCAGGTACGCCACCACCGGCTGACCGTCCGGACCAAAGGCCACGGACACGCCGTACACGCGCTGCACGGTGGCGATGCGCTCCGCCGGGCCGAGCTGCCCGCCGTTGAACTCGCGGTACATCAGGTCCGAGTCCGCCACGTCGTACGTCATCGTCCCCGTGCGGACGAAGTACGCCATGCCGATGCGGTCATCGGGGCCCACCGCCATGGCGATGGAGGAGATCGGATCGAACTGGCCCTCGCTCGGGTCCACCACGAGGCGCGTGAAGGGCGAGTCCTCGTTCGAGCCACCATCGGGGGTGACGCCCCCATCAGGGACCACCGGGTTGCTGTCCTTGCCACATCCCAGCGCGAGCACCAGGCCCCAAGCCCAGGCATGCCGTTTCATGTGCCACTCCTCGTGTGTTGTCGGCCCTGCACGTCGTGGCGGCATCCTACGACAGCGACGCGCGGCGGGGAGCCGCCGAGCATGTTTCATGAGACCAGCGCGGAGCGGCCTCGTGCGCTAGGCTCACGCGCCGAATGACACGCGCGCGTTCCAACCGGGGGCGCCTGTCCCGGCGCTCCCTCATCCAGCGGCTGACCTTCCTGGGCGGGGGCGTGGTGTTGCTCGGCCCTGCGTGCAAGCGCTCCTCCGAGCCGAAGGAGGAGCCTCCAGCCGCGAAACAGGACGGACAGGCGCCGCGCACCTTCTCCTCCCTGGAGTACGCGGTGGTGGCCGCCGCCACCGAGCGCATCCTCCCACGCGATGAGGACCCGGGCGCCCTCGACGCGGAGGTCCCCGTCTACATCGACCGCATCCTCCAGACACCCGAGCTGGCACCGGTGCGAGAGGACTTCCTCTCCGGTGTGGCGGCCCTGGAACGCCGCGCCCGGCGCATGCACCAGAAGGGCTTCGCCGCCCTGACAGCCGAGCAGCAGGACGAACTGCTCACCGCCTTCAAGGACAGCCCGCCCCGCAGCGGCGAGGCGCACTTCTTCGAGCTGCTCACGGTGATGACGCTGGAAGGCTTCCTCGGGGACCCGTCCTATGGCGGCAACAAGGACAAGGCGGGGTGGCGGCTGATGGGCTTCGACACCGTGGGCACCGTGGCGTCCGCGCCTCCCGAGGGATACGACGGCCCGAAGTGCCTGCGTGAGTGCGGAGCACACCGGTGAGCTTGCCCGAGGCAGACGTCTGCATCATCGGCAGCGGCGCGGGCGGTGCCCCCATGGCGCTGGAGCTGGGCCGCGCGGGCTTCAAGGTGGTGGTGCTGGAGAAGGGCCCGCACTACCAGCCGCGGGACTTCATCCACGACGAAATCCTGAACAGCCGCCGGAACTTCTTCATGCCGGTGCCGTGGGAGGAGCCGCACCTGCTGCGCCACGGCGCTGCGGGCCGCTACGAGAAGACGAGCGCGGCGTGGACGGCCAACTGCGTGGGCGGCGGCACCGTCCACATGAGCGGCTTCTTCTACCGGCTCAAGCCCGTGGACTTCCGCCTGCGCTCCACGCTGGGCGCGGTGCCCGGCAGCACCGTGGCGGACTGGCCCATCTCCTACGAGGAGCTGGCGCCCTACTACGACAAGGCCGAGGCCGAGCTGGGCGTGTCCGGCGAGTCCGTCCCCCACCCCTTCGCCGAGCCTCGAAGCGGCCCCTACCCGCTGCCGCCACTGGACGTGCACCCCGTCGCGAAGGAGCTCGACGAGGCGTGCGGCGCCCTGGGCTGGCACGCGCTCCCCACCGCGCGCGGCATCCTCAGCAAGCCCTACCGGGGCCGAGCGCCGTGCTCGTACTGCGCGCTGTGCGGCAGCTACGGCTGCGAGACAGGCGCGAAGAGCGGCACGAACGCCAGCCTCATCCCCGCGGCCCTGGCCACCGGCAACGTGGACCTGCGCCCCGGGTGCATGGCGCGCACGGTGGAGGTGGACAAACAGGGCCGCGCGAGGAGCGTCGTCTACATCGACGCGGACGGTGTGACGCGCGAGCAGCGCGCGCGCGTCATTGTCGTGTCGTGTACCGCCGTGGAGAGCGCGCGCCTGCTGCTCAACTCCACGTCCAGCCGCTTTCCGCGCGGGCTGGCCAACGGCAGCGGGCTGGTGGGGCGCAACCTCACCTTCAGCTCCTTCGGTGAGTCCCACGCCACCTTCCGTCTGTCGAAGCAGGCCGCCACACGGCCCTGGCTGAAAGACCCGTCTCCCTTCGTCAACCGCAGCCTCCAGGACTTCTACCTGCTGCCGGATGCCCGGCACGGCTTCCGCAAGGGCGGCACGCTGGGCTTCATGTGGGCCCACCCCAATCCCATCCACGCCGCGGTGGGTCTGGCGGGCAAGGGCCCGAGGGCCGTCTTCGGCAAGGAACTGAAGGAGCGGATGCGCGAGTACCGCGACTCACGCATCCTCCAGTTCGAGGTGTACGCCGAGTTCCTCCCCACCGCCGGCACCTACGTCCGCGTGGAGGACCGCGTGAAGGACCGGTACGGCATCCCGGTGGCGGCCATCACCGTGGACCGGCACCCCATGGACCTGGCGGCCACGCGTTTCCTGGTGGAGCGTGGCGAGGAGGTCCTCCGGCGCCTGGGCCCGGATGATGTCCGGCGCGGCACCACCCGCGGGGAGACGACCCTCCTCCAGCACGGCACCTGTCGCTTCGGTGATGACGCGGCCACCTCGGTGCTGGACCGGAACTGCCGAGCGCATGAGGTGCCCAACCTCTACGTGGTGGACGGCAGCTTCATGCCCACCGGCGGCAGCGTGCCCGCCACGCTCACCATCAGCGCCAACAGCTTCCGCGTGGCGGCGCACCTGGTGCGCACGCTCAAGGGCTGACGCGTCAGCGCTTGCGCAGCGGCGTCACGTCCACCTTCACGAGGTAGCGAGCCTGCATGTCGGACTCGACCTCGATGAGGTGGTCTCCCACACCCGTGAGTTCCGCCTCCTGGGTGAAGGCGCCCTGCCGTTCCGTCGCGTCCAGCACCGCGCGGCCCTCGGTCGCGCGGCGGATGCGCGCCCGGCAGCCCTCCTCGTGGAACTGCACCACCGTCTCCCGCCCCGCCGCCGTGGCGTCCTCCAGGTAGAGGCTCACCTTGACGGTGGAGGCCTCCTTGAGCTGGACGATGAGCTGCTGCCGCCCCGGGAAGCGGCCTTCCGAATAACTCTCCGGGCCGAGGATGCAGCCCGCCACCCGGCTGCAGACAGGCCACGCCTCACCACACGCATCCTTCACCCGGGCGCCGATGAAGTCCTCGCGCGCGCCGCCGCAGCCCACCACGAGCGACGCGAACAACAACACCGCGGCTGCCTGGGCCTTGCGGCCAAACACTGTTACAACCGGCGTCATCTTCAGACCCTCATGCGAGGAGTGGATGCCCATGCGACTGCATACCCGTTGGCTCCCCATCATCTTCTTCGCCCTGGCTGGCTGTGGAAACGAGACGGAGCTTCCCCAGGCGCCCACACTCTTCATCGACCGCGATGCCTTGACGTTCAACCGCGAGTTCCAGCGCGGCACCTACGTCGGGCAGACGGCCTACAACTCGCTGGCCATCCAGAACCGGGGCCTGGACCCGCTGGACATCACGGCCATCACCCCGTCCGCGCCGCGCGAGTTCACCCTCCAGCTTCCCGAGGGCTTCACCCCCGGCACGCCGCTCCGCCTGGAGACGTATGACCGCGCCTTCCTGACGGTGGCCTTCCTGCCCACCGACGACAAGGAATACACCGGCACGATTACCATCGAGTCGAACGCCGCCAACGCCCCCCAGAAGGCCATCACCCTCAACGGCCTGGGCGTCGCGCCGTGAAAGGCTAACAGGCCGCCGTGAGACAGGCGGGAGCGCGCGCTCCCGCCGTGCCGTCGCCGGGCTCATGGCTGGTAGGTGAAGTTGCAGCCCCCGGCGTATTCCTGGATGACGCCGCCATCCTCGTCCGGCGTCGTCCCGCCGTCCCGCACCGGCGGACACGACACCGTCGTTCCACCGTCCACCGAGTAGCTCTGCGGGTAGTCACCGTGGCCGGTGCGCAGCGTGTAGTCGACCCGCTCGTAGTCGAGCCGCTCCGACGCCGTCACGTCCACCCGCAGGGTGCCGCCGCGGATGAAGCGCCGCTCCAGGCAGCCGCAGGCATAGGGCGCCAGGGTGACGACGGTGGAGTTGGGGCGCTCCTCCAGGTGGTAGAGCGGCTGCAAGCTGCTGGTGCCCGCGTTGGAGGGCGTGTGCCAGGCCCGCAGCGCATCCGAGCGGTAGCCCAGCGTCAGGGGCCCCCGGTTGCCGGTGCGCACCGGCGCGCAGGTGCCGCTGTCCATCACATCCCCGTCACAGAAGGTGAGGTCCAGCGCCAGCCCGTGCGGCGTGCCGCCGTCGGCCAGCTTCTGCACCTCCCACTGGAGCAGCCACGTCCGGTCCTCCGGCGGCGGCACCGAGGGCAGGTCGAACACGTACGAGTCCACGTCCGAGGGCACGGCGTCGTAGTCCGCCGGGCCGCGCACGCCGAGCCCGTTGACGCGGTCCATGCCGCTGCGCAGGCGGCCGTGGCCGTGGGAGAGCTGACCCTTCACGGAGAACTCGGCCGTGTCGGGCGGCGACGGGAAGGCCGTGGTGGACGCGAGCGTCCGCTGCACCGGCGCCTCCACGCCGCCGACGTAGCGCGACACCTCGTCCGCGTCCTCCGCGTCCCAGCTCACCTCCAGGCGATAATCCCTGTCATCCGTCCACGAGCCGTTGTCCTGGACCAGGAAGTAGTACTGCAGCCCGGCGGAATGGGCCGGGACGGGGATGACGCCCCGGAAGTTGCTCAGCGCGGTGAAGCGCGGGTTGCTCACCACCTCCTCGCGCGACGAGTGCACGCACATGGGCGCGGGCAGGTCCGTTCGCCGGCAGAAGCGGTCCACCAGCCCCCGCGCGTCGGGGTTCTCCGCGAAGTCCCGGGGGCACACCTCGGCCTTGGTGGCGCAGTTCTCCCGCCACTCATTGAGGTTGCCGCCGGTGGACACCAGGGTGAACACGTACACCACGCGCGCGGGCGTCTCGGGCAGCGGCGGGAAGCGCCCCCCCGTATCCAGGGGCACCAGCCGGTAGCGCAGCAGCGTGGGGACGCCGTACGCGGGGAGGCGGACCGAATACCAGTCCCGGTCCGGGACGTAACCCAGGCGGCCGGTGAAGGACGTGGAGGCGCCGGGACCTCCGGGCGTGGCCGCCTCGAAGCTGCGCGACGTGGCCTCCTGCGCCCGGTCGTTCCCGGTCGCGGTGCGGTCCTGCGGGTCCTCCTCCTCCAGCACGCGCACCTCTACCTCGTAGCGCTGCCGGAGGTCGCCCTGGGCCGTGTCCCGGTCATTGGCGCCGCGGTAGCCCTTCACCACCAGCGTCCAGCGCCCCGCGTGCTCCGCCTTGACCTTGCGCGCGGTGGCCAGCTCGCCACCGCGCACCTGCAGCGGCACCACGCCCTCGTCCTCCTTCTCCGTGAAGCCGTCGCGCCACAGCTCATAGGACAGGCGCCAGTTCGGCACGAAGTCCAGGTCGGGCGCGCTGACCCGCACGTAGGCCACCTTCCCCGCCTCCAGGTCGAAGGCGAAGTGGTCCACGTCGTTGTCGGTGGCCAGGTAGCCGGTGGCCGCGCCCATCAGCATCTCCCCGGACTGCGTCAGCACCAGCGGCGTGGCCGTCGCCGGCGTGTCGTTGGGCTCCTGCTCGTCCGGGTTCTGGTCGATACGCACCGTCAAGCGGTACTTGTTGCGCGCGTCGAAGTTGGGCCGCAAGGGATTGTCCGGCGCGTCCTGCACCAGCACCAGCAGCGTCTGTCCGCCCATCCCATCGCGCAGCGGCAGCACGATGTCCACCGGACGCGGCATGCCCTGGCCGTGCTTGTCCTCCTTCTTCACCAGCGCGCCCTCCTGGCCGTTGGGCAACGTCCCCAGCACGGTGATGGACAGGTTCACGGCGGTGCTGGACGCCAGGTACGTCCCGTTGACGTTCAGCAGCGTGCGCGCGCTGGTGCCCGGCGGCAGGACGATGCGGTACCAGTCCTGGTCCCCGCCCCGGGGCTCGGCCTCCAGCGCCAGGAGGCGTTCGAGCGGCTCGCCCGGCTTCAGCTCGCACTCGGGCCGCGTCAGCGCCTCCTCGCGCGAGTTGCACAGGTCCTCCACCACGGTGGTGCCCGCATCCGGCGCCTCGCCTCCTCCAGACGAGCAGGCGGCGAGGACGAGCAACGTGAGCGGCAGCAGGCGGACGTACATGGGCATGGCGTCGGTTCTCAAGGCGTCTGGGACAGGTCGTCGGGGCGCCCGGGGCAGCCGTCGACGAACTGCTCGGGCTCCACGCGGATGATGCCGTCGGCGGGGGACTTGATGCCGCCCACCGGGTAGCGCACGTCATTCACGCGGTAGGTGCGGACAATCGTCCGGGCGGTGGGGTCGTCTCCGGGCACCATGGCCACGGACATCGAGATGTCGTTGTACCCGGCCCCGCGCTGCACCACGCCCGCGTCGTCCGCCGACGCCAGGGTGGGCGCCAGCAGGACGTTCTCCACGCGGAAGCGGTAGCACTGGCGGCCCAGCGCGTCGGGCGGGCCGTCCGCCTCGAAGGCATAGCGGTAGCCATTGGCGGCCAGCTCGGCGGTGTCCACCTCCAGCGGCCGGGTGTGCATCCGCAGCTCCACCCGGTTCGTCAGCCCGTCGTTGTCCGGGTCCTCGTCCAGGTCGTTGCTGGAGCCCTGGGTGCCGCCCAGCCACTCCATGCCGTCCGGCACGCCGTCGCGGTCGCTGTCCGCGAGCGTCGCGTTGGTGCCGATGAACTGCTCGTCACAGTCCAGCAGGCCGTCACAGTCCGAGTCCACGCCGCGCAGCGCGGGCGGGCAGCCCGGGTCCAACCCGCCCCCGTCCTCCAGCGCCACCTGCGTGGGGTTGAAGTCCACGCCGCGCTCGCGGAAGTACACCTCCACGCCGTCGCTGAAGCCGTCGCCGTCCGTGTCCACCTTGTGCGGGTCCGTGCCCAGCTCCAGCTCGCGCGCGTCCGTCAGGCCGTCCCCGTCCGAGTCCGCCTCTCCCACCGGGCTGCCCGGCGGCGCGGAGAAGTTGAAGGCAATCATCTCCTTCACGATGAAGGAGCGGCGCACCTGGCCGAAGGTGAAGTCCAGGAAGTTGATGGGCTCGTTGTTGCGGAAGTCGCGGAAGTTGCCGCCGCCCAGCGTGGCCATCTGCTCCAGGCGGTCCGCGTTCTGGTTGATGATGAGCAGCGGGCATCCCCCATCCCCCGTCAGGTCGCACACCGAGGACACCGGCTGCGTCGGGTTGAAGACATGCACGGTGTTGACGCGCACGTCCTCCACCAGGTCGCGCAGCTGGCGGATGCGCACCACCGCGTCGCCGCGGAGCAGCTCGTCGTCCTGGTCGTTGGTGGGCTTGCCGTCCGACAGGAAGATGACGGCGTAGCGCGCCTGCGCCAGGGCCTGCGGGCCGCCCGGGTCCAGCCGGCTGCGGGCGATGTCCGTGTTGATGAGCGAGTAGATGTCCGACAGCGGCTTGACGAAGTCCGTCGAGTCGCGGTTCGGCGAGGTGTCGGGGTTGCGGAAGGTGAGGAGCTGCTCGGAGAGGCGCCGGAGCGCGGCGTCGTCCAGGGACGACACCTGCACGAAGCCGTCCTGGGGCGGGTTGCCCGGCTGCTGCGTGAGGAAGGCCGTGGTGCTGCCCGCGAAGAGCATCACCGCCAGGTGCACCTCCGGGTCCCGGGGCAGGTTCTGGATGAGGTCCACCAACGCGGTGGCGCGCACGCCGTCCGGGTCGCTCACGCGCATGGACTGCGAGGCGTCCATGGCGACGACGAGCTTGATGGGCCGCACCACCTCGTTGCTGCCCACCGTGCAGAAGCGGCCCTCCAGCGTCACCGCCCGGTCCACCGGCACGTCCGTGTCACGGCGCGGGTCGTACAGGTATGAATCCGTACAGGCCATGACCAGCGCCACCGCGACGACGGCGCCCGCCAGCACTCGCACCGCGCGGCTCACGGGGTGACGCTCCCCGAGGGCGGGATTCCGACACAGTCGTTCTGGTTGTTCCACGGATTGCTCAAGCGGTCGGGCCGGCGGAAGTCCGAGTCCTGCAGCGCCAGCTCCGGCCCCAGCGGGACGCGCACGCTGGGCGGTGCGTACTGGGCCCAGGCGCAGGCGGCGCGCCAGACGCCGTAGTCCGTGCTCACGCCGCTCTCGGGGGCCTCGGCGAACCACACCTTGAAGAGGTTGTAGCCCTGCTTCACGCCCGCCCGGTCCGGCGGCGTGACGAGCTGCAGGTTGGACACGGTGAAGTCGTAGCAGATGCTGCCGTCGGGACGGACCTCCGCGATGCGCGTCTCGTACTGGTAGCCGAAGCGCTCGAAGAAGGCCTTGTCGCGGCGCGTGGGGTCGCTGCCCGCGCGCAGCTCCAGGGCGTCCGGAATGCCATCACCGTCCGTGTCCAGGCCCGCCACGCTGTTCTCCAGCGGGTTCAGCCCCCAGCGCGCCTCCATGCCGTCCGGCACGCCGTCACCGTCGCTGTCGACGATGCCGGTGCGCGTGCGCAGGAAGTCCTCGGCGAACTGGGACAGGCCGTCACCGTCCGTGTCGCGGCAGACGCAGTTGGGGGTGAGCGGCGAGGCCGGGTTGCACCCGCGCGCGTCCAGGTCATTGGCCGCCCGGAAGCCCTGGTCCTCTCGGCGGTACTCGAAGCCGTCATCCAGGCAGTCCCCGTCGCTGTCCGCCACGAAGGGGTTGGTCTTCAGCGTGAAGCCGTTGTCGATGGAGTCCGGCACCCCGTCCCCGTCGCTGTCCAGCACGCGGCCGGTGTCGCCTGGCAGGGAGCTGAGCGCCTCCACCATCAGCGTCTTCATCACGTTGCGCGACGCGAACGACGAGTAGTCCAGCGCGCCCAGGCCGAGGTTGGAGATCTCCGCCGTGTCGTTGAACTCCTGGTACACGCCGTTGCCAATCTCCGCGAAGCGCCGCAGCAGCCACGCGGCCACCTTCTTCGCCGCCTCCGGGTAGCGCGCCGGCGCCACGCCCGGGTACACGCCGTAGATGTCCTGGCAGATGGGGCCACACGCCCGCACCGCCTCCTGGTTGAAGAGCAGCACCGTGTGCATGCGCACGTCGCCCACGTTGTGCTGGTCCTTCAGCTCCATCAGCCGCCGCACGTAGCTGAAGAGCTGGTAGTTCTGGTTGCGGTCCGTCCCCACCTCGAAGCCATCAATCTGGTCCGAGGTGTTGGTGAGGTTGCAGAAATCGGTCAGCGAGTCCGCCCACGTCAGGTCCGGGTTGTCCGGGTCGGCGTAGACGCTGAGGTTGTCGGAGGCCGAGCAGCGCGGATACGGCGTGCCGTCGGTGAGGAAGACGACGACGTAGCGGGTGCGCGGCAGCAGCTCCGGGTTCGACTGGGCCACCGCGTTGATGTCGCTGGAGATGAGGCTGTACGCGTAGGACAGGGCGCCCTGGTAGTCGGTGCCCTTGCCGAGCTGGCTCTGCAGCCCCTCGATGTAGTTGTCGATGTTGTTGTCCGGCCGGGCGAAGCGGTCCCCCGTCGTGGTGGGCGGCCACACGTTGCGCACGTTGGTCTCGAAGGGGGCGACGGACACCTGCACGTTGCCGCCCTGCGCGTTGACGGCCCGGAACTGCCGCACCAGCCGCTTGAGGGCGCGCACGCGGGCAGGCTCGGTGACGCCCTCCGGGATGATGTCCAGCACCTCGCGGCGCTGGCAGAAGCCGCTGTCCGCCTGCGAGCCCGGCGGGTCGGAGACGCACATGCTGCCCGACTCGTCGATGACCACCACCACCTTCACCGGGAAGCCGGAGGGGTTGGGCGGGCGCGTACAGACGCGGCCCTGCAGCGTGAGCCGATCATCGAGGTTGGAGAGCGCATCCGTCCGCGACTCGAGCATGGCGTCCGAACAGGACCACAGGCCCGAGGCCAGGAGGCCCGCCGCGAGCAGCGAGGTACGAACGAGGCGGCGCATGCGGAAGGGACCTCCTGGCGGGGGACGACGAGGTTACTGCTGCTGGCGCCGGCGGCGCATCATCAGGCTGAGCAGCGCGGCGCCCAGCGCGGCGGCGCTGAAGCCCGCGGGGACCGAGCTGCAGCTCCAGCCGCTACCGGACTCATCCCCCACGAGCACCGTGAGGGTGGAGGTGGACATGCGCTGGTCGGGGAAGACGCGGTCGGAGAAGGCCAGGCGCGCCGTCAGCTGGAGCTGGTACTCGCCCTTCTTGTCCGGGACGAAGGTGGGCACGCTGCCGTCGAGGTACATGTACTGCCAGTCGCGGCTGAGCGTCACCGCGCCCTTGGGGCGCTCCACCACCGCGGCGGAGCCGGACGGGCGCTTCACCACCGCCCACTCGTACTCCATGGCCGCGCCGTTGCGGTTGGCGAACAGCGGCGGGCGGATGGCGACGCCGGCCTTGTCCGTCCTGAAGAGCCCTCCGGCGCTGACCGTGAAGGGCGCCTTCGGGTCCAGGCAGTCGTCCGGGCGCTCCGGGTTGACCACCAGGCAGTAGTGCGTGTCGCAGGCGTCGCCGATGCCGTCGCGGTCTTCGTCCGCCTGGTCCCGGTTGGGGACGGAGGGGCAGTTGTCCTGCGCGTTGAGCACGCTGTCGCCGTCGATATCGAAGTCGCAGGCGTCGCCCACGCCGTCGCCGTCCGTGTCCCGCTGGTCCGGGTTGGGCACGCCCGGGCAGTTGTCGCTGCTGTCGGAGATGTTGTCCTCGTCCGCGTCCACGCGGCACAGATGGGCTTCCTCCGGCTTGATCACCTGGTCCGGGTTGTAGACGCGGGGGCAGTTGTCCTCGCCGTCCAGCACGCCGTCGCCGTCGTCGTCGAGGTCGCAGACGTCGCCCAGGCCGTCACCGTCCAGGTCGGACTGGTCCGCGTTGGGCACCAGCGGGCAGTTGTCCGCCTCGTTGGGAATGCCGTCGTTGTCCTGGTCCGGGTCGCAGTCGTCGCCGATGCCGTCGCCGTCCGCGTCGCGCTGCTGGAAGTTGGAGAGCGTCGGGCAGTTGTCACACGCGTTGCCCACGCCGTCGCCGTCGTCGTCCGCCTGGTCGCGGTTGGAGACGAAGGGACAGTTGTCGCGGTCGTCCGCGCGGCCGTCACCATCGGCGTCGTCCGTGTACGACAGGGTGTCGCCGTCGTCCGTGTAGTTCACCCACACGCTGCCGCCCCCGCCGCAGCCACCGCCGCCGCCCTCCTCCAGGGGCATGCCGCACCGGTCCCCCAGGCACTCCGGGTTGTCTGGATTGTTGGTGGACTGAGCCAGGGCCCCGCTGGGGCCGAGGACGAGGGCGGCCCCCAGCGTGAGGGCCGTGGCGAGACGAGCGCGTGTCATGGTGACTCCTTTCAACACCGGCCGCCTAGCAAGGAACGATCCGTACCGAACACTTGGAGAAGCCCTGGAATCTCAGTGGGTTGGCCACGTCAGAAGGTGTGTCGAGCCCAGGGTGTGGAGGGGACTCCCCAGCCGAGTCGAGGGGTAGACCCCACATCCCAGGCCCCTCAGGTCCCGGGGATGAAGGTGTCCGGGTCCAGGGGAATGATGCCCGCAGGCAGGCGGCCTCCCTGCTCGCTGTATTGGATTTCCTGGATGAGGAGCGAGCCGATGCCCGCCCCTCGTGGATCATTGTCCCGGCCGGCCTGGAGGTAGAGGTAGACCTCGTTGGTGCCCGCCTTGATGACCTCGCCCGGGATGAAGGGGTGGGGCCGCTCGCGGGTGGGGACGACCGTCACGTTCTCCACGCGCACCTGGTAGCAGCTGCGGCCATCCGCGGTGGGCGTGGTCTCCACCAGCTCGTAGCCGTAGCCACGCTCGCGGTGGAAGGCGAGGTCGGCGCTGAACGCGTCTCCATGCGCCTCCACCTCCGCCACGTTGGTGATGCCGTCGCGGTCCGAGTCCAGCAGGTCCTCGGGGATGAGCGGGTTGGTCATAGCGAGCGCCTCCACCAGGTCGGGCAGCCCGTCACCGTCGGTGTCGCCGATGCAGGCGTTGGTGCCCAGCACCCGCTCCTCGCAGGTGTTGAGGCGGTCGCCGTCCTCGTCCAGCGACAGGTTGCAGCCGTTGATGATGTTCGGCTGGAGCGGGTCCAGGCCCATGCGGACCTCGATGCCATCCATCAGCCCGTCCTGGTCGGTGTCCTGCCGCAGGGGGTCGGTCCCCAGCAGCTCCTCGTCGACGTCGGGGAGGCCATCCCCGTCGCTGTCGATGAGCACCTGTCCGGCGCGCACCACCACGTTGCGGTTGTAGGCGAAGAAGCGCTTGAGCTTGAGGGTGTTGGTCCGCGCGGCATACTGGATGCTGGTGAGGGTGCCCGACAGCCCGGCCGCGTCCGTCTCCAGCGGCTCGGTGCCACCCGCGCTGGCGATGGCGGCCACGTGCTGGCGGGTGATTGGGTCCGGCGTCTCGCCGCGCACGTAGATGGGCTGCACCACCACCTCGCCCGCGCTGAACTGCGAGGCCAGGGCCTTGATTTCACCGGTGATGGCGGTGAGTTCGCACTGGCTGCACGCCGCCGTGTTGCCCAGGGCGCCGCAGCGCGTGTCCAAGCCCACGTTGAAGGCGGGGTTGGCGCAGCTCGTGTCCTGGCTGCGCACGACGACGACGACGACGTAGCGCGTGCGCGCCACCTCGCCCCGGCAGGACGTCTGCATGTCGCCCGACAGCAGCGTCTTGGCCAGCCGCAGCGCGGCGCGGACGCTCACGGGGCCGGACTCCTGGTACGTGGCGTAGCGCGGCAGCACGGCCTGGAAGTCGGAGGCGTCGGAGAAGCGGCCCAGCAGGCCGGTGGCCACCGTGTGGTACGCCACGAGGCCGAACTTGACGAAGGGCCCGGAGAAGCGGCTGGAGAGCGTGGACAGCGCCTCGGTGGCGAAGCCCACCACCTCACGCTCGACGCCCTCGCCGCCCTGGAGCGCGAAGAGCACCTTGGTGGGAAACGCCTCGCCGCCCGCGAGCGGCACGCAGACGGTTCCCGCGAAGCTCGCGCGGTCCTTCCCGCCAGGGCCCCGCCCTTCGATCGCATAGAGGCCCGCGTCGGAACACGACAGCAGCAGCACGGGGATGAGGAGCCAGACGGACCGCGAGAGGGCGCGCATCAGTCTGATTCTACACCTTAGGCCCCCGTGACAACGCAAGCGCCCGTGACACAAAGCCCGTCAGCACCGCGCAAGTGGCACAGCGACGGCCGACAATTCGGGCCCCCGTGGAACGGCGGTGAATCTCCCGGAGCGGTCGCGGACGTCCGCCCTGTCCAGCAGTCCTCGCTGTGCGGCCTACAGCGTGAGGAGGAAGGCCAGCAGGTCGTCGCGCTCCTCGGGGGTGAGCGCGCTCGCGCCGCCGTGCTCCGGCCCCGAGTCCTCCAGCACCGCGCGCAGCGGAAAGCGCGTGGCCACCACGAGCCGGTCCCCCTCCACCGCGTAGCCCGCCGCGGCGCTCGTCAGCAGGGGCCACACGTCCCAGGTCCCCACCAACGACGGCGTGGCCGCGCCGGGCACCAGGTCCTGCTGCGCCAGCCGCAGCGGCAGCGCCACCGGCGTACCGACGTCGAGGTACCGGCCGCGCGTGGCGGCGTCCTGGTCCAGCGTGTAGAGCGGCGCGGGGTGGCACGTCACACAGGCGCCCTTGCCCTCGAACAGCGCTCGGCCGCGCGCCGGCCGCCCCACCCCCCCCTCCGGCAGCTCCACCCGTTCCAGCGGCGCGCCATCCACGCGCCGGTACGGATTGGGCGGCGTGACGAGGAGCGAATTGAAGAGGGCGAGCGCTTCCACCTCGGCCGGTGAAGGGGCGGGGTTCTGGAACCGGTTGCGCGCCCCCACGTAGCGCGCCGTTTCCACGAGGCTGGCGTGGCCCGCGGGGGTGAAGTACGGCGGGGTGTCACGACTGCCCAGCAGCGTGGTGGAGCGGTAGATGCGATTGGGCTGGGCCTTCTCGTAGAAGACGCCCCCGGTGTGGCCCTCCACGTGGCAGCCATCACAGGTGATGCCCGTGCGCCCGAGGTCCGCGTAATAGAGGACCTGCCCCAGCCGCCGCTTGGCCTGCGCGCGAGACGTCTCCACCGGGAGCTGGCGCAACACCCGCGCCCGGCCCGCCTTCGCCTCGCGCACGTCCACCACCGCCACCGTCCGGGTGAAGCGGTTGAGCACGTAGAGGGTGCGCGCATCCGGCGACAGCGCCAGCGCGCTCGGGCCCGAATGGAGCTCCTCGCCCGCGCGCCCCTTCGTCCCGAAATCCTCCACGGGCCGGATGCGCGGCGTGCCCTCGGGCGGCGGTACCACCACCTCTTGCAGCACCGCGCCGCGCGCCGCCGCGTCTCCCGCGACGAGCGCTCGCGCGTCCAGCACGCGAACGAGGCCCAGGCCCACGTCCGCCGCGTAGAGCAGCCCCGCCGCGTCGTCCAGGGCCAGCCCCTCCGTCCCTCCCGCGCCAAAGCCCCGGTGACGCACGTAGGTGCCGCGCGATGGCTCCACCACGGACACGCCGCTGTTGGCGCTCACCTCCATGCGCTGGGGGTTGGGCCCCACGTTCGGCCCCAGGCTCGACATGAAGACATGCCCCAGCCGCTCGCTGGCCACCAGGAACCGGGGCGCCTTGCCGCCCATCACCTGCGCCCGGAAGCGCTCGGTGTCGCCGCCGACGATGGACACGCCCGGCCCCGGCACCACGGTGGAGACGCGCGTCCCGTCCTCCGTGCGCAGCAGCTCCAACTGCCCCGTCTGGAGGCTGCCCACGGCCAGCAGGTCCTTCCAACGGGCGAGCGCACGCGGGTTGGGGTCCACCGGCGCCGACCACCGCACCGCACCGTCGACGAGCGACAGCGCATGGACCTGGTCGCGCACGCGCTCCGCCACGTAGGCCACGCCGCCCGGACCGTCCACCATCAGGCCCTCGGCCCCCCATGGGGCAGGTAACACCCACCTCTGGCGCCCCGGCGTGTCGAGCGCGTACAGCCACAGCTCCGCTTGATACCGATGCGCCACGCCCAGCCAGGGCCGCCCCGCGCCGTCCGTCCACACGGCCAGCGCGGAGGGTCCATCGCCCGTGGCCAGCCGCTCCACGCGGCCCGTGTCGACGTCCAACGCGAACACCGTGTCCGTGGGCGCGGAGGCGATGAAGAGCGTGCGGCCGTCCGGTGACGGCACCAGCGCGGTCAGGTCGGTGAAGGCCGCGTCGTTCACCACGGTGAGGCGGGCGGAGCCCTCGGGCCTTGCGTCCGCGCCCGGCCCGGCCAGGCGCACTTCCACTGCCACCTGCGGTACGTCCTCCGGCAACTCCAGGTCCGAGGGGAGCCGTGCATACGCATGCGCCGCGTCCTCCACCACGAGCGGGAGCTGTCGCGACAGCGGCGGCCCCAGCGCCAGCGACAGGCCCGGCACCAGGTGCTCCCCCTGGATGCTGAGCGGCTGGGCTGTTTCATTGCTCGTGAGCCGAGGCCCCACCGACAACAGCCTGGGCGCCGCGACGGGAGGCGCCTGGGACGGCCGCGGCGACGCACCGAGACGATGAAACACCGCCACCCCGCCCGCGGTGAACATCGACACCGCCAGGACCGCGAGCGCGGCACGCATGCGAGGGCTGCCCATCCGTCCTCGTCACCTCCACATCGGAGCATCGACCCACCCCACCCGTACGGGGATGGATTCGCGCCTCGGCGCCGCGTCGAGCCAGCGAGCCGCAGGCGCGGCACAGCACGCCATCTTTCCAACGTCCCGGCAACACCGCGGACGAGCGTGGTGGACGCGCCCCACATGGGGTGGAGAGACCTCCACACCTGTGCGCGCGGAGCGTCACGAGGGTGTCGGCGTGTGCGTTGACAGCTCGGTACACGCATCGCTTAACTTGTTGATGATGCGACGCTTCCTCTTCTGCATGGCTGTCGCCCAGCTCCTCGGCATCGGTACGCTGCTGGCCCCGGCCGACGCCTGGGCCCAGAGCCGTGGCCGTTCAGCGCGGCAGGCGAAGCCCAAGACTCCCAAGAAAGCGGCCTCCAAGACGCCGCCGAAAATCGAAACCCGTGGCGCCTCGGCGGTGGACCCGGTGACGGGCGACGCAGCGGCGGCTTCATCCTCCGCCCTGCCGCAGCGCGGCCCGTCGCGCATCGACTTCGATGACCGGCTCATCCAGGGACAGACGAACAAGTCCGGAGCCGTGTATCTCTATGACCGCAAGGAATTGAAGACGCGGTCCATGATCCGCGAGCGCGAGAGCTTCCGCTCCGAGACGCTCTCCACGGTGTACGACCCCTGAGGCCGCACCGCCCCCCCGCCCTTGAATGGAGCGTCACCGTTGAGCGGTCAGCCCAGCGTCCTGCAAGTCGTCATCCTCCGCGACGGTCTCCTCGTGGGCACCGAGGTGTTCGTTCCGGGCACGTATGCGCTCGGCTCGGACCCCGCCTCGGACCTGCGCCTGGATGACCCATCCGTGGAGCCGCGGCATGCGTTGCTCTACTTCCAGAATGGACGCGCCGCGGTGCAGGACGCCAGCTCCGCAGCGGGCCTCTTCGTCAATGGGCACCGCGTCTCCGCCTGCGAAATCCGGCCGGTGGACGAGGTCCTCTGTGGCCCCTTCGTCCTGAAGACCCGCGTGCTGTCGCAGAGGCCACAGGAGACCAAGCCGCAGCCGCCGCCCGAGGTCGCCGCGCTGCTCGGCGCCGCGCCGTCGGCGCCCCCCGCGGCGCCCACGCCGCATGTGGCGGTGCCTCCGCAGCAGGCCGCACCCGCGCGGCAACTCCGCCCGGCCACCGCCGTGCCGCCCACGGCCGCCACCGTCCCGGCGGCGCGCGCGCCCCAGCAGACGCCGCACGTGGCCACGCAGGTGGCCTTCCCCATGGCGGCGCCCAGCGCCGAGACCGTGGACGCGCAACCAGCCGCAGCGCCCCTGCCCGGAGCCTCGCAGCGGCCCGGAGCGGTCCCTCCGGCCCAACACGTCGCGCCCGCACAGCTTGGAGCGGCACCCCAGGGGCACACCGCCGCGGCGCACGCGCAGCCTGGAGCAGCGCCCCAGGGGCACGCCGCCGTGGCGCACGCGCAGCCTGGAGCAGCGCCCCAGAGGCACGCTGCCGTGGCGCACGCGGCGGGGCCCGCGCAGCCCACCGCGAGCGTTCCCGCGGGCACGGTGCCCTCCGCTCGCCGCCGCGCCGCGCCCGCGCCGTCCTCGAACACGCGGCTGGCCGAGGAGCTGATGGCGGACCTCGCCATCGAGCCGCTCCCGGAGCCCGCGGGACCGCTGCTCCAGGAGGAGCGCGCCGCGAGCCGCCCCACGCACGCGCCGCGCATCGGCCCCGGCAAGGGCGCCGCGCAGCTCTACCTGGAGCTGTACTGGGGCGCCGTCCGCCGCGACGCGCGCCGCTTCCCGCCCGACAAGAAGCACCCGGTGCGGGCCTCGCTGGAGCTCGAAGGCGCCATGCCCCTATGGGGCTTCACGCTGCCGGAGGGCGGGCCCTTCACGCTCGCCGAGTCCCTCAACAACGCCTTCCGCCTCTTCGTGCCGCCGGGCACCGACGTGGAGCGCAGCGGCAATGACGGGCGCTTCACGCCTGTCACCGGCGCCGCGCTGGAGTCCGACGGCAGCCGGCGCTTCATCACCCTGCGCGAGGGCACCGCCGCGCGCCTGACGCAGGGGCACATGTCGCTGGTGGCCTACGCCGCACCCAAGGCCGCGCGCGTCTTCGTCAACCCGCTCAAGGGCATCCCTTGGCTGATGCTGACGTTCACCAGCCTCTTCGCCTCCGCCCTGGCGGCCTTCCTCATCATGAAGCCCCATCGGCCCGAGGTGGCGGACTTCCAGCAGAAGAGCCTGCCTCCGGTGGCGCTGCGCCTCATCGCGCCCGAGCCGAAGAAGAAGGAAGAGGCGAAGAAGAAGCTGGAGGCCATCAAGGAGCAGGCCCGGAAGCCCACCAAGGAGAAGGTGGCGGAGAAGGCTCCGGCCAAGCCGGTGGAGAAGGCCCCGCCTCCGAAGCAGCCCGAGCAGGCGGTGGCCGCCGCCGCACCGCAGAACAAGGCGCTCAAGGCGCTGGCCAAGCTGTCCGCCGGCGGGCCCGCGACGAATGACCTGCTCGCCGCCGTGGACAAGCTGGGCAGCGGCCCTGGCAGCAAGAACGTCAAGAACTCCAACTACAAGCTGTCCGGGCTCATCGGGAAGGCGCCCATCGCCAACGCGGGCCTGGGCACCTTTGGCCTGGGGGGCGGCGGCAAGGGCGGCGGCGCCACGCTGGGCGCCGAGCTGCTGCGCGGCAAGGGCGGCGGTGGCATCGGCGCGCTCGGCGCGGGTGGCGTGGGCAAGGGCAAGGTGGGCGGCACCGTCACCCGCGCCACGGCTCGCAGCATCGCCTCCACCCAGGGCACGGTGGACCGCGAGGCGGTGGCGCGCGTCATCAACAGCCACCTCAACGAGGTTCACGGCTGCTACGAACGCGCGCTGCTCAAGGACCCGGGCCTTGCGGGCAAGGTGGTGCTGGAGTGGACCATCGGCGCGAACGGCCGCGTGGTGGCCGCCAAGACGAAGTCGTCCACGCTGCGCAATGCCTCCGTCGAGTCCTGCATCCTCTCCAACTTGAAGTCGTGGACGTTCCCCGCCCCCAAGGGTGGCGTCGTCATCATCACCTACCCGTTCCTCTTCAACTCGGTCGGCTACTGACGCGGCCCGAAGCCCGCGCCCGTTCCCGCCCTCCCCCCAGGAAACCCCACCGTGCGATACGCCCTGCTCATCCTCTTGCTCCTGTCGCCCGGCCTCGTCCGCGCGCAGGCCGAGGCGCTGGAGAATCCCGGCGCAGTGTCCGCCATCCAGGAGCGGCGGTTCCGGATGCACCACGAGCTGCTGCTCGGCGTGGGCGTGCTCCCGGCCAACGCCTACTACAAGGGGCTGGTGGGCACCGTCGGGTACACCTACCACTTCAACGACACGTTCGCGTGGCAGGTGGGGCGCGGCACGTACAGCTACAACCTGCAGACGAGCCTGCGCCGCCAGCTCGAGCGCGACTTCAACACCTCGCCCAACGCCGTCGCCTTCCAGGACCAGGTGCAGTGGATGGTGGGCTCGGACCTCGTGTGGAGCCCGCTCTACGGGAAGATGGCCTTCCTCAACAGCACCGTCCTCCACATCGAGGCCTTCCTGCTGGGCGGCGGCACGGTGGTGAAGCTCGACCGCGACGGCGGCTTTCGGCCCGCCGTCAACGTGGGGCTCGGCATGCGCCTGTTCACCGGCAAGACGCTCTCGCTGCGGCTCGACGTGACGAACAACGCTGTGTTCACCGGCCCCACCCGCGTCATCCAGGTGCCGCTCATCCAGTTCGGAACCGCGTTCAACTTCGGCGCCACGGAATGACCTCCCGCTCGCTCATCGCCGCGCTCACCAGCGCCGCGCTCCTCGTGTCCCCAGCGCCCACCGCCGCGCAGTCC
>JAFAAN010000046.1 GCA_023426545.1 Pseudomonadota bacterium
GCTCTACACCGTCTCATTGAACACATGGAGCCCCGGGCGGAACCTCGGGACGGCTCGCATGTGTCACTCCGCCACCCTGTTAAAGAATGGCAAGGTCCTGGTGGTCGGCGGTCAGGGCCCCACGGGAGAGGCGCTGAGCAGCGCTGAAATCTACGACGCGGAGAAGGATGAGTGGACCCCTGTCAGCCCCCTCCCGCTCGGGGCACGCGCCAGCCATGCCGCCGTCTTGCTGCCCTCCGGGAGGGTCCTGGTGGCGGGTGGTGGGGACTCGGAGAACAATGGCCTGAACACCGCCGCCGTCTATAACCCGGACGACGACTCGTGGACGACGATTGGGGACCTGAACGTCCGGCGCAACACGCTGACACTCACCCTCCTGGACGGGGATGTGGTGGTGGCCATTGGTGGCTTCAATCGCTTTGGCGCAATCGCCTCCGCCGAGGTCTACGACACGAATCGGCCAGATGAAGGCTGGCGGCTGCTGCCGGAGCGGATGAGCCATGGACGCAACGGGCACGCCTCGACCTTGCTGCCTTCGGGAAGGGTCCTGGTGACGGGCTCCCTTGTGGGTGCGCCTGGAACGGTCATCGATGCCGTGGAGAGCTTCGACCCGGTCAGCGAACGCTGGATTTCGCATGAGAACATGAAGGAAGTCCGCTTCGTCCACACTGCCACTGTTCTGCCCTCGGGCGAGGTCCTGGTCGCGGGTGGAAATGCCACTTACGACGGGACACCACATGCCTCCGCGGAGATATTCAGACAGGATGGCAGATGGGAGTTCATTGCCCCCATGTCATCGGAGCGCGCCTATCACACGGCCACCTGGCTGAAATCGGGAAGCGTGCTCATTGTCGGAGGCATCGACAGTCACGCGGTGTCGAACACCGCCGAGCGGTACGTCCCCTGACGCCGCGTCGGGAGTGACGGCCCGAGACTCCGTCGAGTGGCGTGACGTTGCGGACGGCAAGACCCGTCTCGCGACCGACACGGATGCCGCCTCCCTGTGTCGAAGGGAGGCAGGCTCTCGCTGGCTTCCGGCGCTCAGTGCGCGGCGGGCGATGGCGCCTCGGAGATGGCCTCCAGCGTCTGGCTGACCTCGCCCTCCGCCAGCTCCTCCAGCAGGTCGCTCAGCGCGACAATCCCCGCCAGCTTCTTGTTCCCGTCGAGGACGAGGATGCGGCGGACCTTCTTCTCCTTCATCTTCTCCGCCACCGCCTGGATGTCCTCGTCATCGAAGGCGTACTCGAGCTGACCCGTCATCGCCTCCTCCACGCTCGTGGTGTTCGGGTCCTTTCCCTGGGACACGGCGCGCACCACGATGTCGCGGTCGGTGATGATGCCCGTCAACCGGTCGCCATCGCAGACAGGCAGCGGGCCCACGCTCAGCTCCCGCATCTTCAGCGCGGCGTCCTTCAGTGAGTCCTTCGCATTGATGACCGCGAGGTCCCGGGTCATCACGTCTCGTATCATCCGTGCCATCACACGGCTCCTTTCTGGGGTTGGGGGTCAGGGCTCAAGCCTCGGGCACCCACAGCGAGCGCAGGTCGGCGGGGAGCTGCCCCATGACGTCGTCGGCCTCGCCCTCGCTGATGTGCTCACGCACCGTGACGAAGACAGCGCGGGCCAGTCGCTCGGCCTCGTTGGGCGTGGTGTCGAGCTCCTCGGCCACCATGGCGAGGAACTGCTCCAGCTTGAACTTCCGGGCGGCCTTGCCCTCGTGCCGGGGGCACCGCTTCAGCAGGTCCAGCACCTTGCGCGGGAGCTGGGCCTCCAGGTGCTTCGCCTCGGTGTCCATGAGGCGTTGTTCGAGCAGGCACAGCACGGACTGGGCGGCCTTCTCCGCCAGGTCGCGGACCACCCCTGCATTGGATTCGAGGTCCTTCAGGAAGGCCGCATAGGTCTGTGCCGTGCGCGACTCGCTGCGCTGCTCGCGGATGCTGGGCGTAGCGCCCCGCCGCTCGCCTGCCTCTCCCTGTTCCTCGCGTATGTTCGCCATGACGGTGGCCTCCTCGGTGTCGGGCTTGGGTCCTTCTTGGAGCGTGGACACCCCGGGCCCCCCAGGCACCGGCCGCCCCCCGCGCGCCGGGGTGGCGGGGCAGGAGACAGGCCATGCGCCGGAGGGCCACACCCCCTGGAGGCGGTGGCGGCCGACTCCCTCAGTCCCTCCAGCCGCCGAGCAGCTCCAGCATGCGCGGCCCATACAGCAGCCCCCAGAGCGCCAGCGAGGCCAGCCCCAGGCACAGGCCCCCGAGCGCCTCCCATCGGCGGCCAATGGGCGGCTGCGCCTCCAGGTCCACGCGCTGCAACGCCACAACGCCCAGCACCACGGCCAGCACCCCCATCAGCACGAAGCCCAGGGTCAGCACCGACAGCGCGCCGAAGATGAAGAGCAGCGGCGCGAACACGGGCAGGAACATGGCGCCCACGCCCAACGACAGCGCATGCCGGGCGAGCGGGTTGTTGACCCGCCGGTCCCACAGCCGGCGTAGTTCGCGCTCGGGGACGTCCAGGCGGAAGAAGAGCCGGCTGCGCGTGTCGCGGAAGAGGCTCACCGCGAGGGTGAAGGGGAAGAAGAACAGCAGCGCCGGCGGGCCCAGCGCCCGCGCGGTGAGCAGCAGGGCCCCCAGCGGGACGGCCAGCAGGGCAGGGCGCGCCCAGCGCTTCCCCACGAAGTACGCCAGCCCCACGCCCGCGCTGGCCAGCAGCGCCGCTCCGGTGACGATGTCCCCAGCCACCAGCAGCGCCAGGACCGCCAGGCCGATGAGCAGCACCGAGCCCGCACCGACCATCCAGGCCCCCGCGTCGCGCCGGCCCCAGAGCCGGAGCCGGAAGGTCTCCAGGTAGTTGACCTCCGGACGGGCGGCGCAGGGAGGGCAGTACATCCGCCCCATCACCCACGTCGTACAGGCCGTGCAGACGAAGCCGCCGCAGCGCTGACACGTGGCGCCCGCGAGCGCGTCCGGATGGAGGGCGCAGCGGGGCAGGACACCGGGGGGTCCTTCGGTGGACATGGCTTCAGTCTCTCATGCTGACCAGGAACCAACATCCCGGCGTGCAGGGCTCGCCAGCCACCATTCCCCACCCACTGCAACGGACGTGCGTGCTAAGCGCGTCACGTGAGTCATTGGCATTGGCATCGAGACCTGGAGGCACCTTGTTCAGAATGAAGGCACTCGTCGCCGCGGCCCTGTTGTTCAGCGGGCTCCCGGCGCTTGCCCAGACATCCCAAGAGGCGAAGCCGCTGGAGCCCGGCCGCGAGGCGCTCGCCATTCCATATGAGAAATACGCGCTGCCCAACGGACTGGAGGTCATCCTCTCCGTGGACCGGAAGCTCCCGGTGGTGGCCGTCAACGTCTGGTATCACGTCGGCGCGTACCACGAGCAGCCCGGCCGCACCGGCTTCGCGCACCTCTTCGAGCACATGATGTTCCAGGGCTCGCGCAACGTGGCCGACGACGTCCACATCTCCCTGCTGGAGCAGCTGGGCGCCACCGACCTCAACGGCACCACCAGCTTCGACCGCACCAACTACTTCGAGACCGTGCCCAGCAACCACCTGGAGACGGCGTTGTGGTTGGAGAGCGACCGCATGGGCTTCCTGCTCGACGCGCTCACGCCCGAGAAGCTGGAGACGCAGCGCGAGGTGGTGAAGAACGAGCGGCGCGAGTCCATCGAAACGGCGCCCTACGGCGCGGCCCGCGAGAAGGCGTGGCACGCGCTCTTCCCGCTGCCGCACCCCTACCACGGGGACGTCATCGGCTCGATGAAGGACCTGAACGCGGCCACCGTGGACGACGTGAAGGACTTCTTCCGCAAGTGGTACGCGCCGTCCAACGCCACGCTGGCCATCGTCGGTGACTTCGACGTGGCCAAGACGAAGGCGCTCGTGGAGAAGTACTTCGGCACGCTGCCCAGCCACCCGCGGCCGATGCGGCCGGAGGTCGCGCCGGTGAACCTCACCGCGCCCGTGGTGCTGCGCGAGGAGGAGCGCGTGGCGCGCCTGCCCCTGCTGTCCGTGCAGTGGCTCACGCCCGCGTACCTGGAGGAGGGCGACGCCACCGCGGACGTGCTGGCCACGGCGCTGTCCACCGGCAAGGCGAGCCGCCTCTACCGCCGGCTGGTGCTGGAGAAGGAGCTGGCCCAGAGCGTCAGCGCCTCGCAGCAGAGCCAGGGCGGGCAGTCCGTCTTCACCATCGACGTGGTGGCCCGGCCCGGCGTCTCCACGGACACGCTGCTCCAGGAGGTGGACGCGGTGATGGACGAGGTCCGCCGCGACGGCATCACCCCGGAGGAGATTGCGCGCGCCCGCACCCGCTACGACACGCGCACGCTGGCCGGCCTCCAGTCCGTCGGCGGCTTCGGCGGCAAGGCGGACGTCCTCCAGAGCTACAACCACTTCGTCGGCGAGCCCAACTACGTGGCCCAGGACCTGGCGCGCTACGAGTCGGTGACGCCGGAAGCCGTGAAGCAGTTCGCCCAGGACACGCTGCGCCCCGGCGCGCGCGTCATCCTCCACGCGGTGCCGCCCGCACGCCGACAGGCACCCCTCGATTCGAAGGAGCGCCACTGATGCGCCGCCTCTTCTCCCCCCTCCTCGTCACCCTGCTGACCGCCTGCGCCAGCGCCCCGAAGCCGGCGGCGGACTCCGCCGCCCTGGGTGAGAAGGCCCCCCCGGCCGAACCCGCGCCCGACGCCGAGGCCTTCCGCGCCAGGCCCCCGGAGCCCGGCAAGGCCCCGGACCTGGTGCTGCCCACCTTCCAGAGCGCGAAGCTGGACAACGGCCTCACGGTGCTGGTGAGCACCCGGCGGGAGCTGCCGCTCGTGTTCGCGGGCGTGGCCTTCGCCGCGGGCAGCGCGCAGGACCCCAAGGGCAAGGAAGGGCTCGCCGAGCTGACGTACCGCATGCTGCTGGAAGGCGCGGGCAAGCGGGACACGGTGGCGCTGGACAACGCCTTCGCCGACCTGGGGGTGTCCCCCGCCGTGGACGTGCAGGCGGACGGCGCCCAGGTGGGCGTGCGCGTGCTGACGCGCAACCTGGACGCGGCGATGGGGCTGCTGTCGGACGTGGTGCTCCGGCCCGCGTTCAGCCCCAAGGCGTTCGAGCGGCGCAAGAAGCAGCAGCTCGCGGACCTTGCGCGCGCGATGGGGCAGCCCGGCGTGCTGGCACAGCTGGCGTACCTGGAGGCCGTGTTCGGGCTGGAGCACCCCTACGGACACATGCCGGATGGCACGCCCGCGTCCGTGCAGGCGCTCACCCTGGCGGACGTGATGGACTTCTACCGGAAGCACACCGGTCCCCGCGCCGAAGCGGTCATCCTCACGGGTGACATCACCCTGGAAGAGGGCGTGGCGCTGGCGAAGAAGCACTTCAGCTGGTCGAAGAACAAGGCCACGCCGCCCGCGCCGCCGCCGGCCACGCCCGCGCCGCCGCGCCAGCAGGTGTACGTGGTGCCCAAGCCGGGCCTGGACCAGACGCTGTTGCTGGTGGGCCGCGCCGGCATCGCCGCGGGCAACCCGGACGAGTACGCGCTGGAGCTGGCCACCACCGTGTTCGGCGGCTTCTTCGGCAGCCGGCTCAACATGAACCTGCGCGAGAACAAGGGCTACAGCTACGGCGCGGGCGCCAGCCTCTCTCCGCGCCTGGGCGTGGGGCCGCTCACCGCGTACAGCTCCGTGCGCCAGGACGTGACGGGCCCGGCGCTCAGCGAGGTGATGGGCGAGCTGACGGGCCTCAAGAGCCGGCCCATCACGACCGAGGAGCTGGAGGCCGCGCGCGAGGGCCTCATCCGCGCCTTCCCGGGGGCCTTCGAGACGGTGGAGGGCCTGGGCGCCAGCGCTGCGGCGCTCTTCATCACCCGCCGCCCGCTGGACGAGTTCAACCGCACGGTGGAGGGCCTGCGGAACGCCACCGCCGAAGAGGTTCAGCGCGCGGCGGATCAGTACCTGAACCCCGCGGCGATGCAGATTGTCCTCGTGGGTGACCCGGCGACCATCCAGGAGCAGGTGACGCCGCTCGACCTGGGCAAGCTGGTGCCCGTGGAGCCGGATGAAGCACCGGCCTCACGGCCGGGCAGGCCGCGCGCGGCGAAGTAGCGCCCCGCGGCTGCTGACACCGGGCCGCGGTGGGGCTCCCGCCCGAAGCCGCGGCC
>JAFAAN010000093.1 GCA_023426545.1 Pseudomonadota bacterium
GGGCGTGCTGGTGCGGGAGGTGGGCGAGCTGTACGCGGCGCATACGGAGGGACGGCAGGCCGCGCTGCCACCGCTGGCCGTGCAGTACGTGGATTACGCGGCGTGGCAGCGGCGGGTGCTGGAGGGCCCCGAGCTGAAGCCCCAGCTGGAGTGGTGGCGCTCGCGCCTCGAAGGTGTCCCTGCCCTGGAGCTGCCCACGGACCACCCGCGGCCCGCGGTCCGCACGCTACGAGGTGGCACGTACGCCTTCACGGTGCCGCCTTCGCTGCTGGCCTCGTTGGAGCAGGTGGGGCAGGCCCAGGGGGCCACCCTGTTCATGGTGCTGATGGCGGGCTGGCAGGCGCTGCTCTCGCGCTACTCGGGCCAGACGGACTTCGCCGTGGGCACTCCGGTCGCCCACCGCACACGCCCCGAGCTTGAAGGGCTCATCGGCTTCTTCGTCAACACGCTGGCGTTGCGCGCCGACGTCGACGGAAACCCTGGCTTCGACGCGCTGCTGGCCCGAGTCCGTGAGGAGTCCCTGGCCGCCTTCGCGAACCAGGACGTCCCCTTCGACCGGTTGGTGGAAGCCATGGGGGGCCAGCGCGACCTGTCGCGGACGCCGCTCTTCCAGACTGCCTTCGTGCTCCAGAACGCCCCCATGCAGCCTCCCGCGCTGCCGGGCATGGGCGTCGAGGTGCTTCGCACGGCGACGGACACGTCCCGGTTCGACGTGTCGCTGTTGCTCGTGGAGCGCGGTGGGCGGATGGAGGGACAGCTCGAGTACAGCCTCGACCTGTTCACCCCGGACACGGCGCGCCGAATGGCCGAGCACTACCTGCGGCTGCTCCGGGCCGTCGTCGATGACATGGCGTGTCCCATCCGCGCGGTGTCACTGTTGAGCGAGGCCGAGCGCCACGAGGTGCTCGTGGCCTGGAACGACACGGCCACGCCCTTCCCCGCCGAGGCCACCGTCCACCAGCGCTTCGCGGAGCAGGCCCGGCGGACGCCGGAGCGCGTGGCGGTGAGCTTCGAGGGACGCTCGCTGACGTATTCGGAGCTGGACGCGCGCTCCAACCAACTGGCCCGGCATCTGCTGTCCCTGGACCTGGGGAAGGAGCCACGCATCGGCGTGTGCGGCGCTCGGGGACTGGAGATGGTGGTCGGCGTGCTCGGCACCCTCAAGGCGGGTGGCTGCTACGTGCCGCTGGAGTCGGCGTGGCCCGAGCTTCGGCTGGGGCAGGTCGCCACGGTGGCCCGGCTCGCCGCGGTGCTGACGTGGCAGTCGTTGCTCCCCTCTCTGCGAGAAGGCCCCTGGCGCGTGGTGGCGCTGGACGCGGAGGAGGCCGTCATCGCACGCCAGTCTCCGGAGGCGGTGCAGGTCCCCGTGTTCGCGGACGGGCTGGCCTTCGCCACCTTCACCTCGGGCTCGACAGGAACGCCCAAGGGCGTGGCCGTCCCGCACCGGGGCCTCGTGCGGTTGAGCGAGGCCACCCGGTTCCTGACCGAGACACCTGGAGAGGAGGTCACCCTCCAGCTCTCACCACTGGCCTTCGACATCGCCAACATCGAACTCTGGGGCACCCTGCTCCACGGCGGACGGCTCGTCGTGCCCCCGCCCGGACTGCCCGAGCCGGACGCGGTGGCCCGGCTCATCACCGAGCACCGCGTGTCCTGGCTCGTGTTGGCGACCTCGCTCTTCGACCTCTTGCAGCAGCACCAACCCGGAGCCCTGGCGCGCGTGCCCAACCTGATGGCGGGCGGCGAAGTGATGCCCGCGCCCCGGGCCCGAGAGCGCCTGGCCCAGGGGCTCGCCCTCACCAACGCCTACGGTCCAACGGAGTGCAGCACCATGGTCACCCGGCACACGCTGTCGCCGGGGGATGCCGTGGGGGTCTCCGTTCCCATTGGCCGGCCTATCGACAACACCGAGGTCTACGTCCTCGATTCGGCGCTGCGCCCCGTGCCAGTGGGCGTTCCGGGCGAGCTGTACCTCGGTGGGCCGGGGCTGGCGCGCGGCTATCTGGGCCGGCCGGACCTCACCGCCGAGTGCTTCGTTCCACACCCGTTCAGCGCCACGCCAGGCGCTCGGCTGTACCGCACGGGTGACCGGTGCCGCTGGCGGCAGGACGGCGTGGTGGAGTTCATGGGCCGGCTGGACTTCCAGGTGAAGGTCCGCGGCTACCGCATCGAGCTGGATGAAGTCGAGGCCATGCTCCGTATGCATCCCGCCGTCGCCGAGGCCACGGCCGTGGTGCGAGAGGACGCCTCCGGACACCAGCGGTTGGTGGCGTATGTCGTCCCCGCCCTGCCGGACATGTCGCCAGTGCGCGAGCACCTGCGCCAGCGGGTACCGGACTACATGGTCCCCTCCGTGATTGTCGGCCTGGACGCCTTCCCGAGGATGGTGAACGGCAAGGTGGATCGCCGGGCCCTGCCGGCGCCGGACTTCGGCCTGGGGGCCGAAGCCTTCGTGGGACCCCGGACGGAGCTGGAGCAACAGCTCGCGGCCCTGTTCCGCGATGCGCTCGGTGTGGAGCGCGTGGGCGTGAACGATGACTTCTTCCTCCTGGGGGGCCACTCCCTGCTGGCCACCTACGTCGTGACGCGCCTGCGTTCGCGGCTGGGGGTGGAGCTGCCGCTGCGGACGTTCTTCGAAGCGCCCACGGTGGCGCGCCTCGCCTCGCGACTGGAGGCCGCGCCCCGGACCGGCAGCTCGCTGCCCCTGGAGGTGCTGCCTCGCCGGGGCGGTGAAGACGAGACCTTCGACGTCTCATCCGCCCAGCGTCGGCTGTGGTTCCTGGAGCAACTCGAGCCAGGACAGGCGGCGTACCACATCCCCGCGGCCCTGAGGCTGACGGGGAGCCTGGATGTCGATGCCCTGCGGCGCACGTTCACCGAGGTGGTGCGTCGGCACGAGGCGTTGCGCACCACCTTCGTCACCCGGGAGGGCCAGCCCGCCCAGCGCATCCACCCGGCGCCAGAGGCGTGGCCGCTGCCGGTGGAGGACCTGAGCGCCCTGGAGCCCTCCGCCCGCGAAGCGGCGGTGCGGGCGCGCATGGCCGAGGAGGCCCACCGCGCCTTCGACTTGGAGAAGGGGCCGCTGCTGCGCACGGTGCTGCTGCGCACCGGAGCGGACGCGCACGTGTTGTTGCTGTGCATGCACCACATCGTCTCGGACGGCTGGTCGATGGGCGTGCTGGTGCGGGAGGTGGGCGAGCTGTACGCGGCGCATACGGA
>JAFAAN010000094.1 GCA_023426545.1 Pseudomonadota bacterium
TCCGTATGCGCCGCGTACAGCTCGCCCACCTCCCGCACCAGCACGCCCATCGACCAGCCGTCCGAGACGATGTGGTGCATGCACAGCAACAACACGTGCGCGTCCGCTCCGGTGCGCAGCAGCACCGCGCGCAGCAGCGGGCCCTTCTCCAAGTCGAAGGCGCGGTGGGCCTCCTCTGCCATGCGCGCACGCACCGCCGCTTCGCGAGCGGAGGGCTCCAAGGCGCTCAGGTCCTCCACCGGCAGCGGCCACGCCTCGGGCGCTGGGTGGATGCGCTGGGCGGGCTGGCTCTCCAGGGTGACGAACGTGGTGCGCAACGCCTCGTGCCGACGCACTACCTCGGTGAAGGTATGCCGCAGGGCATCGACATCCAGGCTCCCCGTCAGCCTCAGGGCCGCGGGGATGTGGTACGCCGCCTGTCCTGGTTCAAGCTGCTCCAGGAACCACAGCCGCTGCTGCGCGAAGGATAGGGCCAGCGCGTCTTCGCCGGACCGAGTCAGCGGAGCCAGCAACGGTAGGCTGGCGGCGGTTCCCTGGAGGGACAGTGACTCGATACGCGCCGCCAGCCGCGCCACGGTGGGGGCGTCGAACAAGGTGCGCAGGGAGATCTCCACCCCGAGCTGCGCGCGCACCCGCACGACCACCTGGGTGGCCAGCAGCGAGTGTCCGCCCAGCGCGAAGAAGTCGTCATTCGCGCCGACGCGCGCCTGTCCCAGCAGCTCCCCGAAGATGCGGGCCACCTTCTCCTCGATGGGCGTCCGGGGAGCGACAAACGCGCCATCGGCCCCAAGGCGCTCGGCCTCCGGGGTGGGCAGCGCCTTGCGGTCCACCTTCCCACTGGGCGTGAGGGGCAGGGTGGGGAGCACCACGAAGGAGGAGGGCACCATGTGCGGCGGCAACGTCTCCGCCAGCGCATCCTGGAGACGGCTCACCACCTTCGCGCTGCGGGCTCCTCGCAGCGGATCGCTCGCGAGCCCTTCCAAGGACGCACGGAGCGGCGCCGCGGGCGTCAGGTCGAGCCCAGCCACCTCTCCAGGCCGCGCGAACACCACGTCCAGCGCGCCGTCCGGGTGCGCTGACGCCCAGCTCACCCGGACCTCGTAGCCAAGGCTTTCGCCCAGGGCATACAGGTCCTCGGGCTTCACGCCCCGGAACCCTTGCCAGTCGCGCAGCGCCTCACGCAACCCCACCACCGTGGGGGGCCGGGAGGACGCAGCGAGCAGCTCGACGAGGCGGGTATGCTCCAGGACGCGGGCATTCGGAAGCCCGCGCACGGCGAGCACTCCGGGCCGCGCGGCCAACTGCTCGCGCACGCCCTCCAGGGTCAGCGCTGCACCGTCCAACCACTCCGGACGCATGCGCGACGTGGGGGCATCGCCCACGTGGAGGATGACCTCGTAACGGAAACGGCTCAGCTCGTTGTCGTAGCGGCCGTGCTTGGGCAGCACCTCCACGCGCTGGATTCCGGGGATGTGTCCGGGAAGCGCCGTGAAGAAGGCAGGAGAGAGCACCAGCTCCTTCTCCGCGAGCAGGTCCCGCTGGACGCGGTAGGCGAACTGAGACGTGGCGACGGGGCCCGAGGTCCGATGCAGACGCACCGACGCGCGGAAGGCCGCGAGCAGCTCCAGGCTCCGGATGTCCCCCAGGAACACCCGGCCACCGGGCTTCAGGACGCGCACGGCCCCGCGCAGGACGTCGATCAGGGCATCGGCGCTGGCGAGATACTGGACGACCGAGTTGATGACGACGGTGTCGAAAGACGCGGGTTCGAGGTCGGAGAAGTCGTCCACGCTCCGGTGCAGCAATCGGACGGAGTCCATGGCTCGGCCCATGTGCTCGCGCTGGCGCTCGATGCGGTCCAGGGCGGGCCTGGCGAAGTCGACACCCCAGTAGGCTTCACAGTGGGGCGCCAGCCGGTACAGGAGCAGACCGGTGCCGCATCCCAGCTCCAGCACCCGCTTGGGCTGGAAGGCGAGGATCTGCGCCACCGTGCAGTCCACCCATTCACGCATCTGCTCGGGCGGAAGCGGCTCACCGGTGTAGCTGTCCTCCCATCCGACGATGTTGAAGGTCGGATCCTCGTCCACTGGCGTATCGCGTGCGTAGGCTTCGTCGTAGACGGCCTTCCATTGCGAGGACGAGTCGATGGGCTCCCGCGCCGCCGTGTCGTCCAGGACGACGTAGGCCACGAGGCGCTGGTCTCCCGGGGAGTCCTCACGAGCCAGGACGACCGACTCACGAACGGCCGGGTCCGCGGAGAGCGCGGCCTCGATTTCTCCCAGCTCGACGCGGAAGCCGCGCAGCTTCACCTGGAAGTCGGCCCGGCCGAGGTACTCCAGCGTCCCATCCGGCAGCCAGCGCGCCACGTCACCGGTGCGGTAGAGGCGTGCGCCGGGCTCGGGGCTGAAGGCGTCCGGGATGAAGCGCTCCGCCGTCAACTGGGGCCGCTGCCAGTAGCCGCGCCCCACCTGCACGCCGCCAATGTACAGCTCGCCCGGAATGCCCACCGGCATCGGCTGGCCATGCCCGTCCAGCACGTACAGCGTCGTATTGGCCACCGGCCGGCCAATGGGCACCCGCTGGAAGTCTCCCTCGCGAGGGCAGGACCAGTACGTCACGTCCACCGCCGCTTCCGTCGGGCCGTACAGGTTGTGTACCTGCGCCGAAGCCGGCAGCCGCGCGTGGGCCTTCTTCACCAGCTCCGCGCTCAACGCCTCGCCGCTGCACACCACCCGCCGCAGAGTGGCAAGGCCCTCCAGCCCCGGCTCCTCCACGAAGGCCCGCAGCATGGAGGGCACGAAGTGTACCGTCGTCACGCCCTCCGCCTTCATCAACTGCACCAGGTACGCCGGCTCCTGGTGCCCACCCGGACGCG
>JAFAAN010000110.1 GCA_023426545.1 Pseudomonadota bacterium
CCCTCGCGCCGCCGCCAGGGCCAGCCACGCGGCGCCCACGGCGGCCACCGCGAAGCCCACCCCCGCGCTCAGCCGCATGCCACCGCGCACCAACAACTTCACGCCGAACGTCGAGCCCACGGACCACCCCAGCAGCATGGGCAGCAGCGCCAGGCCCGCCGCCAGCGGCGTGTGGCCTCCCCGCTCCGTCATCCAAAGCGGCACCCACGCGGCCATGCTGTAGAGCAGGGCGCCACTGGCCATGCCGCCCGCGACGCCGCTGAGCACGGCCGGGTCTTTGAGCAACTCCCCCGGCACCAGCGGCACCATCGCCCTGCGCTGCTGGCGCACCAGCAGGAAGCCCACGGCCACGGCGCCCAGCGCGCACAGCCACCGGAGGCTCGCGGCCCCCGGCTCCAGCGAGAACAGGAGCAGCGCCGCGGAGGCCCCCGCGAGCACCGGCCCCCAGCGGTCCAACTGGACGTCCCGCCGGCGCGGAGGGTCCCGGTAGGAGACGTAGAGCAGCGCCGCGGCGAACAGCCCCACCGGCAGGTTGACCAGGAACACCCAGCGCCAGGAGGCCCGCATCACCAGCCAGCCTCCGATGAGCGGCCCCACGACGTTCCCCGCGCCCCAGGCGCCGGTGAAGAGGCCCTGCACGGCGGCGCGCTCGCGCAGCGTGTAGAGGTCGGCGGAGATGGTGAGCGTGGTGGGCTGCAACGCGCCCGCGCCCAGTCCCTGGAGCACGCGAAAGGCGATGAGCCCGGGGACCGACTGCGCCAGCCCGCAAAGGGCGGAGCCCACGAGGAACAGCCCCATGCCGGCGAAGAACACGGGCTTGCGGCCCAGCCGGTCCGCCAGCTTGCCGGAGATGAGGACGCCCACCGTGGACGCGAACAGGAAGGCGGAGAACACCCACGAATAGAGGTGCTGTCCCCCGAGCTCACGGGTGATGGTGGGCATGGCGCTGGTCACCACGGTGCCCTCGAAGGCGCTGACCACCAGGGCCAGCAGCACCGCGCCCGTCGCCGTCCGCCGCGCCAGGCCCGGGCGCGCGCTGGCCGTGGGCTCCACTGTGAGGCCGCTTCCGTTCATCGCCTATCTGTACGCCCGAGCCCCCCATGCGGAAATCGCATCTTCCGCATAGGCTCGTTGCGACATCCGCATGACCTCCGAACAGCTCCGAGCCTTCCTCGAAGTCGCCCGCGCCGGACGCCTGTCCACCGCCGCGCGGAGCCTGGGACTGTCGCAGTCCGGCCTGTCCCGACAGCTCCAGTCGCTCGAAGCGGCGCTCGGCACGCGCCTGCTCGTCCGCGCTCCAGGCGGGGCGGTGTTGACGGACGCGGGCGAGCGTTTCCTACCGCACGCCCAGCGCGCCATGGATGCGCTCGCGGCCGGCACCTCGGAGCTGGAGCGGCTGTCGGGCACGCCCCACGGTGTGGTGGCGCTCGGCACGCTGCACACCGTGGGCGCCTATCTGCTGCCCGACATCATCCCGGACTTCGCCCAGCGGTTTCGCGAGGTCCGGCCCCGGCTGAGCGAGGGCCTCGCACCAGCGTTGGAGGAAGGCGTGGCGCGCGGCGCCCTGGACCTGGCCATCGTGTCCCTCCCGGTGCGCCGGGCGGACCTGGTGGCGCAGAAGCTGTGGGAGGAGGCGCTGGTGCTCGCGGTGCCGCGCGGTCACCGGCTGACCCGGCTGGGCAAGCCCGTGGCCCTGGATGAAGTCGTGGAGGAGCCCTGGGTCGCCATCCCCGGCATGAGCGGCACCCGGGCGATGGAGGCCGCCTGCGAGGCGCGGGGCGTGACGCCCCGGCTGGTGCTCGAAACGGACAACGCCGAGGCCATGCGGCGCATGGTGGAGCGAGGCCTGGGCGTGGCGCTGGTGCCGCAGCTGATGGCCCGGGACCACCAGGCCCACGGCTTCGACGTGGTGCCCCTCTCGCGCGGAGGCATGAGGCGGCAGGTCGCGCTGATACATCGGGGTGAGGGCTACCTCACGGCCGCCGCGCGGGCGCTCAAGGGTTTCATCGTGGAGCGCGTGCGCGCCATGCCCGAGCCGTGGGGCGCGAGGAAGCCGTCCGCCAGTCCCCGAGTGCGCTAGCGTGCCGCGCCCCCGAAACGGAGACACGCCATGGCCCGGATGGACAGCTTCGTCGAGTACACAATCGAGCTGCTGGAGAAGCTGGGGCCCGTGCGGGCCCGCGCGATGTTCGGCGGCTGGGGGCTGTACTCCGGCGGGCGGATGTTCGGGCTCATCGCGGACGGCCAGCTCTTCCTGAAGGTAGACGACGTCACCAGGCCCGACTTCCAGGCCGCCGGCTGCCGGCCCTTCGTCTACGACGGCGGCGCCAGACCGGTGGAGATGGGCTACTGGACGCCGCCCGCGGACGCGGCGGACGACGCGTATGCGCTGCTGCCTTGGGCCCGGCGCGCGGTGGACGCGGCGAACCGGGCGGCGCTGAAGAAAGCGGCGAAGAAGCCCCGCGCGAAGCGCCTCAAGCCGTCTTGATGGCCGCGGCGTCCTCCAGGCCCAGCTCGACCACGGACGCCTCGCGCATCTTGTACTTCTGCACCTTGCCCGTCACCGTCATGGGAAACGCGTCGACGAACTTCCAGTAGCGGGGAATCTTGAAGGACGCGATGCGCCCCGTGCAGAAGCGGGTCAGCGCCTCGGGGGTGAGCGCCACGCCAGGTCTGGCGCGCACCCAGGCCATCACCTCCTCGCCGTACTTCGCGCTCGGCACGCCGATGACCTGCGTCTCGCTCACGCCCGGGTGCGTGTGGAGGAACTCCTCGACCTCGCGCGGGGAGATGTTCTCACCGCCGCGAATGATGGTGTCCTTGATGCGGCCCACCACCTTGACGTAGCCCTCCTCGTCCATCACCGCGAGGTCGCCCGTGTGCATCCACCCCGCGGCATCCACCGCCGCCGCGGTGGCCTCGGGATTGCCCCAGTAGCCGAGCATCACGCTGTACCCGCGTGTGCACAGCTCGCCCGGCGAGCCCCGGGGCACGACCTCGCCCGTGCCCGCGTCGATGATTTTGACCTCCAGGTGCGGATGGACGCGGCCCACCGTGGACACCCGCTTGTCCAGCGGCTCGTCCAGCGCGCTCTGTGTGGACACCGGCGACGTCTCCGTCATGCCGTAGCAGATGGTCACCTCGCGCATGTGCATGCGCGACTGCACCTGCTTCATCACCTCCACGGGGCACGGCGAGCCGGCCATGACGCCCGTGCGCAGCGTCGACAGGTCGAACTCACCGAAGCGCGGGTGGTCCAGCTCCGCGATGAACATGGTGGGCACGCCGTACAGGGACGTGCAGCGCTCGGCCTGCACCGTCTGGAGCACCGTCAACGGGTCGAACGCCTCGGCGGGAATCACCATGGCCGCGCCGTGGCTGGTACAGGCCAGGTTGCCAATCACCATGCCGAAACAGTGGTAGAAGGGCACGGGGATGCAGACCCGGTCCTCCGGCCCGTAGCGCAGGGCCTCGCCGATGAAGAAGCCGTTGTTCAGCACGTTGTGGTGCGACAGCGTGGCGCCCTTCGGAAAGCCCGTGGTCCCCGACGTGTACTGGATGTTGATGGGGTCATCGAACTGGAGCGACGCCTCGCGCGCGGCCAGCGCGTCCTCGGAGACGTCCTTCGCCGCGTCGAGCAGCCGCTGCCAGTCGTCCTCCATCACCAGCGCCTGGCGCAGGCTCGGGCAGCGCAGCCCGACCTCCCGCACCATGGCGCGGTAGTCCGTCTGCCGGAAACCGCGCGACAGCACCAGCACCTGGCTGCCGGACTGGTTGAGGGCGTACTCCAGCTCCGAGGTGCGGTAGGCCGGGTTGATGTTCACCAGGATGGCCCCGATGCGCGCCGTGGCGTACTGGATGGCCACCCACTCGAAGCGGTTGGGGGACCAGAGCCCCACCCGGTCCCCCTTCTGGACGCCCAGCGCCATCAGCCCGCGCGCCAGCTGGGTGGTCAGCGTCCAGAGCTGCCGGTACGTGGCCCGGTACCCCTGCGAGGCGACCACCAGGGCCTCCCGGTCTCCGTACCGCTCGACGGTCCGGCGCAGGTTCTGACCCACCGTCTCCCCCAGCAACGGGGTGGTGCTCGTGCCATGGGCGTAGGAAGGCATCAGGGCTTGGGACATGCCGGCATCGTCCCGCCAGTGGCCGCCCGCAGCAAGCACCCCGAGTGAGACCCGACACCCGCCCGGCTGGAGAGTCGAGGTGAGAACGGCTCGCACTGACAGCGTGAGTCCGAACCGGCCGGGCCCCTCCCGGGAGGCGACAATCCCCCCGGAAATCGGCCATTCCGTCGTGCAGGCGGCCCACGCGCCGCGTTAGAAACGAGCGCTCATGGACGACTCCAACGCCAGGCTGGTCGCGGCCCTGCTGGAAGCCCGGCAGCGGCACTGCTTCCCCGCCGACGTCAGGCGCGCCGCCCCCGAATTCGTGGGGCAGGTGCTGGGCCTGCTCTTCCCCCACTTCGCCGAGCGCGTGGAATGTACGGCCGCCGCCGTCCGGCGGGATGTCACCACCGTCGAGGCCAGCCTGCACCGCATCCGCGATGCCCTGGCCCCGCTCTACCCCGGCATCGAACGAGACCTCCCCGCCCGCTTCATGGAGCGGCTGCCCGGCCTCTATGACTGGCTGCGTCAGGACGCGGACGCCATCTTCGATGCGGACCCGGCCGCGCGCACGATGGACGAGGTCATCCTCACCTACCCGGGCTTCTACGCCATCGCCATCTACCGGGTAGCCAACGCCCTGCACGCGCTGGGCTTCCCGCTGCTGCCCCGGCTGCTGACCGAGTACGCGCACCAGCAGACCGGCGTGGACATCCACCCGGGGGCCACCATCGGCCGGCGCTTCGTCATCGACCACGGCACCGGCGTCGTCATCGGCGAGACGACGCTCATCGGCGACAACGTCAAGCTCTACCAGGGTGTCACCCTGGGCGCGCTCGTCGTGGAGAAGGGGCTGACGGACAAGAAGCGTCACCCCACCATCGAGGATGACGTCGTCATCTACGCCAACGCCACCATCCTCGGCGGAGAGACGGTGGTGGGCCGCGGCAGCATCATCGCCGGCAACGCGTGGCTCACGCAGAGCATCCCCTCGCAATCCGTCGTGACCCGCCGCAGCGAAGTGCGTCAGCGCGGCGCGGATGGCTCGCTGGACGCACTCGAATTCCACATCTGACCCACCCGACGAGGCCCCGCCATGAAGGCGAACAACATCCTGGAGACCATCGGCAACACGCCGCACGTGCGCATCAACCGGCTGTTCCCTTCCCGCGTCACGGTCCACGTGAAGCTGGAGCGCGCCAACCCGGGCGGCAGCATCAAGGACCGCATCGCCCTGTCGATGATTGAGGACGCGGAGAAGCGCGGCCTGCTCAAGCCGGACAGCGTCATCATCGAGCCCACCAGCGGCAACACCGGCATCGGCCTGGCCATGGTGGCGGCGGTGAAGGGCTACAAGCTGGTGCTCGTCATGCCGGACTCCATGAGCATCGAGCGCCGCCGGCTGATGGCCGCCTACGGCGCCACCTTCGAGCTGACCCCGCGCGCCCAGGGAATGAAGGGCGCCATCGCCCGCGCCAACGAGCTGGTGGCCCAGCTCCCCAACGCGTGGATGCCGCAGCAGTTCGAGAACGAGGCCAACATCGAAGTCCACCGCCGCACCACCGTCCAGGAGATCCTCAAGGACTTCCCGGAGGGGCTCGACTACCTCATCACCGGCGTGGGCACCGGTGGCCACATCACCGCGTGCGCCGAGGAGCTGAAGAAGGTCTGGCCGAAGCTGAAGGTCTTCGCGGTGGAGCCCACCAAGTCACCCGTCATCAGCGGCGGCCAGCCGGGCCCGCACCCCCTCCAGGGCCTCGGCGCCGGCTTCATCCCCAAGAACCTGCACAAGGAAGCGCTGGACGGCGTGATTCAGGTGGCCGAGGAGGACGCCTTCGAGTTCACCCGCCGCGCCGCGCGCGAGGAGGGCATCTTCGGCGGCATCTCCTCCGGCGCCGCCCTGTCCGCGGTGAACCAGAAGCTGGGCGAGATGAACGACGGCAGCCGCGTGCTCGTCTTCAACTACGACACGGGCGAGCGCTACCTCTCCATCGACTCGCTCTTCCCCGCCCAGTCGTAGCCCGTCAGCCCTGGCGCGTCCGCACCAGCTCCACCAGCCGGTCCATCTCCTCGGGCAGGTTGTAGAAGTGGGGTGAGAGGCGGACGCGCCCGCGGCGCACCGAGTGGGCGACGCCACGCCCGGCGAGCCATGCGCCCAGCGCGCCGCCGTCGCCCTCCGGAGGCAGGAAGGTGAGGATGCCCGCGCGGTGCTCCGGCGCGGGCCCCACGTCGCAGCCCAGCCCGCGCAGCCCCGTCTCCAGCCGGACGAGCAGCTCCCGGATGCGCGTGGAGATGGCCTCCATGCCCACCTCATGCAGGAGCTCCAGCGCGGCGCCCAGCGCGTAGATGCCGGTGTACGCGGCGCTGCCCTCCTCCAGCTTGCCGGCGTCCGGGCGCAGCTCGAAGTGGCTGCGGTTGAAGTTCCACGCGTCGGTGGTGCTGCGCCAGCCCACGAGCACCGGCCGCAGCCGGGGCAGCACGTCCTTCGCCACGTAGAGCAGGCCGATGCCGGAGATGCCCAACATCCACTTGTGGCTGTCCGCGCTGAGGAAGTGGACGCGGCTCTTCTTCACGTCCACGGGGATGCAGCCCACGCTCTGGATGCCGTCCACGCAGAAGAGCACCCCCGCCCGCTCGCAGAGCGCCCCCACCGCGTCCAGGTCCGTGCGGTAGCCGGTGGCGAACTGCACGGACGACACCGCCACCAGCCGGGTGCGCGGCGTGAGGGCCGCGGCCACCGCCTCCGGCGTGACGCCGCCCTCGGGCGTCTGGATTTCACGGATCACCACGCCCCGGTCCTTGAGGTGCAGCCAGGGGTAGACGTTGGAGGGGTACTCCAGCGACGCCGCCACCGCCACCTCGTCGCCGGGCTTCCAGTCCAGCCCCTCGGCCACCAGCCCCAGGCCGTGGCTGGTGTTGCGGACGAAGGCCACCTCGCCGGGCTCCGCGTTGATGAGGCGCGCGGCCAGGGCGCGCACGCGCTCGCTGTGGGCCTCCCAGCCCCGCTCGTGCTGGATGCCATGGTGGACGATGTCCTCCATCCAGCCGCGCACGGCCTCGGCGGCGCGGAGGCTGGTGGGGGCCACCCCGGCATGGTTCAGGTAGAGCTGCTCCCGCAGCACGGGGAAGAGGTCGCGGTAGGATTCGAGCGGGCGCGTCATGGTCCGGCGAGTCTAGCCATGTCGCCGCGCCGCGGCGGAACGACCGCGCGGCGGACGTCCGTGGCGGACAGACAGCGGGCGTTTTCCGTCCCGGGCGTGGATGCGATATGCGTCGGGGCCTGCGCGACGCGAAGAGGACCCATGCGCCGAACCATCCGGGACGCCGTGAGGAGCACGTTGTTCGTGGGAGCCAGCCTGCTGGCGGGCTGCGCGGGGACCGTCCAGGCCCCCTACCCGCCCATCCGCGCGGACTTGTCACCGGCCGCGCTGGAGCGCGGGGCCACCATCTTCCACGCGAGCTGCGAGTCCTGCCACCGGGGCGGCGACGCGGAGACGGCCTCCGGCGCGCCGCTGCGCGAGCTGCCCTCGTACATGGGGCGCTTCCACGCCGCCAACCTCACGTCACACGCGGAGGCGGGCATCGGCGGCGCGACGGACGAGGAGCTGGCCCGGGCCATCCGCTACGGCGTGAGCCGCGATGGGCGGCTGATGGTGATGCCCAGCTACGGCATGGGCGACGCGGACCTCGCCGCGGTGCTGGGCTTCATGCGCTCCGGCCACCCCCTCTTCACGCCGACCCCGGAGCCGGCGCCGCCGTCGAAGTTCAGCTTCTTCGGCGGCATCGGCTTCCGCGTCATCACCGGCAACGAGCCGGTGCAGCGCCCCGCCTCCGGCATCCCCGTGCCCCCCAAGGCGGCGAACCTCGAATACGGCCACTACATGGCGCATGACGTCTACGACTGCGCCTCGTGCCACACGGATGGCTTCAGCCCGCGCAAGACGGAGGGAGACGACGTCTTCGCCGGGGGCATGGCCTTCATCGACCCGGAGGGCCGGAAGGTCTACTCCAGCAACATCACGTTCCACGAGACGGGCCTGGCGCACTGGACGCTGGAGGACTTCACCCGCGCGGTGCGGGACGGGCTCTCGCCGGATGGCTCCGCGCTGCGCTTCCCCATGCCGCGCTTCCGGGGCATGGACGAGGTGGAGGCCCGGGCGCTCTATGACTATCTGCGCTCCGTGCCCACGAAGAAGAACGCCGTGAAGGGCGCGCGGCCCCGCCTCAACGCGAGCTCGGTCCGCCCCCTGTGGGTGACGGAGAGCACCGGGACGGACGAGGCGGCGCGGCAGGAGGACACAGCGGCCACCTCGGCGCCCGGCGACGCGGTCGCGGACGGCCCGTCTCGCTCCGTCGAGAAGGCTGACGTAGCCACTGCCGCGACGGCCCAGGCTGGCACCGATACCTCGGAGCCCTCGCGCGACGCAGCGCCGCCCGCTGTCGACACCGCCAGCGCCCAGGCCGCCGCGAGCCCCGTGCGGAGCAGCAGCACGGCCGTGCCCCCGGCCCGGAAGCCCGCGCCCGCTCGCGAGCCGCGTCGCAGCGCGCCCGCCGTGGACGCGGCCGCCCTCTTCACGAAGCTCGGCTGCGCGGCCTGCCATGCCCCAGGCGCGCGCTATCACGACCGGCTCGCCAAGGTCGCCACGCGCAGCGACGCCGAGCTGGTCCGTTGGATTCGAAACCCGGAGCAGTTCCTGCCCGGAACGCCCATGCCCACCTACGCGGAGCTGATTGACGAGCAGACGGCAACGGCGCTCGTGCGGTGGGTGAAGGCGGGTGGCTTGGACACCCTGCCCTCGACCTCACGCTGAGGCGGCTGGCGCGGGCGCTCCGAAATGTCCTGGAGATGACCCGAGGATTCCCTGCCCCAGCCCCTGCGCGGTGCGTGAGACGTCCTCCCGCATCGTCGGCTTCCCGGCCCGCGCCTCCGGCTTCTGGGATGGCTGCGCCGGGAGAGCGGCTCGCATACGGTGCGCCGCATGAAGCCCTGCCTCCTCAACATCGACCTGGGCGAGCTTCCCGATGAGGACGCCCAGCTCTATGCGCTGGCCCACATCGCCAACATCGCCTGTGGCGGGCACGCGGGGGACGATGCCTCCATGCGCCAGTCCCTGGCGCGGTGCGAGCGGCACGGCGCCCAGGCGGGCGCGCACCCATCCTATGAGGACCGCGAGGGCTTCGGCCGTCAGGCGCGCGACGTCGCGCCGGAGCGGGTGCGCGCCCAGGTCTCCAGACAGTGCGCGCGGCTCGCCACGCTCGCCTCCGAGCGCCGCCTGCCCGTGCGATACGCCAAGCCTCACGGCTCGCTGTACCACGCGGCCAACGCGTCCCCCGCGCTGGCCCGGGCGGTGGTGGAGGGCGTGGCGGCGGCGCTCGGCCCGGGCGTCACCGTCATCGGCCCGCGCACGGGGGCACTCCACGACGCCGCCCGCGCGGCCGGCCTGGCCTTTGCGCGTGAGGGCTTCGCGGACCGGGGCACGCTGCCGGACGGCTCGCTCATTCCGCGCGGACAGCCGGGCGCGGTGTTGACCGACCCTGCCCTGGCGCGCGCGAACACCGTGCGGCTCGCCACGGGCGGCGGCGTGGACACCCTCTGCGTCCACGGTGACACGCCGGGCGCGGTGACGCTGGCGCGCGAGGTCCGCGCCACACTGGATGCGCTCGCGCTCCCCGCGGAGCCCCTGGGTGACGGCGCCTTGCGGCTCGTGCTCCCCGAGGGATTGGAGCGGCGCGAGGCCCGCGAGGCCCTCCGTGCCCTGCCTGGCGTGCAGGACGCCGTCATCACCGAGGAGCACGCCTGCGTCTACTTCCGACCGGACGCCCCGCCCGAGGAGCCTCGGCTCGCGCTGACGCGGCTGCTGCGAATGCCGGCCCCCACGCTCGCGCGCCCCCTCACCACCATCCGCGTGCGCTATGACGGGCAGGACCTGCGCGCGCTCGCGGCACGCGCGGGCCTCTCCGAGGACGAGGTGGCCCGGCGCCACACGGCGCGCGAGTACACGGTGCGCTGCGTGGGATTCCTGCCCGGTTTCGCCTATCTGGGGGAAGTGGACCCGAGCATCGCCGTGCCCCGCCTGTCCACGCCACGCACGCGGGTGCCCGCGCTCGCGGTGGGCATCGCGGGTGGGCGCACGGGCGTGTATCCCTTCGCCTCGCCCGGAGGGTGGAACCTCATCGGCACCGCGCTGGACTTCACCGCCTTCACGCCCGAGCAGGGCGCGGCGTTGCAGCTCGGCGACCGGGTGCGCTTCGAGCGGGTGCAAGAATGACGGGCTGGCTCGACATCACCAGCGTGAGCGCCCCGGTGACGGTGCAGGACGCGGGACGCCCAGGGCAGATGCACCACGGCGTGCCGCCCGGCGGGCCGCTGGTGCCGGAGCTGCTGGCCCTGGCGAATCGCGCCGTGGGCAACGCGAGCGGCGCGGCGGCGCTGGAAGCCTTCGGCAAGCTGGCGCTGCGCGCGCGTGGGCGCCAGGTCCGGGTGTCCGTGGACGGGCGAACCTTCACCGTGGCGGAGGGCGAGAGCCTCACCGTGCCTGCTCCCGACGCGCTGAGCGTGCGCTACGTCGCGGTGGACGGCGGGCTCGCGGTCCCCGAGGTGTTGGGCGGACGAGGCACGCTGCTGGTCGCGCGCCTAGGCGGGCACGAAGGCCGGGCGCTGCGCCGTGGAGACGCGCTCCCGCTCGACGGCGCCCATGAGGACGCGGAGCCTCTCTCCCTTGGCGACACCTTGGACGCGACGGCGCCCATCCGAATCATCCTGGGGCCGGACACACAGCGCCTCACGCCGGCGACGGCGTCCACGCTGCTGTCGAGCACCTTCACGGTCTCCATCGCGAGCGACCGCGTGGGCATGAGGCTCGAAGGCCCCCCGCTCCCCCACGGCGACGAAGGGACGGGCACGTCGCGCCCCATGGTGCGAGGGGCCATCCAGGCCACCTTGTCGGGAACGCCCATCATCCTGGGCCCGGACCACCCGACGACGGGAGGCTATCCGCTCGTTGCCGCCGTCATTCGCGCCGACTGGGGCCGGCTATGCGCGCGCCGACCAGGGGCCCCCGTCCGCTTCCGAGCGGTGAGCCTCGAAGAGGCACGGGAGGCCTGGCACGACCACGCGAAGCGCTTCGGCCTGGGCCCCTGACGCTCCGCAGCGTCATCGGGAGGGGCTCACGGCGCCTCCAGCTCCGGGGGCCACAGCGACTCCAGGTCGAGTTCCAGCTCCTCGAACGGCTCGGCGCGGACTCGCGCATCCCCTGAATACTGCCCTTTCGGCACCCAGTCCCCCTCTCGCCGTGCGAAGACCTCCAGGGTCCGTGACGCGGGGTCCACCAGCCACACATGCCCGACGCCCTCGCGCGCGTAGATTTCCCGCTTGCGATAGCGGTCCAGGCTGCGCGTCGACGGAGACAGCACCTCGCACACCCAGTCAGGGGCCAGGGTGAAGAACGGGACTCGCCGCATCATCGGCATGCGCTCGCGCCGCCACCCGGCGATATCGGGAACCAGGACGTCCGCACCGAAGTGCAGCTCGGGCTCGTCCGTAATCCACCAGTCTCCGGGCGCCCGCTGCCCGACCTGGAAGCGGGAGACCAGCAGGCCCCCCAGGACAGAGTGCGCCACCGCGTGAGGACTGGCGGGCCGTGGCAGGGCGATGAGCTCACCATCGATGATCTGCCCGACCATGTTCTCAGGCAGCGCCATCAGGTCCTCGTAGGTCGCTGGGCGCTTCGTCTCATTTCCCATCTCGGCCCTCCGCAGGCCCATCGCCTCCCACCCCTCTATCATCCGCCCTGCCTCCCCCCCAGTGGAACCCCACCTGGAGCAACGTGTCCAGCCCTTCCTACCTTGCGGGTCTGACGTGCCCGCGAGGGCGGGGTACGAAACTTTTCCGGGTTTCAAATCGATACTGGAAGGGATGAAGACCTCCCGAACCACCCCCCGCGCCCCCGCCCGTCCCACGGAGCTCCGCGAGCCGCCTCGGCCCGCTCACAACGAGGCCAAGCCCCAGGCCCACGCCCGGCCCCTGGCGAGCCGGCCCGGCATGTCCGGCGTGTCCCAGTTCGAGTCCCCGGCCTCCCGCCAGCAGCCGGTGGCGCTGACCACCCCCGCGGCCCTGCCGCAGGGCCCGCGCGTCGCGCCGGGCAGCTACCCCACCGCCGCGGACGTGCGGAACATCGCCGCCATGCAGGACCCGGTGGCGCGCAACCACGCGATTACGCAGGGCTACTCGGACCTCTCCAACGCCATGGGCGAGCTCCTGGGCACCGAGAACGCCAACTGGTCCACCTTCGCGACCTGGGCCTCGAAGCAGGCGGGCGTGAGCATCCGCGGCGAGGACATGCCCAAGTTCTTCACGGACGCGCTCAAGCAGGCCGACAACGTGATGGGGCCGCTGTCCAAGGTGGACGACCTGATGCGGAAGCTGGGCCTGCCCGCGATGCCCCTGGGTGACATCGCCTCCGCGGGCAACCAGGCGCTCCAGAACGTCAGCAAGGCCATCGCCGACGGCAACCAGCTCGTCTTCAACGAGGTGGGCCAGGAGTTCGCCCGCTTCGTGGAGACCTTCCAGGGCGACACCCGGTATGACGCCGCCAAGGTGGAGCAGTACCTGAGCGGCTTCCCCGCGGACAAGCCGCTGCTGAAGGAGTCCTTCGGCCACTACGCCCAGGCCATGTTCGAGAAGGACCCGAACAAGAAGGCCGAGCTGATGCTCCTGGCCAACGACAAGGTGGGCCTGCACGAGCAGACGCAGCTGCAGCCCTACGTCGAGAAGGCCCTCAACGCCCCGGTGCAGGAGACCTTCCGCAACATCCTCAAGCAGGGCATCGAGTCGCAAATCAACGCGCTCCCCTTCCCCGCCAACCTCGCGGGCAAGGCGGCCCTGAAGACGGGCCTGGTGGACGCGGCGCTGAACCCCGCGGTGGACGGCATGGCGACCGTGTTCCGCCGCCTCGCCACCGACCACATGATGAAGCTCGCCGTCCCTGGGGAGGCGCTGAAGCTGGGCAATGACCTGCCGCCGCCTCCGGGCATGGAGTCGACGCTGTTCCCGCCGCACCTGCGCACCATCGAGAACCCGGAGCTGCGCGCGCTGCTGGGCCAGCTCGACAAGAGCCCGGACAGCCTCAAGAACAGCGGGGCCAAGGACTGGAGCAAGCTGGACCAGCGGATGAACTACATCGTCGACCTCTTCCGCTCGCGCCAGTCGGACCCGGCGCTGTTCGACCCGCCGTTCGGCCGCCCGGGCACCTATCCGGTGGCGCCCGAGGCGCCGCGCGTGGCCTAGGCGCCGCGGCCCCGGCTCACGCCTCGTCGACGACGAACTGCTCCAGCCGGGCGATGCCCAGCTTCTTCATCCGGCTCTGGAGCGTGGACGGCTTGAGCCCCAGCAGCGCCGCCGCGCCCCCGGGACCGTAGACACGGCCCCGGGTGAGCGTGAGCACCCGCATGATGTGCTCGCGCTGCACCGCAGCCAGCGTGAGCACCCCCGCCGGCTTCGCGCCGCCCTCCAGGGAAGGCGCGGGCTCCGCGGGCGCCGCGGCCACCACCGCGCCCCGCGTGGGCACGTCGAAGGCCTCCGACCCCAGCTCGGCTCCCCGGGAGAGGATGGTCGCGCGCTCCAGCACGTTGGCCAGCTCGCGCAGGTTGCCGGGCCAGTCGTACGCCCCCAGCCGCGCGAGCCCCGCCGGCGTCACGCGCATGCCCCGCCGCCCCGTCCTCCGGGCCTGCTCCTCCAGCAGGAAGGCGCACAGCTGCGGCAGGTCCTCGCGCCGCTCGCGCAGCGGTGGCAGCCGCAGCGGGAACACGCTCAGCCGGTAGTAGAGGTCCTCGCGGAAGTGCTTCTGGGCAATCGCCTGCTGCAGGTCCACATGGGTCGCCGCGAGGATGCGCACGTCCGCGCGCACCGTCCTGTCGCTCCCCACCGGCTCGAACGTCTTCTCCTGCAACGCGCGCAGCAGCTTCGCCTGGAGGTCGAAGGGCAGCTCGCCCACCTCGTCCAGCAGCAACGTCCCGCCGTTCGCCATCTGGAAGCGGCCTGCCCGGTCCTTCGTGGCGCCGGTGAAGGCCCCCTTCACGTGGCCGAACAGCTCGCTCTCCAGCAGGCCCGCGGGAATGGCCGCGCAGTTGAGCGTCACGAAGGGCTGGTCGGCCCGGGCGCTCCAGCGGTGGATGGCGCGGGCCAGCCGCTCCTTGCCCGTGCCCGTCTCACCGGTAATCAGCACCGGCGTGTCCGTCTCCGCCACCTGCCGGGCGCGGCGCGCCAGGTCGCGCATCACCGGGCTCTGCGACGTCTCGAGGATGCCCTCCGAGTCCCCGCCCAGCTGCGACTCCAGCAGCTTCGCGTGCTCATGGTCCTGCCGGTGGAGCCGCTCGAAGGTGGCGCGCTGCTCGGCCGCCTGCAGCGCGGTGGCCAGCATCTGCCCGTACACCTCCACCAGGTCCACCACCGGCTGCGGGTACGTCTCGCACTCGGCCCGGTCCAGGGACAGCACGCCGTAGCAGCGCTCGCCCGCGCACAGCGGCACCACCATGCAGGAGTGCCCCGGCGGCAGGTCCAGCACGCCGTCGAACGGGTCTCCGTCCCCCTCCGCGTGGTCCTCCTCCGTGAAGGCCTTGGCCCGCCGCGTCTCCAGCGCCTGCCGCAGCGAAGGGAACTCCGAGAGCTGGAGCGAGTGCTGGCGGACCCGCGCGTTGGCGAGCGGCCCGCGCGCCGCCACCGCCACCAGCCGGCCGTCCTTGAGGAGGAACACCGTGGCCAGGTCGAAGCGCACCACCCGGGTCAGCCAGTCCAGCCCCCGGCGTAACAGGTCCCCCACGGAGTCTTCCGTGGCAGCCAGCTCGACCAGGTCCCGAGCATCCTTCGCGCTCTCGATGGAGCCTGAAAAGTCATCCTGCATACCCTACGGATAATAGCGTTCCACCGAGATTGCAGTGACGAGACCACCGAGATTTCGTGGTCCACCCACCAGACAACACCAGCGCGGTCGAGGTCCCCACCCCTGGAATTCCGGGTTGTCTCCTCCCGCCCCACCATCCGGGCCCGCGCGGCTCAACTTCCAAATCCAAGAGGGGCGGGGAAGCCACGCCCCCAAACTGTGAGCAAACGGAGCACACGTCCGCGGCTGCACATTCGGACGGCCGCCTGCCCGCACCAGATGCAACCTCCCGGGGCATCCCGTATTTTCGGCGCCGCACCTGTGGAAGGGGCAATCTGCTACTTAGTGGTCGTTCCACCGAAATTGCAGTGGCGAGGGCCACCGAGATTTCGTTAGACACCGGCCCAGCGGCGCTGATTCTGAGGGGGTAAAATACAACCCATTGGAATCATTGATTCGAGGTTCTGGCACGGTAGCTGCTAAGGAAGTAGGACAGAACTCATTCACCGGGGTCGGCGTCATCGCCGGGCCCCCCAACCCAAGGAGCCGTAATGCTGACCGTTGGCGACAAGATCCCGAGCTTCAAGGTGAAGGCCACCGTGTCCCTGGAGAAGGGCAAGGAGTTCCAGGACATCACGAACGAGACCTACAAGGGCAAGTGGCTGGTCCTCTTCGCCTGGCCGAAGGACTTCACCTTCATCTGCCCGACGGAGATCGCGGAGTTCGGCAAGAAGTACAAGGACTTCACTGACCGCGACGCGCAGGTTCTCGGCCTGAGCACCGACAGCGAGTTCGTGCACCACGCGTGGCGCACGCACCACCCGGACCTGAAGGACCTGCCCTTCCCGATGCTGGCGGACCTGAAGCACGAGCTGTGCAACGCGCTGGGCATCCTCCACAAGGAGGAGGGCGTGGCCCTCCGCGCGACGTTCATCGCGGACCCGGACGGCATCATCCGCCACGTCACGGTCAACGACCTGTCCGTGGGCCGCAACGTCTCCGAGACGCTCCGCACGCTGGACGCGCTCCAGACGGACGAGCTGTGCCCCTGCAACTGGACCAAGGGTGAGGAGACCCTGACCCAGAAGCTGTCGAAGGCGGGGTAATCCACCATGGCCTCGCTCGAAGTCGTCCGTTCTGAACTCGCGGACGCCCACAAGGACACTCGCCTCAACCTCCAGGGCGTCCTGGAAGGTGGAAGCCTCACCCCCGAGCAGCGCTGGGGCGTGGCGGTGGCATCGGCCTTCGCCGTTCGGAACGAGCGGCTGAAGGAGGCGATGCTCAACGAGGCGAAGAAGGCCCTCGCGAATCCCGAGCCGGTCATCGAGGACGCGCGAGCGGCAGCGTCGCTCATGGCGATGAACAACGTGTACTACCGCTTCCGGCACATGATCGGGAAGGAGTCCTACTCGACCAAGCGTGCCGGACTGCGGATGAACCGGCTCGCGCAGGTGCTGACGAACAAGGTGGACTTCGAGCTGGTCTGCCTCGCCGTCAGCGCCATCAACGGTTGCGAGATGTGCATGCAGTCCCACGAGAAGGTCGTCCTCGACGGCGGCCTCTCCGAGGACCAGGTGCACGACGCGGTCCGCATCGCGGCGGTCATCCACGCCGCGGCCGTGGGCCTGGAATCGTAAGCCGGCCTGCCCCGAGGCATCGCCGTTGATTCAAGCGCCCTCCGGTGGAAACGCCGGGGGGCGCTCCTTTTCCGGCCGCCGAGCATCCAAGCTTCCGACAACGACGAACTCACGAAAGGAAGACACCATGTACCGCAGCCCCAGCCCCCTTCCCGAGAAGACCCGCGCCGCCATCGCCGATTCGCTCAACGAGCGGCTCGCCGACGGGCTCGACCTGCACTCGCAAATCAAGGTCGCGCACTGGAACATCAAGGGCCCCCAGTTCGCCTCGCTCCACCCGCTCTTCGAGACGTTCGCGGTGAGCCTGGCCACGCACAACGACTCCATCGCCGAGCGCGCGGTGACGCTGGGGGGCCGGGCCTATGGCACCAGCCGCCACGTCGGCAAGGCGAGCCACCTGCCGGAGTATCCGCAGGAGACCACGCGCGACATGGAGCACGTGAAGCTGCTGGCCGAGCGCATCGAAATCTACCTGGACGGCCTGCGCAAGAGCCGCGCCCTCTTCATCGAGCACGGTGACTCCGACTCCGAGGGCCTCGCCACGGACATCATCACCGAGTTCGAGAAGCACGCCTGGTTCCTGCGCGCCTCGCTCGAAGGTTGAGGCCCCGGCCCGGGCAGGTGTGCCGGGGCTGAGCATGCCGCGGCACGCCAGCGCGCGGCCCATCCGAAGGCCGTGCGCCGTGCGCCGTGCGCGGCCTGCGGCTCGCCGCCCAGGCAGCCGTCCTGTATCGCGGCGGCGCGCCGGTGATTGGAGGCGCCACGCGGGTGCTGGACGGCCCCGGCGGATGGCGGGGGGCCAATCACGGTGCCCCTCGCCCGCTGAGCCGGCCGCGCGGCCACGCTGGACTTCCGCTAGGGTGGCCGCCGTGAGCGACGACGTCTCCCTTCCGGCATTCCGCGCCGTGCCCCGCACCGGCGTCATCTTCGTCACCGCCGAGGCCTCCCGCCGCGGCTACCGCACCAGCGACCCGGAGTGGTGCAACCTCGGTCAGGGGCAGCCGGAGACGGGCGAGCTCCCCGGCGCGCCGCCCCGGCTGAACCAGGTCAACATCGACGTGGCGGACATGGAGTACGCGCCTGTCGCGGGCCTCTGGGAGGTGCGCGAGTCCATCGCCAGCCTCTACAACCGGCTCTACCGCCGGGGCATGCCCAGCCAGTACAGCGCGGAGAACGTGTGCCTCTCCGGCGGGGGCCGCGCCGCCCTCACCCGCGCGGCGGCGAGCCTGGGCTCCATCAACCTGGGCCACTTCCTGCCCGACTACACGGCCTACGAGGAGCTGCTGGACGTCTTCAAGGCCTTCACCGCCATCCCCATCCTCCTGGAGGGTGAGCGCGGCTACGCCTTCACCGCCGAGGACCTGCGGCGCGAGGTGCAGGGCCGGGGCCTGTCGGCGCTGCTCTTCTCCAACCCCTGCAACCCCACCGGCAAGCTCGTCCACGGCGACGAGATGGACCGCTGGGTGAACGTGGCCCGCGAGCACGAGTGCACGCTGCTCATCGACGAGTTCTACTCGCACTACATCTGGACGGGCCGCCCCGGGCACCTGCCGGTGGAGAGCGCCACCCGCTACGTGGAGGACGTGAACAAGGACCCGGTGGTCGTGTTCGACGGCTTCACCAAGAACTGGCGCTACCCGGGCTGGCGCATGACGTGGACGGTGGGGCCCCGGCAGGTCATCGAGGCCGTCGCCAGCGCGGGCAGCTTCCTGGACGGCGGCGGCAGCCGGCCCCTCCAGCGCGCCGCCATCCCGCTGCTCCAGGAGGAGTCGGTGGTGCAGGAGACGCTGGCCATCCACAACGCCTTCCGCGAGAAGCGCGACCACTTCCAGTCCCGGCTGGAGCGCATCGGCATCCGCACGGACCGCGCGCCGGATGGCACCTTCTACGTCTGGGGCAACGTGTCCGGCCTGCCGCCGCCGCTCAATGACGGCATGGGCTTCTTCCGGGCCGCGCTGGACCAGAAGATCATCGCCGTGCCGGGCGAGTTCTTCGACGTGAACCCAGGCAAGCGCCGCGCGCGGCCCTCGCGCTTCCGGGGCTACGTGCGCCTGTCGTTCGGTCCATCGATGGAGACGCTGGACAAGGCCCTGGCGCGGCTGGAGGCCCTGGTGCGCCACTACTCCCGCACGCCGGGCAAGCCGCAGCCCGCGCCCTGAGCCTGTTGGCCCCGGCGCCTCGAAGGGCGGGCGCCGGGACCGGGCCATTCCGGAGCAGCGCCTACCGGGGCGCGCCCCCCGTGTCACGCTCGGGGACGACCCACAGGTAGAGGGTCCGTCCCCCGCTCTGCACCGTCTTGGCCGGCGCCCAGTCCCCCATGTCGAAGCTGTGCGACACGATGCGCGTGCCGGGCTTCAGCTCCGAGAGCAGCTTCGGCTTGAGCCGCGCGTTGACGGAGGGCAGCAGGTAGAGCATCACCACCGACGCGTCCCGGATATCCGCGTCGAAGAGGTCGCCCTGGCGGAACTCCACCTGGTGCTTCACCCCCGCCTGGCTCGCGTTCTGGTTGGCCTCGGAGATGCGCTCGGGGTTGATGTCCACCCCTACGGCGCGCTTCGCCCCATGCTTCTGGACGGCGGAGATGACGATGCGCCCGTCTCCGCTGCCCAGGTCATAGACGGTGTCCCCGGGCTTCACCCCCGCCAGCGCCAGCATCCCGTCCACGGCCTCTTGGGGCGTGGGGACGAAGGGGACTTCCGGCGCCGGTGCAGCGCTGCCCGTGGAGCTGCGGACCTGCACAGTCACCTGCTGCTGCGCCGTCGAAGTGCCCCCGGCGCTCGCGGCCGCCCCCATCGTGAGCGAGAGAACCACCACCTGTCGCTTCATGTCGCCTCCTTCGTTCGTTGCAGCCTGGGAGTAGGAGTCGTATCGGCCTTAGCGCCGCGCGTGCCCCGGCGCGCTCGCGCCGTCTCCACCGCGAACAGCACACCGCCCGTCGCCAGCACGGCGAGCCCCGCCAGGGCGCCCAGGCCGGTATAGGCCAGGCTGGAGTAGAGGACGTAGGCGCAGACGCCGATGAAGAGCAGCGGCGTCAGCGGATACAGCGGCACCCGGAAGGGGCGCGGCGCGTCCGGCTCACGCACGCGCAGCACCAGCAGCGACACGCCCGTGAGCAGGAAGAAGAGCCAGAAGACGGGCGCGGTGTACTCCACCATCGTCTCGAAGCCCTGCCGCGTCAGCGTGCCCAGGCCCACCAGCGCCAGGGAGATGGCCCCCTGCACCAGCAGCGCCCTCGCGGGGCCATGGGCCCGGGCGTGCCACTGCCCCAGGCCGTTGAACAACACGCTGTCCCGGCCGAAGGCATAGTGGGTGCGGGCGCCCGTCAGCACCGTGGCGTTGGCGGAGGTCAGCGAGGAGATGGCGATGAGGACGCTGATGACCACCGCGCCCACGCTGCCCACCGAGCGCTGGAGCAGGTCCGCGGCCACCGCCTCCGAGCGCGCCATCCCCGCGAGCCCCAGCCCGCGCAGGTAGGCGACGTTGACCAGCAGGTACAGCGCCGTCACCAGGCCGATGCTCGCCAGCAGCGACCAGGCGATGGTGCGCCGCGAGCCCCGGACCTCCGATGACAGGTAGGCCACCTCGTTCCAGCCACCGTACGTCAGCAACACGAACACCATGGCCAGCCCCCAGGCCGTGCCCGCTGGCGTCACGGGGGCCGCCTCCATCGGCGCCGGCGCGGGAGCCAACAGCAGGCCCACGGCGATGATGGCGCCCACGCCCAACACCTCCAGGGCCGTAAGCAGGTTCTGCGTGCGCGTGCCCTGCTGGAGTCCGGCGATGTTCAGCGCCGTCAGCCCCACCACCAGCACGGCGGCGTAGAGCGGAGACGAGTACGGCCCCAGGGGGAGCAGCTGCGTGGCGTAGTCACCGAACACGAAGGCCAGCAGGGCGATGGAGCCGGTGGGGATGACGGTCAGCCGCGCCCACGCGAAGAGGAAGGCCGGGCCCCGGCCCAGCGCGCGATAGAGGTAGTGGTAGTCCCCGCCCGGGTGTGGCCACGCGCTGGCGAGCTCCGCGTAGCACAGCGCGCCCACCAGCGAGGCCACGCCCCCCAGCAGCCAGGTCAGCAGCATGGCCTCTGCGCTCGCGGACTGCGCGGCCACCAGCGACGGCGCCTTGAAGATGCCCGCCCCGAGGACGATGCCCACGGTGAGGGCCATCACATCGAGCACCCGCAACGAGGGGCTGGGCGCGGCCTCGCCACCGTGCCCGGCCTTCAATCCTGCCTGCTGCTCCTGCATGGTTCGTGCTCCACGCGCCCCGCCGCCGACGGCGACCGGGCCAAGATGAGGCCGGTGCCCGGCCAAGGGGAGGATGAGCGTAGGGAGTGCCTGCTCACCGTCCATGGACCGGAGGGCCCACCTGCACTGCCGTGGACAGGGCCCCACGGGCATCCAGCCTGGCTCTATGCTGGGCGCCGATGAGACTCCCGTCGTCCCGGCTCGCACTGCTGGGCGTGCTCTACTTCGTGCAAGGACTGCCCTTCGGCTTCCAGGCCACCGCGCTGCCGGTGTACCTGCGCTCGGAGGGCGCATCGCTGACCACGATTGGACTCCTCGGCGCGCTCTGGCTGCCCTGGGCCTGCAAGGCGCTGTGGGCCCCCTTGGTGGACCGCTATGGCTCGGCGCGGGTGGGCCGGCGCAAGTCGTGGATATTGCCGATGCAGGCGGGGCTCACGGTGAGCTGTGCCGCCGCGGCCTTCGCCGCCTCCCGGGACGCCCTGCCCTTGCTGCTCGGGCTCGTCTTCCTGATGAACCTGTTCGCGGCCACGCAGGACATCGCGGTGGACGGTCTCGCCGTGGACATGCTGCGCCCCAGCGAGCTGGGGCTGGGCAACACCGCGCAGGTGGTGGGCTACAAGCTGGGCATGCTGACGGGAGGCGGGCTGCTGGTCTGGGCCAGCGCGCGCATCGGCTGGTCGGGCCTGTTCCTCGCCATGGCGCTGCTGTGCCTGGCCGCCTTCGGGGTGACGCTCGTCGCCCGTGAGGCGCCGCCCGACGCCCACGCCCCGCTGGCTTCGCTTCCTCCCCGGAGCGGGCCGGCCTGGGGCGAGGTGTTCCAGCGGCTCAAGCAAGCGCTCCTGCTGCCGGGCGCGCGCTGGCTGCTGCTCTTCATCGCCACGTACAAGCTGGGTGAGAGCATGTCCGACGTGCTCTTCAAGCCCTTCCTCGTGGATGCGGGCATCACCGCCGCGCAGATTGGCCTGTGGGTGGGCACGTGGGGCGCCACGGCCTCCATCGTGGGCTCCCTCGCGGGAGGCCTGCTGGCCTCGCGCATGCCTCTCCTATTCGCGGTGGGCCTCACCGCCGCGCTGCGGGTGGTCCCCCTGGTGGGACGGTGGCTGCTGGCCACGGGGGGGGTCACCGACAACAGCATCATCGCCGTCACCCTGGCGGAGGAGCTCTTCGGCGGCGCCCTCACCACGGTGATGTTCGCCTTCATGATGTCCCGCGTGGACCGGCGCATCGGCGCCACCCATTACACGCTGCTCGCCAGCCTCGAAGTCTGGGGCAAGGCGCCCGCGGGCCCGCTCGCGGGCTGGCTCGCGGACCCCTCCCATGGGCCGGGCCTGGGCTACGCGAACGTCTTCCTGCTCGGCACCGTCCTCTCGGTGGCCTTCCTCGCGCTGCTGGTGCCGATGCGCCGCCAGCAGCGCGCCGCGCACGCCGCGTTGAACACCGCCTGAAACGCGCGGCGCGATGCCCCCGCGGGCCGCTCAGTCCTCCGCGGGGAGCTCGGCGGCGCGCCACATGTACCAGCTCGCCACCGAGCGCCAGGGACGCCAGCGCTCGCCGTGGGCCAGCAGCGCCTTGGGCTTCGGCATCTCGGGCAGGCCATAGGCCCGCATGAAGCCCTTGCGCACGCCATAGTCGTCCACGGGCAGCACGTCGGGCCGCTCGAGCTGGAAGATGAGCAGCATCTCCACCGTCCACTGGCCAATGCCGCGCACCTGGGTGAAGTGCTCGATGAGCTCGGCGTCTTCCATGCGCCGGACCTTGGCCAGCGAGGGCACGGTGCCCTCCAGCGTCTTGCGCGCCAGGTCCTGGAGCGCTGCCAGCTTGTTGGCGGACAGGCCCGCTTCCCGCAGCGACGCCTCGGGCACGGCCAGCAAGGCCTCGGGGGTGAACTTCCGCCCCGAGCCCACGCGCTCGCACACGCGGCCGAAGATGGTGGCGGCCGCCTTCCCGTGGAGCTGCTGGTAGACGATGGACTCCGCCAGCGCGCCGAACGGGCTGTGCAGCGGCTGGACCAGGAGCCGGAAGGGGCCCACGCGCTTCATCAGCGCGCCCAGCGTCGGGTCCGCGCGGGCCAGGGTGCGGCGCACCGAGGGCGTGTAGTAGCTGGGGTATCGGATGGTGTCGGGAGGTGGACGCGGCATGGGCGGTGGCCATGATGCCGCCGCCGCTCCCACTCCGCGCAACCCGATTCTTGCCGCGCCGTGCCGCTCAGAGGGGCAGCTTCTTCGCTGGCAGGTCCTTCATGGCCGGGCCGTTGAGCACCCTGCCGGTGGGGCTGAAGCGGCTGCCGTGGCACGGGCAGTCCCAGGAGCGCTCCGCGCCGTTCCAATGGACGTGACAGCCCAGGTGCGTGCACACCGGAGACACGGCGTGCGCGGTGCCATCCTCCGCCCGGTAGACGGCCACCTTCTGCCCGTCCACCTCCAGCACCCTGCCCTCGCCCGTCGCCACGTCCGCCAGCCGGTGGCCCTCCGGACGAGACAGGCGGTCCGCCACGAAGCGGAAGGCGACCTCCGCGTTCTCCTCGATGAAGTCCCTGGCGCCCGCGTGGGGCTTCACCCGCGTCGCGGCGTAGAGCGAGGCGAAGGGGTTCTGCTGGTCGAGGATGAGGTCGGAGAGAATCATCCCCGACAGCGTGCCGAACGTCATGCCGGTACCAGAGAAGCCGGTGGCCACGTAGACGTGGCGGCTGGCCGTGTTGCGCCCGATGTACGCCAGCCCGTCCGCGGGCTCGATGACCTGGCCGGACCAACGGTGGGTGATGTCCGTCACGGGGAAGCGCCGCAGCGTGTACGCCTCCAGCGCGGCGTAGCGCTGCCCGGTGTCCGTCTCCGCGCCGACCTTGTGGTCCTCTCCGCCCACGATGATGAACGCGCGCCCGTTCACCTCTTGCGTGCGGATGTAGTGGTAGGGGTCCTGGCTGTCGCAGTACTGCCCCGGCTCCAGCGGGCCATCGAGTGGCCCCGCCACCGCGTAGGTGCGGTACGGATACAGCTTCGTGTGCATGGCCACCCGGTTGAGCGGCGTGGTGGTGGCCTCCACCACCGCCGCGGCGGTGACACACCCCCGGTCGGTGACGATGCGGCAAGGCGAGCCATCGTGGACCTCCGTCACGCGCGTGCCCTCGAACACGTGACTGCCGTCGCCGGGGATGCGGTCCGCCAGCGCGAGCAGGTACTTGCGTGGGTGGAAGAGCGCCTGGTCCTCCACGCGCAGGGCCCCTTTCACCGGGTAGGGCAGCGGCACGTCGCGGGTGAAGGTGGCCAGCAGGCCGGCGTCGCGCGCCGCGGCGACCTCGTCGTGCAGCTCGGCCAGCTCCCGCTCCGTCTCCGCGTAGCAGTACATGGGCACGCGCTGGAAGTCACAGTCGATGCCGAGCGTTTCGACGAGCCCGGCAATCTGCTCGATGGCGGCACGGCTGGACGACGCCGCGAGCCGCGCCCCCTTCTCGCCGAAGTCCCGCCGCAGCGTGCCGTAGGGTGTGTCGAGCACCTCCGTGAGGTGCGCGGTCGTCTGCGCCGTCTGCCCGGACACGATGCGGTGCAGCTCCAGCACCGCCACGCGCTTGCCGGCGCGTTTCAACAGCCACGCCGTGGTCAGCCCCGCGATGCCTCCGCCGATGACGGCCACGTCCACCGTCATGTCGCCCGGTAGCGCCGGAAAGTCGCGGGGCGGCGCCGTCACCGTCCAGAGCGACCTGTGCACCCGTTGCTCCTCGCCCATGGAGCAAGGCTAGGGACGCGCCGCCAACGCGATAAGCCACGGGAGCCCGCCGCGCGGCCGTCTGCCTGCCCTGCTTCGAAGCACCGTGGATGTGCAGGAGCGAACAAAGCGCGTCGTGGGGTGTTCGCAAATCACGGTGTGCCCCCAGCCCGTTCTGGGGTGCTTCGCCGTCGCGCGTTACAAACCCAGACAGGCAAGAGCCGAGGAGCTTCGACGATGCCCGTGGAAAGAATGGCTGGGAGCGCCAGCCTCGTCGACGTCCTGGACCGGGTGCTGGACCGGGGCCTGCGCTGGGACGCCAGCGTTCGCGGGCGCGGCCTCCGGGACTGGCCATCCGTGTCCAGGAGTCCCATCGTGGTGGCGTCCGTGGAGCCGCGGCCCCTCGCCCCCCCTGTCCGTGGAGGCTGACCCCGTGGCCTCTCCCGTCGCACTGTCACCTCCCACGTCCACGCCGGACGTCGAGGCGCGGCTCGCGCTGGCCGAGCAGTTTCTCGCCTGCGCCGAGCCCCCCCACTGCGCGGCGCGGGGGGGGGCGTGG
>JAFAAN010000145.1 GCA_023426545.1 Pseudomonadota bacterium
TGGCGCTCTTCGGAAGAGAGCAGCGAGTGGGAGGCCAGCGGAGCCAGAGGCGCAGCCAGCAGGCTCTGGAGCAGCCGCAGGTAGTGCCCCAGCATCCGCTCGATGCTGCCCACTTCGTACAGGTCGCTGCTGTACTCGGCGGCGAGTTCAAACCCTTGCGAGTCCTCGCGCACCAGCAGCGCGAGATCCAGCTTCGCGCTGGAAGAAGGAACGGAGCGTGAACGCGCGGAGAGCGCACCGAAGGAGAGTGGGGCGCCAGCGCGATTCCAGACAAAAGCCACCTGGACGAGCGGTGCGTGATTGGGGCTGCGCTGGACGCCGAGTGCGTGGACGACGCGCTCGAAGGGCGCGTCCTGGTGAGAGAAGGCGTCGAGAGACGTGGCGCGGGTGCGCGAGAGGAGTGAGGAGAAGGAGTCGTCCGGGAGGAACCGGCTCCGGAGGACGACGGTGTTGACGAAGAGTCCGACGACGTCCTCGGTGGCGGGGTGGGTGCGCCCGGAGACGGGAACTCCGACGCAGATGTCCTGTTGCCCGGAGTAGCGGTGCAGCAGTCCGGCGAAGGCGGCCTGGAGCACCATGAAGGGCGTCACCCCATGCTCCCGGCAGAAGGCTCGCAGTGCGCCATCCAGCTCGGCCGACAGGCGAGGGCCGAAAACAAGGCCGCCTTGCCCCGTGAGCGCGGCGGGACGCGGAGCATCCGTGGGAAGCTGGAGCCGATGTGGGACGTCTGCGAGTTGGCGCGTCCAGTACGCCAGCTGCGCTTCCTCGTGTGCACGCAGCGGTTCGGTGCGCTGCCACGTGGCGATGTCCGCGTTGTTCAACGCGACGGGCGGAGCCGCTGGCGTCTGTTCCTGCTGGAACGATGGATAGGCCTCCGCCAGCTCCTCCAGCAGCAGGGAAAGAGAGTGTCCGTCGACCAGCAGATGGTGGAAGACGAGCAACAGGACGTGATGCTCCGCGGAGAGCCGCCACAGGTGGAAGCGGTACAAGGGCCCCGCGTCCATGGAGAGCGGGCGCTCGGCTGCTTGTTGCATACGCTGTTCGAGCATCTCCGGCGCGAGGTCCAGCGCCTCCACCTCCAGCACACGCTCCGGCACGGCGCCGAGGAACGGCGCTGGATTCCCATCGGGTGACGCGGGCACTACGAGCCGCAGCACGGCGTGCCGTGACACCAGCCAGTGAAGTGACGCTTCCAGGGCCGCGACATCCAGCGGCCCTGTGAACTCCAGGGCCTCGGGCAGGTGATAGGCGCTGGAATCGGGCTGCAATCGATGCAGCAGCCACATGCGCTCCTGCGAGGACGAGAGCACCGCGCGCTCGTCATCCCGGCGAGGCTCAGGGGCAGGCAGCGTGCGTCCCGTGGTGTCCTGGAGCCGGGCCAGCTCCCTCGCGAGTCCGGCCACGCTCGGTGAAGCGAACAGCGCGGTAAGGGGCAGCGTGGCGCCGAACGCCTGCCGGACCCGAGCCATCAGCCGCGTGGCACTGAGCGAATGGCCTCCCAGGCTGAAGAAGTCGTCGTCTCGGGAGACGGAGGTGACGCCGAGCACCTGGCAGAACACCTGTGCCAGCACCTCCTCCGAGGGGCCTCGGGGTGGTTCGCCTCGGGGCGCGGACTCCAACGCCTGCGCGGGCAGCGCCGCCAGCGCCCGGCGGTCCACCTTGCCACTGGGCGTCGTGGGGAGCACATCCACCACGAAGATGGCGGAGGGCACCATGTACTCCGGCAGATGCTGTTTCAGGTGCGCCCGAAGAAGTCCCAGCTCCTGCTGGGAGTCGATGCCAGCCGCATCGTTGGAGGCGCGGACGGACTGGGGCACCACGTAGGCGACCAGTCGCGGCGCATCCGGAACATCCGCACGCACCAGGGCCGCAGCGGCGCGCACGCCGGGGGCCGCGAGGAGCGCAGTTTCCACTTCCGCCAGCTCGATGCGGAAGCCTCTCACCTTCACCTGCGTGTCGATGCGGCCCAGGTACTCCAGGGTTCCATGGGTCAGCCACCGCGCCTGGTCGCCGGTCTGGTAGAGCCGCTCGCCGGGCATGGCTCCGAAGGGATTGGGAATGAAGCGTTCCGCGGTGAGCGCTGGCTGGTCCAGATAGCCACGCGCCAGGCTCGCGCCCGCGATGTACAGCGCGCCTGGAACGCCCACAGGCACGGGCTCCAGGTTCGCATCGAGGATGTACATCCGTACGTTGGCGAACGGCCGCCCGATGGTGGGGCGCCCGCCTTCGATGGGATGCGCGGTGACGTCCACCGTGCACTCGGTGGGGCCATACACGTTGAAGCAGGTGAGGGCCGGGTGCCGGCAGAGCCGCTCCCACAGCGCCTCATCCACGGCTTCGCCGCCCACGAGCACGCGCAGCGGGTGGTGCTCACCCAACCCCTCGTTCAGCAGCATTCTCAGGTGCGAGGGGACGCAATCGAAGACGTCCACACGCTGCGCCTCCAGCCATGCGCACAGCTTCGACGCGTCGTCCCGCACCGGCTGGGGAACGATGCAGAGCGTGTGTCCGTCCGCCAGTTGGACCAGTTGTTGTACCGAGGCGTCGAACGAAATCGATGCGTTGAGGCTGACGCGCAGCGGGCCTGACGTACCGGCGTAGGCGGACTCGGCGAGCGCCGCACGCAGGTTCATCATCGAGCCGTGCTGCACCATGATGCCCTTGGGCCGACCGGTGCTGCCGGACGTGTAGATGACGTACGCCAGATGCTCCGGCTCAGTGAGGCGAGGTGGGTTGGCGTCATCCCGCGCCGGCTGGTTCGCCACGGTGTCCAAGCACAGCGTGGGGAGCCCCAGCGGCTCGACTGCCGCCAACAGCGAGGATTGGGTCAGCGTGAGCTGGGCACCACTGTCCTGAATCACGTGGGCGATTCGTCCGCGCGGAGAGGCCGCGTCCACGGGGACGTAGGCACCCCCTGCCTTCAAGATGCCAAGCACGCCCACGGCCAGGGCCACTCCGCGTTCCAGGAGAAGGGCTACGCGGACCTCGGGACCGACGCCACGCGCTCGAAGGGCCCACGCCACCTGATTCGCCTGGCGATTGAGGGCGTCGTAGGTGAGCGCTTGCCGCCCGTCGAGGACGGCCAGGGCATCAGGCGAACGGGCCGCCCACGCCTCGAAGCGCTCATGCAGCGCCCCCTCCCAGGCGAACGTCCGCTGCGTGTCGTTCCAGGTCCGCAGCACCCGCTCGCGCTCATCGTCGGGTGCCATGCGCAGGGCATCCAGCCGCGAGGATGGCGACTGGAGTGCATGGTCGAGCAGGCGCACGTAGTGGCGCTGCAAGCACTCGACGGTTTCCGCCTCGAACAGGTCGGTGCTGTAGCTGGCGGCGAGTGAAAGACCTTCCGACGACTCGGTCAGCACGACAGACAGGTCGAACTGACTCGTGGCGAGCTCGGGCCACAGGGGATGCCCCTGGAGTCCGGGCAGTGCTTGCGCCAGCGAGTGCCCGGCGCGAATCAAGCCGAACATCACCTGAAAGAGCGGGGAGTGGCGCGGACTGCGCTGCACGCCCAGGGCCTGGACCACCCGCTCGAAGGGCGCGTCCTGGTGGGCGATGCTCTCGAGTACGGTTGTCCGGACTTGAGCGAGCAAGGCCGAGAAGGAGTCCTCCGGCTGCGCGTGCGTGCGCAGCACCACCGTGTTGACGAAGAGGCCGACGACGTCCTCGGTGGCCGGGTGGGTCCGGCCGGCCATCGGGGTTCCGACACAGACCTCGGGTTGCCCCGAGTAACGGTGGAGCAGTGCCGCGAAGGTCGCGTACAGCACCATGAACGGTGTCACGCCCTGCTGGCGGCAGAAGGCCTGAAGGGCCTCCGACAACTCGGGAGGCAGGAGGAGCTGCGCGCTCACACGCCCCTGGCTCGACAGCACGGGGGGACGCGGCTTGTCCGTGGGGAGTTGGAGCTGCCGGGGCGCGTCCGCGAGCTGGCGCGTCCAGTACGCAAGATGCGCATCCTCGTGCGCGCGCACGGCATCGGTCTGTTGCCAGGCCGCGGCATCGGCCCAGTCCAGTGTCACAGGAGGCAGCTCGGGAGTAGTGCCCTGCTGGAAGGCGCGGTAGGCCTCGCCCAGCTCACGCATCAGCACGGAGAGCGTCAGCTCATCCACCAGCAGGTGATGGAACACGAGCAGCAACGCATGTCGCTCGGGTGAGAGCTGCCACAGGTGGAATCGGTAGAGCGGGCCCTCCGCCATGGCGAAGGCGCGTTCGGCTTCGATGCGCAGCCGTTCTTCCAGCGCCTGCGGCGGGGCGGACAGCGTCTCCCTGGTCAGCACGCGCGCTGGCACATCGCGGAGGATGGGGGCGGGGCGTCCGTCATCGGAAGGGATGGCGAGCCGCAACACGGCATGGCGCGACACCAGCCATCGGAGCGCGGACTCCAGCGCGTCGACGTCCAGTGCGCCCTCCAGCAGCGCCGCTTCGGGGATGTGGTAGGCGCTGGAGTCCGGCTGGAGTTGCTGGATGAACCACAGCCGCTCCTGCGCTGCCGACAACAGCGGCACCAGCCCATCGCCTGTTCTGCGCACCGGAGGTGGAAGCTGCTGCGCCCCGTTTTGCAGGTTGGCGACCTGTCGCGCGAGAGAAGCGACGGAAGGGGAGGAGAAGAAGGAGGAGAGAGGAAGTTCGACGCCGAGTGAGGCGCGGACGCGCGCGACGAGTCGAGTGGCGCTGAGGGAGTGGCCGCCGAGGGAGAAGAAGT